>NZ_PPQZ01000005.1 GCF_002902525.1 Mammaliicoccus stepanovicii
ACTTGTGAGTTGTTATTTAACAAGTTAAGAGATTTTATTTATTTTTTATGTAAGTATAACCAATAAATTATAAGCACTTATTAAATTTATAGTGAAATTTTTCATAATTTTTATTGAAAAAGTATTGCACCTAAATAATTTATCATTTATACTATCCATAGTAAGCGTTTACATAAAAGGGGATCAAAACTTTCTGGGGGAAATTTTTGGTTAATACAATACGGTTAACAGGGTATTCTAAAGGGGGATACTCTGTTTTTTTGGTTTCTCGACGATTATACGGTATAATGTGTAAGATATTTCGAAAGGATGGCCAAATAAAATGAAACAAATTATGCTCAAAAGAGGCAAAGAAGAAAAATACTTAAGAGGATATCCTCTTATTGAAAAAGAAGATGCATTTGAAATGCCTAATATGGATGAAGGCGAACTTATCGCGTTAGTAGATGAAGGAAAGAATTTTATAGCAACAGCTTATTATGGTGAACAAAATAAAGGTATCGGATGGGTGCTATCACTAGATTCAACTGAAAAGATAGAACATAAATTTTTTGTAAACTTATTTGAGAACGCTAAAGAGGAAAGAACTTACTATGAGAACGTCAATGGAATAAATGCGTATAGACTTTTCAATGCTGAAGGAGATGGTATTGGAGGTTTAACGATAGATAATTATGATGGTCATTTGCTTATTCAATGGTATTCAGTCGGTATATACAGACTGAAAGATAGAATTTTACCGGCCATTAAAGAGACATTCGAATATAAATCTATATTTGAGAAGAAAAGATTTAAAGGAATGGAAACGACTTCTGACTTTGTTGCTGGAGAAGCACCTGAATTTCCATATGTAATTGAAGAAAATAATTTGTTTTACAATATCAATTTAGATGACGGTCCTATGACTGGTATTTTCCTTGATCAAAAAGATGTACGAAAAAAATTAAGAGATCAATATAGTGAAGATAAAGATATTCTAAATTTATTTAGTTATACTGGTGCATTTTCAGTTGCAACAAGTATGAATGCACGTTCAACAACTAGTGTAGATTTAGCAAATAGAGCAAGAGCATTAACTGAAGATAACTTTGGATTAAACGAAATGGATCTAGAAAACAATCACATTTTCATTATGGATGTATTTGATTATTTCAAATATGCATATAGACATGGATTAACTTATGATGTTGTCGTTATTGATCCACCAAGCTTTGCTCGAAATAAGAAAAAAACATTCAGCGTTCAAAAAAATTACCATGAGTTAATTGAAGGTGCAGTTGATATATTAAATGAAAATGGTCATCTTGTTTTAAGTACAAATTCAAGTGCTTTTCCTCAAAAAGCATTCAAAAAAATGATTAATCATACGTTAGATTCAATGAATTTAGATTATACAATTACAGATGTAATGGGCTTACCTAAAGATTTTAAGAGCAATCCACATTACAAGCCAAGTAAGTATTTAAAAGTTGTTTTTGTTCAAATAAATGGTTAAAATTTACTTTTAGAGGGTATATAATAACATTCATTAAAATGAATATTAATGATATGTGAGGAGACTAATATTATGAGTATTTTTAATAAATTAACAACTAAAGCAGGAAGCAAAGCATTCGGAATTGAAGAAATTAAAAAACGTTCTGAATTGCCTGTAACACAAGAAGAAATACTTGAGCGAAGAAAAAGAGCGCAAGAGATTGTAAGAAAAAAATCTTTAATGTCAACTGCAGCTAATGTTGTACCAATTCCAGGTCTTGGAGTAGGTATGGATATTAAATTGATGGGAGATATTATCGAAGATATCAATAAAATTTATGGATTAAGTCATAAACAAGTTAACAATATGCAAGATGACTTAAAACAAAAAGTTTTAGCATCAGCAGCGATGAAGGGTAGCCAATTTATCGGTCAAAAAGTTTCAAATGCTATGGTGAAAGTTTTCTTTAAATCTATAGTTAAGAGAGAAGCGGCTAAACAATCAAGATGGGTACCAATCGTTGGGCAAGCAGTAGCTGGTTCAATTAGTTACTATTTAATGAAGAAAATGGGAGACGATCACATTCAAAAATGTGAAAATGTCCTAGAAAATTTATAAATAATATTTACGAAAAGGGAGCGGGACAGAAATCTCATTTTATCAAAAAAGATTTCGTTGTCCCACCCCGGCAAGGATGACTAGAATTGAAAACAGCTTGATATAAAGCGTATTTTCAATTCAGTCATCTACTGCCAATAAAACAAAAGTCTGGGACTTATTCATGATGTCCCAGACTTTTTTGTATTCCTAAATTATGATTCGTAACTTTAGGTTAAATTTGCAATTATAATGAAAGCGTTTTATAATCAAAATATGAACAAAAGTTTGGAAAATAAACAAATGTTTGAGAGGTGAACGTATTGAATGAAAATGAAAAGCTAATACTCAAATTAATTAAAGAAAATCCTTTCATATCTCAACAAGAACTTTCTGAAAGTGTTGGATTATCAAGACCAGCAGTAGCCAATTTGATTTCTGGACTTGTAAAGAAAGAATATGTACAAGGGAAAGCGTACGTATTAAATGAACAAAGCCCGATTGTATGTATTGGAGGCGCTAATATTGATCGAAAGTTTCATATAAGTAATCAACTTATAAATGGGACATCAAATCCAGTAACATCAGAATCTTCTATAGGCGGCGTTGCAAGGAATGTAGCAGAAAACTTGGGTAGAATCGGTGAAGATGTACTGCTATTAACGACATCAGGCAATGATGCAGAATGGCAGCATATTGCTGACTTATCAAGACCGTTTATGAACGTGGATTATGTTGAGAAAATATCAAACGAATCTACAGGTAGCTATACAGCGTTACTTGATCAAGAAGGTAATATGACATTAGGTCTGGCAGATATGTCTGTATATGATAAAATCACGCCAGAATTTATGATTAAAAACACATATTTATTAAACAAAGCCCAATGTATCATTGCTGATTTGAATTGTCCGAGAGAAACGCTTGAATTTTTATGTGCTTACGCTGAAAAGAAACATATTAAACTCGTATTAATTGCTGTTTCAGGACCGAAAATGAATCGCATGCCTCATAATTTACACGCTGTTGATTGGTTAATTTTAAATAAAGATGAAGTTGAAGCATTTGTTGGAAAAAATGCTGAGAACAATGACCAACTAACTGACTATATGAATGAAATTTATTCATTAGGCGTAAAGAATATTATCGTTACGACTGGTAAAGAGAATATTTATTATGTAGGTGAGATGGGAAGCAAAGTTTTCGATGTTACACCTGTTAAAGAAGTAACAGATGTGACAGGTGCGGGTGATGCATTTTCATCAGCACTCGTATATGGATGGTTAAAATCATACGACATTGATAAGATTATTAAATTTGCGAATGCAAATGCTTCAAAGACGATACAAACACCATTTACCGTAAGACAAGATTTACATGAAAAACAATTAATAAAAGACATGGAGGAATTATAATGAAAAAATATATTCAATTTTCGAAAGAAGTAGAGCAAGCAAAACGTGAAGGAAAAGCGGTAGTCGCTTTAGAATCAACTATTATTTCACATGGTATGCCATACCCACAAAATGTTGAAATGGCCAAAAAAGTAGAACAAATTGTAAGAGATAACGGTGGCGTACCAGCAACAATTGCGATTATTGATGGAGAAATTAAAGTAGGTTTAAATGAGGAAGAATTAGAATTATTAGCAAGTGCTGAGGATGTTGCGAAAGTTTCAAGAAGAGATATAGCAGAAATTCTTGCGACGAAACGAATTGGTGCAACGACTGTTGCTTCAACTATGATATGTGCACAATTAGCAGACATTCAATTCTTTGTGACAGGTGGAATTGGTGGTGTTCATAAAGGTGCTGAACATACTATGGATATTTCAGCAGATTTAGATGAATTATCTAAAACAAAAGTAGCTGTTATTTGTGCTGGTGCGAAATCAATTTTAGATTTAGATAAGACGTTAGAGTACTTAGAAACGAAAGGTGTTCCTGTTGTAGGTTACAAAACAGATGAATTACCAGCATTCTTCACGAGAGAAAGTGGTTTGAAACTAAATACAAGAATCGATGATGTAAAAACTATTGCGAAACTAGCTGAAGTACAATGGGATTTAGGATTAGATTCAGGTATTGTCATTGCGAATCCAGTACCTGAAACAGATCAATTAGAACCATCATATATTAATGCAATAATAGATAAAGCAGTTCAAAAAGCCGAAGAAGAAGGTATTCATGGTAAAGATTCAACGCCATTCTTATTAGGTGAAATCGTAAAACAAACTGGCGGAAAATCTTTAGAAACAAACATTAAACTAGTGGAACATAATGCAAAAATAGGTACTCAAATTGCTGTTGAGTATACAAAGCTTTCAGAATAGTTATATATACAACAAATAAATGCATAGTTATGTAATTTTATTGAATTTTATCTATTTTTTTGATACTATTTAAACGTATAGATAAAATTTGATTTTATACATTTTAAATATAGGAATCAAAAGGAGATAATAAAAATGGAACAAAATTCTTACGTAATTATTGATGAAACGGGTATTCATGCAAGACCAGCAACAATGTTAGTACAAACAGCTTCAAAATTTGACTCAGACGTTCAATTAGAATATAACGCTAAAAAAGTCAACTTGAAATCAATAATGGGTGTAATGAGCTTAGGTGTTGGTAAAGACGCTGAAATTACTATCTACGCTGAGGGTAGTGACGAGAAAGAAGCGATTGCTGCTATTACTGAAGTATTATCTAAAGAAGGATTAACTAAATAATGTCAGAATTATTAAAAGGTATCGCTGCTTCTGATGGCGTAGCTATCAGTAAAGCATACTTGTTAGTTGAACCAGATTTATCTTATTCTAGTGAAAATATCAGCGATGTAGATGGTGAAGTTGAAAAGTTTAAAGCTGCAGTGAACCAATCTAAAGTCGAACTTACTCAAATTCGTAATAATGCTGAAAAGCAACTTGGACCAGATAAAGCTGCGATTTTTGATGCACATTTACTTGTGTTAGAAGATCCAGAGTTACTTAATCCAATTGAAGAGAATATTCGTAACAATAAAGTGAATGCACCAACAGCATTAAATGAAGTATCTACTAACTTTATTACAATCTTTGAAAATATGGATAATGAATATATGAAAGAACGTGCAGCAGATATTCGCGACGTTTCTAAACGTATATTGGCACATATCTTAGATGTAGAATTGCCTAATCCAAGTATGATTAACGAAAGTGTTGTTATTGTCGGGGAAGATTTAACACCTTCTGATACAGCGCAGTTAAACAAAGAATTTGTTAAAGGTTTTGCTACAAATATTGGCGGTAGAACTTCACATTCTGCAATTATGAGTCGCTCATTAGAAATACCAGCAGTTGTTGGTACTAAAGATGTTACAGTACGTGTTAAACACGGGGATAGTATCATAATTGACGGACTAACTGGTGATGTCATAATTAACCCAACTGATGATGAAGTATTAGCATATGAGCAAAAGCAAAAAGACTTCTTAGCTGAAAGGGAAGAATTAGCTAAACTTGTAAACGATGAATCAGTCTCAAAAGATGGCGTCCACATAGAACTTGCTGCGAATATTGGAACACCTAACGACTTAGAAGGTGTTAAGAACAATGGCGCAGAAGGTATTGGATTATATCGTACAGAATTTTTATATATGGGTAGAGATAATATGCCTTCAGAAGAAGAGCAATTTGAAGCATATAGTAAAGTTCTTAAAGAGATGAACGGTAAACGTGTTGTTGTTCGTACTTTAGACATAGGTGGAGATAAAGAATTATCTTACTTGAACTTACCTAAAGAGATGAACCCATTCTTAGGGTATAGAGCGATACGTTTATGTTTAGATCAACAAGATATCTTTAGAACACAATTAAGAGCACTTTTACGTGCTTCTGAGCATGGTAGGCTGAACATCATGTTCCCAATGATCGCTACGATTCAAGAGTTCAGAGATGCTAAAGCGATTCTTTTAGAAGAGAAAGAAAAACTAGTATCTGAAGGTGTGAAAGTAGATGATGATATCGAAGTTGGTATCATGGTTGAAATTCCTGCAACTGCAGCACTTGCAGATATTTTTGCTAAAGAAGTTGACTTCTTTAGTATTGGAACAAATGACTTAATTCAATATACAATGGCTGCAGACCGTATGTCTGAGCGTGTTTCTTATTTATACCAACCATATAACCCAGCGATTCTTCGATTAGTTAAACAAGTAATTGAAGCTTCTCATAAAGAAGGTAAATGGACTGGTATGTGTGGAGAAATGGCCGGAGACAGTACTGCTATTCCATTATTACTTGGATTAGGGTTAGATGAATTTTCTATGAGTGCAACTAGTATTCTTAAAGCAAGAAAACAAATCAAACAATTAGACCAAAAAGAAATGCAAGAATTGGCTGGACGTGCAATCAATTGTGCGACATCTGAAGAAGTTATAGAATTAGTTAACCACATATAATGAAATAACTTAACTAAGTTTGAATATATTTCATGCTGAAATAAAAGCTCACATTACTAGGATTGTCCTAATAATGTGAGCTTTTTTATGTGGAATATGCGTTTGCCTTAAGATGAAAAAGGGCAATTTCTGGTTGGCAAAATAATCGTATAGGAAGTCTAGTCATTCCTATACCAAAATTGACGTATAAATATTGATATCTTCTTATTTGATATAATCCTTGTTTATATATTTTTCCGAAATCTGGAGTGTAAATTGCACCATATTTTGGGAGACGAACTTGACCTCCATGTGTATGGCCAGAGAGAACTAGATTAATGTTAGGGTTTAATAACTTAACATTATCTGGTTCATGCATCAAACATAAACTAAAGTCTGGTGTTATTTCATCATGCTTAAATGAAGCATTGTAGCTTGGTTGTCCAAAACATGCATCATCTATACCTTGAATTAGAATATTACCACCATGTGTTTGAATATAATGGTGTTTATTTAATAATACGTTGAATCCAGATTGGGTTATGATATTTAGTACTTCTGAAATGCTATTTGACCCATAATCATGATTACCAGGAACAAAGTATTTACCATACTTAGAATAAATAGTTTTTAATAATGGTATGATGAGCTTAGGATTAAAATTTAATAATTTAATATTATCAAAGCAATCACCAGTAAAACATACAATATCTGGTTTTAACGCATTAATAGATAATACAAGTTGATGTAAATCTTCTAAATCAAAGTGGTATCCAATATGAGTATCCGTTATGTGTACAATTTTAATATCATGTTGGAGATTTGTATTAAATGAAATTTCTTTCGTTTTTATATTTGAATTCGGAAAATTTATTTTCATAATGAAATTCCTAACGCTATATTGAAAGATTCAATATCTACTTGATAATAAATATTGTCATTGATAATGATAGTAGGCGTAGAGAAGCTATCTAAATCTATTAATTCGTTTTTAAATTGTTTGTTTTTTATATTTTTTTCAGTGAAGTCTATATTATGATTCGTAAAATATTGTTTAACAAATTGACACGGAGGACATTGATCTTGTGTATAAATAGTGACTTGATTCATCTTTTTCACCTCAACTTTATATAGACATAATATACTGTATTTATCTTATCTTCAATCTTTATAGATCAATTTGCCATTAATTTGTCATCAATTAAGAATTTAATATATTTTAAAAATGTTTGGATTGATGTATAATGTTATACAAATGTGATGTAAATCACAAACATTGAATGGAGGAATATTATGGATGCAGTAGTTGTAAGTCGTTTACTTACTGCTATGACTTTAGGTTTTCACATCATTTTTGCAACAATTGGTGTGGGTATACCATTGATGTTTGCAATAGCAGAATTCATAGGTATTAAAAAGAATAATCCAATGTATATTGCTATGGCGAAGAGATGGTCTAAAGGATATACAATTACAGTAGCAGTAGGGGTTGTAACGGGAACAATTATAGGTTTACAGCTTTCTCTTTTATGGCCATCATTTATGCAATTAGGTGGTCAAGTTATTGCATTGCCATTATTTATGGAAACATTTGCATTTTTCTTCGAAGCAATTTTCTTAAGTATATATTTATATACATGGGATAGATTTAAAGGGAAATGGACACACTTTTTAATTACATTACCAGTTATTATCGGAGGAACATTCTCAGCGTTCTTTATAACATCAGTGAATTCATTTATGAATACACCGAATGGATTTGACTTTATTAAAGGGAAATTAATGAATATTGATCCAATTGCAGCGATGTTTAATGCATCATTTGCAGTAAGGTCTTTCCATGTTGTAGCAACTGCTTTTATGACAGCAGCATTTATATTAGCAAGTATTGCAGCATATCGACTCATTAAAAATAAATTTAATGATGATAGAGAATATCATAAAAAAGCATTGAAGTTAACAATGACAGTCGGATTAATTGCTAGTTTGTTAGCAATGTTAGCTGGAGATATGTCTGCTAAATTTTTACATCAAGAACAACCTGAAAAATTAGCAGCAATGGAGTGGCATTTTGAAAGTGAGTCAAAAGCAGATTTAGTTTTATTTGGCTATGTTGATGAAAAAAATCAAGAGGTCAAAGGTGCAATTAAAATACCTGGCGCGTTAAGTTTCTTGTCAGATAATAATTTTAATACTGAAGTTAAAGGATTAAACGAATTTAAGAAGGATGAAACACCACCATTAATTATTCATTATTTCTTTGATCTTATGGTATTCTTTGGTGTATATTGTTTCATCGTATCTGCGATTTTTGTTGTATTAAAATGGACAAAGAAATGGTCTCAATATAATAAACCGTTATTATATTTAGCGGTATTAACAGGTCCACTTGCTATGTTAGCTATCGAGTTTGGTTGGTTCTTAGCAGAAATGGGTAGACAACCATGGATTCTAAGAGGCTATTTAAAAGTAGCAGATGCAGCAACGAATGCAGATGGTTTATCATTAGTATTTATCGCTTTTGCAATTCTGTATTTAGTATTAGGTATTTCATCAAGCTATGTATTGATTAGAATGTTTAGTCATAGTAAAGCAACCGATGATGTTAATAAAATTATAGAAAGAAAGGGTGAAGTATAATGGATTATCAACATATAGGTGTCACTGTACTTTGGCTCTTCTTGTATGGTTATATTATCATAGGTGCTATTGATTTTGGCGCAGGGTTCTTTGCTTTTCACGCGAAATTAACGAAGCAAGATCATATTATTAATAATTTAATTTCAAGATATTTAAATCCAGTTTGGGAAGTGACCAACGTATTCTTTGTATTCTTCTTTGTTGGTATAGTCGGATTCTTTCCAGACTCTGCATATTATTTCGGATCAACATTATTAATTCCTGGTAGTGTCGCTTTGATATTATTAACGATTCGCGGTAGCTTTTATGCATTCGAAAATTATGGTCAAGAAGGTAAATTATCTTGGTTGTTCTTATATGGTGCTACAGGTTTATTAATTCCAGCATCTTTATCTACGATTTTAACGATAGCTGAAGGTGGATTTATTAAAGAAGACAAGCATGGCGTACATTTAGAATGGTTGGATTTATTGTTAAGTCCTTACGCCTGGGCAGTCGTATTTTTAGCAATAGTATCGGTACTATATATATCTTCAGGATTTTTAACTTATTATGCGAATAAAGCTAAAGATAATGAAGCATACAAATTATTAAGACAATGGTTCTTAATTTGGGCAATCCCAATGATTATCATATGCCAATTTGTTTTCTTATCACTTAGACAACATAATGAAACGCATTTCAATAATGCTATTACACACTTTTGGTGGTTATTTGGACTTAGTACGACATTCTTTATTATAGCAGTTACTTTAATTTATTTAAGAAGAGCGCACGGGCTGGCATTCATCATGATGTTACTTCAATTTGGAACAGCATTCTTTGGATACGGAATAAGTAAGATGCCATATATTTTATATCCTTATATAGATATCAATAAAGCAGTAGTAAATGAGCAAATGGCATTAATGTTAGTCATTGTATTTATTTTAGGTTTACTTTTATTAGTACCATCGCTAATATTGTTATTGAGATTATTTATCTTTGATGCAGATTATGTGAAAGGTAAAAAATAATTTTAAACAATAGTCTGGAGGCTTATCATGAGTAAGGAATTTGTAGTAATTGGCTTAGGTCGATTCGGAGGCAGTATTGTAAGAGAATTAAACGCTTTGGATATGGATGTAATGGCCATTGATGCTGATGAGGCAAGAGTGAATGAATTTAGTGATATTGCCACACATGCTGTAATTGCTGATACGACAGATGAAGCAGTAATGAAAAGTTTAGGTATTCGTAATTTTGATCATGTTATTGTTGCCATAGGTGAAAATATCCAGGCAAGTACACTTACTACTTTGATTTTAAAAGAGTTAGGTGTTAAGAAAGTAACAGCGAAAGCCCAAAATGATTACCATGCGAAAATACTTAACAAAATTGGTGCAGATACAGTTGTTCATCCAGAAAGAGATATGGGTAGAAGAATTGCTCATAATGTAGCAAGTGCTTCTGTATTAGATTATCTTGAACTTTCTGATGAGTATTCAATCGTTGAAATTAAAGCAGGGGAAAGACTTGCTGGAAGCTCTATATTAGAGTTAGATGTACGAGCTAATTTTGGTATCAATATTATTGCGGTTAAACGAGGTAAGGATATTATTGTAGCACCAGATCCAAATGAAAATATTGAATATAATGATATATTAATTGTGATTGGTCACGACAATGATTTAAATCGTTTTGAAAAGAAATTAGTAAATGAATAAACATATTACGACATAAATCAAAATAAATAAGCATCTCACTTAACTGATTTTAGTTTTATAGTGAAATGCTTATTTTTTTATAATATCATATGATTTTTTCACGCGCTATTTGTTACTTCAACCTCTAAGTAGCAAGATTCACTAGTCTAGCAAAATAGCACGCCTCTATACCATTATCATCAAACAAGTCAGTATTATCTTATTCACTTCATAATTAAAGAAGCTACGACATTTATGTCGCAGCTTCTTTAATACTTCAATTATTTAATTTTCATAATAATTGGTAATATCATTGGTTTACGTGCTGTTTTTTCATATAAGTAAGGTTGAAGTGCTTCAGTAATTGTTGACTTAACATGATGCCATTCAACTTTATCGTTATTGTTTAATTTTTCGATGACTGCTTTCTTGATTAATCTTTGTGCGTCGTAAATTAAATGTCCTGATTCTCTCATATAAACAAAACCACGAGATATAATATCTGGACCTGAAAGTAGTTGTTTTGTTTTGAAATCGATACTCACAACTACGATTACAAGGCCTTCTTCTGATAGTACTTTACGATCTTTAATAACAACGTTACCGATATCACCAATACCGCTACCATCTACAAATACTGAACCAGATGGTATACGTCCTGCGTGTCTTGCAGAATCTTTAGTTAACGCAAGAACATCTCCAATTTCATAAACGAAGATATTGTCTGGATCTACGCCACAGTTTATTGCTGTTTCACTATGTTTCTTAAGCATTCTGTATTCGCCGTGTATCGGCATGAAATATTTAGGTTTCATAAGTCGTAACATTAATTTTTGTTCGTCTTGTGAACCGTGTCCTGATGTATGGATATTAGATAATTTACCATGTATGACATCAGCTCCAGCTTTATAAAGTGAATTAATTGTTCTGTTTACACTTTTCGTATTACCTGGAATAGGTGATGAACTAAATACAACCGTATCTTCAGGTATAATACTGATTTGTCTATGTGTACCATTAGCGATACGAGATAATGCTGCCATTGGCTCACCTTGTGAACCTGTACATAATATTAATAATTCATGTTTAGGAACTGAATTAATCTTATTTGGTTCAACGAATGTTTCAGGTGGTACTTTAATATAACCTAATTCTGTACCAATCTTAATATTGTTTTCCATTGAACGACCAAATACGACTATTTTTCTATTATATTTAACGGCTGCTTCAACTGCTTGTTGAACACGATATATATTTGATGCGAATGTAGCAAATATAATTCTACCGGTACACTTACGGAAGATTTCGTCGACATTTTGTCCTACTTCTTTTTCACTAAGTGTAAAGTTAGGTATTTCTGAATTTGTTGAATCTGATAATAAACAAAGAACGCCTTCTTCGCCTAGTTGTGCCATCTTAGCTATATTAGCTGGTTCCCCAACAGGTGTGAAGTCGAATTTAAAGTCACCAGTATGAACGACTTTACCTTCAGGCGTGTCTGCAATAATACCATATGCTTCAGGTATACTATGTGTTGTTAAATAGAATGAAATTTTAAAGTGTTTAAATTCGAACACTGATTCTTCGTTAATTTCAATTAGTTGTGCAGTTTTTAATAAATGGTGTTCTTCTAACTTATTTCTAATTAAACCTAATGCTAATGGTCCACTATAAACTGGGACATTAATTTGCTTTAATAAGTATGGAACGCCACCAATATGGTCTTCGTGTCCATGGGTAATAAATAACGCTTTGATTTTGTGTTTGTTTTGAATTAGATAAGTATAATCAGGAATAACGTAATCGATACCAAGTAATTCATCATCAGGGAATTTAATACCTGCATCAATTACAATGATTTCATCTTGATATTCGAGGGCATACGTATTTTTACCGATTTCACCGAGTCCTCCCAGTGCGTATACACCTAATTCATTTTTTTGTAGAGGCTTCATTAAATTGTCTCCACAGTAAAGTGATCTGATTGTTGTTCATATTCTAAATGAGCGCCCTCTAATTTTTGGACAAATTCGATGTTATAATTACGATCTGATAAAAATCGTCTAACTTGTTCTTCAGTTTGTCCTTCGAAATATTTTGTTTGTGTACTTTCACGTACTATTACTTCGCTTTTATCTTGTTGAAAAAATACTTTAAAAATTGCCATATCTATAAATCCTCCTAGGTTAATTAACATAAATAAAGCCCTAGTTACAATCTAGGGTTTGTCAATTTTGAAATTTGATTCCCGTACATTTTTAAAAGTAATTATACAATTTATATAAATACCTTTTTAATAAGTTCATTTTACATGATAATCACATATAAATAAAGATATTTAACTAAATCTTTCATATATATTGATTATGGACTAAAATAGTAAAAAAGGAGGCGATGAAAGTTGGATACAAAATTAATATTTTTTGATATAGATGGAACAATCTATGACGAGAATAAAGAGATACCTAAATCAACATTAGTAGCAATTGAAAAATTAAAGGCTGCCGGACATATTGTCGCAATTGCAACTGGACGAGCACCATACATGTTTAAAGAAGTAATTAAGGCTACAGATATACATACATTTATCTCTTTAAATGGTCAGATTGTCGTTAACAACGATAAAGTAGTAGGGAAATATCCTTTAAATAAAGAAGAATTAAGCCAAATTGTAGAAAATGCACATCAGAACAATCATCCACTTGTATTCTTTGGAGAAGATGATGTTTATGCAAATGTTGAAAGTAATCAAGATATTTCGGAAAGTTTAGGGTCATTAAAGATGGATTACCCTAAATACCAAAATACATTTTATTTACATCATCCTGTATATCAAGCGCTTATATTCCATACAGAAGATGAAGATGATAAATATGATGGTTTATTTGAATCATTAAAATTTTACAGATGGCACACATTAAGTAGGGATGTTGTCCCGAACAATCGTTCAAAAGCTGAAGGCATTAAGGAGTTAAGTCATGAGCTAGGCTTTAAAATGGATGATGTAAATGCCTTTGGTGATGGGCCAAATGATATTGAGATGATAACGGAAGTTGGATGTGGTGTTGCCATGGGAAATGCTGTTGACGAACTTAAATCTATTTGTGATTTTGAGACGAAACATGTCAGTGAGGACGGCATTTACTATGCATGTATTAAATTAGGATTGATAAATGAATAGGATGTGAATGTAATGGATAAAGTTGAACGCATTATCAAAACAATAAAAGCTGAAAAAAACAGAACTGATAAACATTTCAAAGGCATTGAATTTAATATCAGACAAAATGAAGTCGTCATGATTTTTGATTATGATGAAACAGTTAATAATGTTAAACAAGACCCTCATTATATTAAACATAACAAAGACCCAGAATGGTTAACACTCGAAGAACTAGAAAAAATCCAACAAGCATTACATGAACAAAATATTCATTTTATTGAACGACGAGATGAATTTATGTAAGTGTGAGAACATAATATATTTATAAACTAAAAACACCCAATCCATGAAAAGTTTCGTCATGGATTGGGTGTTTTGCGTTTAAATACTAACTTTCATTTAAAATGTTAGTTAACTTCAATAGCGTCTTGTAATGGTTCAAAAGGTGCTTCTTGATTGATGTGATCATAGAACATAACACCATTCAAATGATCGATTTCATGTTGTAATACGATAGCTGGATATCCTTTGAATCTTTTTTTGAAGAGATTTCCTTCAATGTCGTACGCTTGAATTGTTATTTTGAAATTACGGTGAACTAAACCTGGAATAGATTCATCCACGCTTAAACAACCTTCGCCACCTTGCAAGTATGCTTTTTGAATGCTATGACTTACGATTTTTGGATTAACTAATTGTAATTCAATGGCGTTTCCTTTACCGTCATCACTAATATAAACTGCAAGCATCTTCTTAGATACATTGATTTGTGGTGCTGCTAAACCAACACCAGAGCGAAGACCGTACTTTTTAGCTAATTGTTCATCTTGTGAGTTCTTTAGGAAAATTAACATTTCATTTAAAGTTTCTTTATCCTCATTAGATATTGGTAATTCAACGTCCATTGCTTTTTTTCTAAGTGTTTCGTGTCCATCACGAATTATATTTTCCATTGTAATCATTTAAATGCACCTTCCTCATATAAAATATATCAAAAACACGCCACATTTACATCTATAAATAATTGTGTAAATAAAAAAAACAGAGTAACATGTTTATAGAATATGTAAGGAGGCAATACAAATGATTGGCAAGAAATTATTAACAGTAACATTAACAACTTCTATAATATTAACAGCATGTAGTCAATCTACTGATTCGCTTGAGGCTTACTATAATAAGTTAGATAAAGCAAATCAAAAAGAAAGTGTGATAGTGGATTTAAATAAAAAAATGAAATCTTTAGAAATGAAAAAAGTTAAAAAGATTCAAGAATTGAATAAAGCAAAAGGAAATGACTTCAATACTAAAGCTAAAAACATAACAGATGGAATTGATGATAGAGAAGCAATCATTAATAAAGAAGAGAAAGCTTTGGCTGAATCGGAAAAGATTTATAAAAGTTCAAAGAAAGAATTTAATGCAATAGAAGATAAAGATCAAAAGAAAGAAGCTAAAGAATTAAAAACAGCATTAGATAAAAAATATGCATTACACGAAAAAGTTATCAGTGGTTATAAAAATGTCTTAAAAGCTGAAAAGAATTTGTTTGGTTATTTATCAAGACCAAATGCTACACAAAAGGAAGCTGATGAACGTTCTAAAGAACTTTCGGAACAAAACAAGAAAGTAGAAAAAGTAGTAACAGATTACCAAGAAATACTTAAAAAAGTTCAGAAAGAAAAGAAAGATGTTGCGGATTTATTAGACAAATAAAGTATACTAATACAGTTATTTTTTTGTTGTAATACAGCAAGAGTAAATCCCTTTATAAAAGGGCTCTTTCAATGTTAGTATTTTTTATTTAACAGTAAAACAGTTTTGTGTTAAACTGATTAAGAAATGATTATTTAATATAGGGAAAGGTATGGTGAATTGAATGGCTCCGAGAAAAAAAGCCCAATTCGATGCAGTAGCGACTTTAAATGAAATAGAGTCTAAATTTGAAATGGTTCAAGTATTAGATGAAGAAGGCAATGTCGTAAATAATGACTTATTACCAGACTTATCAGACGAAGAATTAGTTGAATTAATGGAAAGAATGGTATGGACACGTGTATTAGATCAACGTTCAATTTCTTTAAATAGACAAGGGCGTTTAGGATTTTATGCTCCTACAGCGGGACAAGAAGCGTCACAACTTGCGTCACACTATGCACTAGAAAAAGAAGACTATGTATTACCAGGTTATCGTGATGTACCACAATTAATCTGGCACGGATTACCTTTAACTAAAGCGTTCTTATTCTCACGTGGACACTTTATTGGTAACCAATTCCCAGAAGGGGTAAATGCATTGAGTCCACAAATCATTATCGGTGCTCAATTTATCCAAACTGCTGGAGTTGCATTAGGTATCAAAAAACGTGGTAAGAAAAATGTTGCAATCACTTATACAGGAGATGGTGGTTCTTCACAAGGTGATTTCTATGAAGGAATTAACTTTGCATCTGCTTATAAAGCGCCAGCTATTTTTGTTATCCAAAACAATAATTATGCAATTTCTACACCTCGTGACAAGCAAACAGCAGCTAAAACGTTAGCACAAAAATCTGTTGCAGTTGGTATTCCTGGTGTATTAGTTGATGGAATGGATGCTTTAGCAGTTTATGCAGTTACTAAAGAAGCGCGTGATCGTGCTGTAAATGGTGACGGTCCTACATTAATCGAAACATTAACTTATCGTTATGGTCCACATACAATGGCTGGTGACGACCCAACTCGTTATAGAACTTCTGATGAAGATTCAGATTGGGAAAAGAAAGATCCATTAGTACGTTTCAGAAAATATCTTGAAGCCAAAAAATTATGGTCTGAAGATAAAGAAAATGAAGTAATGGAAAAAGCAAAAGAAGAAATTAAAGCTGCGATTAAAGAAGCAGATAGTACACCTAAACAAAAAGTTACTGATTTAATGGAAAATATGTATGAAGAAATGCCTCATAACTTGGCTGAACAATATGAAATTTACAAAGAGAAGGAGTCGAAATAAGTCATGGCACAAATGACAATGATTCAAGCGATTAACAATGCACTTCAAAACGAATTAAAAAGAGACGAAGATGTTCTTTTATTCGGTGAAGACGTTGGTGTAAACGGCGGAGTTTTCCGTGCTACAGAAGGTTTACAAAAAGAATTCGGTGAAGATCGTGTATTTGACACGCCACTTGCAGAATCTGGTATTGGTGGTTTAGCTTTAGGTTTAACGCTTGAAGGTTACCGTCCTGTCATGGAAATCCAATTCTTTGGTTTCGTATTTGAAGTTATGGACTCAATAGCTGGACAAATTGCACGTCATCGTTTCCGTTCAGGTAACTCAAAAACTGCACCAGTTACAATCCGTGCGCCATTCGGTGGTGGGGTTCATACACCTGAATTACATGCGGACAACTTAGAAGGATTAATGGCACAATCACCAGGTTTGAAAGTTGTTATTCCATCAAACCCATATGATGCTAAAGGTTTATTAATCTCAGCAATCCGCAGTAATGACCCAGTTGTTTATTTAGAACACATGAAACTTTACCGCTCATTCCGTGAAGAAGTTCCAGAAGAAGCTTACGAAGTAGAAATCGGTAAAGCAAAAGTTAAACGCGAAGGTACAGATTTAACAATAATTACTTATGGTGCAATGGTTCAAGAATCATTAAAAGCAGCAGAAGATTTAGAAAAAGATGGCTATTCAGTTGAAGTTATTGATCTTATCACTGTATCTCCATTAGATGTTGAAACAATCGTTAAATCAGTAGAAAAAACAAATCGTGTCATTGTTGTTCAAGAAGCTCAAAAACAAGCTGGTGTTGGTGCAAATGTTGTAGCTGAAATTTCTGAAAGAGCAGTATTATCTTTAGAAGCGCCAATTGCAAGAGTTGCAGCTGCAGACACAATCTATCCATTCACACAAGCTGAAAGTGTATGGTTACCAAACAAAAAAGACATCGTAGCACAAGCTAAAAAGACATTAGAATTTTAATGTGTATTAAAATACTAATTTAATATTTAGGAGGAAAAAATCGTGTCATTCGAATTTAAATTGCCAGATATCGGTGAAGGTATCCACGAAGGTGAAATTGTAAAATGGTTTGTTAAAGCAGGAGACGAAATTCAAGAAGACGATGTATTATGTGAAGTACAAAATGATAAATCTGTCGTTGAAATTCCATCACCTGTTTCAGGTAAAGTTGAAGAAGTCATGGTAGAAGAAGGTACAGTATCAGTTGTTGGTGATACAATCGTTAAAATCGATTCACCTGATGCAGAAGGATTACAATTTAAAGGTCATGATGAAGAAGAAGAAACTAAAGAAGAAGCAAAAGAAGCGCCTAAAGCAGAAGAAACTAAAGAAGAAGCATCTTCTGAAAGTAAATCTGAAGAAGTAGACGATTCTAAGCGTGTTATTGCTATGCCTTCAGTTCGTAAATTCGCACGTGATAACGATGTAAACATTAAAGCAGTATCAGGTTCAGGCAAAAATGGTCGTATCTTAAAAGAAGATGTTGAAGCATACTTAAATGGTGGTTCTAAACAAGAAGCAGCAACAGAAGAAGCACCAGCACAAACTTCAACTGAAGATACAAAAGCTGTACAACCAGCACAAGTTCCTGAAGGAGAATTCCCAGAAACACGTGAGAAAATACCAGCTATGCGTAAAGCGATTGCGAAAGCAATGGTTAACTCTAAACATACTGCACCTCATGTTACATTAATGGATGAAATTGATGTTCAAGAATTATGGGATCACCGTAAAAAATTCAAAGAAGTTGCGGCTGAACAAGGTACCAAATTAACGTTCTTACCATATGTTGTTAAAGCATTAGTATCAGCACTTAAAAAGTACCCAGCTTTAAATACTGAATTTGATGAAGAAAATGGTGAAATTGTTCATAAACATTACTATAATATAGGTATAGCTGCAGATACTGATCGTGGATTATTAGTTCCTGTAGTTAAAAACGCTGATCATAAATCAATGTTCGAAATTTCAGATGAAATTAACGAATTAGCTGTAAAAGCTCGTGATGGAAAATTACAAGCTAACGAAATGAAAGGCGCAACTTGTACAATTAGTAATATTGGTTCAGCTGGCGGACAATGGTTTACACCAGTAATCAACCATCCTGAAGTAGCAATTTTAGGAATTGGTCGTATTGCTCAAAAACCTATTGTTAAAGATGGCGAAATCATTGCAGCACCTGTATTATCATTATCACTAAGCTTTGACCACAGACAAATTGATGGTGCTACTGGTCAAAACGCTATGAACCATATTAAGAGATTATTAAATAATCCAGAATTATTATTAATGGAGGGGTAAAAATGGTAGTTGGAGATTTTCCTATTGAAACAGATACTATTGTAATTGGAGCAGGTCCTGGGGGTTATGTTGCAGCAATTCGTGCAGCGCAATTAGGACAAAAAGTAACAATCGTTGAAAAAGGCGAATTAGGTGGCGTTTGTTTAAACGTTGGTTGTATTCCATCTAAAGCGTTATTATCAGCATCACACCGTTTCCATAATGCACAACATTCAGAAGATATGGGTGTAATTGCAGAAAAAGTTTCATTAAACTTCGAAAAAGTTCAAGAATTCAAAAATGGCGTAGTTAAAAAATTAACTGGCGGTGTTGCTGGATTAATGAAAGGTAACAAAATTGAAGTTGCTAAAGGTGAAGCGTATTTCGTAGATGAAAATAACTTAAAAGTTATGACTGAAAAAGCATCACAAACTTACACATTTAAAAATGCAATCATTGCAACTGGTTCACGCCCAATTGAAATTCCTAATTTCAAATTTGGTAAACGTGTTATCGATTCAACTGGTGCATTAGCACTTAAAGAAGTTCCAAAAAAATTAGTAGTAGTTGGTGGCGGATATATTGGATCTGAGCTAGGAACTGCATATGCTAACTTTGGTTCTGAAGTTACAATTCTTGAAGGCGCTAAAGATATTTTAGGCGGATTTGAAAAACAAATGACTCAAATTGTTAAAAAAGGCTTAAAAGCTAAAGGCGTTGAAATCGTTACAGAAGCAATGGCTAAATCTGCTGAAGAAACTGATAATGGTGTTAAAGTTACTTATGAAGCAGGCGGAGAAACAAAAGAAATCGAAGCTGATTACGTGTTAGTAACTGTAGGACGTCGTCCAAATACTGATGAATTAGGTCTTGAAGAATTAGGCTTAAAAATGTCAGATCGTGGATTAGTTGAAGTTGACGAACAAAGCCGTTCTTCAATCGAGAACATCTTCGCAATTGGTGATATCGTTGCGGGACCTCCATTGGCTCATAAAGCTAGTTATGAAGCTAAAGTAGCAGCAGAAGCTATTTCAGGTGAAAGATCTGCAGTAGATTACTTAGGTATTCCAGCTGTATGTTTCACTGAACCAGAATTAGCTACTGTTGGTCATACTGAAGCAAGTGCTAAAGAAGCAGGAATTGAAGTGAAAGCTGCTAAATTCCCATTTGCTGCAAATGGTCGTGCATTAGCATTAAACGAAACTGCTGGTTTTGTTAAACTAATCGCATTAAAAGAAAATGGATTATTAGTAGGTGCTCAAGTAGCAGGTACTGGTGCTTCTGATATTATTGCTGAACTAGGTTTAGCTATTGAAAGCGGTATGACTGCTGAAGATGTATCATTAACTATCCATGCTCACCCAACATTAGGTGAAATTTCTATGGAAGCTGCTGAAGTTGTATTAGGTACGCCAATCCATACTATGTAATAAATATACTACAGAGGCTGGGACACATTAAACTATGTCCTAGCCTCTTTTTGTAAAGGAGAATTTAAATGGAATATAGTTATCCGTTCGATGTTGATTGGTCACAAGAAGAAATACTACAAGTTATAACGTTTTTCAATTTAATTGAAGATGCATACGAATCAAGTGCCAATCGAGAGAACTTAAAAGAAGCATACGCCAATTTTAAAAAAATAGTGCCAGGAAAATCACAGGAAAATAATATTTATAAAGAATTTAAAGAAGCTAGTGGTTATGATGGCTATAAAGTTATTAAAGAATTAAAAGAAAATCAAGATGAACAAAATATTTCAATTAAATAAAAAATAAACTTCCCCAAAAAAGTGTTGATGTATAAAATAATATCTGTTATTTTATTAAAGGTGCTAAACTTTTTGTTTAGTAAAAGTAAACAACAACTTTTTTGGGGGATTTATGAATATTGGAGAAAAACTTAAAAATTTAAGATATCAAAAAAATTTAACGCAAGAAGAATTAGGTGAGCGTACAGACTTATCTAAAGGATATATATCACAACTAGAACGAAACTTATCTTCTCCTTCAATGGAAACATTTTTGAATATATTGGATGTATTAGGGGTTGAACCAAGTGAATTCTTTAATGAAAAGTTATATCAAGCGCGCATTCACTATCCCATTGAAGAACAAACTTTATATGATGAATATGATGAAGGTTACATTATTAATTGGTTAGTTCCAGATTCAAATGAACTCGAAATGGAGCCTGTCGTGATTACATTAAGAAAAGGTTGTAAGTATAAATCTTTTGCTCCGTCGTCATCTGAGACATTTGCATATGTGAAAAAAGGAAGCATCACTTTAAATATAGGTAAAGATACATATACTGCCAAAGAAGGTGAGTGTTTCTACTTTAAAGCAAATGAAAGTCACCAATTTTCAAATCAAACAAATCAAGATGCCGAAGTATTAATTGTTGCTACAGAATCGTATTTATAGGAGGAAATAATGACAAAACCAATAATTAAATTTGAAAACATTTCTAAAAGTTTTAATGAAACAAAAGTGTTAAATGATGTGAGTTTTGATATAGAGGAAGGGCGCTTCTATACGCTGTTAGGACCATCTGGATGTGGGAAGACTACTATATTAAAGTTGATTGCGGGTTTTGAAACTCCAACAAAAGGTAATATTTTATTTAATGATAAAGTGATCAATAAAGTACCAGCTAATAATAGAAAAGTGAATACTGTATTCCAAGACTACGCTTTGTTTCCTCATTTAAATGTATTTGATAATGTAGCTTTTGGACTGAAAATCAAAAAGTTAAATAAAAATGTTATAAAAACAAAAGTAGATGAAGCGTTAAAGCTCGTTAAACTTGAAGGTTATCAAAATCGAGAAATCTCAGAAATGAGTGGTGGTCAAAAGCAACGAGTTGCAATTGCACGTGCATTGGCCAATGAACCTGAGATTATATTGTTAGATGAACCATTATCTGCATTAGATTTAAAATTAAGAACAGAAATGCAATATGAATTACGAGAATTGCAACAGAGACTAGGTATTACGTTTATATTCGTTACCCATGATCAAGAAGAAGCATTAGCAATGAGTGATTATATCTTCGTAATGAAAGATGGTAAGATACAACAAAGCGGAACACCTGTTGATATATATGATGAACCTGTAAATAAATTTGTTGCTGACTTTATAGGTGAATCCAATATTGTGCCAGGAATCATGAGACAAGATTATGAAGTTGAGATGTACGGGATATCTTATGAATGTGTTGATGCTGGGTTCAAGAAAGATGCTAAAGTAGATGTGGTCATAAGACCAGAAGATATAACGATTAAATCAGTGAGTGAAGGTCGTGTATCTGCGAAAGTAGATTCTCAATTATTTAGAGGCGTGCATTATGAAATTTGTTGTTACGATGAACAAGGTAATGAATGGATCATTCAAACAACTAAAAAAGCAACAATCGGCGAGACTGTCGGATTAGATTTCGATTCCGAAGCCATACATATCATGTTGCCGGGTGAAACTGAAGAAGAATTTGATCGTCGTATTGAGAGTTATGAGGATGAATCCAATGAATAAAATAAAATCATTATTATTAGTCCCGTATATGATATGGATTGTTTTATTTATAATCGTTCCAATTATCATGATTTTTTATGCATCATTATTAGATTTAGAAGGTAATTTTTCGTTTGAAAATTATAAGAACTTCTTTACGAGTAGTTACTTACAAATGACGCTTAGTTCTATTTGGTATGCCATGATTATTACATTCTTTTGCTTGATAATAAGTTACCCACTTGCACTTGTGTTGAGTAATTCAAAGCATAAAGAAATATTGTTACTACTTATCATTTTACCAACATGGATAAATTTACTGTTAAAAACTTATGCTTTTATCGGGATATTAAGTCACGATGGTTTATTAAATAAGATGGTACAAATATTCAATGTACCTTCGAGTGAATTTCTATTTACGAGTACTGCATTTGTTATCGTTTCAGTATACATCTATATACCGTTCATGTTGTTACCTATATTTAATTCCATGGATGAAATTCCGGGAAATTTAATTCAAGCATCGAGTGATTTAGGGGCCAATTATTTAACGACATTTAGAAGAGTGATTATGCCTCTGACATATGAAGGTGTGAAAACAGGTATACAAATTACATTTATACCAGCATTATCTTTGTTCATGATTACAAGGTTAATAGCAGGTAATAAAGTCGTGAATTTAGGTACAGCGATTGAGGAACAATTTTTAGTAACTCAAAACTATGGTATGGGTTCTACAATTGCAGTGTTTTTAATTTTAGCTATGGCACTTATATTAATTATTACTAAATCAAAATCTGAAAATAAGGAGGTATAGAAATGAAAATAGCAGGTAAAATATATTTTGCAATTATGATGGCGTTTCTATACTTACCCATTTTCTTTTTGATTTTTTACTCATTTAATAGCGCAGGTAATATGACACATTTCAAAGGTTTTACATTTGATCATTATATGTCAGTTTTTCAAAATAAGCGTTTAATTGTCATCATCGTTAATACGATTGCTATCGCACTGTTAGCAGCGAGCATTTCTACAATAATTGGTATCTGTGGTGCAATAGGAATTTATTACATGAGAAATAAAAAATTAAAAGTTGGATTACTTACTTTAAATAACATTTTAATGGTTAGTTCTGATGTAGTAATTGGTTCGTCATTTTTATTATTATTCACAGTTATTGGTCATTATACTGGTATGGGGCTTGGTTTTTGGTCGGTATTAATTTCACATATCGCGTTTTGTGTACCAATTGTCGTCCTTCTTGTGCTGCCTAAATTATATGATATGAATAAATCTATTGTAGATGCCGCAAGAGATTTAGGTGCATCTTCATTTCAAACTTTAGTAAAAGTCATTATTCCACATATTTTACCGGGTGCCATTGGTGGTTTCTTTATGGCATTAACGTATTCATTAGATGATTTTACGGTCAGTTTCTTTGTAACAGGAAGCGGATTTAGTGTACTTTCTGTCGAGGTATATTCAATGGCACGTAAAGGTATTACGATGGAAATTAATGCAATATCTACATTATTATTTATGTTAGTAATGATATTGATACTTGGCTATTATGCTATTAAAAAAGGACAACAAAAGCGAGTCCAAAAAAGAGGAGAGGTTATGAGATGAAACAATTGATGCAATTAGTTGGCATATCACTGATTGTTGGCGCATTGTTAATGTTATCAACAAGACTCATAGACCCTCCACCAGATAAAGGGAAAAAAGATGTCATCTACGTTTATAATTGGGGAGAATATATTGACCCAGATTTAACAAAGAAATTTGAAAAAGAAACAGGCATTAAAGTGGTATATGAAACATTCGATTCAAATGAAGCAATGATGGCCAAAATTAAAAATGGTGGCACAGCATATGATGTTGCAGTTCCAAGTGAATACACAGTTCAAAAAATGAAAAAAGAAAAATTATTATACCCAATTGATCATAATAAAATTTCAAATTTAAAAAACATCGATAAAGATTTTATGAATTTACCTTTTGATAAAGGAAATAAATATTCTATACCGTATTTCTGGGGAACTGTTGGTATATTATATAACCCAAATAAAACTAAAGGTATAGATTTCTCATCATGGAATAGTCTTTGGGATAAACGTTTGAAAGACGATGTTCTAGTAGTTGATGGTGCACGTGAAGGTGTAGGATTTGCTTTGAATAGCATGAACGAAAGTTTAAATGAAACGAATCCAAATAAATTAAAAAAAGCACAAGATAAATTAGTTGAGTTAGCACCGAACGTTAGAGGCGTTGTAGGTGACGAAATTAATACAATGATGGTACAGCATGAATCTGATGTTGCAGTCGTATGGAGTGGTATGGCAGCAGATATTATGACTGAAAATCCTAACTTAGATTTTGTAGTACCAGAAGAAGGATCTAATCTATGGTTTGATAATTTAGTTATACCTAAAACAGCTCAAAATGTAGAAGGCGCTCACAAATTTATTAATTTCTTACTCGATGAGGAAGTAGGTAAACAGAATGCTGAATGGGTTGGCTATGCAACACCAAATAAAGCATCATATCAATTATTAGATAAAGACGTTCGGGAAGATGAAAGATTTTATCCTGATTCTAAAGTAAGGAATAAGCTTGAAGTTTACAAAGATTTAGGCAAAGAACATATTGCTGAGTATAATGAAGCATTTCTAAAATTCAAAATGTCTTTAAAATAAACTACAAAGTCAGTTAACAAAATTGTATATTTTGTTGCTGTCTTTTTTTGTGAACGATCATTTAACATCATGATTAATTCAGCTAAGACTTATGATGTATGTTTATTTACTTCATTTTTGATATAATTAATACAATTCATCGTCGAGGAGGAAATTATAATGAGTTCATATGTAGAACATGTGAAACAGCCCGTTGGAAGAGGATTTGAAAAATTCTTCGGGTGGTTAGCTTGGATTATCGTTCTTGGAGTGACGGTATTATCATTATTTGCTGCACTAGTATTATTGAATAATCCTACCAATCTTAATAAACTTGAAACTTTAATTGATCAGTTAAAGATAAATGTTCAATCTAATGGGCAATTTCTATCTTCAGCTGAAATCGCATTAAATATTCAAAATGGTATTTGGTTATTTATTATCTATTTAATCATTGTTTTAATTTTTGCATTTATTGGCTTAGTGCTAATAAGATGGAGAATTTTTTCAGCATTATTGTTCTTAATATTGGCAATAGTGACTTTACCTTTAGTCATCGTACTTGTACCGTTATTATTCTTTATTGTAAGTATTTTATTATTTGTTAGAAAAGATAAAGTATTACCAATACAAGATAGAGCCCACCCAAGACAACATTTTGATGAGCGAGAGGCATATAATGAGCAAGTAAGACCGTTGCCAAGACAACCACAATACAGAAATAATGAAGAAAATGAATTCTCACACAAAGAAGAAGTTCCAGAAGAAAGTAATACGAATGACAGTATAGAACAAACAGAAACTGCTAATCATGAAATACTATCACGTTCAAAAAAACATCAAAAACAACATAAACCACAAAAACAAGAAGAAATAACTGAAGAAGAAGTAAATGAATCAGATGATTTAAATTATGGTGAACAAGATAATATAGGACAAAGACAAGAGAGTCCATATAACTATCAAACAACACAAGCAGATGATTACCAAGTTCAAACTGAAAAACAAAAAAGAAAAAAAGAAAAAAAAGAAAAACCAAATGCAACTATTGAAAGACGCAAAAATTATGAAAAAAGAATGAAACAGCAAAATAAGTATTTTGAAGATGAAGAAAAATATTTGGAAGAAAAAGTAAAAAAAGAAGAAGAATAGACTTGTAATAGCATTAAACACCTGAGAAAATAATAATATAAACTATTTAGGAGGCTATTTATGAAAAGAACAGGAGAATATACGTTACTGATTATTGGTTTAATATTTTCAATAATTGGAATTGTATTATCAGTATTTTTTAAATTCGCAATAAAAACCGAAGATTTCAAAGTACAATTTGAGAATGAGTTTAATAATCAAATTCAACAATCGGGTGATATACCAGAAGGAGTTTCTGCAAATGAAATGTTAAATTTAATTCAAAGTTTAACTACGTTTAGTATTATTGTATTAATCATTAGTATATTACTAGCCGTGTTTGCTATTGTATTTATAAAAAGACGTCGTGTTTTAGCAGCTATATTTTCAATTTTAGCAGGTCTAGTATCTCTCTTAGCATTTAACATCTTGTCATTATTATTATTTATAATTGCAGGTATTATGTTATTAGTAAGAAAGAATAAATCAGATAATCAATTTGAAGAAGCAGCATTTCAAAACAATGATAATTTAAATCATGATACGCATAATGGTTATGGATCAGATTTCAATAATGAGAAAACTCACGATGTTGTTAAAGATGAAGTAAAGAAAAACAAAAATAATGACGATCCATATATTTATTAGTTAAAAAAAGAGCCTGTGACGCAAAATGTGTCACAGGCTCTTTTATTGATTTAGAAGTACAAGAAGGCTACTTTAAGATTTATATTTAACTATAAAACTTAACCATTTCATCAAATGTTTCATTCAAGAAGTCTGTGAATGCTTTATCTGTTTTTAAGATATCAGACTTAGGATCTAATGTTCTCGCTACGAAAAATTCGGCTTTTTTAACTTCTTTAAGTCGTTTTATATGATGTTTTAAATCATCTGTATTTAGACTATTAATTGGTGATTTATCGATTTTGTAATGGTCGAAGCAAAGTGAATAATCTTGTGGTAATGATTCTAATAAGTTTATGTTCTTGTTTAAAAATTGAGCCATGTTCCCTTTATCTTGGTTTTCGTGCATTACGCCGAACATAACGAATAGTTGTGATTCGAATAGTCCGATTTGGAAGTGGGGTAACATCTTGTAACCACGTTGATTTGTTGCAAAAGCAACCCATGTATCTTTAGGTGGGTTTACCGTTCTACGGGCATGCTTTGCTACATGGAAGTAAAACTTATCACCTGTAGCTTCTGTTAAATATTTGCTATATCGTTCACCTAAGGCATTTAACTGAGGTCTCACTCTTTCTTCGATAGCTTTCATTCTATTATCTAATCCTTCAACACTAAAAACTTTAAAATCTTTTTGTTTAAACGTATACTTAGTCATAGTTGTCCTCCTAATTACAGTGTTACTATGCATTTATTTTATCATAAATGCTATTGAATATATAAAGAAGAATGCTAATATAAAATTAACAAGGAGGTATGTATATGGAAATATATAAATTTGCATATCAAATTATAGAAGAAGCGGGTAGAATCATCCGAGATTCTATCGATGATGAACTCCATATTGAAACTAAATCAAATCCTAACGACTTAGTTACGAACATAGACAAAGAAACTGAAGCATTTTTAACGAAACAAATTTTAAATACATACCCGCATCATCGAATTTTAGGTGAGGAAGGTCAAGGTAGAGATATTGAAGATGAAGCTGGTACGATATGGATTATTGATCCAATTGATGGTACGTTAAACTTTGTTCATCAGCAAGAAAATTTTGCGATTTCAATTGGTATATTTATAGATGGTGTGAAATATGCAGGATTTGTTTATGATGTAATGAATAAGAAAATGTACCATTGTAAAGTCGGTAACGGTGCCTGGATGAACGAAACACAACTTAAACCATTAAAGAATTCTGAATTAAAGAGTAGTTTAATTTCTACAAATCCTATTTGGCTAACTAAAGATAAATTAGCGGATATTTATAAACTGATTATAGATGATGCAAGAAGTACGAGAGCGTATGGTTCGGCGGCATTAGACTTTGCAAATGTTGCAAAGGGTATTACGAGTGCGTATTTGACGATGAGATTACATCCTTGGGACTTTGCAGGCGGTTTAATTCTTGTAGAAGAAGTTGGCGGCGTGGTGACAAATCAACTTGGTGAACCTTTAAATATATTAGAGGCAAATTCAATTCTAATTGGTAACAAATCGATTCATGATGAATTATTGAGTCAGTATTTCTTACCACACACATCACTTTTAAAGAAAATTCATACAGAAAGATTTAAAAAGAATAAATAACATAATAAAAAGATGCGAAATTTCTTTCGCATCTTTTTATTATGTTATTTAATTTATAGCCAACCGTTTTCACGATACTTCTTTTTAAGTGTAAAACCGTAGCCCATCGTTGCTGTAATTAACACAACAGCTAGCAACATAAAGAGGATAGAGCCTTCTGCTAAAGCAAAACTAAACACTAAAAGTAAAAAAGTTACAATTAAAGCAAGTAACACAAAAATTGCTTTAGATTTCTTCATTTAAATCCATCCTTTAACCGTTTTCATGATTATAGTATGCGTTACAATTAAATAAAAATCAACCTCAAAACTTTATTAAGAATATTAAAATATACGGAAAATTGAGTAAAAGTGGTCAATAATAGTTATTTTTCTAGCAATATATGTTATAATTATCAAGTTATAAATATAAACCGAACAAATCTTAATTGGAGAGGAAAATTTTTTGCATGACTAATTTAAGAGAGAACGTACGTAACATTGCAATAATTGCCCACGTAGACCACGGAAAAACAACACTAGTTGATGAACTATTAAAACAATCAGGTATATTCCGCGAGAACGAACATGTAGCAGAAAGAGCAATGGATTCAAATGATATAGAAAAAGAACGAGGTATTACAATTTTAGCGAAAAATACGGCAATAGATTATAAAGATCACCGTATTAATATATTAGATACACCTGGACATGCTGACTTCGGTGGAGAAGTTGAGCGTATCATGAAAATGGTTGACGGTGTAGTTCTAGTTGTAGATGCATATGAAGGAACAATGCCTCAAACTAGATTCGTACTAAAAAAAGCATTAGAACAAAATCTAAAACCAGTAGTAGTCGTAAACAAAATCGATAAACCTTCAGCTAGACCTGAAGCGGTAGTAGATGAAGTATTAGATTTA
This sequence comes from Mammaliicoccus stepanovicii, assembly GCF_002902525.1. Lineage (GTDB taxonomy): Bacteria > Bacillota > Bacilli > Staphylococcales > Staphylococcaceae > Mammaliicoccus > Mammaliicoccus stepanovicii. The sequence continues at coordinate 29,774 of NZ_PPQZ01000005.1, forward strand.
TTTATCGAATTAGATGCTAATGATGAGCAACTTGATTTCCCTGTTGTATACGCATCAGCATTAAGTGGTACTGCTAGTTTAAATTCAGAAAAACAAGATGAAAACATGCAGTGTTTATATGAAACAATTTTGGATTATATTCCTGCACCTATCGATAACAGAGAAGAGCCATTACAATTCCAAGTTGCATTATTAGATTATAATGATTACGTTGGACGTATCGGTGTTGGACGTGTATTTAGAGGTACTATAAAAGTTGGACAACAAGTTTCATTAATTAAACTTGACGGAACAATTAAGAATTTCAGAGTTTCTAAAATATTTGGTTTCTTCGGTTTAAACCGTGTTGAAATTGATGAAGCATACGCTGGAGATTTAATTGCGGTAAGTGGTATGGAAGATATCAACGTTGGGGAAACAGTAACACCTCAAGATAATGTTGAAGCTTTACCAGTTCTTCGTATTGATGAACCGACTTTAGAAATGACTTTCTCAGTAAACAATTCTCCATTTGCGGGTAAAGAAGGTACTTATGTAACTGCTCGTAAAATAGAAGAAAGACTAGAAAATCAATTAGAAACAGATGTTTCATTACGCGTTACACCAACTGAATCACCAGATGCATGGACAGTTGCTGGTCGTGGAGAACTACATTTATCTATTTTAATTGAGAACATGAGACGTGAAGGTTATGAGTTACAAGTTTCTAAACCTCAAGTAATCGTTAAAGAAGTTGATGGCGTGAAATCTGAGCCATACGAACGTGTTCAAATTGATGTACCTGACGAATATACAGGTGCAATTATTGAATCATTAGGATCTCGTAAGGGTGAAATGATTGATATGCAATCAAATGAGAATGGTCAAACTAAATTAACATTTATGGTCCCAGCTCGTGGTTTAATTGGTTATACTACTGAATTTATGTCAATGACACGTGGTTACGGTATTATAAATCATACATTTGATTCTTATCGTCCAAGAATTAACAGTCGTATCGGTGGAAGAAGAAACGGCGTACTTGTTTCAATGGATAAAGGTGTAGCAAGTACTTATGCTATCTTAAACCTTGAAGACAGGGGCGTTAACTTCATGGAACCAGGTACTGAAGTATATGAAGGTATGATCGTCGGCGAAAATAACCGCGAGAATGATCTAACTGTCAATATTACTAAAGTAAAAGCAGCTAATAATATCCGTTCAGCAACAAAAGAACAAACGACAACAATGAAAAAACCTAGAAAATTAACGCTTGAAGAAGCTTTAGAATACTTGAACGATGATGAATTAGTTGAAGTAACGCCTGAATCAATTCGTTTAAGAAAAAAAATTCTAGATAAATCAGAAAGAGAACGTGCTCAAAAGAGACAAAAAATGGCTGAAGAAGAATAGGAGTGATATAGATGCTCTTTGTCGCTAAAAATGTAAGTGTTAACCCAACAGAGAGACTTTCATTTTTTGGTAAATTATTTAGAGTAGATGAAAATCCAGAACTTGGTATGTGGCTCTTACTATTAACGATATTTGTACTAAGTGCAATTGTATACAATTTAGGATTTGCTCGAAAACTGAAGTTTTGGCAAAATGTCATCATCTATATCGTGCTATTTTTAGGTTGTTTATTGTTAACCTTCTTAGCTGTATTCCTACCTGTAGGAGAAAGTTTAATCATTGCAGCAATAGTACTCGGACTTTATAGGTATAGATTGCATAAAGAACGAAGTACGGGGAATAAAAATTAAATAAAAATTTTCTAGGCTACTCGTTTCTTGATTTCTATAGGAGATAAGTAGCCTAGTTTTTGTTTATTACAAGATATAGCCCAACTTAAGGATTAAAGACTAAAGTATTCCACGAGTTGCTTCTTAACTATGGATAATTAGTATTTAAGTATTAAAAAACGAGAAAATCATTGTTTATCATGATTTTCTCGTTTATTGTGATGTCTGAAACGAAAAGTGTTTCAGAGCTATTGTTTATTTGGTTTCGGCTTATCTAATTTCGCCTTACAATCATCACACATGAATGTACGAATTGGATGATTTTTTATTCTTTTTGCTTCTAAAGATTTAGAATCTAAATTGACTACCGTATCACAAATAATGCATTTAACTTTCGTAATCAACGTTATACAACCTCAATCTCAGCAACATAGCTAAATTTATTTGAATAACCATCTTCTTGATTGTAAGTAAAGGCGTCAATTTTGCCATCTTTATAAATCATTTTCCCTTTATTAGAGAAATGGAAGAATAAGTAAGGCCATTCTTCAATGGGGATTTCTATAGAATCTTTATCATTTTTAAGGATTACTTTTGTAGTGTCTTCATTCGGTTCAGAATTCTTAATGAAAGGCATTGCGTTTATGACAAAACTTTCTTCTAAGAAAGAGCGCTTCTTGTATGTTGTTTCACTATTTAAAGTAGGTGGCATCGTCGCACCTTCTAGAATAGCACGATTCCATGCAACATTATTTTCGAATTCAATCGGTTTTTCACCATTAAATATGCCTTGCTCTAAATCTTCAATCTTTACTTTACGATCATCAAAAATCCATGTCGATGCATCTAAAGTAATATTGAATTTAGAATTACCTTTTATTTGTATCATGTTTTTCACTCCTATCAATATCTCTTCATAATTTTAACATACTTATATCGATGAACGTTCTGTTTTTACTTGCAATTTTAAGATTTCTAGTCTAAACTTTTATAAGTATAGAAACTAAAAATAATTAAGGGGGAGTATGTCATGCATTACGATGCGGAAATTTGTCAAAAGGCATATGACCAATTATATAACGATTCTGAAAAAATCCTTCAATTAATAAAGGTTCAAATGGACAATTTAACAATGCCACAATGTCCTTTATATGAGGAAGTTTTAGATACGCAAATGTTTGGTCTACAAAAAGAAGTTGATTTTGCAGTACAAATTGGACTTGTTGATAGAGAAAAGGGTCAGACACTTATGGCAAGTTTAGAAAAGGAATTATCTAAATTGCATGATGCTTTCACAAATGCTTAAATGATACAAAGTCTAGAGGGGGAGAAATCTTACTTTAGACTTATTTTTTTAGAATTGGAATGAGTAGATGGACTACATTAAAAGGTTTTTTCGCTACATAAAGAATTATTCTAAATACATAGATTTCACATTATTAATTACGTATATAATGCTAAGTTTGATTGGTTTAGTTATGGTTTATAGTGCAAGTATGGTTGCTGCAACGAAAGGTACATTAACTGGTGGTATACCTGTATCTGGGACTTACTTTTTTGTGAGGCAGTTGATGTATTGTATTGCTGGATTTTCCATTGTGTTTTTTATGTCATATTTTATGCACATCAATATATTGAAAAATAAGCGTGTTCAACAAATTGTGATATTTTCTATTTTTGGATTATTAGTACTAACATTATTAGTCGGAACGACTATAAACGGTTCGAAAAGTTGGATCAATTTAGGATTTATGAATTTACAAGCATCTGAAATTCTTAAAGTAGGTATGATTTTGTATTTATCTTTTATCATTGATAAAAGAAGAAATAGACTTAAACAATTCAAACTTGCGCTCATGATGCCACTATTTCTGATTGGTACTTGTATAGGACTCGTGTTATTACAAAATGATACTGGACAAGCATTAATATTGTGTTTAATTGTTTTTTGTATATTTGCATATTCAGGCATAGGCATAAAGGCAATTTTGAAATGGTCAGGTCCAATATTTGCAGGTGTAGTTATCTTAGTAATCTTTAGTATCGTATTTAAAGGTGGCGTGTTATCTCAACATCAAGCCGACCGTTTCCACGTATTAGAAAACCCATTTAATTATGAAAGTGGTATCGGTTATCACCTTGCGAATTCATTATTAGCAATTGGTAATGGTGGTATATTCGGTAAAGGATTAGGTAATAGTATTATGAAATTAGGATACTTACCTGAGCCACATACAGACTTTATATTCGCTGTAATTGCTGAAGAACTTGGATTAGTAGGGGTATTATTTATACTATTTCTACTTATGTTTATCGTATATAAAGGATTCTTATATGCTGCACTTACGCAATCGTATTTCTTCAAACTTGTATGTGTTGGTATCTCAAGTTACATAGGTATCCAAACATTTGTAAATTTAGGTGGTATTTCAGGAACTATTCCATTAACTGGTGTGCCGTTACCATTTATGACATTCGGTGGATCATCGATGTTAAGTTTAAGTATTGCAACAGGAATTCTGCTCTTGACTGCGAAACAAATTAGAATTGAACAATACGAAAAAATGCATATTTAGTCAGAGAAATTAATATTATTTTAATAAAAAAACGTATTACAGTAGAATGTAATACGTTTTTTTTATATAATAGATGAGTATTCCGTTTTTTGAAAATTCAAATACATTGAGGGGAGCCTTTAAAATATGAGCAACATAAAGAAATTATTAGTAGCCAATCGTGGTGAAATCGCAATTAGAATTTTTAGGGCAGCAACTGAATTAAATATTGAAACAGTAGCAATTTATTCAAATGAAGATTTAGGAGCTTTGCATAGATATAAAGCCGATGAATCTTATTTAGTAGATGAAAACTTAGGTCCAACGGAAAGTTATTTAAATATAGAAGCAATTATTAAAGTGGCAAAGAAAGCAGAAGTCGATGCTATTCATCCAGGTTACGGATTTTTAAGTGAAAATAAAACATTTGCAAGAAGATGTGCTGAAGAAGGCATTAAGTTTATCGGTCCAGAGTTGAAACACTTAGATATGTTCGGAGATAAAGTTAAAGCAAGAGAAACAGCAATAGCTGCTGATTTACCTGTAATACCAGGAACTGATGGATCAGTAGAATCCTTTGAAGAAGTAGAAGAATTTTCGAAAAAAAGTGGATTTCCAATCATTATTAAAGCCATTTCAGGTGGCGGTGGTAAAGGGATGCGTATCGTTAATGATGAAAGTGAACTTGAAGATGCATACCAACGTGCTAAATCTGAAGCAGGTAAATCATTTGGTAATAGTGAAGTTTATGTGGAAAAATACATAGATCAACCTAAACATATTGAGGTACAAATAATCGGAGATGAACATGGTAATCTCGTTCACTTATTTGAAAGAGACTGTTCAGTGCAACGTCGCCATCAAAAAGTAGTAGAGGTAGCGCCATCCGTTTCATTAAGTGATGATTTAAGACATAGAATTTGTAATGCAGCATTAGATTTAATGAAGAAAATAGGATATGTGAATGCTGGTACTGTTGAATTTCTTGTATCAGGAGATGAATATTTCTTTATTGAAGTTAATCCACGTGTACAAGTTGAACATACTATTACTGAAATGGTAACTGGTGTTGATATTGTCAAAACACAAATATTAGTTGCTGATGGTGAATCATTATTTGGTGATAAAATTGAAATGCCACAACAAGAAGATATTAAGACGTTAGGATTTGCCATTCAAAGTCGTATTACTACAGAAGACCCATTAAACGATTTTATGCCTGATACAGGTAAAATTATTGCTTATCGTTCAAGTGGTGGGTTTGGTGTAAGACTTGATGCGGGTGATGGATTTGAAGGTGCAGAAATTTCGCCTTACTATGACTCACTACTCGTTAAAGTATCAACACATGCTATGAGCCTACGACAAGCAACAGAAAAAATGCTACGTTCTTTAAAAGAAATGAGAATTAGAGGGATTAAGACTAATATTCCATTCTTATTTAACGTTGTAAATCATGAAAAATTTGCAAAAGGTACTTATACAACTAAATTCTTAGAAAATAACCCTGAATTATTTGATATAACGCCTTCACGAGATAGAGGTACAAAAACTTTACAATATATTGGGAATATTTCTGTTAATGGTTTTCCAAGTGTTGAAAAACGTGAAAAGCCACATTTTGAAAAATTCAAATTGCAAGAAGTTACAAATGAAGAATTATCTGCACTTAGTGGTACAAAGCAAATATTAGAACAACATGGACCAGAAGGTGTAAGCAAATGGTTGAAAGAACAAGATGAAGTATTGTTGACAGATACTACTTTTAGAGATGCTCATCAATCATTGTTAGCGACTAGAATGAGAACGTATGATATGTTGCAAATAGCACCCGAAACGGCTAAGCATTTAAACGATGCTTTCTCATTAGAAATGTGGGGTGGCGCTACGTTTGATGTTGCTTATAACTTCTTGAAAGAAAATCCATGGGAGAGATTAACAAGATTACGTAAGAAAATCCCGAATGTGTTGTTCCAAATGTTATTGAGAGCATCCAATGCAGTAGGTTATAAAAACTATCCAGACAATGTAATTGAAAAGTTCGTTAAGGAAAGTGCAGAAGCTGGAATTGACGTATTTAGAATTTTTGACTCATTGAACTGGTTAGATCAAATGAAAGTCGCAAATGAAGCTGTTCAAAAATCTGGCAAAATTTCTGAAGGTGCAATTTGTTATACAGGTGATATATTAAATCCTGAACGTTCAAGTGTGTATACTTTAGACTACTATATTAATTTAGCTAAAGAACTACAAAGTGAAGGAGTTCATATATTAGGTATTAAAGATATGGCAGGTTTATTGAAGCCAAAAGCAGCATACGAACTCATTAGTGAATTAAAAACTCAAATTGATATTCCTATACACTTACACACGCATGATACAAGTGGTAATGGGTTATTAGTATATCAAAGTGCAATAAGAGCTGGTGTAGATGTTATAGATACTGCAGTTGCCAGTATGAGTGGTACAACATCACAACCATCGGCCAACTCCTTGTACTATGCTTTAAGTGGCAATGAGAGAGATGTTAGAACGAACATTGATGGATTAGAAAGATTATCTCAATATTGGGATACAGTTCGTAATTATTATTCTGACTTCGAAAGCGACATTAGATCACCACATACAGAGATTTATCAACATGAAATGCCTGGTGGGCAATATTCTAACTTAAGTCAGCAAGCGAAAAGTTTAGGCTTAGGAGAAAGATTTAATGAAGTTAAAGATATGTACAAACGAGTTAATTTATTATTTGGTGACATTGTTAAAGTAACGCCATCTTCTAAAGTAGTAGGTGATATGGCACTTTATATGGTACAAAATGATTTAGATGAAGAAAGTGTTATTAAGAGAGGTCACACACTTGATTTCCCTGAATCAGTAGTGTCATTCTTTAAAGGCGAAATTGGTCAACCAGTCAATGGATTTAACAAAGAATTACAAAAAGTTATCTTAAAAGGTATAGAACCAATCGAGAAAAGACCAGGTGAATTATTAGAACCTGTTGATTTCGAAGAACTTAGAGAAACATTACAAGAAAAACAACAAGGAGAAGTAACTGAACAAGATTTAATCAGTTATGCCATTTATCCTAAAGTTTACGAGCAGTATATTAAAACATACGAAAGCTTTGGAAACTTATCATTATTAGATACGCCGACATTCTTGTTCGGTATGGCTAAAAATGAAACTGTCGAAATAACAATTGATAAAGGTAAAATTTTAATAGTAAAATTATTATCAATCGGACATGTTTATGAAGATGGTCATCGTTGGGTATACTTCGAATTGAATGGTCAACCAAGAAAAGTTTACGTTAAAGATGAACACGTTAAAGTATCTGAAGCGGTATTACAAAAAGCAGATTTAAGTAATGATTCTCATATTGGTGCACAAATGCCTGGTACAATTTCTGAGGTTAAAGTGAAACAAGGTGATGAAGTGAAACAAGGTCAAGCCCTAATTATTACAGAAGCAATGAAGATGGAAACAACGATACAAGCACCTTATGATGGAACGATATCTAATATTTATGTTTCAGCAGGAGATAGTATCCAAACACATGATTTAATTATTACGATAGACAAAGCAGAATAAAGTAGATATAAGTTTTAACACAAAATAAATAAGCATATCACTTAACTGATTTTCAGTTTTATAGTGATATGCTTATTTTTAATTTCTACGTTTAGATCTTGTTATTAACATGATGAAGTAACAAAGTAAGCCGAATAACATTGTAATAAATAATGCATGGAACAACGCAATAAATAAATTAACTCTTGTTAAGACTGATAAAGCACCCGTAGTTACTTGTAAGCAAACTAATACAAATGCAAGTGTCCATCCGTATTTGATAACTCTATATTGTGTATAATTTCTTATAGCGTGTATAAATATATATAGTATCCAAATAAATATGATAAAGGCTAATGTACGATGTGACATTTGAACCCATTCATAAAAGTTTTGTGGTAAGCCAACACTACCTGTACGACATAGCGGCCAGCTTAAGCAAGCGAGACTTGCATCAGCATGTCTAACTAATGCACCAGAATAAATAACAATATATATGAAGAACGTAACACCGAAAGTATGCATTTTTAGATGATTATGAATGACGATCGTTGTTGCATCAAATTTCTTGTCGATTTCATAAATAATCAATGTAAGTAATAATACAGATGCAAAACTTATAAGTGAAATTCCGAAATGTAACGAAAGAATGAAATCATTTTGTTGCCATATTACTGCTGCAGCACCGATAAGTGCCTGCGCAAAAATAAAAGCAATACTTGTAATACATAATGGTTTGACTTCTCTAATATGACCGAGTTTAACCCAGCTAAGATATGCTAATAGGCAGACGAGAATAAGACCAAGTCCAGAAACGCCTCTATGTGCTAATTCAATTATTGTCTCAACTGGCCAATCTGATGGAATAACGGAGCCATGACATAATGGCCAAGAATTTCCACATCCGTCACTTGAACCCGTCTTAGTTACCAATGCCCCACCAAGTTGAACAAATAACATTACAATCGTTGATAAAGTTGCCAACCATTTTAAAAATTTATCATTAAACAATATGAACACCTCATGTAAAATTATAATTCATATTTATACTGCTATAAAATGGGCTTTATTTCTAAAATAAACCTTATTTATGTTAAAAAATATGATAGAATTTAATTGAAAGACGTATTAACAAATTTTAACTATCAATACGTATCTGATTTAAACACTGTTATCTATATTATAACAATGATTGAGCATTGTAAATGTTACACAATAATGACTTTTTATTAGGTGAACTTACTTAAACCGATAAAATGTCAAAATTTTGTTTCAAAAATGTATAGATTATGTGACAATTTTCATATATCATTGAGTTATATGCGATAGAAAATGGAAGGAGGGACAAAATTGCAACAAAATCAATATAGTGTGACTTCTGAAAGTGAAATGGAATCAGGACGTCTCACGTTATATGAGATTAAAGCCATTATTAAAATGGGCCTTGTACAAGGTAATCTCATACCAACGTTTGCAGGTGCTTGGCTTGCAATTGCATTTGGTGGGTTTAACTTCTTCCAAAGTTTACCTATTGTTCTATTGATGATAGTAGGTTCTACCTTAATCATGGGTGGTGCTTGTGCAATCAATAATTACTATGATCAAGATATAGATTCAATCATGCCATCTAAACAAAAGAGACCAACTGTGAATGGACGAATTAGCGATAAACATTTAGTTCAGTTCAGCTTTGCATTAATGATAGTTGGTGAAATCTTGTTATTTATGATCAATATTCCAACAGGTATCATTGGATTACTTGGAATATTTGGCTACGTCGTATTGTATTCTATCTGGTCAAAAAGACATACAGTTTGGAATACAGTTGTAGGTAGTTTTCCAGGCGCAATACCACCATTAATTGGATGGGCAAGCATTGATCAAACATTGAGCCCATTAGCATGGACGCTATTTTTAGTATTGTTTATGTGGCAACCAGCGCATTTTTATGCATTAGCATATCGTCGTAAAGACGAATATGCCTTAGCTAATATTCCAATGTTACCTGCTGTTAAAAGCTTTAATCGTACACGATTAAGCATGTTATTTTGGGTACTGTTATTATTGCCATTACCATTTTTAATGACGCAGCTTGGTGTTGTATTTGTGATTATTGCAACTTTGCTTAATTTAGCTTGGATGTCATTAGCTTTATACGGATTTAAAAAGGAAATTAACAAATCTAAATGGGCAACAAGTATGTTTGTATTTTCTTTAAATTACCTTGTTATTTTCTTTGTAATGACAGTGATTGTTACTGTTATTCAATTAATATAATTAATTATGATGAATGCATGAAAGAGGGGTTAAACGAATGAAGACACGTTTAAAAAACACGAAAATGTTCGGTTTACTTGTTGCACTGCTTTTTGTGCTAGCAGGTTGTGGTCAACCACGTCTATCGGTACTTCACCCGGCTGGGGAAGTTGCTGACAAACAATTCTTTTTACTAATGCTGTCTATTGGCATTATGTTACTAGTAATTGTAGTAGTAGTTCTTATATTCTTATTCGCAATGATTAAGTTCCGTCGTAAAAAATTAGGTGAAGATTTTGAACCTAAAGATGTTGAAGGTAATCACAAATTAGAATTAGTTTGGACAATCATTCCAGTCATCTTACTTATAATTTTAGCTATTCCAACTGTAATGCTTACTTTCTCACTTGGAGATACTAAAGCCATTGATAAAGTAGATGAAAAAGGTAAAAGTAAAGAATTAGTTATTGATGTTACAGCTAATCTTTATTGGTGGGAATTTAGTTATCCAAATGAAAAAATTGTTACCAGTCAAGAACTTGTTGTTCCGACTGACAAGAAAGTATACTTCAGATTACATTCTGCAGATGTTAAACACTCATTCTGGGTACCAGCTGTCGGAGGTAAAATGGATACAAACGTAGAAGGAATTAATAAATTCTACTTAAAATTTGATGATAAAAAAGCAAAAGATGTTAAAAACTTATTCTACGGTAAATGTGCTGAGCTTTGTGGGCCATCACATGCTTTAATGGACTTTAAAGTAAAAGCATTACCGAAAGATGATTTTGACAAATGGGTTAAAGATATGAAATCTGTAGATAAACCTGTAGCTGCGACTTCAAGTCAAGCTAAAGAAGGTGAGAAGGTCTTTAATAAATCATGTGCAGGTTGTCACGCAGTAACACCAACAGGTGAGGGTGCTAAAGGTCCAAACCTTACAAACTTTGGTGATCGTGAACTAATTGCAGGATATTTAAACCATGATGAAAAGAACCTTAAAAAATGGATTAAAGACCCAGAAAGCATCAAACCTGGTAATAAAATGGCTGGAAAATATAAAGTTTCTGATGAAGACATTGATGCTTTATCTGCCTATTTAATGGAACGAAAAGTTGATAAGTAAGAATTGAAAGGGAGGTTACTCTAGTGTCTACTCAAAGTAAAAAGGGGTTTGGCTCAACTATTTGGGATTATTTAACAACAGTTGACCACAAAAAAATTGCTATATTATATTTAATTGCTGGTGGATTATTCTTTGCTGTCGGTGGTATAGAAGCAATGTTAATTCGTATCCAGTTAGCAGTTCCGGAAAATGACTTTGTTACAGCTGGACTGTTTAATGAAATTATAACGATGCATGGTACAACGATGATATTCTTAGCAGCAATGCCGTTGTTATTCGGTTATATGAATGCCGTTGTTCCACTTCAAATTGGTGCACGTGATGTTGCGTTTCCATTCTTGAACGCTTTAGGTTTTTGGTTATTCTTCTTCGGTGGAATATTCTTGAACTTATCTTGGATTCTTGGTGGCGCACCAGATGCTGGTTGGACATCATATGCAAGTTTATCTTTAGAATCAGCGGGGCATGGAATTAACTTCTATGCACTAGGTTTACAAATTTCAGGTGCTGGTACATTAATAGCAGGTATTAACTTTGTTGCTACTATTGTGAACATGAGAGCGCCAGGTATGACATATATGCGTATGCCTTTAATGACTTGGACAACATTTGTTGCTTCAACATTAATCGTATTTGCATTCCCACCATTAACAATTGGTTTATTCTTGTTAATATTCGATAGAATGTTCGGTACGTCATTCTTCGTAGCTTCACAAGGTGGAAATACAATTATTTGGGAACATTTATTCTGGATATTCGGTCACCCAGAAGTATATATTTTAGTATTACCGGCTTTCGGTATTTTCTCTGAAATTATACCGGTATTTGCAAGAAAAAGATTATTCGGTTATTCAGCAATGGTATTTGCCACAGTGCTTATTGGTTTCCTAGGCTTCATGGTTTGGGCTCACCATATGTTTACTGTAGGTTTAGGTCCAGTTGCGAATGCTATTTTCGCAGTAGCAACAATGGCAATTGCAGTTCCAACAGGTGTTAAGATCTTTAACTGGTTATTAACAGTTTGGGGCGGTAGCGTAGAATTTACGACGCCAATGTTATATGCACTCTTCTTCATTCCATCATTCGTTATGGGTGGGGTAACAGGTGTTATGCAAGCATCAGCACCAGCTGACTACCAGTTGCATGACTCGTACTTTATCGTTGCTCACTTCCACTACGTTATTGTTGGTGGTGTTGTATTCGCATTATTAGCAGGATTACATTATTGGTTCCCACTAATCGCGGGTAAAATGTTAAGTGAAAAGTTAGGTAAAATAACTTTTTGGTTATTCTTTGTTGGTTTCCATTTAACATTCTTAATTCAACATTTCTTAGGTCTTTGGGGAATGCCTCGTCGTGTGTTTACATACTTACCAGGACAAGGATATGATATTCCTAACTTAGTTTCATCAATCGGTGCTTTATTAATGGCAATAGCTGTTATTATCGAAGTAACGAACGTTGTTATTACATTAGCTAAAGGTGAAAAAGTTGGCAGAGATGCATGGGGAGATGGACGTACATTAGAATGGGCTTTACCAGTACCTACACCTCATTATAACTTTGCACAAACACCGTTAGTTCGTGGTTTAGATGCACTTTGGATTGAAAAGAAACATGGTGACGGTAAAATCTTACCAGCAGAATCATTAGATGAAATCCATATGCCTAACAATTCATTCACACCATTTATGCAAGCATTCGGATTATTCGTTGCAGCATTTGGTGCAATGTATTTTGCAGATGGTAAAGAATGGGCATTAGAAGCTGTTAAAGGTTTAGACGAAAAACCATGGGCAGTATTCGTATTAATTATAGGTTTAGGTATTACAGCTGGAAGTATGATTTATAGATCAGTTAAAGATGATCACGGACATCATATTTCTAAAGAAGAGTTATTAGAGTATGAAAGGGGTGAGCGTTAATGGCACATGAAGAAGTAAAATTCACAGCTGATAATTGGCCAGATCATCCTGAAACGGCATCAATGGAAGGTAAGAATAAACTTGTAGGTTTTTGGGTATTCTTAGGTGGAGAGGTTGCATTGTTCGCTTCACTATTCGCTACTTATTTAGCGCTAAAAGATGCAGTACCAAGTGAAGATCATCTACTAGCTAAAGACTTGTTCCATCTTCCATTAGCGTTTGTCATGACGATGTTATTATTAACATCATCATTAACAAGTGTTTATGCTTTATATCATTTAAGAAACTTTAATGCTAAAGGAACGTTCATTTGGATTGGTATTACAATTCTATTAGGATTAGGTTTCTTAGGATTAGAAATATATGAATTTGCGGAATATGTTCATCAAGGTCATACATTCCGTTCAAGTGCATTTGGTAGTGCATTCTACTTCTTAGTCGGAACGCATGGTTTCCATGTTGTTATTGGTTTAACGTGGTTAACATTGTTAATTCTGCGTAATAGAGGTAGAGGATTAAACCTATATAATTCACATAAATTTAATACTGCTGCTTTATATTGGCACTTTATTGATGTTGTATGGGTGTTCATTTTCACAGTAGTATACTTGATGGGAGCGTTAGGATAATATGAGCCAACAATTAAATCATGACGCACAGGCACTGAGAGATTACAAGAGACGTAAAAGTACGCAAGAAATGCGTTTACAAGTAACAAACTTTGCTATAATGATTTTTGTTACATTTATTGCTTTCGGATTAGTAGCTGCAGAACTTCCTAAAGAATTTGTAATACCAACAATATTAGCACTAGCGGTATTACAAGTTGTATTACAGTTCTATTATTTCATGCATATGAAAGCTGAAAAACACGGTATTTCAAAATTATTCATGATAACTGGCATTTTCTTTGGATTGTCATTTATCGCAACATTTCTTTATATTGTTTGGTTAGGCGATCCTTTATTCGTGAAAACTAAATAATAATAGCTAAGGCTCAAAAACTTTGTTATATAAGTTTTTGAGCCTTTTTTGTATCATTAGAAATATGGTCATATCATTGTCATAACTATTTCACGAGTTGGGTTGTTTATATATCTATAAAATTTTATAATAAGAGTAATGACTTAATGGGGAAGTGAATTAAAATGAATGGTTTATCCTCGATTTCGATTTTTGGATTTTGGGCAAATTGGACACCGTTCTTTTTCATAGGTGTAGTTTGTGTTATTGTCTTATATTTATTAATTTGTGGAAAATGGTATAAAGATATTCCTGGAGGGAGACCGTTAAAGAAAAGTGAGGCTATATTATTTAGTGTACTTATGCTCATGATTTATTTACTTGAAGGTGGCCCAATCTATTTATTATCACATATCATCTTTAGTTTCCATATGTTACAAATGGCCATTATGTTCCTAATCGTAGTGCCTATGTTATTTTATGCGATACCAGAATATATTGTTAAATATGTAGAAGGATTACCCGTCATCAATAAAATTGTGAGTCTATTTACAAAACCAATTTTAGCAATCATATTATTTAATGGTCTATTTTCTGTGTATCATTTACCAATAGTGTTAGATACTTTGAAACAAGATGCGACATTACATAGTCTTTATACAATTTTATTATTTATCAGCGCATGGTTTATGTGGCATCCAATTTTTAATAGACATATTTCAGAAGAACAACAAATGTCTAATATAAAGAAAATATTATATATATTCTTTATTGGCGTATTATTAACACCTTCATGTGGACTCATCATATTTAGCAATAATGCAATGTACGACACTTATACATCAGGTAAAGCATGGATGGGCGCTATGGCGTTATGTGTGCCTCCTGACACCCTTAATAGTGTTGTGCAAGGGTCTGGTATATCTGGTCCAGAATACTTTACGAACTTTACACCATTAGAAGATCAACAAACTGGTGGCGTCATTATGAAAGTCATGCAAGAAATAGTATTTGGCATTTATTTATATATCATTTTCATAAAGTGGTATAGATATGAACGTAAGAATGAACAACAAATTACAGATGATAGTTTAAGAAAATTAAAAGAACAAAAAGCTTTATATAATCAATTTAGATAGGATGTATAAAAATGAATTTACCTATATTACCGACAATCAGTACAACATTTATAGTTTTAAGTGCGATATTAGTAGCAATTGGTTGGTACTTTATTGCCCAGAAAAAAATTGAAACACATAAAAAGTTTATGCTTTCTGCAGCTGTAGCAGCAGTTATATTCTTTACTATTTATGCGAGCAGAACAGTATTTATTGGAAACACTTCTTTCGGTGGTCCCGATAACATTAAAATATTCTATACAATATTCTTAATATTCCATATTACACTTGCAACAGTTGGCGCGATAATGGGGATATATACGATTTATTTAGGATTAAAAAACAGATTAGACCGACACCGTAAATTTGGACCAGTTACATCTATTATTTGGTTCTTCACTGCCATAACAGGTGTAGCAGTTTATTTATTACTATATGTTTTCTATCATGGTGGGGAAACAACATCAATGATAAAAGCAATTTTAGGACATTAATATTAATTAAAGTTGTAACTATATTCACAAAAAATCGAACGCATTGTTAGAAATTATACTAACAATGCGTTCGATTTTTATTATATTTTAAAGTCTGTTTTAATAAGTCCGGATTCTAGTATGGTCTTGATAACAATTAGAAATAATGGGCCTAGGAAAAATCCGATAAATCCAAGTAACTTTAATCCAATAAACATGGATATGAGAGTAGGAAGTGGTGTTAATCCGACACCTGTTCCAAATATTTTAGGTTCTAATATTTTTCTTTGAACAAGTAAGATAATGGATAAGACGATAAGTTGGATGCCTAATGTAGGATCACCGACCACATATGCATAGATTGCCCAAGGTATTGTTAATCCGGTAGCACCTATTATCGGGAGTAAATCGATAAACCATATAAATAAGCTTATAATGAATGCTGACTCGACACCTATGATAAGTAGTCCAACATAAGTGAAAACCCATGTTATAAAGCTTAAAATAATAGTAGCAGTAAGCATGCCGATGATAGAATGACCGATTTTTTTATAAATCTTAAAAACTTGGTTGTAAGAGTTTGGATAGAGATGCTTTTTTATAAATTTATGTATATTAGGAATCTCTAACATAAACAGAAATAATGCAACTAAGAATACAACTAAACTAATGATAAATCCTGGTAAAGATGATACTGCTTCTGTAATATTTTCAACACTAAAATAGTTCGTGATAGAATCTCTCATAGAAGCAACAAAATTTTGTAATTCTTTATTTATCGTTACGGCCATTTCATCAGGAAGTACGGCTTTCATTTTGTCATTATATTGTTCAATGACAGAGATGAGTTTGTTGATTTTGTTTGGTAAATCTTTAATAAATAACACGATTTGGTCTATAAGTTTTGTTAAAAACAAATATATTAAAAATCCTGTTACTGTTACGATTAAAGTATAAATAATTGTAACGCTCCATTTACGACTTTTAAGTCTTGTAGTTAATTTATTAACAAGAGGATTAAAAGTAAGAGCCAGAACAAATGCCGTAATTAAAGGTACGGATATAGGTATTATAAAATAAATAAATAGTATAGCTAAAAGTAAGATTATAAGTATGCTAATATTTCGTTTGCTAATCCATTTTTTCATAGTATGACCTCTTTATTAAATGAATAGATAAATTAAGAGACGTGAAGGTCACGTCTCTTAATCTTTCTTTGTCTAAATGTTGTATTAATGTGATCCTAATGTGTTTAATGCTTTTACATCTGTAGAGATATTGTCGATTAACAAGTTACAGTGTGCTACTAGATTATCTGGATATACTTCATCATCACCATATTCAACACCTGTTGGGTAATAGTGTTTACCAAGATACGGGTCCATTAATTGAATTGTAGCGTTCTTTGCACCAATGTCCCCTTTAAGTGCATAACCTGGAATTCTTAAATAATAAACACCTTCACTGATTTCATATTTAAAATCATATGTAATGCGTTCATAATCCCAATGTCCACCAGCAATAAATCCATGTTTATTCATAACATCTTGTAATAGTTCTTGTTCAATGATAACTTTTTCAAGACCTGTATTATCAAATACCATGTATTGTTCCTCCCTCTATGTACCTTTATATTTATTTTATGATAAAACGCACAATGTTGCAATGTACATTTGAATTTATTGCGAATAAACGTATTTCGATTGATTTAACTTAAACTTATACGGTAAAATGATATAATTGATATTAGGAGTAAAAAGAGGAGGTAAATAGTTGAAGAATATCATCATAAAAGTTATCGCAATCACTATTTTAATCATTGTACTCTTTTATTTATTCTATTCTCCTAAATTAGAATTTGATGTCTTAAAGAACCCGAACTACTCTCATGAAAAAGCAGATCAAAATTATTATCAGCAACAAGCTGAAAAAACGACTGGAAATGCTAAATTAAAAGAGGGCGTAGGAACTTATGTAAATAAACATATAAACGATGTCATTAAAGATTTAGGACAACCAGATAGGGTATATAAGGCAGAACATGATAGAAAGAATTATGTGTTTAAGAATAAAGACCATTATTATTTAGTATCAACTAAAAATAATAAAGTGTCATCTGTTTTTGCTACTGGTGATAAAGTAAATGTTTCACCAATTAAAATTAAGCAAGATGCGACAAATTTATTTAATGGTACAAACATAGATATGGAACCATTAGTAGAAAGTACATATGGAAACTATAAGATTGAACTATCTGAAAGAGATATCAAAACACAATTGTTAGTTAAGTATGGTGATGTATATGCTCAAGTTCTTATTGATAGCGAAACAAATGAAGTAATGGGCGTTCAGTTCATGAATTCTGATGTAGTGGTCGAACATGCACCATTTTCAATGTCAAAAGTTTCTAATAAATCTGAAAAACTAGGAAGAAAAGACAGTCAAAAATTACAATCACATATCAACAAAGACATTACACTTTTAGAAATCGTCAATGAAAACAGAAAAATGAAAGGTGTTAAACCTTTAAAAATGGACGATCAGTTAACATATATTACTCAAATGGAAGCTGATTTAATAGATGAGGATGTAAATGAAGAAGATGCAGTTAAGTCTTTAGAAGACGGTATCACAAAACATATCAACGACCAAAGTATTGAATATGAAGCAATCAATCAAAATTTAGCTTTCAATTTCTATGATATGCCGACATTAATCAATAGTTGGCTGAACAACAATAGTTATCGAGAGAAGTTATTAGGTAGTCAATATGATGAATTTGGTGCCGGTAATTCAAGAGCATATTACTCACTTGTATTTAAAGAAAGTAAAAAATAAGGAGGTAATTGTCGATGTTTACTGTTGAAACAATCAATATTCTAGATCAATCAGATGAATTAAGCGCTTGTATTAAAGACTCTTTTATTTATCAAGAATATAAAGAAGCGAAATATAAACTTGAAACAAATTTAGAGGTTAAAATTTTAAGACAAAAATTTGATCAAATAAAGTCACATTATGATGATTGTTTAAGATTTGGAAGATATCATCCTGATTACAACAAGGTTATGAAGGAAACAAGACAACAAAAACGTGCATATGAAATGCATCCAGTTGTTTCAGACTTCAAAATTAAAGAAGCAGAATTACAAAATTTATTAGACGAAGTCATCAGTATCGTCTCTTATTCCGTGTCTAATAATGTTAAAGTAGATACAGGTAATCCATTCTTCACGAGTGAAAGTCATGGATCTGGATGCTCAACAGGCGGATCTTGTGGTTGCTCAAGCTAAACATGCATTTATGTAAGATTAATAAGATATATCAAAAAAAGCTTAACAGGCAACTGTTAAGCTTCTTTTTCTAATGTATTAATAATGTTTCTTAATGAGGAAATGCGCTGTATCTGGTCTATCAGTCACAATAGTATGAACGCCTTTTTGTATCAATTCATCCATAGTATCGATTTGATTGATCACCCAATATGCGACCGCAATATTTAATGAAGTTAAATATTGGATGAATCCTTCACTATCAAGCGGTAAACCTTTAGCATTTAATGGAATTTGGAAAGTGTCTGTCTTTGGTTCATACACATGACCAAATCCTGAATGATAAGCAAAGAATGCCTTCGCTACTTCATTCTGACCTGTTCCTAACGCAACGGTGTTTTGAGCATATAAATTAAATCGTTCTATTTGTTCATCATAAAAACTTGCCACGTTTACACGTTTTTCAGCTTTTGCTTCAGATATAACGCGGTATAATTGAGAAGGTGCTAAACTACCCGCATATGTCTCAGGATGGTCCTTAATATCGATATTAATCAGTACATCAGGGTATTCTGTTAGAAGCTCTTTAAGCGTTATGATTTTTGCTTTTTCGTTACCTCTGTATGGATGTTCATTGTTTATATCTTTAAAATGATATCCAAAATCTAATTTGCGTAAATCTTCTAAAGTATGATCTCCAACATACCCTGAACCGTTACTTGTTCTATCAACAGTATCGTCGTGCATGACAACAAGTTCTTCGTCTTTAGTAAGGCGAACATCTATTTCAAAACCAGTTACTTCATAGTTTAATGCATGATCAAACGCAAGACGTGTATGTTCTGGTCTTAGTGCCATTCCGCCACGATGTGCAAATACGTATGGCGCAGGTTGTGTGAAGAATGGTTTAATTGTTCGAGGTTTAACTTGTGAAGTTGCTTTCGTTACCATCCATGATCCCGCAACAATGCCTCCAACAAGACCTGTAGTTTTTAATAAATTAAATTTTGACATGTTATCCAATCCTTTCGAAATGCGATTCAGACTCATTTATATTCTATCAAATTGGATAGTGTTATAAAAGTAAGTAAGATTTTAATAAGAAGTTTAACTCCTTTCATACTATAATAGAACATGCTAATATAAAAATAAAAAGAATTAGGTGAGATTATCGTGGATATAGTTGAAAGAATAAGCATAATTGTCTATTTAAAAAATATGAAACATGAAAGACAATTACGCAAATTTGGGAACATTTATTTTACACATAAAAAAGAACACTATGTCATGCTTTATACGAATGAAGATAAAATAGATGACACTATACAACATTTAATGAAATTAAAGTATGTAAAAGACGTAAAAGTGTCACCATTTAAGCAAGTGAAAAGAGATTATTCAAGTAAAAATGTTGAGAAGAAGGAATATTTGAATTTTTAATTATTGTAATGGGGGAATAAACCTTTCGAGTCTTAGAACACCTTTTAGGTATGTGAAGTAAAGATCATCTTCAGCGAATTCAGAACGTGACTTTACATCTAATCCTCTTACTTTAAAGTTATATTCATTTGCCCATTCATTAATGAGGTCGAACTTTTTATTTGTATCAGGATATGGGTATTTAATACCCTCTAAAATCGTATAAATCGCTTGAAAATGATTTTCTTCTGTAGGTTTCATAATGATACAAGCTGACGATAATTTGTCCTTTGATAACGGTGTATGTAACATTAGAATATCTGAAATTCGTTCATGGTTATATTCTATTAAAGTTTTGAATTCAAATAAATCAGTTAAACCTTGGCCTATAACAATAAATGATTGTTTCATTTTTAAAACCTCGTTTTTCATTAATATATATTAAGTATAGTTAATTATGAATAATAAAGAAAGTGATGATTAAATTGAGAGTAATCGGCGGAAAATATAAAAGGCTTCACATAAAAACGATTGAAGGACAATCAACTCGACCTACGACAGATAAAGTTAAAGAAAATATATTTAATCGATTACAAGATATTGAAGGTAATGGATTAGATTTATTTGCTGGAAGCGGTGGATTAGGTATAGAAGCTTTATCTAGAGGACTTCATAAAGTGATTTTCATAGATGGAAACTTTAAAGCAACTAAAATGATAAATCAAAATTTAAATACTTTAAAAATACCTCAAGAACATTATGAAGTTTATAAAAACGATGCGTTAAGAGCATTAAAAGCATTAAGTAAAAGAAAAATTAAATTTGATTATATATTTTTAGATCCACCATACAAGAAAGATTTGATAAATAAATCACTTGAAAAAATAGCAGAATTTGATTTGTTAAATGCAAATGGTACAATTGTTTGCGAATTTGATAAACATGAAAATATAAACACTTATGGCTTTGACATAATCAAGAAATATGAATACGGTTTGACGCACGTTATGTTGCTTACAAAAGGAGAATATGATGACTAAAAGAATAGCGGTTGTTCCAGGTAGTTTTGATCCAATTACATTAGGCCACATAGATATCATAAAAAGAAGCGCAAAAATTTTCGATGAAATACATGTATCTGTATTGAAAAATTCATCTAAAAGTGGACTGTTTGAAACACAAGAACGTGTAAGTTTAATTGAAGAAGCACTGCATGATGTACCAAACGTAGTTGTACATTCGTTCCATGGATTACTTGTTGATTTTTGTAAAGAAATCAATGCGACAACTATCGTGAGAGGTTTAAGAGCAATAAGTGATTTTGAATATGAGATGCAGCTAACATCTATGAATAAGAAATTAGATGATGATATCGAAACATTGTATATGATGACAAATAATAATTATTCATTTATCAGTTCAAGCGTTGTTAAAGAGGTAGCACAATTCGGTGGAGACATTTCAGAATTTGTACCTGAAAATGTAAATAAAGCATTAAAAGAAAAAATAAAAACAAAAAACAGCAAATAGTGAAAGCAAAGTTGATTTTTCACTATCCAAAAACAGACATCAAGTCCTATGCTTGATGTCTGTTTTTGGATAGCGATACGCAACGTAAATTTATTCATGTATATAGACTGCTTGGTTAAAATCAGTTTCAGGTTGTCCTGATACTGATTGATAAAGTTCAGTCGCTTTTATTTCATGTTTAAAAAACTCAGCAGACTTCTTATTAACATTTGTAACTATTGGTAATGGACAATCTTCTTTAATTTCTTTTAGGTACGCTTGTCCATTTCTAGTCATTGCCAATACTCTAATAGCAGTATCTTCATACTGATGGACATCTGTAGATTTAATGTTTAATAGTGTTGCTGTAAGTAATCTTTGAATTCTAGTCCATGTATAACGTTTGGATTTAACTTTTTTCACGAAATCTTCAAAGCGATGGCAATCTCTAATTTCTTTCTTCAATTTATATTCTAATCCTTCAGACATCATATAGATTTGTCTTAATTCTTCATGACTTGATCTCAAAATTGTCCATCTTAAGTATGGAAAGAAGTCATCCCAATTTATTCCGTTAGTTTGTTTTAATATTTCAACGCTTGTATGAGGTAAACTTTGTTGATAAGTTTCTTGCTTATTAAAATATGCATTTCTAATTGAAGTAGCGCTTGAAATATGTGTATTGTCATTTAAATGTGCATCTAAATATAAATTATCTTTTCTTTGAATGGTTACAGGTTGAATCGATAATTGGTGGTTCATAATATGTCGGACATATTCTATTGCTAATAAGTTATTAGAGCCATTTAGTAAACTAGAATCATTAATTAATTCGGAAATAATTCTAGGATGTGATTTACCTTCTTTAACTAAAGCTTTATATCGGTCGTCGTGTTTTAATTGCTCAATTTGATGTATAACCTCTGTTATTTCATCTATATTACCTGATTCACTTCCAAATGATAATGTATCGCATTTCAGCATCTCCGCAATTTGTACACCACCTTGAGCAAATAATTCACCAGATGAAATAGCATATATGAGCGGTAATTCAATAACTAAATCAACATGTTGTATGGCCATTTTTGCTCTGTTAAATTTATTTAATAACGCTGGTTCACCACGCATCGTAAATGATCCACTCATGATTGCTATTGTGACATCACTTTGTGTTTTGCTTTTAGAAGATTGGGCGTGGTAAACGTGACCATTATGAAATGGATTATATTCTGTAATTAAAGCAACACTTTTCATTTGCATTTCCTCCGATTAAACTTCATTATAAGTATTGTATCAGATAATGAATGTTAAGAAAAAATCTTGACAAACATTGTCGTTAAGGTTACAATAATTTTTGTGTTTGTAAGAGGTGAACCCAGATGAAGTGGTCAATAACACAACTTAAAAAAAACCAAAACGAACCGTTTACTTTTGATAAAGAAATCGATATGAATTATCTTACGGAACGAGTAGATGAACTCATCGATATATCTCCAATAAAAGTAACTGGAGACGTTCAAGTGCGTATGCATGATATAATTGTCAATCTTGACATTACAGGGGTATTGACGTTACCATGTGCCCGTACTTTAAAGCCAGTAGAGCTACCATTTGATACAACATCAACAGAAATATTCGAACTTGATGAGTCCAGTGATAGAGAAGGCGTCTATGATGAAGCGAGACACAAACTCGACGGAGGCATGGTTAACCTATTACCTATTATTGAAGAACTCGTTATTTTAGAGAAACCGATGCAAGTTTTCTCTGAAGGAAGTGAAGATATTTCATTGGCAGGCAATGGTTGGGAAGTTATTGGCGAAGATCAAGTTGAATCGACCGATAATTCAGATGAAGAATCATCAGAAAAGAAAGTTGATCCAAGACTTCAAAAATTACAACAATTATTCGATGATAACAAATAATCGAACAAGTGTTTATAAAATTTTAAGGAGGAATTAGACATGGCAGTTCCAGCTAGAAGAACTTCAAAATCAGTTAAAAGAAAACGTCGTACTCATTTCAAAATCTCAGTGCCAGGTATGGTAGAATGTTCAAACTGTGGAGAAATGAAATTATCTCACCGTGTATGTAAAGCATGTGGATCATACAAAGGTAAAGAAGTCGTTTCTAAATAATAATTAACAAAAACGTCCAATCATTGGGCGTTTTTTATTTTTATAATCATTTCTATTCAATATGCTATATTTCATATATACTAGAGTTATAAATAGTAAAGTAAGAGGAGATTATATGGAAGAAATCACTTCAGTTCAAAATACAAAAATAAAACAAATAAATAAATTAAAAAAGAAAAAAGAAAGAACAAAACAAGGACAATTTTTAATAGAGGGATTCCATCTAATTGAAGAAGCATATAATAGCGGACTTAAAATCATGTCACTGCTCTTAGTCGATCCTTCTAGAATTGATGAAAAAATGATTGAATATGCCGAAGAAGTTTATACAATTAATTTTAAAGTTGCAGAAGCGCTATCTGACACTACGACGCCCCAAGGTGTTTTTGCTGTTGTTGAGCTTCCTTCAAATGATGTTTCGACTGATAATCAAGTTCTTGTACTGGATAGAGTTCAAGATCCAGGAAACATGGGAGCATTAATTAGAAATGCAGATGCAGCAGGGATGGATGCCGTGATGTATTCTAAAGGTTGCGCCGATCCTTATCAGGATAAAGTATTACGCGCTTCGCAAGGTAGTGTTTTTCATCTGCCTGTAATAGAAGTTGATTTAGAAAGTTATTTAAATGGCTTTGATGGCAATGTATTTGGCACGAGTCTTGAAGATGCAGTTAATTATCAAACCATTAATAAACAAGATAAATTTGCCTTAATTATGGGTAACGAAGGTAGTGGCGTCGAGGAATCTTTACTAAAACAAACGACACAAAATTTAAATATCCCTTTGTATGGCAAAGCTGAAAGTTTAAATGTGGCTGTATCGTGTGGTATTTTGTTATATCATTTGAAAGGTTGACAAAAAACTTAATTTTAATATAATTAATTTATATTAATATGTGCTAAGAAAAGGACGTAAATTAATGTTTACACATAAAAGGGAATGGATTCGCGACTGAAAGATCCTATGTTATGACTTAATTTTTTTCATCCTTTTAGCAACTTAAAGAAATTTAAGTCGGAAAGTAAATCCGTTATCAACACATAAGTGTATGCATAACTATGCATAAATTTGGGTGGTACCACGGAAGACTTTCGTCCCTCGTCTATTGAGGGATGGAAGTCTTTTTTTGACTAATTAGGAGGAAGTAAAAATGTCATTAATAGACAAGTTAGCTGAACTAAGACAAGAAGCTTTAGTGAGTATAAATGAAGCGAAATCTGAAAAAGCATTACAAGACGTTAAGGTTAATTATTTAGGTAAAAAAGGTGTCATCACTGGTTTAATGAAAGAAATGAAAGATCTACCTAAAGAAGAAAGACCAGAATTTGGACAACGTGTAAACGAAGTTCGTAAAGCGGTTGAGGTAGAAATTGAATCGAGAAAGAGCCTATTAGAAGAAGAAGCATTAAATGCACAATTGGAAAATGAATCGTTAGATGTTACATTACCAGGCAGAAAAATAACATTAGGGTCAAAACATCCTTTAACGAGAATACAAGAAGACTTAGAAGATTTATTTATCGGTCTAGGTTATGAAATTGTAGAAGGTTATGAAGTGGAGTCAGATTATTATAACTTTGAAGCTTTAAATTTACCAAAATCTCATCCTGCTCGAGATATGCAGGATAGCTTTTATATTGATGAAGAAATATTGCTTCGTACACATACGTCACCAGTTCAAGCGAGAACACTTGAAAAAAGAAATGGTGTTGGACCAGTTAAAATCATTTGTCCAGGTAAGGTGTATAGAAGAGATTCAGATGATGCTACTCATAGTCATCAATTCACTCAAATTGAAGGTTTAGTCGTTGCAGAAAACATTAAGATGAGTGACCTAAAGGGAACATTAGAATTATTAGCACGTAAACTATTTGGTAAAGACCGTGAAATTAGATTAAGACCAAGTTTCTTCCCATTTACTGAGCCTTCAGTTGAAGTTGATGTATCGTGCTTCAAATGTAAAGGTAGTGGATGTAACGTATGTAAACAAACAGGGTGGATAGAAGTATTAGGTTCAGGTATGGTACACCCAAATGTACTTGAGATGGCTGGTTTTGATTCAACTAAATATTCTGGATTTGCATTTGGTCTTGGACCAGACAGAATGGCTATGTTGAAATACGGTATTGAAGACATCAGACATTTCTATACAAACGATGTAAGATTTTTAGAACAATTTAAGCCTGTAGAAGATGGTGGTGAAGCATAATGTTAGTAAGTAAAGAATGGTTAAATGAATATATTAATATAAATGTTGATGTTGAAGCGCTAGCCGAGAAAATCACAAGAAGTGGTATTGAAGTAGATAGCATTACTGATTATGCTAAAGATATTAAAAAATTAGTTGTCGGTCATGTTATAAATATTAAAAAACATCCAGAAGCGGATAAACTTAATATTTGCTTAGTTGATGTCGGTGAAGAAGAACCAATACAAATCGTATGTGGTGCACCTAATGTCGCTGCAGATCAATTCGTAATAGTATCAAGAGTAGGTGGCCGATTACCTGGTGGCGTTAAAATTAAACGAGCTAAATTAAGAGGCGAAGTTTCAGAAGGTATGATTTGTTCTTTACAAGAAATAGGTATTGATCAAAATCTTATGCCTAAAAAATATGCTGACGGTATTTATGTATTTTCAGATGAACCAAAACCAGGTAGTGATGCACTAGAATCATTATTATTAAATGATGCAGTAATGGACTTTGATTTAACACCTAATAGAGCTGATTGCCTAAGTATGTTAGGTGCTGCACACGAAGTACGAGCATTATATGGTAATGAAATTAACTACCCGAACACAACTGTAAATGAAGAGCATGACCTAGCAGTAGATGAAATTTCAGTACGCGTAGAAGATGAAGAAGCAACACCATATTATGCAGCAAGAGTCGTGAAAAATCTCAAAATTGAGCCATCACCTACTTGGATGCAAACAAGATTAATGAAAGCGGGCATCCGTCCAATTAATAATGTAGTTGATGTTTCGAATTATATTTTATTAGAATATGGACAACCACTTCATATGTTTGACCAAGACGAAATTGGTTCAAATAGCATTGTTACACGTTATGCGAATGAAGGCGAAAAAATAACTACTTTAGATGAGGTAGAAAGAACTTTGAAATCATCTGATGTTGTCATAACTAACGGGAAAGAGCCAATTGCATTAGCAGGTGTAATGGGTGGTAATTTCTCAGAAGTTACAGAGAAAACACAAAATGTCGTGATAGAAAGTGCATTATTTAATGCTGTTAACGTTCGTCAAACTTCAAGAAGATTAGGATTGAGAAGTGAAGCTTCTAGTCGTTTTGAAAAAGGCGTAGCCACAGAAAGAGTAAATGATGCATTAGATAGAGCAGCATTTTTATTACAAGAAATAGCGAATGGCTCAGTGCTAAAAGGCATTGTATCAGATGGTCAATTACCTGAAACTTCAAAAGTCATTACAATTTCGACTAGTGATGTCAATCGATTAATTGGTTTTGAATTATCAACCGAAGATATCAATACGATATTTGAACGTCTAGGATTTGGTACAGAAATACAACAAGACGAGTTCAAAGTTACAGTACCATCAAGAAGAAACGATATTTCAATTAAAGCAGATTTAATAGAAGAAGTTGCAAGAATATATGGTTATGATCAGCTACCTTCAACTTTACCGAATTTTGAGCAATCAACTGCAGGATTTTTAACTGATAATCAATTAAAGACACGTAAAGTGAAAGAAATACTAGAAGGCGCTGGACTTAACCAAGCCATCACGTATTCATTAGTACGCAAAGATATGGCAACAAGATATACACTTAGTAGCCATGAAGTCGTAGAATTAATGATGCCGATGAGTGAAGATGGAGCGGTATTAAGACAAAGTTTATTACCTAGATTAATAGATGCTGTTAGATATAATGTAGCAAGAAAAAATAAAAATGTTGCTTTATATGAACTAGGTAAAGTATTTTACAGTAAAGGTAAAGACCAATTACCTATTGAAGTAGAATTTTTAAGTGGAATTCTAACTGGAGAATATTCAGGTAATCGTTGGCAACAAAAAAGCGAACCAGTCGATTTCTTCTTAGTTAAAGGATTAGTTGAACGTATCGCAGAACAATTGAATGTAACATTTACTTATGAATCAGCTGAAGTTGATTTGTTACATCCAGGAAGAACTGCTTATGTAAAACTAAACAATCAAATTATAGGATTGATTGCTGAATTACATCCTAAAGTTGAAAAAGAAAATGATTTAGATAGAACTTATGTATTCGAATTGAATTATACAGAAATCTTAAAAGAGCAAGTTGGCAAGATCGAATACTCAGTCATTCCAAGGTTCCCTGGCGTGTCTAGAGATATTGCGTTAGTTGTTGACAGTGAAGTGTCAGCATCATCATTAGTGGAAACGATAAATGACAATGGTGAAAATATATTAAATCATGCAGAAGTCTTCGATGTTTATGAAGGAGAGCATGTTGAAGAAGGTAAGAAGTCAATTGCAATAAGAATAGACTACCTTGATATAAATGAAACGCTCACAGAAGATAAAGTATCTAATGTACATAACCAAATATTAGCAGCTTTAGAAGCTAAAGGTGCTACATTAAGAGCTTAAATAGTATTTGGAGGCTCATTACTTATGATTAAAAAGAACAACCTACAAAAATCAAATGATTTTTGCAGGTTGTTCTTTTCTGTAATGGATGAGAATGTAGTATAATGTGTTACTTTTTTCGTTTTGCCATAATCGTAATTTGTTTACCGATAAACCAAATTAAATAGCACATGATAAGAATTGCCAATATCACTTGCCAGCTTAATGTGATAAGTATCATATTAATGTCTCCTTTTTTTATTGAGTAAATCTAAAACTTTGTCTCTATTTTTAAAATGTTTTTTTGTTATATGATCTAGTTTATCTAAATCGTATTTTTGAGCAATCTTGGCAGCTTGTAAGTCAACTTTATTGCTAGCACCTTTTGGAATAGTCATATTTAAATCATGACTTAATTGATCCATATGTTTAACAAAAGCGTATCTCGCAATTATACTAGCAGCTGCTATAGCGATTGATTTCGATTCACCTTTTGTTTCGAAATACGTGATGTCTTTTCTTGGCATTGAACCGATTATGTAACGTTCGTAAGTTGTTCTTTGTACAAATTGATCTATTACGATTTGTTCTAATTCATTTGATTCAATTCTTGATATAACATTAGTGATTGCTTGGTTGTGGAGTACTGCTTTCATCTTAACTTGGCTCCAGCCTTCCAATTGTTTAATGTTGTAATTGACATTATCAAGTACGATAAGAGAATGGGGACAAATATTTATAATTTGTTCCGCTAATTCAACTATTTTAATATCAGTTAAATTTTTTGAGTCCATAACGCCTAAAGTTTTTAAAATTTGAGCATTCTTCTTTGTTACATAAGCTGCACAAACAGTTAAGGGACCGAAGTAATCACCACTACCAGCTTCGTCACTTCCAATTGTATTATGTATATCAAAATCATAATTTGCTTTTGCATGTGTTTGTTTTTCATTTGATGATTCGATTTTTATACCTAAAACATCTCTTGCAACTTGTTCGGCATCTTTACCTTGGAACATTATTTTCTTAGAACGATAAATTTGAACTTGTGTGCTTTTTATTTTTTTCTTAGCTAATGTACCTGTAGGTAGATTTGATGTTTCCATGTTGTATTTTTCTATGATGTTGTTAATCGTTGTAGAATCTATAACTTTTACGATATTCGCCACGTTTATACCCTACCTTTAAAAAATTTATACATTTAGAGTAGCACAAAATCTTTAGTTAAACGAATATTCTATTATGAAAGTAATGGTAAACCATACACAAATGAATATATGTCATGTATAATGTATTATGATTAAATATATAGAATTACATTTATAATTTGAACAGGGGTAGTATAATGACTGAAAACAAAAATAGAGTAACCGTTGTTATAAATGATCAACATTATACAATAATCGGTGAAGACGATCCTTCACATATTCGTTACGTTGCTGGTAGGGTAGATGAAAAGATTAAAGCATTAGGACAACTCAATGCGGGGTTAGATACAACACGTAAATCAGTTCTGACTGCTGTAAATGTAATGCATGAATATGTTAAGTTAGAAGAAGAAAATGACAAGCTACAAGAAGAAATTAAACAATTAAAAAATAAAGGAACTTTAGAATGATAACTTTAATCGTAATTTTAAGTATCTTTTTAGGTGTTATTATAGGATATAGACGTAGTTTAATATTGCAGTCTTTACATACAATTAGCACAATTGCATCACTCATTGTTGCGCAGTTATGTTTTGTACCGTTTAGTAAACAACTACATTTAATCTTACCTTATCCAAGTGCGTCTACAGAAGGTACTAATTCAATATTTAAAAATATAAATAATGAGGATGCGTTCTATAATATTATGGCTATTCTCATTTTATTTGTTATGACAAAAGTGATTTTACAAATTGCGGCAACAGTTTTTGATTTTTATCATCAAATGGATTTTGGTGGTAAATATGCTAGATATTATGGCATGGTATTAGGATTTATCGAGTCATACGTTGTTATGATAATTGTAATAGCATCAGTAGCTGTAATCCCTGTTCCTATATTTATTAATGCACTTCATGATTCATCTATAGGAAACTTAATTTTAACAAAAACGCCAATCTTATCTGATTTATTAGTAAAATGGCTTTCAAATTAAATGAATTCATATTAACAAAGTCATGGGAAAACCTATGACTTTTTTTACGGAGGAATAGATATGCTAACAAAAAAAGATATTACAAAGATGCTAGAAACAATTGCTGTATACATGGAAATTAAAGGTGAGAATCCATTTAAAGTATCAGCTTATAGAAAAGCAAGTCAATCATTAGAAACAGATGAGCGTACGTTACAAGAAATTGAAGACGTAACTTCTTTAAAGGGCATTGGTAAAGGTGTAGGAGACGTAATTAATGAATATATAGAAACTGGGAATCAATCATATTTAGATGAACTTAAAAAGGAAATTCCAGAAGGATTAATACCACTACTTAAAATACCGGGTTTAGGTAGCAAGAAGATTGCTAAACTTTATAAAGAGTTAAATGTGAAAAATAAAGAAGATTTAATTGAAGCATGTGAACAGAATAAAGTATCTGAACTTCCTGGATTTGCTAAGAAGACTGAACAGAAGTTATTAGAGGAAGCAAAAGTATTAGGACAACGACCAGAGAGATATCCGATAAATACGATGATTAAGGCTCATGAGGAGATTAATCAATTTTTAGATGGTATTGAGGATATCATTCAGTATCATATTGCAGGAAGTTTTAGAAGAATGAGAGAAACAAGCAAAGATTTGGATTATATCATTTCTACGAATGATGAAATGAAAGTTCAAGAAGCACTTCTCAAATTTCCAAATATACAAGAAAAAATTGCTGTCGGTAAAACAAAAGTGTCACTAGATTTATTGTTTGGAGACGATGTAATAGGCGTGGACTTTAGAATGATTAAAGAGGAATCGTTTTATCATACATTGCAACATTTCACTGGCTCAAAAGACCACAATATTAAAATTAGACAAATCGCCAAAGACCGTAACGAAAAAGTAAGTGAATATGGCATCGAAGAAAGTAATGGAAATATCATTACTTATAAGAGTGAAGAAGAAATATATAAACATTTCAACGTACCATTCATACAACCAACGATGAGAGAAGATGGAACAGAGTTTGATAAAGATTTAAGCGATATTGTTCAATTAGATGATATAAATGGTGATATTCATATGCATACTACTTATAGTGATGGTGCATTTAGTATTGAAGAGATGATAGAAGCGGCAATCAAACGAAATTATCAATTTATATGTATAACAGATCATTCCAGAAATCTAGCAGTTGCAAATGGTTTATCAATCGAGCGATTATTAGAACAAAATGAAAAAATTAAAACACTCAATAATCAATATAAAGAAATAGATATTTATAGTGGAACAGAGATGGATATTAAACCAGATGGGACATTAGACTATCCAGATGAAGTTCTGAAAGAATTAGATTATGTTATTGCAGCAATTCATCAAAGTTTTAATCAATCCGAAGCTGAAATTATGCATCGTCTAAAAGTTGCTTGCGAGAATCAATATGTCAGACATATTGCGCATCCTACTGGTCGTATAATAGGTAGAAGAGAAGGGTATCAAGTAAATATGGATGAACTCATTAAAATGGCAAAGGAAACAAATACAGTGTTAGAATTAAATGCTAATCCTCAAAGATTAGACTTAAATGCTGAAGTTTTAAAACAGCATCCTGATTTAATGATTACGATTAATACAGATGCACATCATATAGACCATTTTGATTTTATGAAATATGGAGTAGGAACAGCTCAAAAAGGCTGGGTAAAGAAATCTCAAGTAATTAATGCTAAAGATAGAGTATCATTTAAGAAATGGATTCAATCCAATAAATAAGCAAAATAGAAGAGGGAAGATAAAATGAATGAAAAAACATTAAAAGTTCTTGAATATCCCTTAATTATTCAACAATTATCTGCACATGCCACAAGTGATATCGCAGAACAATTAATTAGAGAACTTAAACCGAGTGTTGACGTCGAAATCGTGAAACATAGCTTAAATGAAACCGATGAAATGACACAGATATATAATAAACATAGAGTGCCAGGATATTCAGGATTGAAGGACATTAAATCCTATGTAAAAAGATCACAAATAGGCAGCTTGTTATACGTAGAAGAATTGAATCAAATTAAGAAAAATATACAAGTACAAAATCGCTTTAAAACATTTTACACAAGTATCATCGATGAAGATGAAGAAATATTGTATCCTTTAATTGATCAATACGTTATGCGCCTACCTGTGTTGAGTGATTTGTTAGAACAAATTAGTTCCCAATGTGATGAACATGACCTATTCGATAATGCTAGTCCGAAATTAGCAGAACTAAGATATCAAATAAAAAAAACGAATGACAGAATTAAAACGAGACTCGAACAAATGGTTAGATCTCAAGCGAACCAGAAAAAATTATCTGATTCAATCATTACAGTTAGAAATGATCGACATGTTATTCCAGTTAAAGCTGAATATAGACAAGATTTTAGTGGTATTGTTCACGATCAGTCTGCTTCAGGTCAGACCTTATATATTGAACCAAATGCGATAGTTGAAATGCATAATCAAATTTCTCAAGTAAAAGCGAAAGAAAAAGAAGAAAAAGACAGATTGTTATATATATTGACTGAACAAGTAAGTGAAGTTGCTTATGATTTATTAACGAGTACTGAAATTATGGGGCATTTAGATTTTATAACTGCTAAAGCAAAATTTGGTGCAACATTAAAAGCAACGAAACCGGTTATATCAGATGAACGAGCTATTTATTTACCAAAAGCAAGACATCCACTTATCGATAAATCAGTAGTAGTTAGCAATACAATTGAATTCAAAGAGAATATCAATGCAGTTATCATTACTGGACCTAATACGGGTGGTAAGACTGTCACTTTAAAAACAGTTGGACTTATAACTTTAATGGCACAATCTGGTTTATTAATTCCAACTTTAGATGGATCGATAATTACGGTATTTAATAAAGTATTTTGTGATATTGGTGATGAGCAGTCAATTGAACAATCGCTTTCAACATTTTCTTCTCATATGAAAAATATTGTAAATATTATAGATTCAGCTGACAGCTCATCTCTTATATTATTTGATGAACTTGGAGCAGGGACTGACCCTAGTGAAGGTGCAGCATTGGCGATGAGTATATTAGATTATACAATTGAAAAAGACGCCCTTATTATGGCAACAACTCATTATCCAGAATTAAAAGCATATAGTTATAATCGAGATAAAGTCATGAATGCGAGTGTAGAATTTGACGTTGAAACGCTTAGACCAACGTATAAATTGTTAATGGGTATACCAGGTAGGTCTAATGCTTTTGAAATTTCTAAAAAACTTGGATTAAAGAATGAACTCATAAATAATGCTAAATCGTTAATCGGTCAAGACGAAAAAGAAATTAACGTTATGATTGAATCCCTAGAAAAAAATGCGAAAACAGTTGAGAATGATCGAATTGAAGTTGAAAGATTAAAACAAGAATCCGAATCATTACACAAATCGCTTTCACAAGAACTACAGCGTTTTGAGAATTTTAAAACACAATTAATGGATGAGGCAAGAAATAAAGCAAATCAAGAAGTTAAACAAAAAACTAAAGAAGCTGAAATGATCTTACAAGATTTAAGACAAATGAGAGATCAGTCTCAAGCCAATATAAAAGAACATGAATTAATTGAAAAGAAAAAACAACTCGACAGTCAATATACAGAGAAATCGTTAAAACAAAAAGTTCAAAAAGAGCGTCATGATAAAATTAAAATAGGTGATGACGTTAAAGTATTGTCTTATGGTCAAAAAGGTGAAGTAATTGATTTAGTCAATGATGAAGAAGCCATTATACAAATGGGTATATTAAAAATGAAAATAGAAATTAAAGATTTAGAAAAACTAGATAAGAAGAAACAACAGCCTAAGAAAATAGTAACGAGAACAAATCGCTCTTCAATTAAAATGGACTTGGATCTTCGGGGTTACCGTTTTGAAGAAGCAATGAGTGAATTGGATCAATATTTAGACCAAGCAGTGTTATCAAACTATGGTACTGTGAATATCATTCATGGTAAAGGCACTGGCGCATTACAAAAAGGTGTCGCCGATCATCTGAAAAGACATCGTTCTGTAGAATCATATAGAACGGGTACACCGTCTGAAGGTGGATTTGGTGTTACTGTTGTGACCTTGAAATAAGGAGGAAGCATGTTGGATAACTTTGATATGTATAAATTAGCCAAAGTATTATTAGTGGTGTCTGCGCTAACGTTTTTAGCAGGTATTGCATATTTAATTTTCTTTTAGGGGGAATAAAAATTGATAAAGACAAATATAGAAAATCAAGTTTTATTTATTCAGTTAAACAATGCACCAGTCAATGCATTAAATGAAAAGATACTCGTGAATTTAATTGAAACAATAGAAGAGCAAGGTTTTGATGACAATGTTAAAGTCATCGTGATTAAAGGCAATGAGAAATGCTTCTCTGCTGGTGCAGACATTAAATCATTTCCTGAATTAACGAAACATGAACGATTAGATCTAGCTACAACAAGCGCCAAGTTATTTAGACTCATTAAAACATGTCATAAACCAGTTATCAGTTCTATCCATGGTATTTGTCTAGGTGGTGGCTTTGAGTTAGCTTTATCTTGTGATATGAGAGTGATATCACAAGATACTAAAATAGGATTACCTGAAATTAATTTAGGTATATTCCCTGGATTTGGTGGTGTAAGAAGACTATCAGCTATGATTGGTCAACATAAAGCACTACAAATCGCTTTAACTGGTGAGGTAATTTATCCTGAAAATATTCCAAGCTTATTTAATATAATAGTTGAGAGTAAGGATGAAATAGAGAAAGTAACAAATAAACTTGCATTTGATATTGCATCTAAGTCATTAGATTCAATTAAGGTTATAAAGCAAATGTCTAATTTAGATTTGTCACTAGAGAGTGATCAAATTGAAGAACGAGAATTTGTAGATATTATAGAATCAGAGAACGCAAAGGAAGGAATAGACGCATTTATATCAAAGCGTAACCCTCAATTTAAATAATTGATTCAAATTATATCTTCGAGTACAATACAGTTTGAGCAAACAAAATGCATGGCGAATTGAAGCGTGCTATAATCACATTATCATGAATTAACAAGGAGGATTTTTCCTATGGCATTAGTAAAAGCAACAGACTCAAATTTTGATGAACAAATTAAAGAAGGCGTAAGTTTAGTAGACTTCTGGGCACCTTGGTGTGGACCTTGTAAGATGATTGCGCCAGTTTTAGAAGATTTAGCTAAAGACGTTGATGGAAAAGCAAACATCGTTAAAGTAGACGTTGATGAAAATCAAGCTACTGCAGCTAAATACGAAGTAATGAGTATCCCAACATTAATCGTATTTAAAGACGGTGAACCAGTAGATAAAGTTGTTGGTTTCCAACCTAAAGAACAATTAGAACAAGTTTTATCTAAACATTACTAAGCATAAATTGCTTTGGCGATATATGAGAAGAGTCTGGGACATTATACGTGTCTCAGGCTCTTCTTTTCAATTCTCGTTATACTTGCCGGAGTGGGACTATGAAATCTTTATTTGAGTAATTGATTTCAGTCTTACTCCTTTATTATGTTTATTTAGAACGTAAATTTTGGGAACGTCACACTTTATTGATATAATATGAATAAAAAGGTAGGTGAATTAAGTGGAAGACTACCAAAAGAAAATAAAACAAAAATTATCAGTTCTACCTACAGATCCTGGTTGCTATATCATGAAAGATAGACAAGGAAGCGTAATTTATGTAGGCAAAGCAAAACGATTGAGAAATCGTGTTAGAAGTTACTTTACAGGTGCACACGATGAGAAAACGACGAGACTTGTTGGTGAAATTAGAGATTTTGAATTTATAGTAACGGCAAGTGAAATAGAATCTTTGCTGTTAGAACTTAACTTAATTAAAAAACATCAACCAAGATATAACATTTTACTTAAAGATGACAAAAGTTATCCGTTTATAAAAATTACAAATGAAAAACACCCAAGATTACTTGTAACAAGAACAGTTAAGAAGAATTCAGGTAAATATTTTGGACCTTATCCAAACGCATACGCTGCACATGAAACTAAAAAGTTACTTGATCGTATTTACCCATTAAGAAAATGTGTGACGATGCCAAATAAACTTTGCTTGTATTATCACATAGGACAATGCTTGGGTCCTTGCGTTTACCCAGTAGAACAAGAAGCATACCAAACAATGATTAAAGAAATAACTGATTTCCTAAATGGCGATGATAAAACAATCGTTAATGATTTAACAAATAAGATGAATATAGCAAGTGAATCTCTTCAATTTGAAGAAGCTAAAGAATATAGAGATTTAATTATGCATATCGATAAGCTAAATTATAAGCAGAACATGATGTCTGAAGACATGACAATGCGAGACATATTCGGCTATTCAGTAGATAAAGGTTGGATATGTATACAAGTGTTTTTTGTGAGACAAGGTAAATTAATAGAAAGAGAAGCATCTATGATACCTATAATACAAACGGCAGAAGAAGAATTTTATACATTTATCGGACAATTTTATTCATTAAATCAACATTTAATGCCAAAAGAAATTCATATTCCTAAAAATCTTGATATAAAGACTATTGAGTCAGTTGTTGAAACGAAAGTAATACAACCTAAAAGAGGAAAGAAGAAAGAAATGGTCGATTTGGCCATTAAAAATGCTAGTATCTCACTTCATAATAAATTTGAAATTATTGCTAAAGATGAATCTAGAACGATTAAAGCAATTGAAAATTTAGGAGATGCAATGGGTATACAAACACCGATTCGTATAGAAGCATTTGATAACTCTAATATACAAGGTTACGATCCTGTATCTGTTATGATTGCGTTTGTCGATGGAAAACCAAGTAAGAAAGATTACCGTAAATACAAAATCAAATCCGTACAAGGTCCTGATGATTATAAATCTATGCAAGAAGCAGTTAGAAGAAGATATACACGCGTGCTAAAAGAGGGACTACCACTACCTGACTTAATTATTGTCGACGGTGGTAAAGGTCATATGTCTTCCGTAAGAGAAGTATTAGAAAATGAACTTGGCCTCGATATACCAATAGCAGGTTTAAGTAAAAATGATAAACACCAAACTTCTGAATTACTGTATGGCGTACAAGCTGACATCATACCATTAAAGAAGAATTCTCAGGCATTTTATTTATTGCAAAGAATACAAGATGAAGTCCATAGGTTTGCAATATCATTCCATAGATCAACAAGACAAAAATCATCACTTAAGTCAGTGTTAGATGGCATTGACGGAATTGGCCCGAAACGTAAACAAAGCTTATTAAAAGAATTTGGAACCGTAAAGAAAATGAGAGAAGCTTCGTTAGAAGATTTTGTAAAAATTGGAATACCTGATAAAGTTGCTCGTAATTTAAGACAAAAGTTAAATGATGAAGAGTAATATTACAATAAAAATACTTATTATTTGGGTATGAGAATAATTCTCATACCCAAAATCATTGTTAATGATGTTACAATATACATGTAATGCTCATTGTGTTTTTTTTGTGATATATGTAATCGTTTTCATATATTGCGAATCAACTTATACATAATAGAGCGATAGTTTAATGTTAGGGGGGACTTATCTTGGCGTCAACTGAAAAACAGTTTATATTACGTCGTATTCATTCATTATTAGGTGTAATTCCTATAGGAATATTCCTGATTCAACATTTATTGATTAACCACTTTGCAACAATTAGCCCGGAAGCATTTAATAAGGCTTCAGACTTTATGTGGAATTTACCTTTCAAAATTGTATTAGAAGTGGTAGTTATTTATATTCCTATATTGTTCCACGCTATTTATGGATTGTACATAGCGTTTACAGCTAAAGAAAACATTGGTAGATATTCATTGTTTAGAAATTGGATGTTCTTACTTCAAAGAATTACTGGAGTTATTTCATTCATCTTTATTGCTGTACACGTATATCAAACACGTATTCAAGCTGCATTAGGTCATCATGTTGACTTTGATATGGTATCAGATATTTTATCTAATCCAATCTCAGTTACATTATACGTTATCGGTGTATTAAGTGTTATATTCCATTTCTCAAATGGTTTATGGTCATTCTTCATCACTTGGGGAATTACACAATCACCTAAATCACAACGATTCATGACATATGTAACTTTATTCGTATTTATTGTAATTAGTATTATTGGCTTAAGAGCTATCTTTGCGTTCGTATAAGATTTATACATTTTAGGGGAGTGACTTTTTTATGGCAAACAACAAAATTATTGTTGTCGGTGGTGGTTTAGCAGGATTAATGGCGACAATTAAAGCTGCAGAAAAAGGTGCACATGTTGATTTATTCTCATTAGTACCTGTTAAACGATCACACTCTGTATGTGCTCAAGGTGGAATAAATGGAGCGGTAAACACTAAAGGTGAAGGTGACTCACCTGATATTCACTTTGATGACACTGTTTATGGCGGGGATTTCCTTGCTAACCAAACACCTGTTAAGAAAATGACTGATGCAGCACCAAGTATTATCCATTTATTAGACAGAATGGGTGTTATGTTTAACCGTACACCAGAAGGTCTATTAGATTTCCGTAGATTTGGTGGAACATTGCATCATAGAACTGCTTATGCAGGTGCTACAACTGGACAACAATTACTATATGCATTAGATGAACAAGTTAGAAGTTTCGAAGTAAAAGGATTAGTTACTAAATATGAAGGTTGGGAATTTTTAGGCATTGTAAAAGATGACGATAACGCTGCACGTGGTATCGTTGCACAAAACTTAAAAACTTCTAAAATAGAATCATTCGGTTCTGACGCTGTAATCATGGCAACTGGTGGTCCTGGTATCATATTTGGTAAATCAACAAATTCTATGATTAACACAGGATCTGCTGCATCTGTTGTTTATCAACAAGGTGCGAAATATGCGAACGGTGAATTTATTCAAATTCATCCAACTGCGATTCCAGGTGATGATAAACTCCGATTAATGAGTGAATCTGCACGTGGTGAAGGTGGACGTATTTGGACGTATAAAGATGGTAAGCCTTGGTATTTCTTAGAAGAAAAATATCCTGACTATGGTAACTTAGTACCACGTGATATTGCAACTCGTGAAATATTTGATGTATGTGTTAACCAAAAATTAGGTATCAACGGTGAAAACATGGTATACCTAGATTTATCACATAAAGATTCACATGAGTTAGATGTTAAACTTGGTGGTATTATTGAAATATATGAAAAATTCACAGGTGATGATCCTCGTAAAGTACCTATGAAAATCTTCCCAGCAGTACATTATTCAATGGGTGGAATTTGGGTAGACTTTGATCAAATGACAAATATTAAAGGCTTATTCGCTGCAGGTGAATGTGATTATTCACAACACGGTGGTAATAGACTTGGAGCAAACTCATTATTATCAGCAATTTATGGTGGTATGGTTGCAGGTCCAAATGCTATGGAATATGTTAAAAATATTGAAACATCTTATACTGAATTAGATGAAGAAATCTTTGTTAAGCGTATAAATGAAGAACAAGAAAAATTCGATCATTTATTGAATCTTAAAGGTACTGAAAATGCTTATAAACTGCATAAAGAATTAGGTGAAATTATGACTGCCAACGTTACAGTTGTTCGTCATAACGATCGACTTCTTGAAACAGATAAGAAAATTGTTGAATTAATGGAAAGATATCAAAACATTGATATGGAAGATACTTCAACTTGGAGTAACCAAGCTGTATTCTTTACTCGTCAATTATGGAATATGCTTGTACTTGCTAGAGTCATTACGATTGGTGCATATAATCGTAACGAATCTAGAGGTGCACATTATAAACCAGAATTTCCTGAACGTAATGATGAGGAATGGTTAAAAACAACAATTGCACAATTCAAAGGACCAAATGAGGCACCAGAATTTTCTTACGAAGAAGTTGATATTAGTCATATTCCACCTCGTAAAAGGGATTACTCTTCTACTTCAAAAGGGGGTAAATAATCATGGCAGATACTCAATCAATTCAACAAAATGAACAAAAAAATAAAACAATTTCATTAATTATCACGCGTCAAGAGAATGATAAATCAAAACCATATGATGAAAAATTTGAAATTCCTTATAGACCTAATATGAATGTTATTGCGGCATTAATGGAAATTCAAAGAAATCCATATACGTCTAATGGTGAGAAAACAACACCTGTCACTTGGGACATGAATTGTCTTGAAGAAGTATGTGGTGCATGTTCTATGGTTATCAATGGTAAAGCACGACAATCATGTTCGGCAATCATTGATCAATTAGAACAACCTATTAAACTTGAACCAATGAAAACATTCCCAGTTGTACGCGACTTACAAGTTGATCGTTCACGTATGTTTGATAACTTGAAGAAAGTTCAAGCATGGGTACCAATAGATGGTACATACGACTTAGGACCTGGTCCACGTATGCCTGAGAAGAAACGTCAAACTGCTTATGAGTTATCAAAATGTATGACATGTGGTGTTTGTTTAGAAGTTTGCCCTAACGTTAACGTAAACAATAATTTCATGGGTGCTCAAGCAATTTCTCAAGTTCGTCTTTTCAATTTACATCCAACTGGAAGTATGACTAAAGATGAAAGAATCAAAGCATTAATGTCTGATGGTGGTATTCAAGAATGTGGTAGTTCACAAAACTGTGTGAATGCATGTCCAAAAGGTATCCCGTTAACAACTTCAATCGCTGCGATGAATAGAGAAGCAACTTTCCAAATGTTTAAATCATTCTTCGGTTCAGATCATGAAGTGAACTAAATATAACCAAAACCTTTAAAGTCATTAATTTGGCTTTAAAGGTTTTTTTATTATGAAGGTAATTTGTTCAATAGCAATTCATTCACGATATATCTTATGATATGTTATTATAATTGGTATAAGATAAAAATTTAATAGAAATTATGTTAATAAGAATGTGAAGTGAAAAGAATGAATAAACCAATCGGTGTAATAGATTCAGGTGTTGGCGGTTTAACAGTAGCAAAGGAAATTATGCGTCAATTACCTAATGAAACAATTTATTACTTAGGAGATATCGGTAGGTGCCCATATGGCCCGAGATCCAGAGAAGAAGTAAAAGCATTTACAATTCAATTGGCGAACTTTTTAGTGAGTAAAGATATTAAAATGTTAGTCATTGCTTGTAATACTGCTACAGCAGTTGCTTTAAAACCTTTACAAGATATGTTATCTATTCCTGTTATTGGGGTAATAGATCCAGGATCAAGAACAGCAATTTCAACGACGAGAAACAATAAAGTCTTGGTATTAGGTACTGAAGGTACAATTAAATCTGAGGCATATCGGAGAAGCATTAAATCGATTAATCCACAAGTTGATGTCAAAGGTATCGCTTGTCCAGGATTCGTTCCGTTGGTTGAACAGATGAGGTATAAGGATCCAACTATCACA
Source organism: Mammaliicoccus stepanovicii (assembly GCF_002902525.1). Classification (GTDB taxonomy): domain Bacteria; phylum Bacillota; class Bacilli; order Staphylococcales; family Staphylococcaceae; genus Mammaliicoccus; species Mammaliicoccus stepanovicii. Next base: position 72,048 of record NZ_PPQZ01000005.1, read on the forward strand.
AGTATTGTCATTCATCAAACTTTAAAACAATGGAGGTACGATGACTCTGATACAGTAATTTTAGGGTGTACACACTATCCATTAATATATGATGAAATTAAGAAATATTTTGACGATGGTAAAATTGTCATATCATCAGGTCTAGAAACAGCTAGAGAAGTAAGTGCATTACTAACTTTTAGTAATGAACATTCTTACTATACGCCAAAACCGAAACATCATTTTTTTGCAAATGGTGATGTAGAACATATAACTAGAACGATTAAGGAATGGCTACATATAGAAGATGTAAATGTTGAAAGAATAACGCTGTAAGGGGAGAAGAAAATGAAAGATATTATTATAGCATCAAACAATAAAGGTAAGATTAATGATTTTAAGGCAATTTTTCCGAAAGCAAATGTAATAGGTATTTCAGAAATTGCCCCGGATTTTGATGTTGAAGAAACTGGTGAAACATTTGAAGAAAATGCGATTTTAAAGGCAGAAACTGCCTCAAAAACGTTAAATAAAATCGTTATAGCTGATGATAGTGGTTTATCAGTTAAAGCATTAAATGGAGAACCAGGCATTTATTCAGCTCGATATGCAGGAGAATCTAAAAACGATCAAGATAATATAAATAAATTATTAGCAAATCTAGAAGGTGTTAATGAAAGAGATGCAGAGTTTGTATGTGCGATTGCAGTGAGTGAGCCAGGGAAAGAAACCCTGACTTATATCGGCAAAGTACATGGAGAAATTATCAACGATCAACGTGGAGAGAATGGATTTGGTTATGATCCAATCTTCTTTGTACCTTCATTAGATAGAACAATGGCAGAATTAACTGCCGCAGAAAAAAGTTCAATTAGTCACCGAGGTAATGCGATTAAATTAATGAACGAAGATATAGGGGAGAGATTTCAATGAAATGGATAATTGTTAGTGATAATCACGGTGAACAAGGTATTCTTCATGAAATTTATAGTAAAAATAATGATGCTGATTTATTCTTACATTTAGGTGATTCAGAATTTGATTATCATGATACTGAATTAAGTTTATACAATAGAGTAAAAGGGAATTGTGATTTTGATCCTGAATTTCCTATAGAGGAAGCTGGCGAAGTAGAGCATATTAAATATTTCTATACACACGGTCATAGATATGATATTAAACGTAGTAGAGATGTATTAGCTGCACATGCCAAAGGATTAAATGCAAAGTTTGCTTTCTATGGTCATAGTCATATCGCATTATTAGAATCTGTAGATGACGTATATTGTATTAACCCAGGAAGCATAGCCCAATCTAGAGGAGAATGGGAAGAATCATACGCAATTTTAGAATTTGATGAAGAACATCAAAATGCCAACTTATCTTTCTTAAATAGAGCGCATCATGTCATTCAAAAGCAGTCGCTTGCATTGTAATATACATGGATAGAATAATGAGTGATTATGAATAAATATACCGAGAAGTTTCTGAGACGTGAGTGTCTCAGACGCTTTTTTTATAATGTGCTTTCTCAAGGTGTGTAGCAAGTCAAGGAATAACTAGAAAGTTAAGCTATGTAGTGATCGAAAATTATGTTTTTTATTAAGGTCCTGTTTTAGGATTTAGTGACTATTTGTACCGACCTCATTTTAATTACAAATATAGAATAAACTTTCAATTTAATTGAAATTGTTTTATAATTATTAATGTTGTTAAAGTACGGTAAATAATATTGTTTCAATTTTTGGAGGGAAAGATAGATGATGGGTACATATGTAACGTCAGTTATTAACCAAGAAGAATTTCTTATCAATAAAGGTGAAGAAAATGAAATAAAAGAAAATATCTACGTACTCAGTGAAAAGGGCTTAATACATGCAAGTGTTATAGAAATATTTGAAGATAATTTCAAATGTAAGGCTGACAAAACAAACACAGTGAAGATAAATGATATCGTTATTACAGAATAAAATAGTAATTTAAGAAGAAAATGTGTAAAAATACCTCGGAAGCGATTTAATAAACCTTTTTCTTTTTAAAAACTATTGATTAAAGTGCATCTATTAGATATAATTATTCTTGTGTTGAAAATGTCCTGGTAGCTCAGCTGGATAGAGCAA
>NZ_PPQZ01000049.1 GCF_002902525.1 Mammaliicoccus stepanovicii
TGGAGTATAATTCAAATATTTAATAATTGATTGTTACTTTTTAAAATTGTGCTATGTATAGTATAATAAAGTTAAATATTTAATTATAAATTAAGAAGGTGAAATAATGGCTGGACAAACTAATTTATTTGATGACGTTTTGAATCAAGATGAGCGCTTCGTCATTGTTGTGCAAAGTATTTATGACACACACACACAACTTGTCAAAAAAACATTAAGAGAGTACACGAGCTTAGAAAGAGAACAAATGCAATCTTTATTTGAACATTTAAAAGAAGTGTATTTAAATGAACCTTTTGAAGAAAATCAAGCTTTCTTTGATATAACTGTTTACACAAACCAAGACTATGCTGCAGATCAAATTTATGCACATATAAAAAGAAAGAAACATAGTCATGAATGGACACATACAAGCAAATAAAGGAGTTATAACATGTCTCAAGAAAGCAAAGTATTTCCTTTAGATAACGATAAACAAGTAGAAGTTAAAGTTACCCATAATCGATTTAATTTTCAAATTGATGAAATGTTAGCAATTACGCAAGAAGAACATTCTGAATTCCCGTTTATACCAGTATCACCTAGCTTAGGCTATTCAAGAGCATTATATCCTGAGAAACCATTACTCGTTGGTTTATTACTCGGTTTCTTATATCATGAGGCTCTGACTGGTGAAACTGATGAAAGAATATTAATGTTAGAAAAAGCATTAAATGGTCATAGTAGAGGAAAAATGATTCAAGCCTTGAATTTAGTTGAAGCAAGTAAATTGGGTCATTACCCACCTAGTAGATTTCTAGGATTAAGTGAACGTGCAGTAAATTTAGGTCAATCAATATTTAGTTTATTTGATGATGAAGTTATGTTCTTAGCATCAACTCGAGATAAGATTATTTCTCACCCTCCTCTACTTGATCATAGTGATATCGTAGATTCTGAAGAACGATTATATTTTTATACAAATAGTAAAGACTTTTTTGATAATGATGAGAGAATTGCCATAATAGATAATCACTTATTAAATGCTAAATCTGTCTTAAATTTAATAAAAAAGATTCATGATAAATACCCTTCAAGAGAAATGTATACGGTATTAACACCCATTGATTTAAGGTCAAATGAGGTCAAAGAAACATTCGCAGCATTGGAACGAGAACTTAATATAAAAATCAACATTATTTCTCTTATGACTTTTGATGTCGAAATACAAGATAAAGAAACTGTAACACCAAAGTTAGCATCGAATGAACTACTAAAAAACAATGTTCAAGAAACAAAAGTCCAGTACCATTCATTGCGCAATGTTATTAACGATTACTTTATTGTAAAAGCTCAAAATATGTTGCGAGATGGCACAATACATGATAATCCATATTTCATTTCAACAGGTAGATTCACTTTAAACGGTAAAGAACAGCAAGTTTCAGAATCGTTATTTCAACGCATGGGTGAATTGTTAAACGATTTCTTAGATGATTCACCGAAAATGGTCATTGGTGTTGGTGAATTTCTATATGTTCCGCTACAGATCGCAAGATACTTACCTGGTGAAGAAATTAGAGTGCAAGGAACCACTCGCTTTAATTTTGATTCAAGTACATTAAATCATTCCAATAAGAAAATTAGTTTCATGTCACCGCTTGAACGTACCATTACGCATTACTTGTATAATTTAGAGGTAGATAGATATGACCAAATCATCGTATTTGTTGAACGTTTAAGACACAAAACAGAAATTGATGATTTAGTTCAACAACTTAAAGTGTTAGGTGCGAAGTCAATTTTAGTAATTGAAATGACATCAATAGCTTTTAATGAAGATAGAGTGTATTAATATGCATTCAATATTTATTACCATACAGAAATAAATAAAGCACAGTTTATGAGGTATATATCCTCCATAAGCTGTGCTTTAATATGTTATTTTGTTAATAATTTTTCAAGTGCTACCACTATACCATCATGGTCATGATCTTCAGTAACAATATTTGCGATATTCTTTATTGTATCATTCGCATTTCCCATTGCTACACCTACTCCTGCTTTTTCAAGCATGTCATAATCATTTAAACTATCTCCAAATGCAATAACATCTTCAAAATCAATATTTATCTTATTAAATAATTTTTCTAATGTTTTTCCTTTTGATACTTGATGATTCATAAATTCTAAAAAGTAAGGTTTACTTATCGTTGACGATATTTGTTCATTAAATTGTCCATTTAATGCACTATTCGCTTTCGCGATATTTTCTTCGAAATCAACACCCATTACTTTTGGTACATCACCAGTTATGAAATCTTTTAAATCATCGACAGATTTCATAGGTAACCCTGTTAAATCACTTTCAATATTCATATATTCATGTGTACGATCGAAAACGATAGCATCATCTATGTATGTTAAATAGAAAAAGTTATGCTCACGGCAAAAGTCAATAATCTTATGGGCATCTACTTTACTAATAGTTTCTTTATAAATAATCTCATCTTTTTGTGCATCTATAACGTATGCACCGTTGTAACTCACTATAAAACCATGATATTTGTCCATTTCTAAAGCCACTGCATGTTTTATCATGCCTGCAGTTGGTCTACCTGATGCTAATATAAGTTTCATACCTTCTCTTTGCTTTTCCATAAGATATGAGAATGTTTTTTCACTGATTTCATTATTAGATGTTAAAAGTGTATCATCCATATCCATTACAATATATTTATAAGCCATAATTTTAATCTCCTTAAAAATAATGATGCATATATTCTATCATATGACAGAATATATGCATCATTTCTAATTATTATAAATTGATAATTTCTTGACTAGCACCAAATCTATTAATTGTAACGAGTTCTGATTCACAATTTTTAAATTCATCTTGTAACGCTCTTACAAGCTTACCACTCAATTCTTTTTTTATGAACGTCAGAACTGTAGGTCCTGCGCCACTAATGAATGTGGCGTATGCTCCGTGTTCAATGGCTACTTGTTTAATATTATGAAAGTCAGGAATTAAATGTTGTCGATATGGCTCATGGAACCCATCTTTCATCATCATCTTTCCAGCTAATTCATAATTATGTTGAATAAGTGCGCTAATCATTGTATTACTAATCGCACTGTATTTAACCGCTTCTTTTAAAAATAATGTTTCGGGCAATACTTTCCTCGCCTTTTCAGTAGATAATTCATATTCAGGAATAGTTGCGATAACATCAACTTTGGGAATATCTATATATGAAACATCTGTATGATTGAGTTCCGGATCATATACACCTAACACGAGTCCACCATATATTGTTGGAGCCACATTATCAGGGTGACCTTCTATTTCTGTTGCTAACTGTAATAGTTCATATTTCGAAAGTTTTAAATTAGCAAAATGATTAGCCAAATATAGACCAGTTACTAACGCAGATGCTGAGCTCCCTAATCCTCTTGCTAATGGAATATCACTGAACATCTTTAAATTGAGTGCTGGCATTTCTTTATTGAACTTTTCAGTTGCTCTGTTTGCAATGTTCGTAATGTAATGTGTTTCATCATTAGGTAATCCAAGTAAATGTGGTCCAATATGTTCAAAATGCCATTTCTCATCTGCAGAAAGGTGTGCTTCTACCTCAAGATATTTGTCTAAAGCCATGCCAATTGAATCAAATCCAACACCTAAATTTGCTGTTGATGCCGGTACTTTTAATTTCAATGTTTTCATTGTAATGCACGCTCAATATAATCGACAATTGCTTGTTCATCATTTTCTAAAGGCGTTATCGGTGAATCTAATAAACTGATAGCTGTATCTGGGTCTTTTAATCCATTGCCAGTTAATATTGCTACAACAGTTTGATTTGGTTTTAATTGTCCTTGTTCATGTAGTTTTAGTAGCCCAGCAATTGAAGCATTACTTGCAGGTTCACTAAATACACCTTCTTTTCTTGTCATTAATTGATAAGCATCTAATATTTCATCATCTGTCACACTATCAATTAAGCCATTAGATTCATCTCTTGCCTCTTCAGCTAACTTCCAGCTTGCAGGATTACCTATTCTAATCGCTGTAGCTATTGTTTCTGGTTGTTCAACTACTTTACCTTGAACGATTGGAGAAGCTCCTTCTGCTTGAAAACCACACATTACAGGTAAACCCGATTTATTTATATGATGAAATTCTTTAAATCCTTTCCAGTAAGCTGTTATATTACCAGCATTACCTACTGGAATTGCAAATAAATCTGGAGCTTTACCGTCAAGTTGTTCAACTATTTCAAAAGCACCGGTTTTTTGACCTTCTATTCTATAAGGGTTAACTGAGTTAACTAAGGCGATATCACCCTTTTCAGCTACTTTCTTAACTATATTTAATGCTTCATCAAAATTACCTTTAATTGAAACAATTTCAGCACCATACATTACTGCTTGAGCTAATTTACCTAATGCAATTTTACCTTCAGGAATAACGACGATTGCCTTCATTCCTGCTCTAGCTGCATATGCTGCTGCCGAAGCTGAAGTATTACCAGTCGACGCACAAATGACTATTTTTTTACCTTCTTCTTTAGCCTTTGCCACAGCCATAACCATGCCTCTATCTTTAAACGATCCTGTCGGGTTTAAGCCTTCAAACTTAGCATATAAGTTAATATTTAACTTTTCAGATAGGAATGGCAAATGTATAAGCGGTGTATTTCCTTCGTTTAACGTTAATTCTGGTGTACCATCATTAACAGGTAAAAATTCTTTATAATTATTGATTAAGCCTTTCCATCTTCCCATATTACTTATCTCCTTCGATTGAATAATATTTTAACACTTCTATGTTATTCTCTTTTAAGGTATCAATTGGTAAATGATCTATCCCTCTAATAATGACACCAAACGTATCTTCTGTTCTTTGTTCAACTTTAACACTTCTATGAAAATCAATAACAGACTTAATGTCATCACGTAACTCATCTTCTGATTGATTACTTTTCACAATTATAAAATGGCTATTTTTCAGTGGGAATTTAACAACGTCATCTTCAACTAATTCTTTCGTTCTCTCTGTTTTAAGTTCGAAATGTGGCGGTAATGTATGAAGGTCAGATTCAAATTGTAAAGCAACATTTAACAAGTCAGATACAACAGCACTACCAGTTGCTAAACTACCTGCACCTTTACCATAAAACATTGTATCTCCAACAGAATCTCCAATAACATAAATTGCATTATATTCATCTTCGACATGTGCCATTTGATGACTATCTGGCAATAATGTAGGTTTAACACTTGCAACGACACTTCCATTTTCATACTTACCTTGACCAATTAATTTAATTTTGTAGCCTAACTTTTCAGCTACTTTAATATCTTCAATTTCAATATTAGATATCCCTATTCTCTCAACATCATTTAAAGAAATAACCCTATTAAATGATAAATAGCTCGTAATAACGACTTTACGAGCTGCGTCTACGCCTTCAACATCGTCTGTTGGATCAGCTTCTGCATATCCTAAATCAGTTGCTAACTGTAACGCCTCTTCGTAAGATTTACCTTCTCTCGTCATTTGGCTAAGAATAAAATTCGATGTCCCATTAAATATACCCATAAATTGATTAATATTATTTGCATTTAATCCATTATTTATGGCATTTACAATTGGAATACCACCAGCCACACTTGCTTCATATTTAAGTGCGACTTTGTTCTTTTCAGCTAAATCTTCTAAATCTCTTAAATGAATTGCTAATAAATCTTTATTTGCTGTTATCACATGGATGCCATTAGATAAGAATGTCTTTAACCACTCAACTGTTGGTTCTATTCCACCCATTACTTCTACAACGATATCCAATTCGTCATCGTTTAATATATCTTCTATATTTTCAGTTAAATGATAGCAAGAAGTATTAATTGCACGTTTCTTGCCTACATTGCTGACAAGAATGTGTTTGATATGTATAGATTTTCCAATCGTATCTTCGATTTGTTTCTTATTCTCTTCTATAATTTTTACGACACCTGTTCCGACTGTGCCTAATCCTAGTACTGCTACATTTAATACTTTCATTTTTTCACTCACCTTAAATATTATGTTCTTTTTAAAAATACATTTGTCTACTTGAAATAGACTAAACTTTATTATAGTATAAATTCATTAAAGTTTTTTGTAAAGTTAGAATTATTTGAATAATTTTATATTAACATGATTTCAAGCTTTGTAAATGACTTTAATTATATTACCCCCACTAAAGGACTGATCAAATGAAAGTTTCAAAATTTGGCGGAAGCTCCGTCGCTAGCAGCAAACAAATCAAGAAAGTACTTAACATCATTAATAGTGACGATGAAAGGAAAATAGTCGTCGTATCTGCTCCAGGTAAGAGATATAAAGATGATATTAAAACGACTGACTTACTCATTCGATTATATGATAAAGTTATTAATGGATTGGATTATACGAATAAACTACGCCAAATAATTGGTCGCTACGAAGAAATCGTTTCAGACTTAAATATGGATGATCAAATTTTAATCCAATTAAAAGATAAACTCCTCCATTTAATTGAATTTTATCGACATAAACCTGAACGCCTACTTGATGCTTTGAAAAGTTGTGGAGAAGACTTCAATGCTCAAATTATAGCGCAATATAATAATGATTTAGGGTTTCCAACACGGTATCTATCTCCAAAAGATGCTGGCATTTTTGTAACAGATGAACCTGGAAATGCCATGATTTTAGAGGAATCATATGAACAAATAAACAAATTAAAAAATTATAAAGAAACTTTAGTTATACCCGGATTCTTTGGGTTCTCTCATCAAGGGGATATCGTAACTTTCCCAAGAGGAGGTTCAGATATTACGGGTGCTATTTTGGCAAGAGGTGTAAAAGCGAAACTATACGAAAATTTCACGGATGTTTCTGGTATTTATAGAGCAAATCCATCAGTTGTATCTCAACCAGAAGTAATACCTGAAATTACATATAGAGAAATGCGAGAGCTTTCATACGCAGGATTTGGCGTTTTTCATGATGAAGCACTAGAACCACTGTATAAAGATCGAATTCCCGTTGTCATTAAAAACACTAATAAACCTGATGATAAAGGAACATTTATCGTAAGCGAAAGAGATATTTCACATTTAACTCATATCATTTCAGGCGTTAGTTGTGACAAAGGATTTACAAGTATTAATATTAAGAAATATTTGATGAATAGAGAAATCGGATTCACGCGGAAAGTCTTGAGTATTTTAGAAGAAGAGAATATTTCTATAGAACATATACCATCAGGAATCGATAATTTAAGTATTATTATGCGATCTAATCAAATACGTGGAAAGGAAAATAGAGTATTAAAACAAATTAGGAAGCATGCTCAAGTTGATGAATTAACGATTGAAACTAATCTTGCTATCTTGATGATTGTAGGAGAAGGAATGAATAATTCTATCGGGACCGCTGCAACTGCAACACACGCTCTCAGCAAAAATCAAATCAACTTAAATATGATAAACCAAGGTTCCTCAGAAATTTCTATGATGTTTGGTATTGATGAGGCGTATTCGGATTTAGCTGTTCAAGTTATTTATGATGAATATTTCAATAAGAAGCCACTTGAAATTGTTTAACATGACTTAAGAAAAAGAGAGTTACTCCTTAAATTATGGATTAGCTCTCTTTTTCTTTATTGCCTTTTTCGTCTATTATACATTGTTCATATATTAAATAAAAAACCCGAAACAAATTATT
>NZ_PPQZ01000050.1 GCF_002902525.1 Mammaliicoccus stepanovicii
TAATTCAGTTAGAATGTATTGCACATTCAAAACTAGATAGTAAGCAGATTTTACGGCTAAAACCGATTTTTAAAATTTGATTAAGTCTTCGATCGATTAGTATTCGTCAGCTACACACATTACTGCGCTTACACCCCGAACCTATTAACCTCATCATCTTTGAGGGATCTTATAACCGAAGTTGGGAAATCTCATCTTGAGGGGGGCTTCATGCTTAGATGCTTTCAGCACTTATCCCGTCCATACATAGCTACCCAGCTATGCCGTTGGCACGACAACTGGTACACCAGAGGTATGTCCATCCCGGTCCTCTCGTACTAAGGACAGCTCCTCTCAAATTTCCTACGCCCACGACGGATAGGGACCGAACTGTCTCACGACGTTCTGAACCCAGCTCGCGTACCGCTTTAATGGGCGAACAGCCCAACCCTTGGGACCGACTACAGCCCCAGGATGCGATGAGCCGACATCGAGGTGCCAAACCTCCCCGTCGATGTGAACTCTTGGGGGAGATAAGCCTGTTATCCCCGGGGTAGCTTTTATCCGTTGAGCGATGGCCCTTCCATGCGGAACCACCGGATCACTAAGTCCGTCTTTCGACCCTGCTCGACTTGTAAGTCTCGCAGTCAAGCTCCCTTGTGCCTTTACACTCTGCGAATGATTTCCAACCATTCTGAGGGAACCTTTGAGCGCCTCC
>NZ_PPQZ01000051.1 GCF_002902525.1 Mammaliicoccus stepanovicii
ATTAAATATTTAACTTTATTATACTATACATAGCACAATTTTAAAAAGTAACAATCAATTATTAAATATTTGAATTATATTCCATAAGCCAAGAAAAAAACTACCAACAAATTGTAATCATTGTTGGTAGTTAGAATATATATTATTTTTTATATTGATGTTTTGATAAATCAATATGTTCGAGTTTAATAATTTTAGATTTAGTAATGCCTTTATGAACAAAGTAAATGACAAAACCAATTAGAATTGGAAGGAAAGATTCAATTAGAATTGGTATATCCATTGACATAATGCTATCGAATGACTGACCAATTAATAGAAATGCAATAACTGCCAGTACTATGATTGGCCCTAGTGGATATAAAGGTGCTTTATATTCTAATGTATCTTCTACAGATTTACCTTGTTTTTTAATGGCCATTCTTAATCTAATATGACTGATTATACTCATTGCCCATACTAATGTAACAAGCGCACCGAGCATATTTAATAATCTGTAATAACCATCTGCATTAATCGTTGCATAAACGATAGAACAGAATATGAGTACAATTGTGACACATAAAGAGATGAAAGGCATGTCTCGTTTATTTAAGTTATTAATAAATTTTGGTGCTTGTTTGTGTTGTGCTAACGAGTATAATAAGCGACTTGTAGCATATAGACCTGAATTCCCTGCAGATATTAATGCAGTTAATATAACAGCATTTATAATAGAAGCAGCAAATGCAATACCTACTTTATCAAATACTATTGTAAATGGACTTTGTGTAACCGTATTGGCTTTATTTAATAATAGCGGATCAGTATATGGAATGATTGCTGCAATAACAGCAATTGCTAAGATGTAGAACAATAATATTCTCCAAAATACTTGTTTGATTGCTTTTGGCATTGATTCTTTTGGATTCTCAGATTCTCCAGCAGTTACGGCAACAACTTCCGTTCCACCAAAGCTGAATCCAGCTACTAATAGTACGCCAAGAAATCCTGATAAACCATTAACAAAAGGTGCTTCTTTATATGTGAAGTTGCTTAATCCAATAGGATCATTGCCACCTAAAATACCAAAAATAATGAGAACACCAACAATTAAGAAAATAATGATTGTTATGACTTTAATGAAACTTAACCAATATTCTGCTTCCCCAAACGCTTTTACTGTAAAGGCATTAAGTAAAAATAATATGATGATAAATAATATGCTCCACATAAAAGGCGTAACATTTTGAAATACATCCCAGTATGTAATGACCTTTGCAGCAGTTAAAATATCGACACTTGTTACGAGTGCCCATATTACCCAATATAGCCATCCGACAGTAAATCCAGCAGATGGATCAACGAATCGACTAGAATACGCACTAAACGATCCAGAAACGGGATAAAATGTTGCAAGTTCACCAATTGCAGTCATTAAGAAATAAAGCATGACACCAATAATTGAATATGCAATAAGTGCACCACCCGGACCTGCTTGTGTGATGACGGCACCACTAGCCATAAATAAGCCTGTTCCTATCGAACCCCCGATGGCTATCATGGAAATATGCCTAGTTTTTAATCCTCTTTTCATTTCTTCCATTTAATTCACCTTACTTTCTAATGTTCAATTCTTCAGAAAATTGAAATATACATCATATTTTATTATCATTTTAGGAATTAAGCAACATAAAGTTTAATGCATAAATGCTTTAAAGTGATAAAATAATCAACTTAATCTAAAATACGTCAATTTGAACATGTTTATATTGATTTTCCGTTGTTGATATATAACTTTGAAAGGCGTATATTTATATAATTGAAGAAAGGCATATGAGGTGTTTAATATGAAAAAAATATTCGGCGTTACAGCGTTATTTGCTTTATCCATTTTGATATTATCTGCTTGTGGGCATAACGATAAACAACATGGGAAACTAAAAGTTTATGCAACTAATTTTCCATATGAAAGTTTTGTTGAACAAATTGGCGGTAAATATGTAGATGCAAATTCAATTTATCCGAGTGGTACTGATTTACATAACTATGAACCATCTCAACGAGAAATGATTAACATCGCAAAAAGTGATTTATTTATATACTCAAATGACGAATTAGATCCTGTAGCTAAAAAAATAAGTTCAACGATTAGAAGTAAAGATCATAAATTAGAAGCAATACCTCATTTAAATGATAATGAATTAGTAGAACATCATCATGAGGATGGGGAAAGTCATCAACATGAAGAAGATGCACATGAACACGATCCTCATATTTGGTTAGATCCAATTGCTAATAAAGAAGCAGCAAAATCAATTAAAAATAAATTAATTGAAATAGATCCAAAACATAAATCTACCTATATTAAAAATTATCATCACCTAATCACAGATATTGATAAAATAGATAAAGACATGCAAGCTATTACAAAAAATAAAAAAAGAGATACTGTCTATATTTCTCATGATTCACTCGGTTATTTAGCAAAACGATATCATTTTAAACAAACTGGCGTAACAGGTATGAACAATGAAGAACCAAGCCAAAAAGAACTATTAAGTATTATCGATGGCATTACAAAGCAACACACACCGTATATACTTTACGAACAAAATGTCAGTTCCAAAATTACAGATATTATTAAAAAAGATACAAACAGTAAACCACTTAAGTTTCATAATTTAGAAGTATTAACGAAGAAAGAAGCAAAAGAAAAAAACATCACATACCAATCAATTATGAATCAAAATATTGAAACATTAGATAAAGCTCTTAATAAATAACAAATATAATCTTATTTCATTTACTTTTAGTAATTTAACATGTATAGTAACTATTGGATTATTATTAATAGTAGTGAAAGAGGTCATTGATATGAAAATTTTTGATTATGAAGATGTACAATTAATACCAAATAAATGTATAGTAGAAAGTCGCTCAGAGTGTGATACTACGGTGAAATTTGGACCAAAAACATTTAAATTACCAGTTGTGCCTGCTAACATGCAAACTGTCATGAATGAAGAGCTTGCTGAATGGTTCGCAACGAATGATTATTTTTATATCATGCACCGATTTGATGAAGAAGCAAGAATTCCTTTTATTAAGAGAATGCAAAGTAAAAATCTCTTTGCTTCAATCTCTGTAGGTGTTAAGAATACTGAGTATACTTTTGTAGAACAACTAGCTAAAGAAGGGTTAGTCCCTGAATATATAACGATAGATATAGCACATGGTCATTCTGAACAAGTTATTAGAATGATTAAACATATTAAACAACATATTCCTAACACATTTGTGATTGCTGGAAATGTTGGTACGCCAGAAGGTGTTCGTGAATTAGAAAATGCTGGAGCAGATGCTACTAAAGTAGGTATTGGACCAGGACGTGTGTGTATCACTAAAATCAAAACAGGATTTGGCACTGGTGGATGGCAATTAGCTGCAATTAACTCATGTAGTAAAGCTGCTAGAAAACCAATGATCGCTGATGGTGGTATTAGAACTAACGGTGACATTGCGAAATCAATTAGATTTGGTGCAAGCATGGTTATGGTCGGTTCATTATTTGCAGCACATGAAGAATCACCAGGTGAAACAGTTGAATTAGAAGGTAAACTATACAAAGAATATTTTGGTAGTGCATCTGAATTTCAAAAAGGTGAACGTAAAAACGTTGAAGGTAAAAAAATGTTTGTAGAACATAAAGGTTCACTTCAAGATACATTAATAGAAATCGAACAAGATTTACAAAGTTCTATTTCATATGCAGGTGGTACTGATTTAGAATCTATTACTAAAGTGGATTATGTAATTGTTCGTAATTCAATTTTCAACGGTGACCGCGACTCTAAATAGGTGAGGTGGACAACTTGAAAAAAGTGTTTTACTTATTTGTATTGTTATTATGTGTAACGCTAATCAAGCCTGTCCCTGAATCCGATTTATCTAGGCAACTACAGGAAAAAGTTCAACATCTGAATGAAGGCATTTTACATGACAAGACATCAGAACAAGCTGAACTTAAAACGCCAAATCAACAAGAGTTTGCAATTAATAATATTCAAATCAATCAAACAAAAAGTGAAGTTGAGAAGGAACTTGGAAAACCTAAACGTATAACAAAGAATGAATATAATGAAAAATGGCATGCATATCATGACCATTACAATGGATTTGTAATGGTTAGTTATGTAAATGACAAAGTATCAGGATTATACACAAACCAAGACTTAGTAACATCTCAAAAAGGGATAACGAGTAAAATGAACAAGGAAAAAGTTCGTTCTAAACTCGGTAATCCAATTAAAGCAATTCAAAAAGGAAACCTGAAATTAATTCAAAGTGATCCAGAATATGATGTTTTTAAATTTGATAATATTTATACTACTATTTTTTATGATAAGTATAAGAACAATCAAATAAAAGGAATTATGCAAGTGGCTGCCACGACTGAAGATAAACGTAAAAATCAGTATCATGTTGGCGATCGTGATTATAAACAAGCATTAGAATATCAAAATTTTGATATAATAAATGCTGAAAGAGTACAGTTCGGACTAACACCATTATCATACAATGAAAATGTTAGCAAAACTGCTCGAACACATAGCCAAGACATGGTTCGAAAACATTATTTCGATCATACGAATAAGCAAGGGTTATCTCCATTTGATAGATTAGATCATGATGGTTTTAATTATATAACTGCAGGTGAAAATTTGGCATACGGTCAAATTAGTAGTATATATGCACATCATGGTTTGATGAATTCTTTGGGACACAGAAAGAACATTTTAAATAAAGATTATAAAGAGTTGGGTGTAGGCGTAGATATTGGCGAGAATTTACAGCCATATTGGACTGAAAACTACATCACGCAACAGTAAACGAGCTATAAAATTTAGATTTTATACCAATAACTAATATATAATTAAAAGGCATTATTTCATATTTCCTTAAATGTTTAACAGATGTTGTTTCTAGTAATTTGATTGATGGAAGTAACATATAAAGGGGAAGTTTTACATGGAAAATAAAGAAATAAAACAAAAAGATTTTGATGTATTAGATCGTATTAAAGAATTATTAAATAAAAAAGACGTTTCATAAATTGAAATTAATTTTTAAGAACTCAAGTAATCTAGTATAGGGAATATGAAACAAAACCAAAAGCGTAATTCGCTTTTGGTTTTTTATTTATGTAGAGATGTAGCAGGATAACATATAGGAAGCGACTAAGTAGCAAGATTGACGAATCTAGCAAAATAGATTGGACATATTCTTGAAATTATATAAATAAAAAATAGAACATGTTATTTGGCAGTATTTAGCCTTAATAACATGTTCTATCTTATTTACATTTCTCTGAATAACCCAACTACTTTACCTAATACAGTAACATTGTCCAAATAAATTGGTTCCATTGTATTATTCTCTGGTTGTAATCTATATCTGGATTCTTCTTTAAAGAAGCGTTTTACTGTTGCTTCGTCATCTTCAGTCATTGCAACGATAATATCGCCATTTTCTGCTATAGACTGGCTACGAACAATCACTTTATCTCCATCATATATACCAGCTTCAATCATACTCTCACCAATTACATCTAAGATGAAGATGTTGCTATTATGTGTTGAAGTGAAGTGTGCTGGTAACGGGAAGTATTCTTCCACATTCTCAACAGCAGTAATAGGAACACCCGCTGTAACTTTACCAATAACAGGCACGTGTATTGTATTCTCTTGATTAATAGATTCACCAATTGTTTCAGTAATTTCAATTGCTCTTGGTTTTGTAGGGTCTCGTTTAATATAGCCCTTTTCTTCGAGTCTAGATAAGTGACCATGAACGGTTGAACTTGATGCTAGTCCGACTGCTAATCCAATTTCACGAACACTAGGCGGATAGCCTTTTGTTTGTACTACATGTTTGATGAATTGATATATTTCAGATTGACGTTTAGTTAATTCTTTCATAGTCGCACGCTCCCAATAAATGATTTAAATTTATTATAGCACATACGTTTCCTTCGAACAAACATTTGTTCGTATTTTTGTTGACTACGAACAGTTGTTCTGTTATTATAAAAATACAAACAAACGTTCTAGGAGGAATTGGAAATGACAATTACAATTAAAAAGACAGTGTTACTATATTTAGCAGTGTTTTTAATGACGTTATTAATCGGGTTTTTATATTTAGCACAAGCGCATGACATATATACTACAGAACAAACGTACGAGATGACAGACCATCAAATAGATCAACATAATAATAAACAACAAGATAATATACAGAATGAACCAAATAAGTTAGATAAGGCGAACACTTTAGTCGGGACAATAGATTAAATTTAAACACGAGCAATTCCATTTGGAATTGTTCGTGTTTTTTGGTATCTTTTAATTAATATAGAAAGTAGGGATGAAAATGTTAGACGAAAAGAAAATCAATAGAATAAATGAACTTGCAAATAAAAAGAAAACAAGTGGGCTTTCTGAAGTAGAAGCTAAAGAACAGTCAAAACTTCGCGCTGAATATTTACAAGCATTCAGAGGAAACTTTAAAAAGACAATCGAAAATACAAAAGTTATCGATCCTGAAGGTAATGATGTAACACCAGAAAAAGTAAAAGAAATTCAGAGAGCGAATAATACAAGGAATTAATACAGAAATAAGCTATTTTAATTAATTTATGAAATATTTTCATGTATAATGAAAATGGATTATAAGAATAAAGGAGACTACATTTATGTTTAATGAAAAAGATCAACTTGCAGTAGATTCAATTCGTGCATTAAGTATTGATGCAATTGAAAAAGCAAACTCAGGACATCCAGGATTACCTATGGGTGCTGCGCCAATGGCATACACACTATGGACAAAGCATTTAAATTTTAACCCACAATCAAAAGACTATTTTAACAGAGACCGTTTTGTATTATCAGCAGGTCACGGTTCAGCATTGTTATATAGTTTATTACATGTATCTGGTAGTTTAGAACTTGAAGAAGTTAAAAACTTTAGACAATGGGATTCTAAAACGCCTGGACATCCAGAGTACAGACACACTGATGGTGTTGAAGTAACTACTGGTCCACTAGGGCAAGGCTTTGCAATGAGTGTTGGTATGGCAATGGCAGAACAACATCTTGCAGGAAAATTTAATAAAGAAAAATTTAATGTAGTAGACCATTACACATATGTATTAGCTAGTGATGGCGATTTAATGGAAGGTATTTCTCATGAGGCAGCTTCATTAGCTGGTCACTTGAAACTTGATAAATTAATAACACTTTATGATTCAAACGATATCTCTTTAGATGGTGAATTAAACAAAGCTTTCTCTGAAAATGTTAAAGAAAGGTTTAAATCATATGGTTGGAGTTACATTCTAGTAGAAGATGGTAATAATTTAGAAGAAATCGATAAAGCAATTACAAAAGCTAAGAAACTAGATGGACCAACTATGATTGAAGTAAAAACAGTCATTGGATTTGGTGCGCCAAATAAAGCTGGAACAAATGGTGTACATGGTGCGCCACTTGGTAAAGAAGAACGTGAATTAGCACTTAAAAACTATGGTTTAGATCCATCTAAACAATTTAATGTACCTGAAGAAGTATATGAAATCTTTAGCAAAACAATGTTAACACGTGCAAATGAAGATGAAACAGAATGGAACAAACTTGTAGGTGAATACGCTAAAGCTCACCCAGAGTTAGCTGAAGAGTTTAAACAAGCCATTTCAGATGAATTACCAGAAGATTATGCTAAAGATTTACCAGTATATGAACCAGGTAATAGTAGTGCAACACGTGCTGATTCTGGAGAAATCATCCAAGCGTTAAGTAAATCAGTACCTGCATTCTTTGGCGGTTCTGCTGACTTAGCATCATCAAACAAATCTAACGTTAAAGATGTTGAAGATTTCAGTGCAGATACGCCTGAAGGAAGAAATATTTGGTTTGGTGTACGTGAGTTCGGTATGGCAGCTGCTGTTAATGGTATGGCTGTTCATGGAGGCGTTAAACCATATGGTGCTACGTTCTTCGTATTTAGTGATTACTTGAAACCAGCTTTAAGACTTTCAGCAATTATGGGAGTACCATCTACATTTGTATTTACTCATGATTCAATCGCAGTAGGTGAAGATGGTCCTACTCATGAACCTGTAGAGCAATTAGTCGGACTAAGAGCTATACCAAACTTAAATGTGATTCGTCCAGCAGATGGAAATGAAACAAGAGTAGCTTGGAAAGTAGCATTAGAATCTAAGTCAACACCTACAGCATTAGTATTAACACGTCAAAACTTAACTGCATTAGATGTTGAAGAATCAGTTGTAGAAGAAGGCGTTCGCAAAGGTGGATATGTAGTTTATCGTTCAGAAAAAGACCCTGAATATTTATTAATCGCATCTGGATCTGAAGTATCATTAGCAGTAGATGCTGCCAAAGATATCGAACGAGAAGGTAAAGGTGTCCAAGTAGTATCACTACCTAACTGGCATGCATTTGAACAACAAGATGCTGAATATAAAGCGTCAGTTTTACCATCATCAATTACTAAACGTGTTGCAATTGAAATGGCTTCTTCAATCGGATGGCATAAATATGTTGGTCTAGAAGGAAAAGTTATTACAATCGATACATTCGGTGCAAGTGCGCCTGGTGACTTAGTTGTTGAAAAATACGGATTTACGAAAGAAAATGTATTAAACCAAGTATTAAGTTTCTAAGAAGTAAAATAAAACTTCTATAAAAAACGGACAAACCTGGAAAAAATCAAAAGATTTTAATCAGGTTTGTCTTTATTTATAATGATTCATCCAAGTTTTGAAAGCTGATTATTAAATTTTATTAATTTTAATAAAAAGTCAAAAAAATTTTCAATTTAAACATTAAGTTTCGTCTTGATAAAATGAAATTAATTTAGTAAACTTTTATAGGATACAGAAAGTGGGTGAAATAATGGCAACATGGTTAGCAATATTATTAATCATCGTGGCATTAATAGGTGGGATTGCACTAGGATTCTTCCTTGCACGTAAATATATGATGGATTATTTGAAAAAAAATCCACCAATCAATGAAGAAATGTTACGTATGATGATGATGCAAATGGGTCAAAAACCATCTCAAAAGAAAATTAATCAAATGATGACAATGATGAATAAGAATATGGATCAAAAAGTGAAATAGTCTTAAATTAATCATACAAGAGCCTGAGACATAATATATGTCCCAGGCTCTTTTTTGCGTATAGTCAATTGTTCTTAATTTTTTTCACAAGCAAAGTTGTCTTTGTCTCTATCGTGTTTCGGTTCATATGCTGGGTGTGTACTAGGAACGCCATTTGGATAGACAGATCTTAAAGCAGTACAATTTGGATAATGTTCTATCGGTGATGAGCTTTCTTGTGTACTATTTTGAATATTTGTTTCAGGTATTGAATTAATATCTTGCGAAGCGTCTTGATTTTGTGAAGAACTCACATTTGAATTTGAATCTTCAAAAACAGATCCTAAGCTCCAAATTCCAAGATTTTCTTGCTTTGCTTTTGATTGACTTAATTCAAGTTCATCTAAATATCTCGTATTAGGTGGATAAACATATGCAACTTTTGCTAATCCTTCTCTTACTAATATATTATTGAGCATTTCTCCATCGACATATACATATACTAAATGTCTTTGATACTTATCTTTTCTTTGGCCAACATCATATTCTACTTCAATATTTGTAGCATTTTGTAATAACGAACTCGTCCTATTTGAAGCTTCTTCACCAAACGGCTGTTTACCTAATCGAGGGTGCTTCGTTTCGGGTGTATCTATAAGTAAAAATCTGAAACTTTCTTCTTTATCATTAATTATAAAACGCGCTGTATCTCCATCAACTGTTTTAGAAAGGGTAACTGGAATGCGATCTGTAGTTCCAGGTCTATATGTATGACTTTTCTCTTCTTGATTGTCAACTGGAGAAGGTGTTGCTTTATGTTCCTCTGTTGATTTTTCAATTTTTTTCTCTTTATGTATTGAAGCTGTATGATTTTCAGTTGAAGTGGATTTAACTGGTTTGATGTTAGTCTTTTTAGGTTTATCTTTTTGTTGATGATGGCTTACTTCTTTTGTTGATTCATGATTTGTCGTATCATCTTCATTATATGTAAAGATATTGATCAATGCTATTATTATAAATATCGATATGATGAATATAGTTTTTCTACCACGTCTTGTTTTAGGTTGTTTATATAGCATCATGCTGCTCTCCTTTTTTAAAATAATTATATTCACTATAAAATTATTATACAGCATAACAAATATTTGGTATATATAATTTTGTATAATCTAATACGCTTTTTGAGGTTTCACTGATTGTTCAAAATAAATTCATTTTATCTTATAATAAATTTGTTAAAATAGATTAAGAGTAAGAGGGGGGATATTGTGGAATTAACAGTTTTCGTAGCATTTGGAGCAGGTATATTAAGTTTTGTTTCTCCTTGTGTATTACCAATTTATCCGGCGTTTATTTCATACATAACAGGTATGAGCTATGACGACCTTAAAAATAAAGGACTAAGTCGAAATGCAATTTTACATACGATTATATTTTTAGTTGGATTTAGCGTCATTTATATGATTTTAGGAATGGGTATTGGTTATATATCAGGTTTACTTATTAATTATCAAACCCTTATTAGACAACTAGGTGCGATTATTATAATTGTATTTGGTTTAATTATTGTTGGGGTATTTCAACCACAATTTTTGATGAAAGATAGAAAAATTAATTTTAAAACAAAACCTTCTGGTTATATTGGAACAATTCTAATAGGTATGGCTTTTGCAGCAGGATGGACACCATGTAATGGTCCGATAATTGCAGCAATTGGTACATTAGCAGCAACGAATTCATCTCAGGCAATGTTATACATGTTACTTTACGTTCTAGGGTTTAGTATCCCATTTTTCGTTCTAACTTTCTTTATAACTAAATTACAAATAATTAGAAAGTACAATCTTGCTATCATGAAGTTTGGTGGTATAATTATGATAATTATGGGAATTTTATTGTTCTTTGACTTATTAACGGAGATTACAATATTTTTCCAATCTTTATGATTGGTTTATCCATATAAGAATTCTCGTATTTAAAGGAGTTTTAAACATGTATTTCCTTTTTTCTATTTTTATTGCATTTTTAATGGGTTTAGGTGTTCTTGTAATCAGAATGAAAGCACAAAATTACCCAACAAATACTAAAAAAATTATTTTACCACCATTTTTTATGGCTACAGGTGCTTTTATGTATGTCATTCCCTATTTCAGGTTAACAGGTGCTGAAATATTAGAAGCAGTTATAGTCGGTCTATTCTTTTCTATATTTTTAATTGTTACTTCTAACTTTGAAGTTAAAGGTAAAGATATTTATATGAAACGTTCTAAACTTTTTCCTGTTATTTTAATTACATTATTATTGATAAGAACAATTGGGAAGATTTTTCTAAGTGATGCATTGGATCCTGGACAATTAGGTGGGATGTTCTTCTTATTGGCATTTAGTATGATAGTGCCATGGAGAATAGCGATGTATTTGAAATATAAGAAATTACGAGACAATATGACGACAGTAAAATAAAAACAACGCACATCTCATTTATTGAGTGTGCGTTGTTTTTGCTTTAGAAATTTCTTCTGAATGATCAAATATAGAAAATTTGTTTTTTTCATCATCAGCCAATTCGAAGAGTTTCAAATATGGTGTATAATCTATATTAAGTTCAGTTAATTTCTTCTTCATAAACTTGTGATCTCGTTTCGGTGTCGCGATGATATATCCTCTCATGATATGATCGAGTTCAATTGTTGATGCATGTTCCTCAATGGCGATTTTAGAAATACGTCCACCTATTTTTTCTTTTGCAACGTCTCTGAATAGATCAGGAACTGGGGAAACTAATTCGTTTAATAAGTTGCGGGCATCATTATTCCATAATGGTAATGCTTTTCGGATGTAATAGTCTTGCCAATCAAGCTCACTCATTCCATCATCTTTAGGCATACGTTTCAAAAACTTACGAAACATAAAGAAACCACCAATAGCTAGTAACGAAATGAATATGATACACCATAAGACGATAAAAAATATAAAAACGTTACTCAATGAAATCACTCCTTAGAACTAGTATAAATGAAGCTATTTAAGCTGTCTAATAAATATTTTGAAAGGACACATATTATGAAAATATTACATACCGCAGATTGGCATATTGGAAAATCAATAAATGGTCAATCACTTTTAGAAGATCAACAATATGTACTTAATGAACTATATAAAGCTATCGAAGAACATAAGCCAGATATCGTAATAATTAGTGGCGATTTATATGATTTACATTATCCAAGTAAAGATTCAATGGTCGTACTAGAAGATGCGCTGTCTACAATTAATTTAGAGTTGGATACACCAATCATTGCTATAAGTGGGAATCACGACGGTAAAGAACGATTGAATTATGGTGAAAAATGGTTCGAAAAATCTGGATTAAAAATTATCACGCAATATGAGTCAATGTTTAAACCTATCGAAATAAAGGATGTTCATATTTATGTGATGCCATACTTTACTCCAGCAGACATTAAAGCTGCCTTTAAAGAGAAAGATATTTCGACTCATCAAGAAGCAGCTGATTATATCGTTGAACAAATGAAATTAGTTATAGACAAAGATAAAACAAATATATTAGTTGGACACTTGTTTGTATCAGGGGGTAAATCAAGTGATTCAGAAAGACCGTTATCAATTGGCACGATTGAAACAGTGGATGCTAGTACTTTTGATCCATTTGACATCGTAATGCTTGGTCATTTACATCATCCATTTGCAATACAATCCGAGTTTATATTTTATTCAGGTTCATTGATGCAATATTCATTTTCTGAAGAAAAACAAGCTAAAGGATTTAGATTATTTGATGTTCAAGATAAGGCGTTCAAACAGTCATTTATTCCGATAACACCAAGAAGGTCATTCCATGTCGTAAATGCGTCTTACAATGAAGTTATCCATGAAAATATCACGATACCTAATAAAGATGATTACTTCCATTTTAAGTTAACAGATATGGATCATGTAACAGATCCATTATTAAAGATAAGAAAAATATATCCAAACACATTGCAATTATCTAGACAGGACTATGCAATAGCACAAGATGAAATTAATGTTGATGTGCATGCTTTAAGTGATTTAGATATTATTAAATCATTTTATAAACATGTAACAGATGAAGAATTGACTGGTGTTAAAAATGAAAAAATCATCCAACTATTAGAAGCAGAGAACAATAAAGGAGCTGATGAATAATGAGACCATTGTCTTTAAATATGCAATATTTCGGACCGTTTATGAATGAGACAATAGATTTTAGAAGTCTTTCAAAGTCACAGCTTTTTTTAATATGCGGTAAAACAGGTTCTGGGAAGACGATGATTTTTGATGCAATGGTCTATGCACTGTTCGGTAAAACATCTACGGAAACTAGAGAAGAGTCTGATTTGAGAAGTCATTTTGCAGATCCAAAATTACCTACTAAAGTACAATTCGAATTTGAGATTAAGGGAACAGAATACCAAATAATTAGAACTATTAAATATATTAAAGAAGGCAATAAAAATCCTACAAACCCAACAGTAGAAGTATATAAGAAAGAATCTAACGAATGGGCTTTAGTTACAAGTAGTATTAATGCGAGTAATGACTATTTAAAGTCATTATTACATATGAATGTCAAACAGTTTAGACAAATATTGATTCTACCACAAGGGGAATTTAAACAATTTTTAGTATCAAATAGTACTGACAAGAGAAGTATTTTAAGAACATTATTTGATAGCGATAGATTTGAGGCTTTACAAGAAAAGTTAGAAGATGAAATGAAAAAAGAAATTTCAATGATAGAAAAGCATTATCAGAAAATCACACAGTATGTGTATGACTTACATGATTTCGATAACGAAGAGTTGATTCAATATAAAGAATTAGAAGGATATCGGTACGAAAAAGTTGTAGAAGCACTAGAGCAATTTAATAACGTTGGCGCTCGTTTATTGAGTGAGCTAGATAAGAAATACAAAACTTCTGAACAACAAGTTGAAGAAATTGAAAAATATTTTGAAGTTGAAAAGTTAACGATGCAAAACTTTGAAATGTTGGAAGATAAGAAAAAATCATTTGCAGCGTTACATGACCAACTTAGTCACATTACACATTTAAAAAATCAATTAAAATATTTAAAAACAGTTCAAAGTATGACATATCAATATGATCAGTTGCATCTTACAAAAAAGGAATTAAATACAACTGAAAATGAATATAACCAATTACAAAAAGAAAGTGAAGAAACGAATCTTCAGTTTGAAGAAGTGAAACAGAAGTTGAGTATTAAACTTAATGACCAAAGTAGAATAGAATCATATAAAGAATTCATTAAACAAACAGCTCATATACAGACAAATATCTCTCAATATAAAGAAGCATTACAAGAATTACCTCATAGTATAAAGATGTTTAAAGATATGAAAACAAACATTGAAGATAACGAGGGACAACTTAAGACATTAAATGCATTATTAGATGAACATGCAGTTGATGACCAAATAGAACAAGAAAAATTAAAAAAACAAGAAAATCTAATATTAGAAATAGAAAATTTGAAAAATAAACAAGAACAATATGCTGAAAAAAATAAACTTATAGAAAAGAAAACATCATTAATTGAAAAAATAGAAGAATTGAACGAAAACAAATTAATGACGGAATCAAAGATTATTGAATCAGACAATTTCGAAGTTTTGTCAGTTGAAGATGAAATAATAAAAATTCAAAAACATGTTCATTTAGGTGAGACATGCCCAATTTGTGGTTCGGAAGTTAAATCAATAAATGGAGATATTGATTTTGAAGCAATAAAACAAGAAAAAGCAATGCAGCAAGAGTTAATTAAAGCACAGCAAAATATTTCAAATGAACTCGTGATGTATAAAGAAAGAATGAATACAATAATCGAGCAGATTAATAATCTGTCGATATCTAAAGATGTAAGTGAAGAACTTGAAAGTGCAGTAAGTGCATTAGCAATAATAAAGAAAGAAATAAATGGTATAAGAGCACATAGACAAGAAGCACAAAATATTCAATTAGAAATACGTAAATTAGAAAAACATATATCCGAACAAAAATTGGACTATAATAATATGCATCATAAAATTGAAAGATTTAAAAAAGATGCCTCATACTTTAAGAGTGAAACAAAATTTGAAACAATTGATGCATTTGTAAAACAATTTGAACAGTATCATGTAGAAGTTAATCAATTTGACTCAGAAGTCGAGTCATTAAAAGAACAAGTAGAGCAATATAAAGAAAAGCAAGTCGAAATACAAAACAAAATCAATACAGCTAAAGAAAGAAAGGATATATTTGTTAAACAAATTGAGTCTAGTCAGTCATTTATAGAAACAGAAATGAAGAAACATCATATAGAGTCATATGAACAATTAGATGAATTACTAGGTAGTGTTAGTAATATTCATGAATACGAAGTAGAAATTGAAGAATTCGAAAAAAAATATAACAAATTAGAAGCTGATGTAATAGAGTTAAGAGGAAAAGTTAAAAACAAGATAAAACCAGATTTAGAACAGATTTCAAATCAATTATCACATGCAAAGGCATCATTTGTTGATATTACGAAAGAACATACTGAGTTGAAATTTAAAATAGAACAAAACAGTAAAAAACGAAACGAAATATTTAACATCATCACTTTATTAGAGCAAGATTTATCAGAACAAGAAGAACTGATTGAACTTACGAGGGTGATGAATGGTAAAAACGCAGAAAAGCTATCATTAGAAAATTATGTACTGATTTATTATTTGAATCATATATTGGATAGTGCCAATCAACAATTCACGAAGATGACAAATAGTCGCTATCAATTAGTACGTAAGAAAGAGAAATCCCAAGGTTTAAGTGGGTTGGAGATAGAAGTGTTTGATAGGTATTCAAATAGAACAAGACATATTACAACACTTTCTGGGGGAGAGACTTTTCAAGCATCATTATCTTTAGCGATAGGGTTGTCAAATATCGTGCAACAAGAAGCGGGTGCAATACATCTAGAGTCAATGTTCATTGATGAAGGATTTGGCACATTAGATTCAGAAACCCTTGAAACAGCACTTGATACGCTCGTTAATATTCAAATGTCAGGTAGATTAGTTGGAATCATATCCCATGTGTCTGAATTGAAAACAAGAATTCCTACAATTTTAAATGTAAATAAAAATGGATTTTTAAGTACAAGTTCATTTATAACGAACTAATGACACATCAATGTCATAAATAAATGAATTTATGTGTTCAAGTTATAAATTTTATTTGATATATTTTAATTAATAGCAAATTGTGGGAGTGTTGAGATGAAAAAGGGAATGATGGTAACTTTATTGGCAATAATCACATTAATGATAAGTGCTTGTAGTAATAATTCGATTGAGCCAAGCGGGCAATTTGGAAATAAGATGCAGTCATTTGATGTAACAGATCAAAATGGAAAGAAATTTTCACAGAAAGATATGAAAGGCAAAGTTTATATAGCGGATTTCATATTTACTAATTGTGAGACGGTTTGTCCACCTATGACATATAATATGAGTACAGTTATAGATCAATTAGAAAAAGATGGCGTCAAAAACTATGGTGTGATTAGTTTTAGTGTAGATCCGCAAAATGATACGCCACAAAAACTTAAAGATTATATTAAACAATATGATGTACCAAATAATAAATGGACGTTATTAACAAACTATGATTTTAAATTTATTAAACAGTACGCTGAAGATAATTTTAAATCAATCGTTGCCCCACCTCCAAAAGGCAGTACACAAGTTACACATGGGACAAGTTTTTATTTAATAGATCAAAACGGAAAAATTATTAAAAGTTATAGTGGACAAGATGCTGGAGATAAGAAGTTTCCAAAATCTGAAATAGTAGCAGATGTAAAAACTTTAGTTGAAGAAGGTCCAGTAGAAGATTAAAAAAGCAGAAAAGATATGAATTCATATCTTTTCTGCTTTTTATTTGTATATGTAGAGATTATTTTTCGCGTAATGCGTCACGAATCTCTGTAAGTAATACAGTTTGTTCATCAATTTCTTCTTCTTCTTCACCTTTCTTCATTAATGTATTTACAATCTTAATGAAGATAAATAGTGCGAAAGCAACAATGATGAAATCGATAATGGATTGAATGAATAAACCGTACTTAATACCCATTAATGTCCATTTCTCAGCAAAATCAACTTCTCCGAAAATTAATCCGATGAGTGGCATGATGACGTTTTCTACTAATGAAGTAACAATTTTGTTAAAGGCAGCACCTATAACAACGGCGATTGCTAAATCTAATACGTTTCCTTGTAATGCGAAATCTTTGAATTCTTTTAACATTGACATATTAAACACCTCCTTATCGACATTATAATACATTATATAGTGGAAAATTGGAATAGCGAGTTTGATTTTAAGTGTAATATTTGTTAAAGTGTTGAATGTTGCTGTTTTATATATATTAATTTTTTAATTAATAGGGATTAATTACAGTTAAAACGGGAATATAAAATAAA
Source organism: Mammaliicoccus stepanovicii (assembly GCF_002902525.1). GTDB lineage: Bacteria > Bacillota > Bacilli > Staphylococcales > Staphylococcaceae > Mammaliicoccus > Mammaliicoccus stepanovicii. The sequence goes on from NZ_PPQZ01000051.1 coordinate 17,687, forward strand.
AGTTTGTATAATTGAAAGGAGAATTTTAATGGCGAATGTTCCAACACATCCCAATGGGAGAAAAGTTTCGAACGTATTTACGATTAGTGCAATTGTAGTTGCTATTATTGTTGCACTTGGTGCGATTTTTCCAAGTCAATTTGGGGAAATAACCGCTAATATTAGTTCATGGATTTCAAAATACTTCGGCTGGTATTACATGATAATCACAATTGGTATGGTTTTCTTCTGTGTATTTATTATTTTCAGCCCAATTGGTAAATTGAAATTAGGTAAACCGCATGATAAACCTGAATTCAATACAATTTCATGGTTTGCAATGTTATTTAGTGCAGGTATGGGTATTGGTTTAGTATTCTACGGAGCGGCAGAACCGATGTCACATTTCATGTCACCTCCAACAGCTGATCCTGAAACTAAAGCTGCAATGACAGAATCAATGAGATCTACATTTTTACATTGGGGCTTTCATGCATGGGCAATCTACGGCGTAGTTGCATTAGCATTAGCATATTCACAATTTAGAAAAGGCGAGCCTGGGTTATTATCTAAAACATTAAGACCAATTTTAGGTGATAAAGTAGATGGACCTATAGGAACTATCATTGATGTGTTATCAGTATTTGCAACAGTAGTAGGGGTTGCAGTTTCACTAGGTATGGGTGCTTTGCAGATCAATGGTGGTTTAGAATACCTATTCGGCATTCCAAATAATATTATTATTCAAGGTATCATTATTGTAATCGTAACGATATTATTCTTAATGAGTGCTTGGAGTGGACTAAGTAAAGGTATTCAATATTTAAGTAACTTGAATATTGCTTTAGCTTCACTATTATTAATCGTTACATTGATAATTGGTCCAACTATTCTAATATTAAACATGTTTACATCATCAACTGGTGCTTTATTCGATTCATTCTTATTCAACAGTTTCGATGTAGCACCACTCAATCAACAAAAGAGTGACTGGTTAAACTCATGGACACTTTATTATTGGGGTTGGTGGATGAGCTGGAGTCCATTCGTAGGTATATTTATTGCACGTGTATCACGTGGACGTTCAATTCGTGAATTTATTTTAGGCGTAATGTTAGTACCAACAATCATCAGTTTCATCTGGTTCAGTGTATTTGGTGTAACTGGTATTGAAGTAGGTAAAAAGACACCTGAAATATTCAAGATGACAACTGAAACACAATTATTCGGTGTGTTCAATGAATTACCAATGGGTGCAGTATTATCTGTTATCGCATTAGCTTTAATTTGTACATTCTTTATTACATCAGCAGACTCTGCTACTTTTGTTTTAGGTATGCAAACTACTTACGGTTCACTAGAACCTTCAGGTAGAGTTAAAATTGTCTGGGGTATTGCACAATCATTAATCGCATTTATCTTGTTATTATCAGGTGGCGATACTGGATTAGGTGCATTACAGTCAGCAGCAATTATATCCGCATTCCCGTTTAGTTTCATAATTATAATGATGATTGTAGCCTTTTATAAAGATGCTAACCAAGAACGTAAATATCTTGGACTTTCAATTACACCGAATAAGCATCGTATGAAGGAATACGTTGAAAAATCTAAAAGAGAATATGAACAAGAATTAAAAGAACAAAGAAAATTAGAAAGAGAATTAGAAAATTAATTCGAATAAATCATTCTTGTATCAATGACAGCTCGCATGCGTAGGATTTCTCCTATTTGTGCGAGCTGTTTTTATTGTTTAAACATATATTTTTAGTTGATAATCATTATCAGTTAATAACAAAATTTTATGTATAACAAAATATCCATAAGCAAAACTTATAGATGCATATTATAAACTTGAATGATAAATATACGTATTTTTAGGGTGTATGTATTGTTTTACTATGGTATTGATTATACAATTGTATATGAAGCATTAACTTGCACAAATAAAAGGGGGAACTAAAATGAGCTCAAGTTTAAAAGAACAATCTAAAAAGTCTTTTGAATTGAACGGCAAGACATACACGTTCTACAGCTTAAATACATTAGATGAACTAGGTTTATCTAATGTTGAAAAATTACCATATTCAATTCGTGTGTTATTGGAATCTGTATTAAGACAATTTGATGGTCGCGTAATTACAGAAGATCATATTAAGAATTTAGCAAAATGGGGTAAATCTAACGATCCAAATGCAGAAGTACCATTCAAGCCTTCTCGTGTTATATTACAAGACTTCACTGGTGTTCCAGCAGTTGTCGATTTAGCATCTTTGCGTAAAGCGATGGATGATGTAGGTGGAGATGTTTCTAAAATCAACCCTGAAGTTCCGGTTGATTTAGTAATTGACCACTCGGTACAAGTAGATAGCTATGCATTACCTAATTCATTAGAAATGAATATGAAATTAGAGTTTGAACGTAATATCGAACGTTACCAATTTTTAAACTGGGCAACTAAATCATTTGATAACTATCGTGCTGTTCCACCAGCAACTGGTATCGTTCACCAAGTGAATTTAGAATATTTAGCAAGTGTTGTTCATATTAGAGAAGAAGGCAATGAACTTGTAACTTACCCAGATACACTAGTAGGTACTGACTCTCATACAACTATGATTAATGGTATCGGTGTTCTAGGCTGGGGTGTTGGTGGTATTGAAGCAGAGGCTGGTATGTTAGGTCAACCTTCATATTTCCCTGTTCCAGAAGTTATTGGTGTTAAATTAACGAATGAATTGCCACAAGGAACTACTGCTACTGACTTAGCATTACGTGTAACAGAAGAGCTTCGTAAAAAAGGTGTTGTAGGTAAATTTGTTGAATTCTTCGGACCAGGCGTTGAAAAATTACCGTTAGCTGATAGAGCAACGATTGCTAATATGGCTCCTGAATACGGTGCAACTTGTGGTTTCTTCCCGGTAGATCAAGAATCACTAAGTTATTTACGTTTAACTGGTCGTACAGAAGAACAAGTTCAAGTAGTTGAAAAATACTTAAAAGAAAACAATATGTTCTTCAATGCTGAAAATGTTGAACCGACATATACTGATGTAGTGAGCTTAGATTTATCTACTGTTGAAGCTTCGTTATCTGGACCAAAACGTCCACAAGACTTAATTAAATTAAGTAACATGAAGAAATCATTTGTAGATTCTGTAACTGCTCCAGCAGGAAACCAAGGACATGGTTTCGATAAATCAGAATTTGACAAAAAAGTAGACATTGAATTAGAAGACGGAACAAAAACTTCTATGACAACTGGAGACATTGCAATTGCTGCCATTACTTCATGTACGAATACATCTAACCCGTATGTTATGTTAGGTGCAGGTCTTGTTGCTAAGAAAGCAGTTGAAAAAGGTCTGAAAGTACCTGATTATGTTAAGACTTCATTAGCACCAGGTTCTAAGGTCGTTACTGGTTATTTAAGAGATGCAGGACTTCAAGAATACTTAGATCAATTAGGCTTTAATTTAGTTGGTTACGGTTGTACGACATGTATCGGTAACTCAGGTCCATTATTACCTGAAATCGAAAAAGCAATTGCTGAAGAAGATTTACTTGTAACGTCTGTATTATCTGGTAACAGAAACTTTGAAGGTCGTATTCATCCTTTAGTTAAAGCAAACTACTTAGCTTCACCACAATTAGTAGTGGCATATGCTTTAGCAGGAACAATGAATTTCGATTTACAAAAAGACCCACTTGGTCAAGATGAAAATGGTAAAGATATTTACTTAGCTGATATTTGGCCATCAATTGAAGAAGTTAAAGAAACAGTTCTTTCAGTTGTAACACCAGAATTATTTAGAGAAGAATATAAATCAGTATTTGAATCAAATGAAATATGGAACCAAATTGAAACGACTGATCAACCATTATATGACTTTGATCCAAGTTCAACTTATATCCAAAACCCAACATTCTTTGAAGGTTTATCTAAAGAACCTGCCGATATTAAGCCATTAAGTGACTTACGCGTTATGGGTAAATTTGGTGATTCTGTTACGACAGACCATATTTCTCCTGCAGGTGCAATCGGTAAAGACACACCAGCTGGTAAGTATCTTCAAGATCATGGCGTAGCAATAAGAGACTTCAACTCATATGGATCACGTCGTGGTAATCATGAAGTGATGATGAGAGGTACATTTGCTAATATCCGTATTAAAAACCAATTAGCACCAGGTACAGAAGGTGGATTTACAACTTATTGGCCAACTGAAGAAGTTATGCCAATCTTTGATGCTTCAATGAAATATCAAGAAAATGGTATCGGCTTATGTGTATTAGCTGGAAATGATTACGGAATGGGATCATCACGTGACTGGGCAGCTAAAGGTACAAATCTTCTAGGTGTTAAAACAGTTATCGCACAAAGTTATGAGCGTATCCACCGTTCTAACCTTGTTATGATGGGTGTATTACCATTACAATTCCAAAAAGGTGATTCTGCAGAAAGCTTAGGCTTAACTGGTAGAGAATCAATTTCTGTTGATATTCATGAAGGTGTAAAACCTCGTGATATTCTAAAAGTTACGGCTACTAGTGAAGACGGTAAAGTAACTGAATTTGATGCATTAGCACGCTTTGATTCTGAAGTAGAAATTGATTACTACAGACATGGTGGCATCTTACAAATGGTATTAAGAAATAAATTAGCATAATGCTAAAAAACAACTGCTTAATCGAGCAGTTGTTTTTCTTTTTATGGTATGATGATGAAAGTAAGCAATTTAGAAAGAGGGATAATAAATGATTTATAGTGAGACACCAATTGATGTAAGATACGCTGAAACTGATAAAATGGGTGTTGTGTATCATGCAAATTATGCAATTTGGTTAGAAGTTGCACGTACAGACTATATATATAAAGCAGGATTTAGTTATGCTGATATGGAGAAAGCAGGTATTATTTCTCCTGTAGTAGATTTAAATATTAAATATATGCAATCCATAACGTATCCTGAGAAAGTAATCGTAAAAACATGGATCTCTAAATATTCTCCAATCAGATCTATTTATTCTTATGAAATTATAAATGAAAATGGTGACATCGTGTCAACTGGTTCAACTACACATGTTTGCTTAAAAAAAGGCTCAAATAGACCAATAAGATTAGATAAAAGTTTCCCTGAATGGCATGAAGCATATTTAAAAATTAAAGAAGAATCAGATAAAGGTATAGATCGTAAATTATAAGAGCAAGATTAAATTCATTTACGAGTTCAACTAATAAGAAAGAGCCAGCGACTGGTTAAAGTCGTTGGCTCTTCTACTTATTATTTAGCAGCTTTCGCTACATATTTAATTTCGTCATGTTCATTTAAATCAATGAGTAAATCATTGTCTTTAAAATACCATAAATCTTTTTCGTCTATAAAGAATGTTATATTGTCTTTCTCGTCTTTAAATCCCACTTCAGAACTATCTAAAGAGTCAACTGTAAAAGCCGGTGAGAAGCCTTGTTTTAATTGAAATTCACCGCCATAGCGCACAATAATTCTTAATGCTTGGTCATCATTGAATTCTAATTCACGTTTAAACCATTCTATCGCTTTATCAGTAATTTCTAAATTCATAGAGCATTCTCCTTTACATCCATTTGATTTTTGGTTCGCTTCCTTTGAATATTCTAACGATATTGGATTGATGTCTTACTAACAATATAACCATTATAGCAATTGAAACGAATAAAAATGGTAAATCACCAATGAATATCGCACCAATCACACAGCAAATACTTGCAACTATACTTGATAATGATACATATTTAGTAAGGAATAATATCGATAAGAATATAATTGCGAGTATAATTAACAATAGTGGGTGGACACCTAAAACAGCACCAGCACTTGTTGCTACAGCTTTTCCGCCACGGAACTTTAAGAAAATTGGGAACACATGACCAATTACTGCAAAAATACCTACAAATATACTAGGAATATCTACATTAAACCATAATGGGAAGAAAACTACAATAAATCCCTTGAATATATCGAGAAACATAACAATAAATCCAGCTTTTTTGCCTAACACTCTAAATGTATTGGTTGCGCCTAAGTTGCCACTACCAAATTCTCTAATATCTTTTTTATAAAATAATTTACCTAACACCAGGCCACTTGGAAAACATCCGACTAAGTAGCTAAGTATAATAACAACAAAAGTCATTATTGCAACACTCCTTTGATAGCAGGTATTAATAGTTTACCATAAGTATAAATAGGTTACTATTTAAAAAAGTAAAAGTTAAAGAAAGTAAAGTGAAATTGTACCACAATTAGTGATAGGACTTGCTTTTTCTAGTGATTTATAACAAAATAACTAATGTATAGCAATAAAAACGAACGTACGTTTGTAGGAGGAGAAATATTGAATAAACAAGCAAAAGTTCAATATGGTGAAGATTCAATTCAAGTACTAGAAGGTCTTGAGGCAGTAAGAAAAAGACCAGGTATGTATATAGGTTCAACAGATGTTCGCGGACTTCACCATTTAGTATATGAAATAGTAGATAACTCTGTTGATGAAGTTTTAAATGGGTATGGATCTGAAATAGAAGTTACAATACATAAAGATAATAGTATTTCAGTTTCAGATAATGGTAGAGGTATGCCGACAGGTCTACACAAAACAGGAAAACCAACACCTGAAGTAATTTTTACGGTATTACATGCTGGGGGTAAATTTGGCCAAGGGGGATACAAAACATCTGGCGGTTTACATGGTGTAGGTGCTTCAGTCGTTAATGCACTTAGCGAATGGTTAGAAGTAACGATTCATAGAGATGGTTACACTTATAAACAAACATTTAAAAATGGTGGTATTCCTGCAACAACTTTAGAGAAAAAAGGAAAGACTCGTAAATCAGGTACAACAGTACATTTCAAACCTGATCAAAGTATTTTTAAGTCTACAACGCATTTTAATTTTGAGACTTTATGTGAAAGACTTCAAGAATCAGCCTTTTTATTAAAAGCTCTAAAAATTAAAATAACAGACTTAAGAGAAGATGAACCGATTGTAGTGAATTATCATTACGAAGATGGGATTAAAGAGTTTGTTAAGTACTTAAACGAAGGTAAAGATGTACTTCATGATGTTGCAATGTTTAGTGGATCTTCTAATGAAATAGAAGTTGATATTAGTTTTCAATTTAATGATCAATATTCAGAGACAATATTAAGTTTTGTGAATAACGTTAGAACGAAAGATGGCGGTACTCATGAAACAGCATTAAAGTCATCGTTTACAAGAATATTTAATGAATATGCACGTAAAATTGGAGAATTAAAACCAAAAGATAAAAATTTAGATGGTAGTGATATTAGAGAAGGTTTAACCACAATTATTTCAGTAAGAATTCCAGAGGATTTATTACAATTTGAAGGGCAAACTAAATCTAAACTAGGTACAAATGAAGCAAGAGCAGCAGTAGACTCTGTTTTATCAGATCAATTACCATTTTACTTAGAGGAAAAAGGGCAATTATCTAAATCATTACTTAAGAAAGCAGTTAAAGCTTCACAAGCAAGGGAAGCAGCAAGAAAAGCACGTGAAGAAGCAAGAAATGGTAAGAAAAACAAACGTAAAGAAACTTTGTTATCTGGTAAATTGACACCAGCTCAGAGTAAAAATACAGACAAGAACGAACTATATTTAGTCGAAGGTGACTCTGCAGGTGGTTCAGCAAAACTTGGTAGAGATCGTAAGTTTCAGGCCATTTTGCCTTTAAGAGGAAAAGTAATCAATACTGAAAAAGCAAAACTAGATGACATTTTTAAAAATGAAGAAATAAATACAATTATTCATACAATTGGAGCTGGTGTGGGTCCAGATTTCAATATCGAAGATAGTAATTATAATAAAGTTATTATTATGACCGATGCAGATACAGATGGTGCGCACATCCAAGTATTACTTCTAACTTTCTTCTTTAAATATATGAGACCTTTATTTGAAGCAGGCAAAATTTATATTGCACTACCACCTTTATATAAAGTAGAAAAAGGTAAAGGTAAGTCTAAACAAGTTGAATATGCTTGGACAGATGAAGATTTGGATAAATTGATGAATAAATTAGGCAAAGGCTTTACTTTACAAAGATATAAAGGTTTAGGTGAAATGAACGCTGACCAATTATGGGAAACGACTATGAATCCAGAAACGAGAACTCTAATTAGAGTTAGTATCGATGACGAAGTACGTTCACAAAGAAGAGTGACAACATTAATGGGTGACAAAGTTGAGCCCCGTAGAGAATGGATTGAAAGACACGTACAATTTGGTATGCAAGAAGACCAAAGTATTCTGGAAAGTGATGATTTACAATTATTAGATGATGAAATTGAATCAACAGAGGGGGAAGTTAAGTAATGGTTGAGCAAATTCAAAACCTTCCTTTAGAAGATGTTATAGGAGACAGGTTTGGTAGATATAGTAAATATATCATTCAAGATCGTGCACTTCCTGACGTACGAGATGGACTTAAACCAGTACAACGTAGAATTTTATTTGCTATGTATAAAGATGGAAATCTTTATGATCGTAATTTTAGAAAAAGTGCTAAAACAGTCGGTAATGTAATCGGTAACTATCACCCTCACGGAGATTCTTCAGTATATGAAGCGATGGTAAGAATGAGTCAAGATTGGAAATTAAGACATGTTCTAATCGAAATGCATGGTAATAATGGTAGTATCGACAATGACCCACCAGCAGCGATGCGTTATACAGAAGCAAAGCTTAGTAAATTAGCCGAAGTGCTGCTTCAAGATATTGATAAAGAAACAGTAGATCATGTTGAGAATTTTGATGATACTGCGATGGAACCAATGGTGTTACCAGCTCGTTATCCAAATTTACTTGTTAATGGTTCTACTGGTATTTCTGCAGGTTATGCAACGGATATTCCACCACATAATTTAGGTGAAGTAATTGATGCAACTTTAAAATTAATCGACAAACCAAGTAGCACGATTGATGAATTAATAGAACATATTAAAGGTCCCGACTTTCCTACAGGCGGTATCATCCAAGGATTAGATGGTATTAAAAAGGCATATAGAACTGGAAAAGGAAAAATTGTCGTTCGGAGTAAAGTTGAAATCGAATCTATTCGTGGTGGAAGAGAACAAATTATTGTTACGGAAGTTCCATTTGAAGTAAATAAAAGTAGCTTAGTTAAAAAAATTGACGAACTTCGTGCAGATAAAAAAATCGAAGGCATTGTTGAAGTTCGTGATGAAACTGATAGAGAAGGCTTGAGAATTGCGATTGAACTTAAAAAAGATATAAACAGTGAAGGTGTACTTAACTATTTATATAAAAATACCGACCTACAAGTGTTGTACCATTTTAATATGGTTGCAATTAATAAGAGAAGACCAGAATTATTAGGATTGAAACAAATTTTGGAAAGCTATGTAGAACATCAAAAAGAAGTCGTAACAAGACGTTCTCAATATGAACTTTCACAAGCTGAAAAACGTATGCATATAGTTGAAGGGCTAATAAAGGCACTATCAATTTTAGATGAGGTTATTGAAACAATTAGAGCTTCAAATAATAAACGAGATGCTAAAGAAAATTTAATTGAAAAATATGCATTTACTGAAGAGCAAGCTGAAGCCATCGTTATGTTGCAATTATATAGATTAACAAATACGGATATTGTTTCTTTAGAGAAAGAATTCGATGAGCTAAAAGCAATCATTAAAAAACTTGAAGATATTTTAGGAAATGAAAAGTCACTACTTAAAGTCATTAAATCAGAACTTAGAAATATTAAAAAAGAATTTAGTGAAGAACGGTTAACAGACATCGAAGAAAAAATTACAGAAATTAAAATTGAAAAAGAAATTCTTGTTCCAAGTGAGGAAACAATTGTTTCAGTTACACATGATGGATATATTAAACGTACATCAAATAGAAGTTATCAAGCTAGTGGTGTAGAAGAAGTAGGATTGAAAGATGGAGACTACTTGTTGACGCACAAAAAAGTTAATACACAAGATACGATGATTGCATTTACTTCTAAAGGGAATTACTTATTTATACCTGTTCATGAAATTGTCGATTTGAAATGGAAAGAGCTGGGTAAACATATTTCACAAGTAATTACGATCGATGATGAGGAATATATAGTTAACGTATTTTTCGAAAATGATTTTAAACGTGGTTCAAATTATATTATTGCGACTAAGAACGGTATGATTAAGAAATCTACAAATGATAAGTTTAAAGCATCAAGAATAACGAAACCATTAGTTGCAATTAAACTTAAAGGTGATGACGAAGTCGTTTCAGTTATAAAGGTTACCGAAGATGAACTTATAACTGTGATCACTGAAAAAGGTATGAGTTTAACTTATGATACGGATGAATTATCTGATATAGGATTAAAAGCAGCCGGCGTTAAATCTATTAATTTAAAAGATAACGACAAAGTTGTAATGACGGAAACATTACCAAATACAAAAACTGTATTTATCGTGACTGACCGTGGTTCAGTTAAACATATGAAATCTGATCAATTTATACCTGCGAAAAGGGCACAAAGAGGTCTTATGATTTTGAAAGAATTAAAATCTAAGTCACATAAAATTATAAGTGCCATGACACTTTCAGAAGAACAGGTTTGTGTCATTTCATCAAATAAAGATACAATTAAAATTAATACTAAAGATTTGAATTTTAGTGAAAGATATACGAATGGTCGATTTATTATTGATGAAACTGAATTTGGAGAAATACAAGATATATTCTTCGAACAAAAGTCACTAAACTAAAAAAATATAGTCATAAATGTACGTACATGGTAGAATTATATTAGTATTTTATAAATTTACATTAAAATAGAATTGAGGGGTTTCTTTGAAGGATTTTGATAGTTATATCCCAAGTTGGTTTCATGACTTTGTGCAATGGGGTAATGATTTAATTTGGACACAGAATTTAATTTTCTTACTTTTACTGGCTGGCATATTTTTTACAATTAGTTCTAGAGTAGTACAACTTAGATGGTTGCCAGAAATGTTTAGAGTTATTTTCGAAAAGCCAGAAACACTTGATGATGGGAAAAAAGGTATATCATCTTTCCAAGCCTTCGCAATTAGTGCAGCTTCCCGTGTCGGAACTGGTAACATTGCAGGAGTTGCAACAGCTATCGTGTTAGGTGGCCCTGGTGCAGTATTCTGGATGTGGGTTATCGCATTTATTGGTGCGGCAAGTGCATTCTTTGAAGCAACATTGGCTCAAGTATATAAAGTTAAAGACGAAGCAGGTGGATATAGAGGTGGACCTGCGTATTATATTGAACGTGGTTTAGGACAAAAATGGCTAGGTGTTATATTTGCGATATTAATCACGGTTACATTTGCATTTGTTTTTAACACAGTACAATCTAATACAATTGCAGCATCATTAAATGAACAATATGAATTTTCAAATATAACAACTGGTATTATATTAGCGATTATTACAGCACTTGTAATTTTTGGTGGTGTAAGAAGTATTGCGACTGTTTCATCATTTATCGTACCAATAATGGCAATAGGATATATTGGTTTAGTTGGTTACATATTATTTATGAACGTTGACCAAATTTGGCCAATGCTTCAAAACATCGTGAGAAGTGCATTTGGTTTACATCCTGCATTTGGTGGGGCTGTAGGTTTCGCTTTAATGCAAGGTATTAAACGTGGTTTATTCTCAAATGAAGCAGGTATGGGTTCTGCTGCCAATGCCGCAGCAACTGCAGCTGTAAGTCACCCTGTTAAACAAGGATTAATCCAATCATTAGGTGTATTCTTTGATACGATGATTATTTGTTCAGCAACAGCTATTATGTTATTACTATATACAGATTTACAATTTGGTCCAGATGCGGAGCAAGGTGTTGCTGTAACGCAAAAAGCTTTAACAACGCATGTTGGTGAATTTGGTGGTATATTCTTAACTGTAGCAGTATTTATGTTTGCTTTCTCATCAATCATAGGTAACTATTATTATGGGCAATCAAATATTGAGTATTTAACTAAAAATAAAATCGTAATGTTTATTTTTAGATTATTTGTAATAGCAATGGTATTTGTAGGATCAGTTATTCAAGTACAAACTGTATGGGATACAGCTGATTTATTTATGGGATTGATGGCCATAATTAATATAATAGCGTTATTCGGACTTGCAACAGTTGTCTTTGAAGTTGCAAAAGATTACAGAAGTCAAAGAAAGCGTAAGCTTAACCCAGTATTTAAAATAGAGAATATTAATGCCAACTTTAAGAATATTGAAGCATGGGGTAATAATCCATATAACCATGAAAGTAGTAAAGTTGATACAAATAAGCAAACTCAAAATACGTTTGATCAAACAGATTATCATGAATCGACTAATGAGGTTATTGATGATGAACAAGATACACTTAATCAAAATAATAAAGATGAATAACAAAAAATAACCTGAGATTGAATCTCAGGTTATTTTTTGTTTTGTATTAAGTTGGTTAAACATTTATTTAAATAAGTTTGCTATTGCGTTAAAGATATCTTTAATTGCGTTTACGATTTTATCCCAAATACCTTCATCCTGCAATTTATCTTTAATATTATTGCCAACATCCTCTGCTTTTTTCTTTGCATCTTTGAAGTCGTCAGATTTTACGATATCATTAACATAATCTTTTGAATTATTTATGAAATCTTTAGCATTTTCTCCATCAAACACACCATCGTTTTGTGCTTTTTGGATAACATTTACGATCATATTAATTTGATTATCTGAAACAATGTTAGTTAATCCGTTATCTTCGATTTTTTGGTTAACGATATTCGTTATTTCAGTTACCGATACATTTCCGGATTTTTCAGCAACAGCTTGTTTAGATTCAGCAATCGTTTTGTTTAATTGTGATTGTGAAAAGCCTTCTTGACCTTTATTCTCATCAGCAATTTGGTTAATTGTAGATAATTCTTCTTGTGCAACTTGTGTTCTTGATTCATTTATTTTTTCGCCTTGTGATTCAAATGCTTTATATACTCCGGCTAATGCACTTTCTCCAGTTACATCTTCACTTGAAGCTATTGTCACATCTGCATCTTGAATTCCAGCAGTCATCAATGCGTTTTTATAAGTATCTTCCGTTACTTTTGTGATTTTACCTTGGTCTTGATTAATATTTAAATTTAAGCCACTGCCCTTAGAGGTCTTAGTTATACGAATACTTGATTTTAAGACATCATTAGATGATTGCATATTTAAATATTTATTTAAGTCATCAGCATTTACATAAGTCACTTTATCGTTGTTTTTAGTTCCGAGCAGATGAGATGTTGTTTCTTTAGCAGAAGCATTATTCTCTAAAGAAGCACCATAAACGGTTACTGCATTATCCCATGCTTCTTCGGTAACAGCTTTAGCATTGTTTTTTGGATAGAAAATTGTAGAAATTAATAAAACTGATAATATTGAAAAAATATATAATCTTGATTTTTTCATTGTCAATACACATCCTGTAAATTTATTGGTATTAAAATACCTACCATTATATTAGCATCAATTGTATAATATGTAATAGGTCTTCAGAATGAGGTTTAACAAATGGGAAAATACGTTATAGAAAAAACGCTCAATAATAATGTATTAGTTGCAAATTACTACGAAAAAGAAGTAATCCTAATTGGAAAAGGAATTAGTTTTGGTAAAAAACAGGGTGATGTAATTAATACTGACTTAATTGAAAAAATATATTTATTAGAATCTGAAAGAGATAAAGATAAATACAGACAATTGTTAGATGATACAAATGAATATGTATTTAACGCTGTTCTAGAAGTAGTAAACGGGATTGATAGACAATTAGGTGGAAGTGTAAGTGAAAAGACACTCATATCATTAACTGATCATATTATATTTGCTATTAAACGAATTAAAGAAGATATACATGTTCATAATCCATTTTTAAAGGAAACAGAGTTACTTTATCCAAGAGAGTACAAGATTGCAGAAACAGCAGTAAAAGCATTAAATGAAAAGTTAGATTTACAGTTTATAGAATCTGAAGCAGGATTTATAGCATTGCATATACATTCAGCTGAAGTGAATCACACAATACATGATATTTATAACATCAAAGAAATTATTCAAAATGCTATAATAATAATTGAAGAAGACCTAGAAGTTACAATTGATAAAAATAGTATTAATTACAGTCGATTTGTCAGACATTTACATTTTGCTATTCAAAGAGTTTTAGCAGATGAAAGAATTCCTGATGCTACAAATATCGAAACGTTATTGAAAGCGCAATATCCACTGTGCTATAATATATCCATAAAGATAGTGAAGATGATGCAATCACAGTTGAAGAAACCAATTTACCAATCTGAATTGGCATATTTAACGATGCATATCCAACACTTTAATAATAACTTATAAATTGCGTGTTACTGATACGATCAGGCATGAGCAAATAGACACTACCGATTCGGTGGGTTTCTTTGCTCATGCCTTTTTTAGTGCATTCATTTATTTAGTTAAAAAATAGGAGGGTTTATACATGTTTAAAAAGTTCTTTGGTCAGTTGCAACGGATTGGTAAAGCATTAATGTTACCTGTTGCAATCTTGCCAGCTGCGGGTATTTTACTGGCATTCGGGAATGCAATGAAAAATGAGCAATTTATTCAAATTGCACCATGGCTAAAATCAGATGCTATCGTTATGATTGCGTCAGTTATGGAGTCTTCAGGGCAAATTATATTTGATAATTTACCGTTACTCTTTGCAATTGGGACTGCTTTAGGATTAGCAGGAGGAGATGGTGTTGCCGCTTTAGCTGCATTAGTTGGTTATTTAATAATGAATACAACTATGGGTGTCGTTAAAGGGTTAACGATAGATAATATTTTCTCTTATGCTGAAGGTGCAAAGACATTAGGTCAAACAGCTAAAGAACCAGCTAACGCACTTGTTCTTGGAATACCGACACTTCAAACTGGAGTATTTGGCGGTATTATCATGGGTGCATTGGCAGCTTGGTGTTATAACAAATATTACAATATAACGTTACCTTCATTTTTAGGATTCTTTGCAGGTAAATGATTCGTACCAATTATGACATCGGTTATTGCAATTATTACAGGTATTGTCCTTTCATTCGCTTGGCCACCAATTCAAGAAGGCTTAAATATGTTATCAACATTTTTATTAAATAAAAATCTTGCCGTAACAACATTCTTGTTTGGTGTTATTGAAAGGTCATTAATACCATTTGGATTGCATCATATTTTTTATGCCCCATTTTGGTTCGAATTTGGTGAGTATGTAAATAAAGCAGGTGTACTTGTTCGTGGGGATCAACGAATCTTTATGGAACAGCTAAAGGATGGCGTTCCATTTACTGCAGGTGCATTCACTACTGGTAAATATCCATTTATGATGTTCGGTTTACCGGCAGCCGCATTTGCTATTTATCGTCAAGCTCGTCCAGAACGTAAAAAGGTTGTCGGCGGTTTAATGCTATCTGCTGGGTTAACGTCATTCTTAACAGGTATTACAGAACCTTTAGAATTTTCATTC
Source organism: Mammaliicoccus stepanovicii (assembly GCF_002902525.1). Classification (GTDB taxonomy): domain Bacteria; phylum Bacillota; class Bacilli; order Staphylococcales; family Staphylococcaceae; genus Mammaliicoccus; species Mammaliicoccus stepanovicii. Next base: position 33,252 of record NZ_PPQZ01000051.1, read on the forward strand.
TTATTTGTAGCGCCGATATTATATGGTATTCACGTATTATTAGCTGGTACATCATTCCTTGTTATGCATTTATTACATGTACAAATAGGTATGACGTTCTCTGGAGGATTTATCGATTATATTCTTTACGGTCTGATCAATTGGGATAGAACAAACGCGTTATTAGTAATTCCAGTTGGTATTATTTATGCATTGATTTACTATTTCTTATTCACGTTTGCAATTAAGAAATTTAATTTAAAAACACCTGGTAGAGAAGTAGAAGAAACTGAATCACGTAACAGTTCAGTTGCTGAATTACCTTTCGATGTTTTAGATGCAATGGGTGGTAAACAAAACATTAAACACTTAGATGCGTGTATCACACGACTAAGAGTTGAAGTTCTTGATAAGTCTAAAGTAGATAAAGGTGCTTTAAAATCGTTAGGTGCATCAGGTGTGCTTGAAGTTGGAAATAATATGCAAGCAATATTTGGTCCAAAATCAGATCAAATTAAACATGATATGGCCAAAATTATCTCAGGCGAAATTTCTAAACCGAGTGAAACAACAGTTACAGAAGATGGAGATCCAGAAAGTTTAGCTATACTTGTTGAAGGTGGTGCTACAGTTTATTCACCAATTAAAGGTGAAGTTGTAAATATAACTGAAGTACCTGATAAAGTATTTTCTGAAAAAATGATGGGTGATGGTATCGCAATCATTCCTGAAACAGGTGAAGTAGTAGCACCATTTGATGGAAAAGTAAAAATGGTATTCCCTACAAAACACGCGATAGGTTTAGAATCAAAAGAAGGTGTAGAACTATTAATTCACTTCGGATTAGAAACAGTTAAACTTGAAGGTGAAGGATTCGAAATTTTAGTTGAAGCAGATGCTCATATAGTGAAGGGCCAAACTTTAATGAAAGTTGACTTGGACTATATTAAACAACATGCAGATAGTACTATAACACCGATTGTGATTACGAATTTAGACAACAAAGAATTAGAAATTTTGGAAACTGGAAGTATAGAGCAAGGCGATAAACTTCTAGTCGTAAAATAATCAAGGAGGATAACAATGTTTAAAAAATTATTTGGGCAAATGCAACGCATTGGTAAAGCATTAATGTTACCAGTTGCAATCTTGCCAGCAGCAGGTTTATTGTTAGCGTTTGGTGCAGCAATGCAAACACCAAATTTAGTTGAGGCCTTACCGTTTTTAGATACTGAAATTATGAAGAATATTGCTGAAATGATGAAAGGTGCAGGCGGTATTATCTTTGATAATTTACCTATGTTATTTGCGCTTGGTGTAGCAATAGGTTTAGCAGGAGGAGACGGTGTTGCAGCAATTGCAGCATTTGTTGGTTTCTTAGTATTAAATGTAACAATGGGTAATTTCTTAGGTATAGAAGCTAAAGATATAAATGCTGACAATCCACAATATGCTAATGTATTAGGAATTCCTACATTACAAACTGGTGTGTTTGGTGGTATCATCATCGGTGCCTTAGCCGCATGGTGTTATAATAAATTCTACAATATTAATTTACCAGCGTTTTTAGGATTCTTTGCTGGTAAACGATTTGTACCCATTGCAATGGCTACAACTTCATTTGTATTAGCATTTATTATGGCTTGGATTTGGCCATATATCCAAACAGGTTTAAATGAATTTTCATCTAGCTTAATTGATGCAAATAGTGGTGTAGCAGTATTCTTATTTGGTTTCATTAAACGATTACTGATTCCGTTTGGCTTACACCATATCTTCCATGCGCCGTTTTGGTTTGAATTTGGAGAATACACGACTACTGCTGGAAAAGTAGTTCATGGTGATTTATCAATATTCCAAGCGCAAATTGCAGATAACGTGAAATTAACATCTGGTAAATTTATGCAAGGTGAGTTCCCAGTCATGATGTTTGGACTTCCAGCAGCAGCGTTAGCCATTTATCATACGGCGAAACCTGAAAATAAAAAAGTTGTTGCAGGTTTAATGGGATCAGCAGCATTAACATCATTCTTAACAGGTATTACGGAGCCATTAGAATTTTCATTCTTATTCGTAGCACCATTATTATTCTTTATTCATGCAGTGTTAGATGGATTATCATTCTTAATTTTATACTTACTAGATTTACATCTAGGATATACATTCTCAGGTGGATTTATTGATTTCTTTACTTTTGGTATTTTACAAGGTAAAACAGCATGGTGGTTAGTTATTCCAGTCGGCATAGTATATGCTGTTATATATTACTTTGTATTTAGATTCTTTATTACTAAATTCAACTATAAAACACCAGGTAGAGAAGAAAATCAACAAAAATCAACAAAAGTCTCAACGAGTGAATTACCATTTTCAGTATTAGATGCTATGGGTGGTAAAGAAAATATTAAACATTTAGATGCATGTATTACACGATTAAGAGTTGAAGTACAAGATAAATCTAAAGTAGATAAAGATACACTAAAAGCATTAGGTGCTTCAGGTGTACTTGAAGTTGGTAATAATATGCAAGCAATATTTGGTCCGAAATCAGATCAAATTAAACATGATATGGCAAAAATTATCTCAGGAGAAATTTCTAAACCAAGTCAAACAACAGTTACAGAAGACGGAGACGCAGAAAGTGCAGCTATCCTTGCAGAAGGAGGCGCTACAATTTATTCACCAGTTAAAGGAGAAGTTGTAAACATCACTGACGTTCCTGATAAGGTTTTCTCTGGAAAAATGATGGGAGATGGTATCGCAATCATACCTGAAACAGGAGAAGTAGTAGCACCATTTGATGGGAAAGTAAAAATGGTCTTCCCAACTAAACATGCGATAGGTTTAGAATCAAATGATGGCGTAGAATTATTAATTCACTTCGGACTAGAAACTGTTAAACTTGAAGGTAAAGGATTCGAAATTTTAGCTGAAGCAGACACTGATATTGTTAAAGGACAACCATTGATGAAAGTTGATTTAGATTTCATTAAAGAACATGCAGAAAGCACAGTAACACCAATTGTTGTTACGAACTTAAACGATTCTCAATTAGAAGTGCTTGCTTCTGGTAAAGTGGAACAAGGCGATAAAGTTTGTGTTGTAAAATAATCATTGAGTAACTTTAAAACATTAGAAATATAAACAGGGCTGAATAGAAAAGCAATTTTCTCTTCAGTCCTGTTTTGTTATAAGAAATAAAAGTTTTAACTAAATT
>NZ_PPQZ01000052.1 GCF_002902525.1 Mammaliicoccus stepanovicii
CAGTAAAAATATCCCGATGTACAAAGTGGTAAATATACTCCAAAATTTCATAATTATCTTCCTCATTTGTTTAGATATAGTTGTATTATAACAGATTCAATCTAAAAAAATATATTTTGCAGAACTTAAATAAAAAAATCGTGTAATTTTACTTATGTATATTTTTTGTATGTACGTACATATAAAAATAATAAAAATAAGGAAAAATAACCAATTAAAGCCAAAAATATGAATATTTATACTAATATTACGTATATTATTGATGCGGTGTCGCTTTATTGTGATAAACTAAAACAACAAAAACTGAACATTTTACAACAAATTTCTGAATATTCGTGTTGCTTTACGTTGAATATATTTTGTATAATGTATATAAATATTTCTGAATATTAAAAGAAATATGAAAACGATAAGGGGATTGGAGGCAAAACAATGGTTAAGTATACTTTGAAGCGTATTTTATATATGTTCATATCATTGTTTTTAATTATGACGATAACATTTTTCTTAATGAAATTGTTACCGGGTTCACCATACAACGATGAGAAATTATCAGAAGAACAAAAGGTTATAATAAATGAAAAATATGGTTTGAATGATCCTGTACCAGTACAATATGCAAATTACTTAAAAAGTGTTGCGCAAGGAGATTTCGGTATTTCATTTCAATATGATAATAGAGAGGTTTGGGGATTAATAAAACCTAGATTAGGTCCATCTGTTGAGATGGGGGCCTATGCTATGATACTAGGCACAATTGCTGGTTTACTACTAGGAATTGTTGCTGCAATCAGGCAAAACACAATTATAGATTATGGAGCCACTTTTCTATCTGTAATATTTATATCTGTTCCATCATTCGTGTTGGCAGTATTATTACAATATGTATTTGCGGTAGAATGGCAAGTATTTCCAGTAGCTGGTTGGGATGGCTTATCAACAGCGGTATTACCATCGTTAGCTTTATCAGCTGGAGTTACAGCGACTATCGCGCGTTACATACGTTCTGAAATGATAGAAGTATTAGGTTCTGACTACATAGAATTAGCTAGAGCAAAAGGAATGTCTAGTTCAAGGGTTATATTTGGACATGCAGTAAGAAACGGTTTAATTCCAATTGTTACTGTTATTGTCCCTATGTTAGCAGGTATTTTAACTGGGACATTAACAATTGAAAATATATTTGGTGTACCTGGCTTAGGTGATCAATTCGTACGTTCAATTCAAACGAATGACTATCCTGTCATCATGGCATTAACACTATTATTTAGTTTCTTATTCATTATCTCAATCTTCATTGTAGATATACTATATGGATTAATCGATCCAAGAATTCGTGTACAAGGAGGTAAGAAATAATGAGTAATTATGAAAAAGACATAAATAAAGAGAATATAGATAACGCAGCTGTTACACATTCATCACAAGGAATACCTACAGAAAGTTTTGTATTGCATGGTAGAGATAAAATTGTAGAAGAAAAATTCGAAAGAAAAAGCCGTACATTTTGGCAAGACGCATGGGTACAATTAAAAAGAAATAGACCTGCTGTTATTGGTTTAATTGGTTTAGTATTATTAACTATTGTCGCATTAGTTGGTCCATATATGAATGATCATAAGTTTAGTGATCAGAATGTTGCGCAACAACATTTACCACCTAAAGTACCAGTATTAGATAAAGTTCCTTTCTTGCCATTTGATGGATTAGATAAAGATGGTTTTGACGCGTATAAAGCAGCTGGTGTCAAAGAAAATTATTGGTTTGGAACTGATGAACTAGGACGTGATCAATGGACTAGAGTATGGAAAGGTGCTCAAGTATCATTATTTATAGGTGTAGTAGCAGCAGCCCTTGATATATTAATAGGTGTCATATACGGAGCGGTATCTGGCTATTACGGAGGTAGACTAGATGATATTTTACAACGTATCGTTGAAATATTATCTTCAATACCAAACTTAATCGTCGTTATCTTATTCGTGTTACTATTTGATCCATCAATGTGGACAATCATTTTAGCGATGACAGTAACTGGATGGCTAGGGATGAGTCGTATAGTAAGAGGGCAATTCTTAAAGCTGAAAGAACAAGAATTCGTTATGGCTTCACGAACGTTAGGTGTTTCAAATACGAAATTGATATTTAAACATATATTACCGAATACACTTGGACCAATTATTGTAACATCAATGTTTACAGTACCAAGTGCAATATTCTTTGAAGCTTTCTTAAGTTTCATCGGTTTAGGGATTCCTGCACCTCAAGCATCATTAGGTTCATTAGTAGATAGTGGTAGAAAAATGTTATTACAATATCCACATGAATTATTCGTACCAGCAACAGTGTTAAGTTTACTAATCTTATTCTTCTACTTATTCAGTGATGGTTTAAGAGATGCTTTCGACCCTAAAATGCGTAAATAAGGAGGAAATTTATAATGGCTAAGAGAATATTAGAAGTAAATAATTTACATGTTTCCTTCGACATCGACGCGGGGGAAGTACAAGCAGTAAGAGGCGTTGACTTTTATTTAGATAAAGGTGAAACATTAGCAATTGTTGGAGAATCGGGTTCAGGGAAATCAGTTACAACAAAAGCGCTCATGCAATTATTACCTAGTAAAGTAGGTAGAATTAAAGAGGGTTCTATACTGTTCGATGGGAAAGATTTAGCTAAATTAAAAGAAAAAGAAATGCAGAAAATTCGTGGTAAAGAAATTGGTATGATATTCCAAGATCCAATGACTTCTTTAAATCCTACAATGAAGATAGGTAAGCAAGTAATGGAACCACTTATTAAACATCAAAAACTATCTAAAGGTGATGCTAAGAAAAGAGCATTAGATATATTAAACTTAGTAGGCTTACCTAAAGCTAAAGAAAGATTTAATAACTATCCACATCAATTTTCAGGTGGACAAAGACAGCGTATCGTTATCGCTACAGCATTAGCTTGTGACCCGAAAGTATTAATTGCTGATGAACCTACGACAGCATTAGACGTAACAATACAAGCACAAATACTTGAGTTGATGAAAGAATTACAACAAAAAATTGATACATCTATCATCTTTATTACGCATGATTTAGGCGTAGTAGCCAATGTTGCGGATAGAGTTGCGGTTATGTATGGGGGACAAATTGTTGAAACTGGGACTGTAGATGAAATCTTCTACAATCCTAAACATCCATATACATGGGGACTTCTTTCATCGATGCCTAGTTTAGAAACATCAAATGATACAGAGTTATTGGCAATACCTGGTACACCACCAGATTTAATTAAACCACCAGTTGGCGATGCATTTGCAAGAAGAAGTGAATACGCATTAGATATTGACTTTAAAGAAGCACCTCCATGGTTCCAAGTTTCACCAACACATTTCGTGAAATCTTGGTTATTAGATGAAAGAGCACCTAAGGTTGAGTTACCAGAAGCGGTTAAATTAAAACTTAAACAAACACCTGATCAATTTGATAAGCCGAAACGTGTAGAAAGGGTGACGTTCTAATGGCAGAAAATAAAGACATACTCATTGATGTTCAAAACTTAAAACAATATTTCAATATTGGGAAGAAAAATGAAGTAAGAGCGGTTGATGATATTTCATTTAAAATTTATCGTGGCGAAACATTAGGATTAGTTGGAGAGTCGGGTTGTGGAAAATCCACAACTGGACGCACTCTAATTAAGTTGTATGATGCAACAGATGGTAAAGTGATTTTCGATAATGTTGATATACAAAATATTAAAAAAAGAAAAGATTTACTAAAGTTTAATCGTCGTATGCAAATGATATTTCAAGATCCATATGCGTCATTAAATCCAAGGTTAAAAGTAATGGATATTATTGCGGAAGGATTAGATGTACATAAATTAGTATCAAGTAAAGAAGAAAGAAAAAAACGTGTTTATGAGTTGTTAGAAACAGTCGGTTTATCTAAAGAGCATGCAAATAGATATCCTCATGAATTCTCAGGTGGACAACGTCAAAGGTTGGGTATTGCACGTGCATTAGCAGTAGAACCAGAATTTATTATTGCTGATGAACCAATATCAGCACTTGATGTTTCCATTCAAGCTCAAGTCGTAAACTTAATGCAGAAACTACAAGAAGAAAAAGGCATTACATTCTTGTTTATTGCACATGATTTATCAATGGTTAAGTATATTTCAGATCGAATCGGTGTTATGTACTTTGGTAAATTGGTTGAACTTGGACCATCAGATCAAATATATAAACACCCGCAACATGAGTATACGAAATCATTATTATCAGCAATTCCATTACCAGATCCAGAGTCTGAGAGAACGCGAACAAGATCAGCTTATAATCCTGAAGTACATAAGTATGTAGATGATGATAAGCTAGAATTGAGAGAAGTTGGGCCTGATCATTTTGTTTATTGTTCTGAAAAGGAATTTGCTGAGAAGAAAGAAAACTATAGCAAAACATTTGATTTGACTGAAGCATAACTATTTACAAATAGTTTTGAATAAACTAAATTTTGTTAAACATGATTGAGAATGTGCATTTTTATAATTGTTTGAAAATTGTGTTAATTACTATTGTATTTAACACATTTTTAAAATATAATAAATATAATACTTCTGTATACGCAGAAGAAAGAAAACAAGGGGGATTTGTTAATGAGAAAAAAACTGACAGCTTTATTTGCGTTAGTTACAGCAGTGTTATTAACTTTGGCTGCATGTAGTGGTGGAGGTAAGGATGACGGCGGAAACAAAGGCGGCGTTAAAAGTGAGAAATCTGAGAATGCACTGAATTTAGTTTCAACAGGGGATATACCTACACTAGATCCATCACTTGCAACTGATCAAATAGCATTCTATACATTTGCGCAAACTATGGAAGGTTTATATGTGTTAGATAAAGATGATAAACCAATTCCAGGTGTAGCAAAGGGAAATCCAGAGAAATCTGCTGACGGGAAAACTTGGACGATTAAACTACGCGACAACGCAAAATGGCAAAATGGTGATCCAGTAACTGCTCATGATTTTGTGTTTGCATGGCGACGTACAGTAGATCCAAAAACTGCAGCAGAGTATGCATATATGTTTGAAAATGTTGAAAATGCTAATGACATCACTGCGGGTAAGAAAAAACCTGAAGAGTTAGGTGTTAAAGCTGTTGATGATAAAACATTAGAAATAAAATTAATTAAAGATGTACCGTGGATGCAAAGTTTATTAGCATTTGGTTCATTTAATCCACAAAATGAAAAATTTGTTAAAAAACAAGGGGACAAATATGGTACGACTGTAGAATCAACATTATCTAATGGACCATTTGTATTGTCACAATGGAAAACAGAAGATAACTGGAAATTGAAACCAAACAAAGAATATTGGGATAAAGATAAAGTTAAATTAGGTGAAGTAAATTATAAAGTAATCAAAGATTTACAAACAGCACTGAATTTATATGAAACAGGTAAAGCAGATTCAGTTGTAGTTGAATCTCAAAATGTTAAAAAATATAAAGACAGAGAAGATTTTACAACAGATTTACAAGCATCAAACTGGTTTGTACGATTAAATCAAACAAAAAATAAAGATTTAGCAAACGAGAATTTCCGTAAAGCAATCGCTAAATCTTATGACAAAGAAACTTACACTAAATCATTATTAAGTAATGGATCAATACCAACAGATAAATTAATGATAAAGGATTTTGTTAAATCTAAAGATGGTAAAGATTATCTTGATGAGGTAAAATCACCATTAAATTACGATAAAAAAGCAGCGAAAAAATATTTAGAAAAAGCTAAAAAAGAATTAGGTAAAGACAAATTTACAGTTGAATTCTTGACTTATGATGATGACGAAAGAAAAAAAGCAGCTCAGTTTATGAAAGAGCAAATTGAATCAAACTTACCGGGCGTTACAATTAAAATTAGACAGCAACCGTTTAAGCAGAAACTTAAATTAGAATCGAATAAAGATTATGATATAGGATATGCTGGCTGGGGGCCAGACTATCCAGACCCAACAACTTACTTAGACTTATTCAAGAAAAACTCTCCTCATAATCAAAGTGGATATAATAATCCGGAATATGACAAAATGTTAGAAGAAGCAAACTCTGATGAAATGCTGAAAGATGAGAATGCTCAAAAACGTATGGAACTACTTCAAAAAGCTGAAGGTAAGTTATTAGAAGATGGTGCAGTAGCACCAGTATTCCAAGCAGGTGTAGCAAGACTACGTCAACCGTATGTTAAAAACTGGCAACCACATAAATTCGGTGGAGACTACTCTCTTAAAGAAGTAGAAATCGCTGGTGCGAAAAAATAATAAAAAGTGAAAGCAATCAATGGTAACATTGGTTGCTTTTCTTTATATACATTGAATGATTAATATACACAAAAGGAGGAGATTGTAATGAAGAAAAGTTATAAATATTTTTTTACCTTAATTATGGTGGTTGTCCTTATAATTTCAGCATGTAGCGGTAATAATAGTGAAAAAGACAGTGGTATTAAACAATCAAAAACTAAAAACGAACTCAACTTATCTTCTGGTGATGATATACCAACAATGGATCCATCTTTAGCAACAGATCAAGTTTCTTTTACAACATTTGCTCAAACTCAAGAAGGTTTGTATGTATTAGATAAAAATGATAAACCAATCCCAGGAGTAGCTAAAAGTAAACCAGAAAAATCGAGTGATGGTAAAACTTGGACAATAAAATTAAGAGAAAATGCGAAGTGGTCAAATGGAGATCCAGTCACAGCTCATGATTTTGTATTCGCTTGGCGAAGAACTGTTGATCCAAAGACTGCAGCAGAATTTTCATATATGTTTGAAAATATAGAAAACGCTAAAGAGATTACTTCAGGAAAGAAAAAGCCAGAAGAGCTTGGTGTTAGAGCAATTGATGACCAAACTTTAGAAATTAAACTAATCAAAGATGTTCCTTGGATGGAAAGCTTATTTGCATTTGGATCTTATATGCCACAAAACGAAAAATTTGTTAAAGCCCAAAATGAAAAATTTGGTACTACAGCGAATACGACATTATCTAATGGACCGTATAAGCTTTCACAATGGAAAACAGAAGATAAATGGAAATTAGAAAAAAACAATCAATATTGGGACAAAAATAAAGTAAAAGTCAAACAAGTAAATGTAAAAGTCATTAAAGATACTCAAACAGCAATAAATATGTATCAAACTGGAAAATTAGATATGGTTGGGTTAGATGCACAAAATATAAAGAAATATAAAAATAGAAAAGATTTTTCTACAAGAGCAACTTCAGGGAGCTATTTCTTTAGAATAAATAAAGAGAAAAATAATGATTTGAAAAATGGAAATTTACGTAAAGCAATTGCTAAATCAGTGAATAAAAAAGAATACGTAAATTCATTACTAAATAATGGATCTAAACCATTAAACACATTAATGATTAAAGACTTTATTAAAGATAGTAAAGGTAAAGATTATACGACTGGAGTGAAGTCTCCACTTGATTTTAATAAAAAAGAAGCAAGTTCATATTTGAGTAAAGCAAAAAAAGAACTTGGTAAAGACAAAATTACAATTGAATTATTGACGTACGACGAAGATGAATCGAAAAAAGCAGGAGAATTTATCAAAGAGCAAGTCGAGAAAAATTTATCTGGTGTTACTTTAAAAATTAAACAACAACCATTTAAGCAAAAGTTAGCATTAGAATCAAAGAAAGACTTTGATATTTCATTTGCAGGATGGTTCCCAGATTATCCAGATCCTACAACATTTTTAGATTTATTCACATCTGATTCACCACATAATCAAACAGGTTACGCCAATAAAAAATATGACAAAGCCATAGAAGAAGCAAATTCTGATGAAATGCTTAAACCAGAAAATAAAGATAAGAGAATTAAAAAATTACAAAATGCAGAATCTGATTTTCTGGAATCAGCTTCCATTTCACCATTATTCCAAACAGGATCAGCATTATTAAGACAGCCTTATGTAAAAAATTGGAAAAATCATAAATTCGGTGGAGATTATACACTTAAAGGTGTAGAAATTAAAGGTGAGAAAAAATAGTTTGTTAATAGAAAGCAAAATATCATTATAAAGATAAGGAATTAAGAGCAAGTATATTATCAACTCAATCAAATATTTTACCATTTTATTGACATTTTTCACAAAATGAAATATAATTAATTTGTAATTTTCAAAAAATTCAGAAAGGAATGATTTTATGAATCCAATACTAGATTTACAAAAAGCAAATATTCCAGAAGGAATGAGAGAAGCACAACAAGGTCCTGGTCCAACTAGCCAAGGAGGCGGAGGCGGAGGTGGAGGCGGTAGTAGTCTCCCATCATCATCGTTTAGTATATTCAATGGAAATAGCTCGTTAAGTATAGCG
>NZ_PPQZ01000053.1 GCF_002902525.1 Mammaliicoccus stepanovicii
ATTTCATACCTCCTTTGCATACTGTGTATATACAATATATACAGTATATACACATTTGTCAATAATTTATTAATGAACAGATTGAGACATATATGGCTGAGAATTTAAAAAAGTAGAAATTCATTTTTGAAATTGAATTTCTACTTTTCTTCATATTAGGTATGCGTCAGTTATATAAATAGAAAGGTCCTGTGACCTTTATGTCACAGGACCTTTGCCAATATTAATGTGTAGTTTATGGTTATTTTAAATCTTTTATAGCTGATGCAATTGCATCAAATACGTGTTCTATGTCTAATTTTTCGATACAACTAAATGCGATTCTTATATCTGTATTGTTTAAAGCAATGATACCGATATTGTATTTTTCAATTAAATGTAATCTTAATTTGTCAGCATCTACATCGTGCACTCTAACAGACATAAAATATCCGGAATTAAATGCATACGGAGTCCATAATTCTAAATACGCTTTGCGATATGCAACTTCTTTCGTCACTTCATATCTTTCTTTTAATATTTGAATGTTATGATCTACTTGTGATTGGAATGATGGGTCTTCCATAGCATGTACAATTGCTGTTTGGCTTGGCAAAGCACAACTTGATAAATTACTTCTAATTAATCCTTTAAGTTTTGCAATCAATGCTTCTTTTACTTTTTCATTTTGATGACCAAAAGTTAAAAATCCAACTCTAAAACCCCATGCAAAATATTCTTTAGTTGCACCATCAATCTTAACTGGCATAATATTCTCGTGATTAATATTAGTTATAGCAGTAAATATTGATTGTGTATAAACGTCTTCAAAGAATAATCCATAATACGCATCATCTACTAATGCTACTACTTTTGTACCTTTATTTGCTAACTTTTCAATCGCTGAAACCATTTCTCCCACTTCATCTGCATTTGGTGTATAACCAGTTGGGTTGTTAGGGAAATTTAAGACTAATATAACTTTTTCTTTATTATAATTTTCTAATGTATTCTTAAAATGTTCTAACGTAAAGCTACCATCATCTTCAAATGATTTATATGTTTCAATTTGAGAGCCATGTCTCACGCCGAACGTTAATTTATAGTTACCCCAATTATGTTCCGGTAATAAAACAGTATCATTAGCATTAACAAATAAATCACCAGCTAATGACAAACCATGCGTTAGTGCATTCGTTACAATTGGTTTAGAAATTTGGTTTTCATTTAGTTCTTTATTATCAGAAAGAATTTTTTGTTGCCATAATTCTCTTAATCTTTCATTTCCTTGTGGAGCAGCATACGGAAAAATATCACTTGGGTCTTGATCGCCAAATTGGTTATATAAAGCATCCGTGTACATTATGCCCTCTTCAGTCGTTGCCATACCAATAGTTGCATTATATTTTGTTGATTTTGCTTCACCAGATTGAGACAATATACCTTTAGGATAATAAATTGATTTTCCTAAATCTGATAACATATTATATAAAACTGGAGAATTTTGTTCAATTGTTTCGTTTAATTCTTTAGCTAGTGGGTTCATAGAAAGTCATCCTCTTTCATTATTATGATATCTCTATACTAGACGAGAAACATGAAAATTAAAAGTATGTAATCCAAATTTCATTATTTAATTTTGTTTATTTATCTAGTTTTATTTATATAATTGTCATTGTTATAATTATATTTAGTAAAGGAGTCTTATTATGTCAAACATCACAAAATCACTTGTCGGATTAGCGATTGTCACATTCATTATAGGATTGGTTATGGAATTAAGTGGGCATTCAGGTATTCAATTTACTTTCGCTTGTATCCTCTTCTTAGTTGCCGCATTTATAAATCGCAGCAGCGATCGAAAAAGACAAAACCGAAATAAATAAATTTATATAAGTTTGAATTATGCATATATCTTGAAAAAAATGATCATTATAATCTTTAAATAAAACGCCTAATCATTTCAACAGATTAGGCGTTTTATATTAATATTTATTTTTATGACGATTTCTATTTGATTTTGTTCTTTTCTTCCATTCTTTCTTCTTTTCAGAAATGGCTTTTTTAGAAGATTTAGATTGAATAAACGCAATTTCCTTTTGTAATTTTAAAAAATTTTGAAATCGTTCTTTATCTAGCTGTCGACTTGATATCGCATCTTGCACTGCACATCCTGGTTCGTTCATATGAGTACAATCATTAAACTTACAAGATTTTGCTAACGCTAATATATCTTCAAAACTTTGATTTAAATCTGATGAATCTGCAAATAATGATAAACTTCTCATACCAGGTGTATCTATAATGACACCCTTTGGATTAACTAGATATAATCCTCTATATGTTGTAGTATGCCTTCCTTTGCTATCATCGTCTCGAACTTCATTAACTGCCAAGACTTCTTTACCAATTAAATAATTGGCTATGCTTGATTTTCCTACACCTGATGATCCAACTAAAGCTGCAGTCATTCCTTCGTAAAATCTGCGTTGTATTAAATCTAAATTAATATTTTTGAGTACGCTTGTAACAATTATAGGCACGTTTAACATACGCTCTCTTACAAGTGATACTTTTTCTTTATAGTTTGAAACAGCATCTAATTTATTGAGTATGATGATAGGCATTGCTCGACTTTCATTAATTTGAATTATATATCTTTCCAATCTGTTCAAATTAAAATCACTATCCAACCCCATTACAACAAATACTTCATCAAGATTTGTAGCAATATATTGTGTCAAAGTTTCATGTTTTTTGGATTGACGTTTTAATTCACTTATTCTTGGTAAAATATCTACAATTAAATTAAAATTATCCATTTGATTAATAACAACCCAATCCCCAATAGCTGGTATCATGTCGTTATTAACTAGTGTTTGCGTTATCTCTGCTTTTTCATCACTATCATTCATTATTATTTTGAAATGATTTTTTGCTACAAATGAAATTCTTCCAAGTTTAAAAAATTTATTATAATGTGTGTTGAAATAAGCATTTTGTTCAATCTTTAACCCGAGTTGATTTAAATTCATTTAATTCCCCTTTTTTAAAATTAGGAATTATGTCCACCTATTCTTAAGTTGTTTAGAAATGTTTTATTATTGATATCCATATACTTCATCCTCTCAACTTTAATAATTCAAGTATATTTGAATAGACACTTTAATACAACTAAGCTATAAACAAGAAATTAAATATACTCTAAGTGTTAATTATTCTTATCTAAATCACAATGTGTTAGTATTTGTAAAAAGGAGTGTTTTAATTGCATTTATACCAAAAATTAATTGAAACAAAAATTGGAACAATGTTAGCTATTGCTGACGATACACATTTATTATTATTGCACTTCATTGATAAACCAAGCATTGAAAAAGATAAAAATATCATTACAACTTCTTATAATTCCAATATATTAAATGAAAGTAATCAAGTATTAGATCAATTAGAACGCGAACTCTCATTATATTTTGAGGGGCGTTTAACTGATTTCACAATTCCTTTAAAATTTGATTTTGGTACACCTTTCCAACAAAATGTTTGGCGTGCTCTATGCAACATTCCATATGGTGAAACAATATCATATAAACAATTGGCTGAGAATATAGGTAATCCAACTGGCTTTAGAGCTGCTGCTAATGCTAATGGTAGAAATCAAATTACGATACTTGTCCCATGCCATAGAGTTATTGCATCTGATGGCGGTCTTGGCGGATATTCTAGCGGTATTGAACGAAAAAAACACTTACTTACTTTAGAACAATAAAAAAACAAACCATTAGATAATCTGATTCTGATGGTTTGTTTTTTATTTGTATTTAAATTTTTTTAATTAAATATTGATAGTCGTGGCCACTTAATATTTTTGTGTAAGAAGGTTTGAATCCTAATTTCTCATACAATTTCATTGCACCTTTATTATCAAGTTCACAGTTTAACGAAACTTGTTCAAATCCCTGTAAATGTGCGAATTCAAATACATAATTTATTAATTTCGTTGCAATACCTTTTCCTCTAAACTTCGAGAAAACTGCTACAGACTCAATATATAAATCTCCATCATCCGCTTCTTTCTCAGGTAAAGGTGTACCTTCTAATTTAAATGAATCCACAAAATTTATATCTTTCCAGTTCGATTCTAGTGTCAACTCAATATCTCCTGGACAACAATTAATAAATCCTGCTACTTCACCGTCTTCTTCATAGATATGTATGTTTTGATAATTATTTCTATGGTTTCCTTCTACTATACTTTGTTCAATAACGTTTAATATCGTATTTTTATCATTTTCTACTACGATAGGTAATTCCATATCTGACCAAATGATATAAATTAAATGCTTTATATATTTCGCGTCGTTTTTAGTCGCTTTTCTTATCATCGTGATACCCCCATTATCTTTATGTCTTCTAATCTTAACATAAAGATAATCCCCTTTGTGTCTACAGACATATACGATTACAAAACAAAAATAAAGATTTCAGGACTAATCATATTTGTCCTGAAATCTTTATTTTAATTAATTATTACATCATACCTGGCATACCGCCCATGCCACCCATATCTGGTGCAGCTGGTTCATCTTCAGGGATATCTGCTACTACTGCTTCAGTTGTTAAGAACATAGCTGCAACTGATGCTGCATTTTGTAATGCTGATCGAGTTACTTTTGTAGGATCTACAATACCTGCATCCAACATGTTTACCCATTCATCAGTTGCTGCATTATATCCAATACCTTCTTCAGCATTTTTTAATTTTTCAACTATAATTGAGCCTTCAAGACCTGCATTTTCAACAATTTGTCTTAACGGTGCTTCAAGTGCTTTCAATACAATGTTTACACCTGTCTTAACATCACCTTTAGCCTCAATTTCTGCTACTTTATTATAAATTGAAACTAATGCAGTACCACCACCAGCAACAATACCTTCTTCTACTGCTGCTCTTGTTGAGTTTAATGCATCTTCAATTCTTAATTTACGTTCTTTCAATTCTGTTTCAGTTGCTGCACCTACTTTAATTACGGCAACGCCACCAGCTAATTTAGCTAATCGTTCTTGTAATTTAGTACGATCGAAATCTGAAGTAGTTTCTTCAATTTGAGCTTTAATTTGACCAACACGTGCATCAATATTAACACTGTCGCCTTGACCTTCAACGATTGTTGTATCATCTTTTGTAACTTGTACTTTACTTGCTTCACCTAACATATCTAATGAAGTTTCTTTCAAATCAAGTCCTAAATCATCTGTAATAACTTGACCACCTGTTAAGATAGCAAGATCATCTAACATCGCTTTACGACGATCTCCAAACCCTGGTGCTTTTACTGCAACAGCTGTAAATGTACCACGTAATCTGTTAAGTACTAAGTTCGTTAATGCATCTCCATCAACATCGTCAGCAACAATTAAAATTGGTCTATTTGTTTGTAAGATTTTTTCTAATATTGGTAAGATATCTTGGAATGAAGAAATCTTCTTATCTGTAATTAATATATAAGGATTTTCTAATTCTGCAGTCATTTTGTCAGAATCTGTCACCATATATGGAGACGTGTATCCTCTATCAAATTGCATACCTTCAACTACTTCTAGTTCAGTATTGAATCCTTTTGATTCTTCAATTGTGATAACGCCATCGTTACCAACTTTCTCCATAGCTTCAGATATAAATTTACCAATTTCTTCATCTGCAGCTGAGATTGAACCGACTTGTGCAATTTCTTCTTTTTTCTCAACTGGTTGCGAAATGTGATGTAATTCTTCTAATGCTACTTTAACTGCTTTATCAATACCTTCACGAATACCTACTGGATTTGCACCACTCGTAACGTTCTTTAAGCCTTCTTGAATCATTGCTTGCGCTAATACTGTAGCTGTTGTCGTACCGTCACCAGCTACTTCATTAGTTTGATTAGCAACTTCTGCTACTAACTTAGCACCCATATTCTCATATGCATCTTCTAATTCAATTTCTTTTGCTATCGTTACACCATCATTTGTAATAAGTGGTGAAGTGAATTTCTTATCTAATACTACGTTACGACCTTTTGGTCCTAATGTTACTTTAACTGCATTAGCTAATTTGTCCACGCCTGCAAGCATTGAGCGACGTGCATCTTCTGAAAATTTAAGTTCTTTAGCCATTCATAATACCTCCATTATTAATATATATCATCTATCTAATTATTTATTATTCTATAATTGCTAAAATATCATCTTCTGAAAGGATAATATATGTTTCTTTATCGCGTTTTACTTCAGTACCTGCATATTGTTGATATACAACTTTGTCACCTACAGCAACATCTACCGTAAGTCTCGTACCGTCTTCTAAACGCTTACCTGGTCCAACAGCTACAACTTGACCTTCGTTAGACTGCTCTTTAGCTGAATCTGTTAATACGATTCCACTTGCTGTAGTTTGTTCTTTTTCTGTCTTCTCGATAATAATTCTATCTCCCAATGGTTTTAACATTTATAAAATCCTCCTTGGCGCTATTAATATTAGCACTCCATAACCTTAAGTGCTAACTACATTTTTATAATAATCAAATTTGGTCAAAATTACAAGCAAAATAGCTTAAACTTTTCTCTTTTTATTTAAAATACGATACAATGAGTGCATGTTTATTTTTGGAGGAATTATGAAATGCAATTTAAACGATTAACAGTCAATATTACAACGCTCATATTATTCGCAGTTGTTCAGTTAATTGCCATTGTACCTAACAATTTGTATAAGGATTCTGGCTTATCGAAACTTACTAGATTAGAAATTAGTCTAACTTGGATGGCAGTCACTGCAATTTTAACTGTGTTGATCTTATGGTTTATGAATTCAAATATTAAGAACCCTACTAAACTAGAACAACAAACAAAAGAACCATGGGTTTATGTTATTTTTTGGTGTATTGCCGGTATATTCATTGCGATGTTTGGTCAATACATTGCCGGATTAATTAATATTTATATATTGAAACAACCATTAGAAAGTGGAAATACTCAAAGATTGATGCAAATCGCTCAAGAATCACATATATTAATCATCTACATCGTTTTTGCAGGACCAATTTTAGAGGAATTAATCTTTAGAAAACTGATTTTTGGTGAAATCTTTAATATGATTAAAAAACCAAAATGGTTTAGCTTTATCGTAGCTGTACTTGTGAGTTCATTTGTTTTCTCACTTGCACATTCAGATCCAGAACATACTTTAATTTATGTTGTGATGGGCGCTATATTCAGTGGCCTTTATGTTCTTACTAAACGAATAATTGTTCCTATCATTGCGCATATGGGTATGAATGGAATTGTCGTACTAGGTCAAATTGTTTTTAAAGATAAAATTGAAGAAATAGAGAAACAAAGTCAACTTGCACATACAATTTATAACACAATCGTACACATGTTTAATTAGATTTATAGCATTGAATATTTGTTTTTCTAAAATCAAATTAAGTCTCGTATTTTAAACATAAAAAGCAGAAGAAAATCAGATTCAAATCTGAAATTCTTCTGCTTTTTATGTAATCTGATAAACCTGTTTATTTCGAATTAGGATTTATGTCGCAAGATCATGACTTCACCCTTTTAGTGGATTAACTCACGAGTTTTTCCATGACTATTTAATCTATTTCAAAAGTTGGGCCAAAATCAAGTATAAAACCAATAATACTAAATCCAACATTTAATAATACCGTTATTGAAAGTATCAACAATAAATTAAAATTGTCCTAATGAGTATTATTAAATATCCTTAAACGTTCACTAAATTTATATAGCTATTTTCTAAAAAAGTAGTAATATAGATTTCACTAATAAGAATATGAAGGTGCAAACAATTGAAAACAATGACTAAATTAACGCTATTATATTTAAGTCTTTTCTTGGCGACTACTATTATAGGGTCTATCTTGTTATATTTACCTATTACCGGCAGAAAACCTATTAGTATTATAGATGCTTTCTTTGTAGCGACGAGTGCATTTACTGTTACAGGTTTGTCTACAGTTGATGTTCCGAAGCAATTTAATGATTTAGGATATTTTGTAATTATGTCTTTAATACAAATTGGCGGTTTAGGAATTGTAACTTTAACGATATTTATTTTAATTTTATCTAAAAAGAGGATTTCATTTAAGAATCGTGAATTACTTATGATTTCATGGAACAATGATGACGATTCTGGATTGTTAAATATCGCGATGAAGATTGTATTATTTAGTCTTACCGTTGAATTTGTTGGATTTTTATTTTTAAATTTTGTTTTTATGCATGACTATGGATTATGGAAAGGTGGCTATATCAGTTTATTTACATCTATTTCAGCCTTTAACAATGCTGGTTTCTCACTTTTTTCGGATAATATGATGTCTTATAGTCATAACTTTATTATTAATATCGTTGTCCCACTTCTGATTATAATTGGTGGCGTTGGATATATTGTATTTTTAGACTTATGGAAGACGAATAGATTTATAAAATTGAGTTTGCATTCTAAAATTGTCATTTCAACAACAACGATTTTAATTCTTGTTGGGACTATTTTATTTTGGTTACTTGAATTTAACAATACATTAAAAGGTCAAGTATGGCATGACAAACTCATGACTTCGTTCTTTCAATCTGTCACAACAAGAACAGCTGGATTTAATAGTGTTGATATCGGCGCTATTAATGATTCTACAATTCTCTTGTTTATTGTCCTTATGTTTATTGGGGCAGCACCAATGAGTACAGGTGGAGGTATAAAAGTAACGACATTTACTTTAGTAGTTGTATATTTGTTTTCACAAATTAAAGGGATAAAACACCCTCATCTATTTAAAAAATCGCTTGATTTAGAACAAATGTATAAAGCTATATTAGTTTTTATTATTAGTATAATGCTCATTATAGCAACCACATTTATATTATTAATTTTAAATCCACGTATTGGATTAAATAAAATTATATTCGAAGTTGTATCGGCGTTTGGTACGGTTGGTGTTTCAACTGGTATTACTGCAGACTTAACAGATATTTCTAAAGTTGTAATCATGCTACTGATGATTATCGGTAAAATAGGTATTCTTATCATATTGTCTATTTTCACTACTTCTAAACAAGACTCCTATTATTACGTTAAAGAAAAAGTTCAATTATAATTAACACCTTTAGGTTAAAAATAAACATCTCGAAAAGTTATATTACCCACGAGATGTTTATTTTTATATAAAATCAATATTTACGGAACTTTATTCATATTGTTTTACGCCCCACAACTTTTCTTCACATTTCTTAATGATATATTTAAGTACTTCTATTCTAGCCGTTTTTTTATGATCAGCAGGAACGACTAACCAAGGTGCATTATCAGTATTCGTCAGTTCTATCATGTCATGACTCGCCTCTAAATATAAATCCCACTTCTCTCTATTTCTCCAATCTTCGTCTGTAATCTTCCATTGTTTTTCAATTGTGTTTTCTCTTAATTTAAACCGTTTCAGTTGTTCATCTTTATCTAGCGTTAAGAAAATCTTTAAGATTATTGCCCCTTCATCTGTCCACATTTGTTCAAATTGATTTATTTCTTTATACGCTCTTTGCCATTCTTGCTTCGTTGCAAATCCTTCAACTCTCTCTACTAACACTCTCCCGTACCAACTTCTATCAAATATTTCTATATGACCACTTCTAGGCATATCTTTAGCAAATCGCCATAAATAATGATGGCTTAGTTCTACATCAGTCGGTGCGCTAATGGCATTTACTTCATAGCCAGTTGGATCTAATTTTTCTCTTACTCGTTTAATGTTTCCACCTTTTCCTGCTGCATCCATCCCCTCATAAACAAGTATTAAAGGGATTTTTCGCTCGTATAAAGCAAATTGCAATTCTTTCAATCTACCTTGAAGTGTAACTATTAATGTTTTATATGTAGCCTTATCCACTTTCTCAAGTGATTGTTCTAATAGTTTAGTTTGGAAAGATTGACTAAAATCTCCATCTACATCTATATTACGTTTATGAAATCTATCAATAGCCTGTTTCAACCTGTTAATCATATGTTTATACATAGACGTAATGGCTTCATCTTTATTTGTATAGTCGATAATTTTCCATTCACCTTTAGAAGCATGTTTTAAAATTTCATGCATTTCTTTATGATATACATCGTCTGAGATTGCTTTTTCGTATTCTTGTGCCTTCCAACTCATAAGCGGATTATCTTTCATATCCTGTAAATGCTCATTTCTTTTTTTATCATTTATTTCTATATAAAACTTTATTAACTCCGTTCCATCTGACTTTAACATTTCTTCAAAATCTATAATTTGTCGCTTTAAATGATGATACTTATTATATATATTATTTTTTATTTTATTTTCTTGATACTCGATATAATATGCATACCAACTTCTAAAATATATGTTGATATCTCCATTTCCAGGAAGACTATTCCAATACTTTTGTAGAAACTGATATCTCAAATCATCTTCAGATGGTGATTTAGTCGGAATGAAATGCGTATATTTAGCATCCAGCGTTAATAACAGTTCGTTTGATAATCTCGTTTTTCCAGATGCTTTTACACCTTCAAATACGACCATTATAGGTATACCTAATTTGTTGGTTTCTCTCGTTAAAGCTGCTAGTTCCAAAGCTAATTTTTCGTTATCTTTTGACATATGAACACCCCTCTTCACTTTATATTATATGAGCATTTCCTTATTTTCACAATTTTCAAGTAATTAATTATGAAATAATGTTATAATCATTGTACAAAGGAGTGATTCATTTGAAACCATCTTTTAACGAATATAAATATGAACAAATTAACTTAGCTGAGAAAGAAAAACAAACAAAATTATTATTATCTAAATTAGAGCAAGCGGAATCATTACAAATAACTATCAATCTCATTATTGAAATAAATAGCATTAGAAATCATACTCAAACACAATTTAATTTAGCTTATATTAGAGCTTCTATAGATACAAATGATGCATTTTACAGTAACGAAAGAGACTTCTTCGACGAAAATATGCCAAAAATTCAACATCTAGATAACTTATTTTACAAGGCACTGTTAAAATCTAAACATATAAACGGACTGAAAGAACATTTTGGTAATCAATTATTTTCTATTGCGCAAATTTCATTAAATACATACGATCCATCTGTTGATGAATTACTTATTAAAGAGAATAAGCTCGTTAGTAAATATGATAAATTAATCGCTTCAGCAAATATTGAATACAATGGAGAATTCTTGAATCTATCTCAATTTAGTAAATACCTTATTGATCAAGATAGAAACGTTCGTAAAGAAGCTCATCAAACTAAAGAACAATTCTTTAATGACCACCTACAAAAAATAGATACAATTTATGATGAACTTGTCAAAATACGACATGACATTGCTATAAAACTTGGTTATCAAAACTTTATCCAATTAGGATATGACCGAATGGAAAGAATCGGATATGATGCTGAAGATGTTAAAGTATTTCGAGAACAAGTTAAAGAACATGTCGTTCCTTTAACTACTAAGATAACCGAAGATCATGCTCGTCGAATTGGTCTTGATCGGTTAAAAGTATACGACGAAAACTTTACATTTAAAACAGGTTCACCGAAACCACAAATTAGTACTAAAGACATCATAAATAATACAAAAGTTATGTATCATGAACGTTCAAATGAAACAGGAAAATTTATAGACTTTATGATTGATAGAAATCTTTTTGATTTAGAAGCAAAAAAAGGCAAGGAAAGTGGCGGCTATTGTACGATCATAAACGATTATAAATCTCCTTTTATATTTGCAAATTTTAATGGAACACAAGGAGATATTGAAGTCATGACACATGAAGCTGGTCACGCATTTCAAGTATTTGAAAGTTTGAAGTATTCTGTACCAGAATATTACTTCCCTACTTCAGAAGCTTGTGAGATTCATTCTATGAGTATGGAATATTTAACTTATCCATGGATGCATCTTTTCTTTAAAGATGATACAGATAAATTTAAACTTTCACATTTAGAGGACAATATTAAATTTCTACCTTATGGCGTTGCAATTGATGAATTTCAACATTATGTATATGAACATCCCGAATTATCACCTGAGGAAAGAAGAAATTTCTGGACTAAACTTGAAGAAAAATATTTACCAACTAGAGATTACGACCATATTTCCCATCTCGAGAATGGTGCTTTTTGGCATCGACAAGGACATGTATTTGCATCTCCATTTTATTATATCGACTATACATTAGCGACGATATGTGCGATGCAATTTTATATTAAACAAGAAAATGACGCAGAAGAAGCTTGGACAGACTATTTAAAGATTTGTCAGATAGGCGGGTCAAAATCATTCATAGAAATAATGAAGAGTGTTAATTTAAAGTCTCCATTTGAAAAAGGCACTGTTAAAGAAATCGTTGATCGACTATATTCCGTTTCACAAAAAATTGATCAAAGTGATTTTTAAATAAAATAAGAAGCTTGATTTAAAGCGGATTTTCAGTTATCTGAATATACAATGAGGCTGGGACATATCAAAATGTCCCAGCCTCATTGTTCTAATATTTTGTTTTATATTAATTGTGTCTTATTTTTCTTATGAATAGAATAGCAATTCCAATCAATAATAACAGGATAACAAGTGATATTCCAATTACAACTGGTTTAACTGTATCCTTGTTATTACTAACATTTTTATATTCTTCTGTTGTCGTTGTTTTAGTATCAGTATTATCATTAACTAAAGTCGTTTCTGTCGTTTTTGAATGTCGTTTAAATTTAGGATTAGCTAAGTCAGGTCTTGTACCAACCTTACTTGTAACTAAATCTAATACATCTTGATCCATCTTATTGTAATAGGCGTCAGACTTCCCTGGAATGAACTTTGGTGTTTCATCAGATTGAGCTTGTCCTTTATTTGTGTAAGATCCTATCTCATTTGTATTTGGATAATATGGAGTTGTTGGTGTTTGCTGTTCAATATTTGTTTGACCATTATATAAGTTAGATGATTCATTTGTTTTAGATTCCGTTGATGGCGGATTTCCTCCACCACCTGAATTTGGTGGAGGTAGTTGATTATGATTATCTGTATTGGGTTCTTCCGTACTCGGTTTCTCTCCCGTTGGTGGCTCTTCCGTTGTCGGTTTCTCACTTGTTGGTGGTTCTTCCGTACTCGGTTTCTCTCCCGTTGGTGGTTCTTCCGTACTCGGTTTCTCTCCCGTTGGTGGCTCTTCCGTTGTCGGTTTCTCTCCCGTTGGTGGTTCTTCCGTACTCGGTTTCTCTCTTGTTGGTGGTTCTTCCGTTGTTGGTTTCTCACTTGTTGGTGGTTCTTCCGTTGTCGGCTTCTCACTTGTTGACGGTTCTTCTGTACTTTGATTGTCTTTATTATTCACAGGTTTCTTCTCTATATTATTATTTTGTGTTGTATTATTTTCTTTAGGAGAAGTTTCGGTTGTATTTTGGTTATTCTTTGCTTGGGCATGCATATCATCGCCCATTGATATACCTAACACCGCTGAAGATATTAATATACTTGATAAAATTGCATTCTTCATCATCTTCATAAAGCGCTTCTCCCCTTTCTACATTTCTTAATAAATTTAGTATAAATGATATACAAAGGTATTTCTATCTATCTTGTACATATGTTACATAGAATTAATATTTTGTAATAACTTATTCATATTTTGAAATGTATTAAAGGCAAGATAATGATATCTTAGATTCACACACCAATATTTATAGTTCTTCAATCCCTGTTGTGATACTATATTTCGTGAATTTTAAGTAAACTTGTCCCGATTCAGTTGATGTTTTAAAGTTTACAGCATTTTCATCAGGGAATATTCTAGAACTAAATACACATTCTCCATCATTTACAAATATTTCTAGACTTGATGTATCACTAAATATTCTAAGTTGCTTTAATTCTTCTTCTAATATAGTTTCTCTTGTTTGTTTCTGATTTAATTCACTGATTATACCACTTTCATATCTGTCTAATGTTAATTGTTTTGTCTCTGTGTTGTATATAATATGCGTCGCGCATTTTTTCGAAACTCTCACATCAAAATAAATCTCCGATGCATCATTTTCGAGGATATCAATAATAAGTTCAAACTGTTTACCTTCATATGGATGTAATTTAACAGAATGCTTATTTGCATACCCTTCGGCAGTTTCTTTATTTGTTCTGAGTTGCTCTAAAGCTTTTAATGGTCTTTGCTTAAGTTTTCCATCTTCAATTGTTAATTCTCTTGGAATTGTTAAGCAATGTGCCCAACCTTCATTGTCCGTAGCATATTCTGTTTCAGGTAAACCCATCCAACCTATTAGTAATCTATTACCATTTTTATCTAAAAATGTTTGTGGTGCATAAAAATCAAAGCCTTGATCTAATTCTTTAAAATCGTCATGATTCATCGTTAATTCATCTAAATCTAATTGTCCAATGATGTATCCAGATTGATATATATTTTGGAATTTACTTTCTTGTTCAGCAATACCTTGAGTTGAAAATACAAATACATCTTTCTCATTTAACTTAAATAAATCCGGGCATTCCCACATGTATCCAAATTGATTGAGGTTTGTTTTTAATTCACCTTTTAAATTCCAGTCTTTTATGTTTTTTGATTCATAAATAATAGCTGTACCTGTTTCGTTATCTCTTTGAATCCCGAAAATAGCGTAATATGTATCATTTTCTTTCCACACTTTTGGATCTCTAAAATGTTCCGTATAACCTGCAGGACTACCAATAATAATAGGTGCATCACTTTTTTCGAATGAACCATCTTCTTGTTGCACTGCAATTAGTTGATTTGATGTACGAGTCCAATTACTATCCCTTACATTCCCCGTATACATAAGATGTAGTTTTCCATCATAATCAAAAGCACTTCCTGAATACACACCATGACTGTCATATGGTGTATCTGGTCCCAATGCGATTCCCAAATCATCAAATCTCAACAAGTCTTCGCTTGTATAGTGATACCAATATTTAATACCATGTACTGCACCTAAAGGGAACCATTGATGAAATATGTGATATTTACCATCGTGATATATAAGTCCATTAGGATCATTTAATAATCCAGTTTTAGGCTGTATATGGTATGTCTGTCTCCATTTAGAGTTTTTCACTTTTTCGACTAAATGGTCATAATCTTCTTTAGAAACATCTGATAATTTTGTATATTTCTCTTCACGAGTCCAATTTAACATTGTCATTCTCCTTACATTCATTCTAATCCAGTTCAGAACGTTGTTTATAACACTATTTTATCATACTTAGTACATGATTAATGGGAATGATTTCGTTAAAAATCATGTACTAGTCATAAAGAAAGAAGACGTAATGATTGAAATCATTCTCAAACATTACGTCTTCTTGTTAACTATTATTTAATTATCTTTTCTCAACTGTAATCGTCCAAGAAGCATCGCCTAGTTGCTCGTAATTTGATACCGGATAGCCATTATCAGCTGCCCATGTTGGAATTGCTTCTGTTGCTTGTGTACAATCGAAATCAATTTTTAGTTCATCTCCAATTTGTAGTTCGTCCATTTTATTTTGTGCTTCTATTAAAGGAAATGGACATACCATACCAACTGTTCCTAGTTCGTGTACCATATATATACGCTCCTTAAATTAAATACTTTGTGTTGAAACACTAGCTTTCGTTTGTTTTGCTTTTCTAGGTTTAATAAAAATAAAGTAACTCATAAACCATGCTCCAAATATCATAGAAGGTAAAGCTACCCAACCTTGCCAACTCATTGCTGCAGTAGAAACGAGTCCATTCCCGATTGAGCATCCTCCTGCTAATGATGCACCAATTCCCATGCATGCACCACCTATGACACTATTTCTAATCGTTTTTGTATCTGGCATTCTCCATTTGAATTCTTTAGAACCTTTCGCTGCAACGTATGAACCAACAAATATACCAAGCACTAAAAATACACCCCAATTAATTAATGATGCATCACCAGTAACAAGGTATTGAACGATATTCGCTGAAGGTGTCGTTATGCCTAAGCCCCCAACTCGTCCTGTAGATGCACTCATTGGCCATGCAATTAATGCAATAATTCCAATTGCAATAGCAGCAGCAAATGGATGATATCTTTTTTCAAATAAATAATGGCGAATACCCGTATGTTTTTGTTTCAATTGCGGAATTGCCACTTTAGGTTTCTTTAAAGTTTTTGTAACAAAATATACTGTAATAATAAGTAAAGCAACAATTAACAACCAAACTGGAACATTTAATGTTTCAGCCATATTTGAATTAACGACCGTATAAGCGTTAATCTTTTCTTGTAATGGATTTAAAGGACCTGATTTCATTATCGCTGCAGTAACGCCATAAAGAACAAGCGCAATCCAACTACCAATCAATCCTTCACCTGCTCTATACCAAGTACCTGTCGCACATCCTCCTGCAAGTATAATGCCGATACCAAAGACAAATGATCCAAATATTGTCCCTACTAATGGAAATGTTTCTGCTTCCAACTTAAAGACGCCTAAGCTAACTAAAGTAAATAACCCAATACTCTGAATTGTAATCGCAATTAATAATGCATAAAACATTTTATTGTTTTTTTGAATATACATATCTCTAAAGCCACCAGTTAAGCAAAATCTTGTTCTTTGCATAACGAAGCCTAATAATATCCCAACAATAAGTCCACTAATGACCATCCAAATCATTTTGTCATCTCCTTATTCCTATTAACATGATAGGAATAATAATATATGATTTAACTATACTTTTCAAGTTACTTTTATATTACAGATGTCATATAAAAGCGCATTATTTTTTGATATTGTAATATGGCAGATTTGTCATTGAGAAATTGGCACAAAAAAACTGCCCTCAAAGTAATACTTTGAGGGCAGTTTGAAATTTAACATTTATATAGATGTGAGTCATTTATTTGTCTTCGTTTTTATAGTTATCTGCATCCATACCCAATTCTTCTTCCATTAACTTCTGCTCTGCTTTTAAGAATTTTCTATAGCCTACTTTAGAAACAAGTATGCTAAATTCATATAATACAATCATCGGCAATGTAAACAACATATGTGTCATAAAATCTGGTGGTGCAATTAATGCAGCAACTACTAATAATATGAAATATGCGTATTTTCTATTTTTTTGAAGAAACATTGGTGTTACGATACCTAGCCTAGTCAAGAATAATAATAGAATTGGTAATTGGAATACGAAACCAAATGGTATAGTAAATTTGAAAAGTTCACTGAAGTATTCTTTAATACCTATTGTTTGTTTTATTCCCATATCATCTGCTAACCCCATTGTGAATGAAATCAAATATGGAAAAATAACTAAATATGAAAACAATAATCCACCGATAAACAAAATCAAACTAAATGGTATATAACTTAAAGTGACTTTCTGTTCTTTTGGATGTAAACCAGGTGATATAAATGCCCATAGTTCGAATAAAATGACTGGTGATACAATAATGAATGCAACAATAACAATCATTGCTATGTATATGGTAAGTGGATCAGTTATTCGAAATGCATTTAATTCTAATGTTTGTGTAAAGTCATCATTAGTAATGTAAGAAATGACCGGTTTTGCTAAGAAGAATCCAATGATTAGACCGCCAACTAGAAAGTAAGCAACTACCATGATTCGTTTACGTAATTCTTCTAGATGTTCGACAACCGTTAACTTGTCTTTATCCACTTTTTTTACCTCCAATCTAAAAAAAGATGTGGCAGAAATAGTCCGCCACATTGTTGTGTATATTCATTTAATAAAGATTATTTAATTTCTTTATTTTTCGTATCTTCTTCGATATTTTTCTTTTCATCAAAATTAGTCATGCCATCTGTAGCGTCTTTGAATTCTTTCAAAGTAGAACCCATCGCTCTACCGAATTGTGGCAATTTCTTAGGTCCAAAAATAATTAAAGCAACTACACCAATAAATAATAAACTAACTGGTCCAGATATTCCGACTGTATTAACAAACATGATTGCTTCCATTTAATACCCTCCTATTGATTCTTCATAAAGAAGATTAAAGATTGTAACTCAATACCTAAATCTATATGATGTACTTGAACTTTCTCAGGTACATTTATTCTTTGTGGTGTAAAGTTCAATATTCCAGTAATACCTGCTGATGTTATACGTTCAGATACTTTTTGCGCAACTTGTTGTGGTACTGTTAATATTACAACTTGAATACCTTGTTCTTCAAGTTTATTTTCAAAATCTTCCATACTTTGAACTGTAATATTGCCAATAGTACGACCTATAATCTCTTGTGATTGATCAAATGCAGCAACTATCTGCATTCTATCATTAACAGTAAAATTATAATTTACAAGTGCTGTACCTAAATTACCTACACCTACTATTGCTACTTTCGTCATATCGTCTTGCTCTAAAGTGGTTCTAAAAAATTTTAACAAATAATTTATATTGTAACCATAACCCTTTTTACCTAATTCACCAAAGTAAGAGAAATCTCGGCGGATAGTTGCAGAATCTATATTTAAACCTTCACTAAGTTCCTTAGATGAAACACGATCAACTCCAGAGTTATGTAATGTACTTACAAACCTATAATAATGTGGCAAACGTTTCAATGTAGCTTTAGGGATCTTCACTTCATTCTTCGCCAAAATCCTCACCTTTTTCTAAAATAAAGTAATGTGATTGCATTCACATCTATTGGAATCATTATAACAAACTTCGGTTGAAATAACTATAGATTTATTGTATGTAATTTCCATACATTTCTACGCTCATTTCATGTAGAATAATAACTAATAGAGAGGTGAAAACATGATACTTTTACAAATAA
This sequence comes from Mammaliicoccus stepanovicii, assembly GCF_002902525.1. Lineage (GTDB taxonomy): Bacteria > Bacillota > Bacilli > Staphylococcales > Staphylococcaceae > Mammaliicoccus > Mammaliicoccus stepanovicii. The sequence goes on from NZ_PPQZ01000053.1 coordinate 18,870, forward strand.
ATAATTTAGAAAAATCTTTTGATGGCGATATCATATTTTCTGACGTAAACTTTGAAGTTAAGACTGGCGAGCGAATTGCTATCGTTGGACGTAACGGTGCTGGAAAAACAACATTAATGAAAATCATTGCCGGTTCAGAGAACTATGATGCGGGAAACTATTCAAAAGGAAAAAATGTATCGATGGGATATTTAACTCAACAAATGACATTAAATTCAAGCGATACAGTTATGAACGAAATGAGAAAACCATTTGAACATGTAATAAACATAGAAACTAAAATGAATAACCTTACGAATTGGTTAAGCGAACATGCTGAAGACTATGACAGCACTGAATATAAAGAAAATCTATTAAGATATGAACAACTTTCAAATCAATTTGAATTAATGGATGGATATTTATATGAAAGTAAAATAAAAACAGTTCTTACAGGTTTAAATTTTAAAGAAACAGATTTCGATAGAGAAATACAATCTTTTAGTGGTGGTCAAAAAACACGACTTTCCATGGCGCAAATGCTATTAAGTGAGCCTGATTTATTGTTATTAGATGAACCTACCAATCACTTGGACATGGAAACTACAGAATGGTTGGAGAACTATTTAATACACTTTAAGGGTGCCATTGTCATCATAAGTCATGATAGATATTTCTTAGATAAAGTAGTCAATCAAGTATATGACGTAGCACTCGGTTCAGTAAAAAAATATATCGGAAATTATAGTCAATTTCTTAAACAACGTGATGCTCACTACCGAAAAGTAATGGCTGAATATGAGAGACAGCAACAAGAGATTAAAAACCTTGAAACATTTGTAGAAAAAAATATTACACGTGCTTCAACAAGTGGCATGGCTAAAAGTAGAAGAAAAGTACTTGAACGAATGGAAAGAATTGAAAAACCCCGTCTTGACGAAAAAAGTGCGCAAATCGCTTTTGAGATTAACAAAGCTACTGGGGTAGATGTATTATCAGTCAAAAATCTATCGATAGGTTATTCGAAAAGCATTACTACACCGATAAACTTAGATGTAAAACGACATGACCGCATTGCGATAATTGGACCAAATGGAATTGGGAAATCAACATTGATTAAAACAATCGCCAAAAAGATAGATGCATTAACAGGAGATATACATTACGGTTCAAATTTACAAATTGGATATTATGATCAAAAACAAGCAGAATTCAAATCCAATATGACAATTTTAGATTACGTTTGGAATCAATATGTACATATGCCTGAAAAAGATATTAGAACAGTACTTGGAAGATTCCTATTTACGCAAGATGAAGTTAAGAAAGTAATCAATGATTTGTCAGGTGGAGAAAAAGCGAGACTTCAATTAGCTTTATTAATGTTAGAAAAAAATAATGTTCTTATATTAGATGAACCTACAAACCATTTAGATATCGATTCTAAAGAAATGTTAGAGGAAGCTTTAAGAAACTTTAAAGGTACCCTTCTATTTGTCTCTCACGATAGATATTTCATTAATGAATTAGCTACAAAAATATTTCATATCACACCAGAAGGAAATGAGTTATTTCATGGCGATTATCAGTATTATTTAGAAAAATTAGAACAAAGAGAAGCTATCCTTAACTATGAAGAGTCTGGTAAAGCTAAACCAGACAAGGTCAAAGACGACAATCACTTTACAAACCAAAAACAACTTAAGAAAGAACGTCGTAAACTTGAAAGAGAATTAGAAGAAATAGAGGATGCCATTTCAAAATATGAGCAAGATATAGAAATATATGAGCACCAATTAACTTTACCAGAAGTGTTTAATGATATTGATAAAAGTAGTGAAATTAACGATAAGAGAATCGAAGCAGAACAATTACTCGAACAAACCATGCAAAAATGGGAACAAGTTGAAAATAAATTAAATTAATATGAAAAGCGCTAAGGTATTTTTTACACTTTAGCGCTTTTATTTTAATAAATTTAACCACAATTTTATTCACAGTTAAATCCCTTATTTTACAGTCATCCACAAAGTTATCCTACTTATCCACAGGTTTTTTGAACAAAAATCGTTTTTTATACATAAGTTATCAACAAATACGACTAAAGTACTACAGAGGTTATCCACAAAATGTGATTAACTTGTGCACAAGTACAAATGTTCTGTATTGACTTTATCAAGTTCTAATGGTCTTTCTTAATTTTGTGTAAAAAATGTAAAATTTAATAAGCTTTATATTATAAATTTAAAACTTTAGTAGCATTACCTATTGAAAAGTTTTATAATTCAATTAAGCAAACTTATTTATC
>NZ_PPQZ01000054.1:0-51262 GCF_002902525.1 Mammaliicoccus stepanovicii
GAATTGTAAATCTTTAAATTACAGTCATATAGCATGTAAAAACACCTCTATTCATTCTGAAATATCTTATTTAATAGATATGGATAATTATAATTTAGTAATAAAGAACAAAAATACTTGATTCTTGACTTTTTATTATGAAATTTTGTACTTATTTATATTTTTAAAAGCATTTATTTCAAAAACTACGCCAAATGTATTTGCAAAAATTATTGTTATCAAACATTTTATTATGTCTTAAATATTACAGATGTGTAACAATAAAAAACTATTTTAGTAAATAAACAACAAAATAGCCCGTCATATAAGGTTTTTCTTTATTTGGCTTTAAGTTCAGAATTATTACATGAAATCATGTGATATTTAAATTGAATTACAAAGCCTTAACATTCAACACAAAGTAGATCATTTCTGATAAAGTAGATTTTGTTGAGAAAACAGCGGAGAAATTACATTCAATAAATAAAACATATACGAAAAAATTATTTTTAAAAATTCTAGGAGGATTTACACATTATGAAGAAAATAGCAACAGCAGCAATCGTAACAGCAGGAGTAGCAACATTTATGGCACATGACGCAGACGCGGCAGAAAATACACAAGGATATAATCCTAACGACGCTTCATCATATTCATACAGCTACACTATCGATGCAAATGGTAACTATCACTATACTTGGGAAGGTAACTGGAATCCATCAACACAAGATTACGGAAACCAAGCACAACAACAAGTTTCATATAACACAAATAATTCAAACAATACAAATTATTCACAACCTGCATTCAATGCAGCACCAAATGGTGGAGGTTTAGGAGATTCACATACTGCTTCTTCAAACCAAAATAATGTTCGTGTAACTACTACACAAGCACCATCAAACAATAACCAAGCTACACAATCAAATAATAATTCAAACTATAGTACTTCAACTACATCATCTCGTCCATCAAATGGCGGAGGATCTAACCTTTATACATCAGGTCAATGTACTTACTTTGCATTCAGTAAACGTCCTGACTTAGGTAATACTTGGGGAAATGCTAATAACTGGGCAAATGCAGCAGCACAATCTGGTTATACAGTAAACAACTCTCCAAAATCAGGTGCTATCTTACAATCAACAGCTGGTGGTTACGGTCACGTAGCATATGTTGACAAAGTAAACTCTGACGGTTCAGTACAAGTATCAGAAATGAACTACCAAGGTGTTGGTGTTGTTTCATCACGTACTATCTCAGCTTCAGCAGCTAAATCATACAACTACATTCACTAAGAATTAAGAATATAGTAAAAAACTCAAACGGTTAAACCGTTTGAGTTTTTTTGTATTATATATGATTTTGCGATTCTTATGCTTTCACTTTTTTAATTCCAATACCTGTTATTCCGTAAAATGCTGCAAATATCACACATAAATAACATGGTACTGCCCACCAGAAGAAATCTCCCAATGAAACATGTAATAAATCTCTATAATATATACCAGAAGTACCCCATGGAATAAAAGGTAATACCATCGTACCACAGTCCTCTAAAGTTCTTGATAAATTGACTCTATCTAATCCTCTTTCATTATACATATCCATCAATAATACGCCTATCATAATAATAACTACAGATGCTACCCCTGCAGCAAATACTAATAGTAAACTTCCTGCAATCGTAACTAATATTAAATGAGAATCTTTAGAAACTTTATTCGAAATTGTCTTTAATATCACCTCTAAACTTCCAGAAGTTTCTACAATTCCTGCAAATGCGTAACCACAGAAAATAGTAACGACAATTTCAGTCATACTCATGATTCCACCGCGCTTAACTAATTCTGTCATTGATTTAGATGCTTCATCACTAGATAACGTAGTCATATTTAAATCAAAGCCATTCATCGTTACATTAAAAGCATCTACTATTCCAAATCCATTGTTCAATACACCGATAAACATAGCGACTAAACTTGAAAGTAACATCATTGGAACCGTCGGCTTACCTATACTTATACCAGCTACAATGACTATAACCGGTAGCCACACCCAAAAATCAAGATTAAATGCATGATCTATATTACTTAATAACGAATTAATACGTTTACTTTCAACGTCTTTTGCATCAAATTGTAAGCCTGCTATAAACCAAACGACTAAACCGATTAATGAAGCTGGTACTGTTGTCCACATCATATGTTTAATATGTTTGAAAATATTAACTTTTGTTACGAGTGCAGCTAAATTGGTCGTATCTGATAAAGGTGACATTTTATCACCAAACACACCACCAGCAATAACAACACCAGCTACCATCCCCATTGGTATACCCATTTCATTTGCAATTGCCATCAAAGCTATCCCAGCAGTACCTACCGATCCCCATGCTGTTCCAGTTGCAACAGACGTAACAGCTGTAATGATAAATGCAGTAACTAAAAAATAAGTAGGATTTATTAATTCTAATCCATAATATATCAACGCCGGTACTGTTCCAGAAAACATCCATGTCCCGATTAATATACCTACAGCAAAAATTATGTATATGGCTGGCATAGCAGTCGCTAACCTTTTAGTGATACCATCTTGCAAATCTTCCCATGTAAGCCCTACTCTTAATGCAATAAAACTCGCGTATACTGCTGCTAAAATCAACAATGGTTGAATTGGAAAGTTCAGTATACCAAACCCTATAAATACGATTAAACCCATTACAATAATAGTTGAAAATGCTTCAAACAATGAAGGTAATCGTTTCATAAAATCCCCCTTTAAACTAAAAATGTAATAATATTTATAATAAAAAAGTAGTCGCATATAAAGACAACTACTAAATTTATAATATTTATTTTGTAAATGAATATTACAAAAAAATGACATGGATAAAACTATAAAAACACTAAAATACATCAACGGTGCATTTTTCAAATATTACAAGATGTCATAATCCACTCTAAATATTACCAAAATATTGTATACCATTATGATTAAGTAACAACTAGATGAAAATGCACACAAACATAAATTCATCTGTTAAAGTATTACTTGTCGTCGGAAAACGACTCAAACAAAAATTAATTCAATTAATAATATAAAACATATACGAAATTTATGGAGGAATATTTAAAATGAAAAAACTAACTACAATTGCAGTATTAACTACGGGATTAGCATCATCTATGATAGGAAGTGGTCAAGAAGCATCTGCCGATACTTTCGACCAAAACCAAGCACCTCAACAAACACAAACACAGAATTTTAATTATACTAGTAACTATAACCAAATTGGAAACACTTCAAACATGAGTCAATCATTTACAACATCAGTAAGTCAAACAGCAACACAAACTACAGGTTCATCTTCAGCTAATTTATATACAGCTGGACAATGTACTTACTATGTATTCGACAAAAAAATGCAAGATGGTGATCCAATAAGCGGTTCATGGGGTAATGCGAATCAATGGGCATCAAATGCTGCTGCTGACGGACACTCAGTAGATAATACACCTAAAAAAGGTTCTATTCTACAATCATCAGCTGGTGCATTCGGACACGTAGCATATGTTGAAAATGTTAATTCAGACGGAAGCATTGAAGTATCAGAAATGAACTATCAAGGTGAAGGTGTCGTATCAAATCGTTCAATTTCTGCATCAGAAGCTAGTTCTTATAACTACATTCACTAAGAATTAAATAAATAGTAGAACACCAAAATGTTCTTACTCAAAAAACGATCCCACATAACGTCTGTTATGTGGGATCATTTTATTGTTATGAAATATGATATTATAGATTTCTATACAAATACTATTTTTAACTAGAAGTTTATGCTAAATCATATTACAAAGAAGAAATGAGGATGATGTATGTTTGACTTATTATTAAAAATTATCAACTTTCTTTTCACTACATTTTCTGTATGGATTGGAACACCTTTTAAAAGAATTTTTTCAAAAAATAATTTAAAGGATAATATTAAAGAAAAAGATGACAAACAACAATCTTAGACAACATTTTAGTAATGGTATTACCTTAAATCTATATCTCTAATGTAATCAGTCGTTCTAATTGGTTAATTTTGACGCTCATTGTATAATAGAAGTAATACGTCTATTAAGGAGGATTTATGATGAGTCATGATGATCACAATCCATTTCAAGAATCTACAGTAAATGATAATCAATTCTATACACATAAACAAACAAGTGATGATGAACGTTTATACGGGATGTTAATTTACGTCACATCAATTTTTACAACACTACTTGCTCCACTATTAATATGGTTACTTAAAAGAGAACATTCGACATTTATTGATCGTATTGGTAAAGATTATTTAAATTTCTTTATTTCTTATTTTATTTGGGTAGGTATTTCTACATTATTATGTTTAGTTCTAATCGGTTTTATACTTATACCAATATTAAGTATTATGATACTTATATTCACAATTATTGGAGCTATAAAGGCTTTCAACGGAGAAACTTATTTACCACCTCTTTCTATCCGTTTCATAAAATAAATGTTTTAAAGAACACATTTTACTATAAATGTGTTCTCTTTACTTTTTATGGTAAAATATCAACGTTACTATTTAACATTAAGATGATAAAATGAAATATACTTTTAAACTCTAAGAGAAATACAAAGTATGCATCCCCTTTCTAAAAAATAGTTTGTGCAATTCCAAATGGAATCGCATTATTTTTTTATTTTTTTGCATCAACACTTTAAAGGAGGCATTTCTTTGAACGAAAAAATTAAGAAGCCAAGAAGAAGATATATAAGTCTACCTACACAAATTTTAATTGCTTTAGTATTAGGTGTAGTTGTAGGCTATTTTTTAAACGGTCAAGATCATTTAATTAAATTTATACAGCCAGTTGGAGATATATTTTTAAATCTTATTAAAATGATTGTTATTCCTATTGTATTCTGCTCATTAGCTTTATCTATTTCTAATGTAGGTGATATGCACACAGTTGGTAGATATGGTTGGAAAACAATTTTGTACTTTGAAATTATCACTACAATTGCAATTGGTTTAGGTATTATATTCGGAAACTTATTCAAACCTGGATTAGGTTTAGATCCAGACAAATTACCTAAAGGTGATATTTCTAAATATGAACAAACAGCAGATGCTGCTGAAAAATCGACTTACGGCAATCATGTGATTGATACGATTGTAAGCATCATACCTACGAATATATTTGAAGCATTAACTGCTGGTGAACTGTTACCCATTATATTCTTTGCAGTATTCTTTGGATTAGCTATAGCAGCAATCGGTGAGAAAGGACAACCTGTGAAAGATGTTTTAGGTGGTGTACTAGAAGCAGTATTCTGGATGATACATAGAATATTACGCTTAGCGCCTTATGGTGTGTTTGCATTTATTTGTGTAACAATTATGACGTTTGGTCTATCTGCACTCATTCCATTATTAAAACTATTACTTGTTGTCGTTGGGGCGATGGTATTCTTTATTGTAGTTGTATTAGGAATCGTAGCTAAAATTTGTGGTATCAATATATTCTCAATTGTACGCATACTTAAAGATGAATTATTGCTTGCGTTCTCTACATCTAGCTCTGAAACCGTTTTACCTTCAGTTATGGAGAAAATGGAAAAATTCGGTGCACCTAAAGATATCGTTTCTTTCGTTATTCCAACTGGGTATACATTCAATCTGGATGGTTCTGCATTGTATCAATCTATCGCAGCACTATTTGTAGCTCAAATGTATGGCGTCCATTTATCATTAACTCAGCAGCTCATACTTATGTTCACGTTAATGATTACCTCAAAAGGTATGGCAGCAGTTCCTGGAACATCTATTGTTGTATTAATTACTACTTTAGGTTCTATGGGATTAAACCCAGAAGGCTTAGCATTAATTATCGGTATAGATAGATTACTTGATATGTCTAGAACTTGCGTAAATGTTGTTGGTAATGCATTATCAACAGTCGTTGTTTCCAAATGGGAGAACAAATACGATTATGAAAAAGGCCAACAATATTTAGAAACCTATAAAAAAGCATAAAAAAAGATTCGGCTAAGGGGAGCCGAATCTTTTTTATTTTAATGAATCTTGTATTTCTTTAATTTCTTGTTCTTTTAAATCTACTACTATTTCTCCATCTTTAGTATCTTCTTTCAATGCTTCTTTGGCATCCTCTGAATGATATAAATCCGCTATTTTTTTATATGTTTTATTGTCTTTATCTTTAGTATTAGCAGCTATGAAATTAATATACGGTTTTGCAGCTTTCGCATCTTCATCCTCTAAATAGATTGGATCTTTCTTAGGATCTAATCCAGCTTTTGAAGCTACCCCATTGTTAATAATTGCAATATCGACCTCATCTAATGCTCTAGCAGTTTGTTGTGCATCAACAGCTTTTATATCTAAATTCTTGTTGTTCTTAATGATGTCTTTAGGTCCACCATTTAAACCGAAGTTTTTAGAAAGTTTAATGTAACCTGCCTTTTCTAATAATTTTAATGCTCTAGCTTGATTTGATACATCGTTAGGAATAACAACCTTTGCACCCTCTTTTAATTTTTTTATATCTTTTAAATTTTTAGAGTATATCCCTAACGGTGCAAATACAGTTGTTCTAATAGGTGTAATATCTGTACCTTTATTAGCTTTTTCAAATTGATCTAAAAATGCAAAGTGTTGGAAGCTATTTAAATCGATATCTCCATCTGACAATGCTTTATTTGGTACGTTATAATCAGAGAATTGTTTAATTTCTACATCAATGCCATCTTTCTTTGCTAGTTCCTTTACTTTATCCCACACTTTAGTATCATTCGATGCAATTCCTACCGTCACTTTCTTATCGTCTTTCTTGTCCCCACATGCAGCTAACAGTAACACAAGTGCCGCTAATAATGTTATTAATTTTTTCATATTTATAACTCCTTCTCTATATTCTGTTTTATTTATTAACTTCTTCTTACTAATTTTGATAATACATTACCTAATGACTGAATAACTTGAACCATTATGACCAATATAATAACGGTAATGATAATGACAATCGTATCAAAGCGTTGGTATCCATAAGCAAGTGCCAAGTCACCTATACCGCCGCCACCAACAGCACCAGCCATAGCTGTTGCACCAATCAATCCAATTATTGACGTCGTTAAAGCTAATATAAGTGAGCCTAATGCTTCAGGTAATAAGAAATAGCGTATAATTTGTATAGGTGAAGCACCCATCGCATGTGCCGCTTCTATAACACCTGAATTGACCTCTAACAATGAATTTTCAACTAGTCTAGCAATGTAAGGGGCTACATAAACTGTTAGTGGGACGATTGCAGCAGATGTCCCAATTGATGTGCCTACAATTAACTTTGTAAAAGGTACAATCGCTATTAATAAAATGATGAACGGTAGTGATCGGAATATATTTATAATAGGATTTAGCAAATAATAAATGATACTATTTGGCCAAATTCCATTTTTTCTTGTAATGACGAGTAAAATGCCTAACGGTATACCAATTAACGCACCTAATAATAATGACACTGTTACCATATATAATGTTTGATAAACAGAATCTATAAGTTGAGATGAATCTAATGACGATCCAAACATTATGCGCTCACCTCCTCAAATTCAATATTTAATTCAGTTAAATATTGATAACAGTTTTGAATTGATTGTTCCTCGCCTTGTATTCTTAATGTGAGATACCCTACAGGAATACCTTGAATATCAGACATAGATGCAAATAGTATATTTACTTTCACAGTATAGCGTGTAATTAAATCATAAATAATGGCATGAGTTACTTTGTTTCCATCTATGTATAGTTTGATATCGGTCGCTTCTTTATCTTCAGGAATTAATTTTTGTAAATGGGTAGATATATCCGTTGTAATGACAGTGGACACAAAGTTCTTGGCAGTAGTTGTTTGTGGATGACTAAAAACGTCAAGAACTGGTCCCATTTCGATAACTCTCCCTTGTTCCATAACTGCAACTTTATTACATATTTTTTGGATAACACTCATTTCATGTGTTATGAGTAATATCGTTACGCCAAACTGTTCATTTACTCTTTTTAATAATTTTAATATCGAGTCAGTTGTTGCTGGATCTAGTGCGCTCGTTGCCTCATCACATAATAATATTTTGGGATCTGTAACTAATGCTCTTGCTATTGCGACCCTTTGTTTCTGCCCGCCTGAGAGTTCATTAGGATATTGATTCCCTTTATCTTCTAAACCAACAAATTCTAAAAGTTCATTTACTTTCGATTTAATGTTTGCCTTACTTTTCCCTTGTAGTATTAATGGCATTGCTACATTATTAAAAACTGTTTTTGAATTTAATAAATTAAAATGTTGAAAAATCATCCCAATATTTTTCTTTACATTTTGCAATTTTTTCTTAGAATATTGATTGATATCATGTCCATCAACTATAATTTCGCCTGATGTTTTCTCTTCTAATACATTTACAAGTCTAATTAATGTACTCTTTCCAGCACCACTATACCCAATTACGCCAAATATATCTTGAGCCTCCACTTTAAAACTTACATCTTGAAGAGCTAATATATCTGATTTCTTTTGTTTGAATATTTTATTAACGTTTTTAAATTCAATCATAATTATTTCACTTCCGAATTCTTATTAATATGATAAGAATTATATTGATATTTTTCATTATCGTCAATACAAATAAACGAATTTTTCTAAATATTCTAATAAAATATTGTATTTTTTTCATAAATAACACCTATTCTTTATTGTAAGCGTTTCCAAATAAATATTGACAATTATGTGACAAATGAATAAGATGTTAATTAAGTTGTATATTTACGCATCTATTATTAAGGGGGAGTTTTTATGGGGGAACATGATTACAAACGAATTGCACAAGATCCACAGTTTAAAGAGCTTGTAAAAAGCAGAAATCGATTTATTTTATCAGTTTCAATATTTTTTATTTTCGCTACGCTTTTATTTCCAGTATTAACGGGTTATACAACAATACTGAATAATATTGCATTTTGGAATATTTCTTGGGCTTGGATTTATGCACTTTTACTATTTGTTATGGTTTGGACACTTGTAATGTTGTATATGCAAAAAGCCAAATCGTTTGATAAAGCATCTGATGAAATATTAAAAACATATAGAGAGGAGCAACATAGATGAACCCATTAGTAGTTATTATGTTTTTAATATTCGTGAGCATTACACTACTCATTACATATTTCGCATCAAAGAGAACACAATCAGCAAATGATTTTTATACAGCAGGCGGAGGGTTATCAGGTTGGCAAAATGGCTTAGCTATCGCGGGGGACTATTTATCTGCTGCTTCATTTCTAGGTATTGCTGGAGCAATTGCATTATGGGGATTTGATGGTTTCTTCTATAGTATTGGTTATTTAACTGCATACTTAATAGTACTTTATATTGTTGCTGAACCTTTAAGAAATCTTGGTAAATATACATTAGCGGATATGATTGCGGCCAGATTTGAACTTAAAAAAGTACGCGCAATGGCTGCTATTTCTTCCATAACTATTGTTATATTTTACATGCTTGCACAATTAGTTGGTGCTGGTGCGTTAATTCAACTACTATTTGGTATTCCTTATACGGTTGCTGTTATTTTAGTTGGTATTATGATGACCATATACGTATTATTCGGCGGGATGACTGCTACAAGTTGGGTACAAATGGTTAAGGCGGTACTACTCATGATAGGTATCGTTATTATTACATTTTTAGTATTGTTACATTTTAATTTCAACATCTCGACGATGTTTGGTGAAATGAAAAACATTACATCATCCGATTTCAAAGGTGAATTCATAAACCCTGGTTCACAAGGTAAACCACCTTTAGATAACATTTCACTCATTATTGCCTTACTATTTGGAACAGCGGGCTTACCACACATTCTTATGAGATTCTTTACAGTTAAAAATGCCAAAACCGCACGTTCCTCTGTAATGTGGGCAACTTGGATTATAGGTATATTCTACGTGTTAACTATTTTCTTAGGATTTGGAGCTGCAGCTTTATTAACACGTGAAGAAATCATTTCAGCAAACCCTGCTGGTAATATGGCTGCACCTTTGCTTGCTGCTAAACTTGGTGGAGATTTGTTAATGTCATTTGTATCGGCAGTCGCTTTTGCTACAATTTTAGCTGTAGTCGCTGGCCTAGTATTAACTGGGGCCTCAGCATTTGCTCATGATATTTATGGGCAAGTCATTAAGAAAGGACAAGTTACAGAAAAAGAACAAATGAAAGCAGCTAAATTTGCTTCATTGGCAGTATCGGTTTTATCAATTATCTTAGCGTTGTTTGCTCAAAATTTAAATGTTGCCTTTCTCGTATCATTAGCGTTCTGTGTCGCTGCAAGCGCAAATTTACCAGTCATCGTCTTCACTATTTTTTGGAAGAGATTTAATACGCAAGGCGCCATTACTGGCATAGCTGTTGGATTAATCGTATCACTCGTTCTAGTGATTCTTAGTCCAAATGTAATGAATCCTGCTGGCACTGCTTTTATAACAATGGATCCGATTTTCCCGCTTTCTAACCCAGCTATTATTTCAGTTCCAGCTGGATTTATAGGAGCTTTCTTAGGTACATTCCTAGGGAAAACAGAATCCCTTGATAAATTTAGAGAAGTTCAAGTTAAATCGGCAACGGGTATTACCACTTCCGATATAACACATTAAGCTGACAAGTTCAGATAATGAATTCTTATTCTCAAAATAAAAAACACGTTCTGAGGTCGTATTCATCCTCGGAACGTGTTCTTTTTTCTTATAAAACATTACGCTATTCACATGTTTCTTCTTATTTGATTATTTTAGTTTTGCTTTTTGAAGAAATTTAACTTTTTTACTTAGTGATTTAGAAGACTTTGTTTTCAATGCTTTATTTCTTAATTTAATTTTTAGTGTGCTAGAAACTTGTCCTGATTTGCCAATTTTTCTTGATTTAAGTATTACTTTTTTAGTGTGTTTTACTCTTAATTTATCATATCTATTAAGAGCAGCATCAATTGGTTTTTCATTCATTAAATTTGTTAACGTTACTGCATCTTCTATTGCTTGTCCTGCACCTTGCCCCATATTAGGCGTTGTTGCATGGGCTGCATCACCGAGTAAGACTACTCTCCCTGATACGAATGATTTAAGTGGGTTTATATCATATATATCATGATGCAAAATACCCGTTTCTTCTTGTGCATCTAATATTTTTCTAACCTCTTCAGGAAATTGGTTAAAGTATGCTTGAAGGTGTGGTTTTTCAAATGATTTATATTGCAAATCATTCTCTTTTGCCGTCATTGTACAAAACCAATAAATTTCATCGTCTTTCAATGGCACGATTCCAAATCGCCCTTTATGTCCCCAATATTCTAATGCGGTATGTTTATCTATTGGAAGACTTTCTTTAACAACACCTCTAAAACATGTGTAACCTGCATATTTCGGTGTTGATTTAGGATAAATTTGCTTTCTTAAAGTAGAGTTCAATCCATCAGCAGCAATGACTAAATCGAATTGTTCCTCTACTCCATTTTCAAAATAAAGTCTGACAGAGTCAGCATTTTGCTTAGTTTCTTTAAGTTTGTGATCTAAATGAATGCGCTCATAAGGAACATGCGTTTTCAAAATTTCATGCAAAACATTTCTATGAATTGTGATATTTTCTTCGTCATTTTGGTCCATTTTCAACGTATTTAAAAACTCATTTAAATTGCTTCTTAGCTCCATTTTTCTTAATGGTTGGCCTTCTTGTTCAATTGCATAAGCCATTTTATATGGTTTAAGTGCTTTTAGAACATTACTTCCTATACCTAAACCAGAACCTACTTGATCAAGATTATTTCTTTTCTCATAAACTTTGACATCGTGGCCAGTTTGATAAAGTAATCCGGCAGTTGTTAATCCACCAATACCTGCACCAATTACTGCAATTTTCATCTTTTTCACTACTTTCCTTAAAATAAAAAATTTAGATATACTTAATATATAACATTATTTTAACATGAACTTTACTATAACTTGACTATTTCACGTATAAATCTTAAATATTATAAGATTAAAAAAACAAATCTGACATAATATCTCTATTAGTCAAATTTGTTTTTACATTCATAGGTTTATTTATAATAATTTTTATTAATATCTGCTTTCTTCAAGTCATATTTATCGTAATAATGTTCCATTATCTTACCAATACTCGTAGCCCAATTTACATCCGTAGCATATAAATGTTGTCCTGGGTTATATGGATTCCATCTCATCTTATATAATGTATTTTGGTCATTATTAAGGTAGTCTTTTTTTACAAATTTTGCACCGCCGTGAATTGCCTTCTCAGGTGAGGTCCAATCTTGTTTTCGTGCAAAACTACTGCCTGTTTCAACAGCATCTTGATCAAAAGCACCGATTCCATAAAAATTATAAAATGTTTTGCCGTTCGACATTTTTACACCACTAGCAAGTTCTGAATTTCCATTACCTGTTTCAATAAAAGCGTGACTCATTAAATAAATAACATTTACCCCATGCTTTTCTTGCGCATCTAAAAATGCCTTCTCTTTCCCTTTTAAAACACCTTTATCTTTTAAAATTTCCTTAACGTCTTTTTCTGATATATTCACTTTTTTTGATATATCCATGAATTGTAAATCAGTTTGACTTTTTTCGATATCCATATATTTATCAATATCTTCTTTTTTAGCATACACAAATTTATTGTCTTTTTGTGTTACAGCAGGAGAATCACTCTTAGTTTGGATTTGTAATGCTTCTTCATAAGTGTGAGTTTGATAATTTTTAAAAAAAGGTGACTCAAATATGATTAATAAAATTACAAAAACAATAATTATCGTGAGTCCTAATATGAAGGCAAATCTATCTTTCAAAAACTTAATAATGATCACACCTTTGTCTTTTTATATATGAAATGTTACTGTTTAAACTTATCTTAAATTACATCTAATTTCAAATAGAATCGAGGATTCAGTTCATAATTAATTGTTTGATTAAATTTAATATCAATCAACTCGAACTCAAACCCCCTTATAATTAGCGATAATTCAAACGTTTAAAGACAGTAACGTCTTGGTACTTTATGTTATTCCATGACTTCGCCCATCTCGTGGATTAACTTCTGAGTTATTCCATGACTTGCTGCATTTCGTGGATTAACTTCTGAGTTATTCCATGACTTACTCCATTTCGTGGATTAACTTCTGAGTTATTCCATGACTTTGCCTATTTCCTGGATTAACTATCGAGTTATTCCATGACTTTGCCCATTTCGTGGATTAACTATCGAGTTATTCCATGACTTTGCCCATTTCCTGGATTAACTATCGAGTTATTCCATGACTTCGCCCATTTCGTGGATTAAATGATGAGTTATTCCAGGAGAAGCATCTAACCATAAATAAAAAAACGAGAAAATCACTTTTAAACATGATTTTCTCGTTTTAATTATGGTTGTACCAATGATACCTCAGGATTTCCACTAATAATAAAATATTTATATCAATAATCTATTCTCTTCCCATTCCTTTTAAGAAACTAAGTAATAATGTCAAACTTCTGTTTATCTCTGGATCTTTGAGTGCGCCTAATAGTTCTGGTATTGTTGTTTTTTTATTTAAGTTTGCTCTATTCGCAACTTTCATACCATTATTAATTCTGTTTAAAAATACTGACGCTTCTTCTAAGTCAACGTCGCCTAATAAAAACAACAATTGACCTAAATTCCCTAAAATACCATCATATTGCTCTTTATTTAGTTCCGTGACAAAGTTTCCTGTAATTACTTTTCTTTGTACAATTGCAGCATGAACTGCGTCTAGTGCTTGCGCTTTCTCAAGTTCATTTAATATGTCCATACCTTTTTCAATGGCTAGTTTATTTTCACTAAATTTACCTTGTAGTGCTTTCATGTTTTGTTCAATCTTGTATTCTTTACTTTCATGCATACGTCTTATTACTTTTACTCTTTCGGCCATTACAGATTACCTCCTTTATTAGGGAACGTATAATCTGGTTTATCCCATTTATCTTGAACTCTAACACTAATTTGTGGTTGTCTATTTCCAAACCTTGAATTATGTTTTGGTATTGGGGATTTACCTTTTTTCGTTACAACTTCTAGTTTGGCATAGTTATCTTTATATGCTGGTGTATTCGTGTCTTTGTCTACATCGCTATCTGTTACAAAGTTAGGTGCACCTTCGTTTTGATCATTTAATGGAATATAGATGTAGTTTCCAGTAACTCTATCTGTAACTTGAACATTTACTTCAGCTGTACCAACTTTGGATGTAATTTTAACTCGTGCACCATTTTCAATGCCATGTTCATCTGCTAATTCTTGAGAAATTTCACAGAAATTATTTGGTAGTTTATAAGCTAGACCTGGAACTTGATAAGTCATATTACCTTCATGGAAATGTTCTAATACACGACCATTATTAACGTGTAATGACATTTCTTTCGTTTTCTTAGATTTAACATTAAATTCTAGTGGATACAGTCTTGCTTTACCATCTGGGAAGTTAAATCTTTCCGTGTAAAGTAATGGTGTATCTGTACCATCATCATTCATTGGCCACTGTAAACTATTAAATCCTTCTAACCTATCATAAGTAATTCCTTTAACAAGAGGCATTAATGATTGTGCTTCATACCAAATTTCACTTGGGTGTTTATAGTTCCAATCTGCACCAAGTGATTTTGCTATTAATTGAATAATTTCCCAGTCAGGCTTAGATTCACCTAAAGGATCTAATGCTTTGTTTATTCTTTGAACACGTCTTTCGGTATTTGTAAATGTTCCATCTTTTTCAAGAGATGGTGATGCAGGTAAAATCACATCAGCAAACTCTGCAGTTTTTGACATAAACAAATCTTGTACAACGAAGAAATCTAGTTTTTCAAATGCTGATCTTACAAAGTTTAAGTTTGCATCAACTATACCTGTATCTTCTCCTTTAATATATAAAGAACGAAGATTGCCTTCATGTATGCTGTCTATCATCTGATGATTGTCTAGTCCACGCTCACTATCTAATGAAACATTCCATGCCTGTTCAAATTTACGACGTGCTACATCATCTGATACTTTTTGGTATCCTGGTAACGTGTCAGGCATACTTCCCATATCACTACAACCTTGCACGTTATTGTGACCTCTTAATGGGTACGCGCCTGTTCCTGGTCTCATATAATTACCAGTAACTAATAATAAATTTGAAATTGCTGTACTTGTATCGCTACCAATTCTATGTTGTGTTACGCCCATTGCCCAACAAATCGCAACGCCTGATGATTTATGAATCTCTTCAGCAATGTGTTTGAGTTCAGACTGGCTGATTCCAGTTGTTTCTTCAGCATATTCTAATGTAAATGGTTTTAAACTTTCGTAGTACGTATCAAAATCATTAACATGTTTAGTAATAAATTCTTCGTTATGCCAATTTTGATCGATAATATACTTGGTAACAGCAGATAACCAAACTAAGTCAGTTCCTGGTGTTGGTAAATAATATTTATCTGCACGTTCTGCCATTTCATGTTTTCTAATATCAAATACATATAATTTTTGTCCAAGTAATTTATGTGCACGTTTAATTCTACTCGCAATAACTGGGTGTGCTTCTGCCGTATTCGTACCGATTGTGATCACCATGTCTGCTTTTTCTAAATCTTCTATTGAACCAGAATCTCCACCATATCCAACTGTTCTAAATAATCCTTGTGTTGCTGGTGACTGACAATATCTAGAGCAGTTATCAACATTATTCGTTCCGATAACTTGTCTAGCTAATTTTTGCATTAAATAGGATTCTTCGTTAGTACATTTTGAAGATGAAATAAAAGCTAGAGCATCTTTACCGTGTTCATGTTTAATACTTGAAAACTTTTCAGAAATTAAATTTATTGCTTCTTCCCATTCAACTTCTTGGAAATAGCCATCTTTTCTAACTAATGGTTTCGTTATACGTTCCTCAGAATTCACATAATCCCAAGCAAATTTACCTTTCACACATGTAGAAATGTGGTTTGCCGGAGAATCTTCATGTGGTAATACTCTAAGGATTTCTCTATCTTTTGTCCACACATCAAATGAACAACCAACACCACAATATGTACATACTGTTTTCGTCTTCTTAATCGTTTCTTCTCTCATTGCCGCTTCAGAATCAGATATTGCAAACAATGGTCCATATCCAGTTTCAGCCTTCTTAGTTAGTTCAATCATAGAACGCAGTAAACCTGGTTTTTGATCAGTCATGTAGCCTGCTTTACCGAGCATGTTATTCTCCATTAAAGCATTACATGGACATACAGTTACACATTGCCCACAGTTTACACAACTTGATTCATCTATTGCTTTATCATTGTCCCAAATCACTCTAGGCTGATTACGTTTCCAATCAATAGTTAATGTCTCGTTAACTTGAACATCTTGGCAAACTTCCACACATCTACCACACAATATACATTGATCAGGATCATAACGATAAAATGCTCCGAAATCTTTCTCATATCCTTTAGATTTAAAAGGAACAGATTGATGTTCTAAACCAAATTCACCCATAGTATTGTGGATTTCACAATTACCATTATTATAATCACAAACTGTACAATACAATTCATGGTGTTCTAGTATTCTGTCCAAAGCTTGTTTTTGTCTAGATTTTACGTTTTCATTTTGAGTGTTAACTACCATTCCATTTTCAATCATCGTGCTACATGCCCGTTGAAATTGCCCATTTACTTCAACGATACATGAATCACAAGTCTCAATTGGTCCTAAAGATTCGTTATAACAAATTGAAGGAACGAAAGAAATGTCTTCAGCTTTAATAAAATCTAACAGCCTCATTCCTTCTTCAACAAGGTAATCTGTTCCATCAATTGTTATGATTTGATGCTTTTGCATATTAAATTCCCCCTTTATTTAGTAATACCCATAAAAGTTATAATCACTTGTTTTATCCATTAGTATCTACAACTTCTATTTAATTATAAATTTACACTTATATAAATACAAATGATTGTCTAATAAAAATTGTAAAAATGCTCTAAATTAAATAAATGTTTTCAGAAATTTCTAATAACTTATTGTAACCTTTATGTTTCTTTGCTACTCTATTGTTATTATATTTTGAAGGAAGGTCTTTATAATGGTCACATTTATCGTCTGTATCGTCTTATTAATTTTCGGTTATATGTTTTATGGTAAATTCATTGAACGTGTATTTGAAATATATCCAAACAAAGAAACACCTGCTTATAGTAAACAAGATGGCATGGATTTTGTTCCAATGCCTGCATGGAAAGGTTGGATGATTCAATTATTAAATATTGCAGGTCTAGGACCAATATTTGGTGCCGTTGCAGGTGCGCTTTACGGACCTGTAGCATTTATTTGGATTGTCGTAGGCTGCATTGTTGCTGGTGGCGTACATGATTATTTTTCAGGTATGCTTAGCTTAAGACATGGTGGCGCGCAATTTCCTAAACTTGTTCAACATTATCTGGGAAAATACATAAGAGTCTTTACTGATATCGTATCTGTTGTGTTGATGGTATTAGTGGCTGCCGCTTTCGTTGCCGGTCCAGCACAATTAATTTCATCTAAAACACCTATATCATTCATTGTCGCGCTTATCATTATCTTTGCTTATTTCATATTAGCTGCAATTCTGCCAATCAATAAAGTTATAGGTCGCATTTATCCAATTTTTGGTGCAATCTTAATTATTATGGCAGTCAGTGTAGCCGTTGCACTTATATTTAGTGGTAAAGAAATCCCTGAAATTACCGTTCAAAATTTACACCCAAGTGGAATACCCGTTTGGCCATTATTAATGGTAACAATTTCATGTGGTGCGATTTCTGGGTTTCATTGTACACAAAGCCCTATTATTTCTAGAACAGTAAAACATGAATCCGAAGGTAGAAAAGTATTTTATGGTGCTATGATAGCTGAAGGGATTATTGCATTAATTTGGGCAGCAGCCGGTATGACATTTTTCGGAGGAACAGAAGGTCTTGCATCTAAATTACAATCAGTTGGCCCAGCCGGTGTAGTTGATCAAATTTCAATTCAGTTGCTCGGTCCAGTCGGAGGTATTTTAGCTTTATTAGGTGTTATCATCTTACCAATAACAACGGGAGATACTGCATTGAGAAGTTCAAGAATGATTATTGAAGACTTTATGAAAGATAAAGTAAACATTAAATCTAAAACACTCATGATATTAGCGAGTTTCGCTGTTGGCATCCCAGCATTTTTCCTTTCTACAATAGACTATACATTCTTATGGAGATATGTAGGCTTTACTAATCAAATTGTTGCAACCGTTATGTTATGGGTAGCAGTAAGTTACTTGCTAAGATACAATAAATCACATTTAGTAGCAGGTATTCCTGCATTGTTCATGACTGGCGCAGTTAGTGTTTATGTACTATATGCACCAGAAGGATTGTCATTACCATATCAAACCTCCATTATTGGTGGTGCTATAGTATTTGTTATTATTGCATTGTTATATGTGAGAGCAATACTGAAACAGAATAATACAACTGTAATTGGACAACCAACACAAGACTTATATAGTTGATTTAACTATGTATAGTATCGAATAAATTTTAAGGAGAGCTAAGACTATTATCGTCTTGGCTCTTTATGATGTTTTCTTACATCCAAAACACATTGGGATGATAGCGTGTAACTATCAATAATATATGATTATCTGTATAATATTTATAGTATATAAAGAGATTGAGAGGAGTTTATTAAATTGAAAATTAACGTAAATGAACTTACAACAAAACACCCAATAATTAAAGACATGAAACAAGGCAATGAAGTTTTTTGGAAAAATCCAAACTATCAAACTCAAAAGGATCTCCCCTTTTCCCTTGAAGATATTAAAGATGCTGAACAAAGATTAACGCGTTTTTCTTCTTACATTGAATATGTATTCCCTGAAACAAAAGCAAACAACGGGAAAATAGAATCTGAAATCATTAATATTCCTCATTTCAAAGCAGAAGAATTTCCTCATATGAAAGGTTCACTTTATTTAAAAGGTGATCATGCACTACCGATATCTGGATCAATTAAAGCTCGAGGCGGCATTTACGAAGTACTTAAGTTTGCTGAAGAAACAGCAATTAAAAATACTGATTTTACAACAGAAAGTGATTATAAAATTCTAGCTTCTGAACCATATAAAGAATTATTTTCTAAATATCGAATCGCTGTAGGTTCAACTGGTAATTTAGGTTTAAGTATTGGAATTATGAGTGCTAAATTAGGATTTAAAGTGACAGTGCATATGTCACAAGACGCTAAAGAGTGGAAGAAATCATTGCTAAAATCAAAAGGCGTAGAAGTAGTAGAACACGTTCAAGATTATGGGTATGCCGTTAAAGAAGGAAGATTGCTCGCTGAGAATGACCCATACTGTCACTTTATAGATGATGAGTCATCTAGCGACTTATTCTTAGGTTATAGCGTAAGTGCTTTAAGACTAAAAAATCAATTACAAGCTGAACAGATTATCGTAAACAAAGATCACCCACTATTTGTATATTTACCTTGTGGCGTTGGAGGTGGTCCTGGAGGCGTTGCATTTGGATTGAAAACTATTTTTGGTGATAACGTACATCCAATATTTATTGAACCAACGGAAGCTCCTTGTATGACGTTAGGTATGATTACAGATTTGCATGACAAAATTTGCGTGCAAGATATTGGCTTAACAGGTAAAACTGTCGCAGATGGATTAGCAGTCAGTCGCCCTTCTAAATTAGTTGGCAGTATTATGACTTCTCTACTTTATGGATCGAGTACAGTTAAAGATAATCAATTGTATAAATATTTAAAAACATTACAAGATACGGAAAGTATCTTTGTGGAGCCTTCTGCTACTTCAGGATTTCATGGTTTGAAGTCTATTATAGATGCTAACTTAGCTTCCGAAAATGCTACACATTTAGTATGGTCAACTGGTGGCAATATGGTGCCTGAAGAAGAAAAAACAAAATATTACGAGCAAGCTAAGCGTATAGCAGAAACGGAGTAGTTTTTATTGATATTACTTATTATATTAGGTGTTGTAGCAGGACTATGTGTTCCGCTACAAACATCTATAAATACAAAGTTAGGCAGTTTTACAAAGTCACCTATTCTAGCTTCATTTTATTCATTTTTAGTTGGTACGATTGTACTCATCTTTATTAATTTAATGATGAATCCACAAAAGCTATCACCGACTTTCATATTAAATCAGGATTTTTCATATATTTGGTTTACTGGTGGTTTATTAGGTGTCATATTCTTAACCGGCAATTTATTATTATTGCCTAGAATTGGTGCAGCACTAACGGTAGTCATGACAGTTACTGGACAAATTATAATGGGTTTAATCATTGATCAATTTGGACTTTTCAATGCTGAAATACATACTATTAACATTGGTAGAATTTCAGGCGTCATAATCATGTTGATTGGTATATTACTTATGAATTATAAGAAGAAATCTTCAAGAATTATTACAAACAAGTCCAATCACACAAACCTTTGGATGATGCTCGGCATGTTAACAGGATGTCTTCCACCAATTCAAACGGCTATTAACAGCGCATTAAGATATGAAGTTCATTCATTTTATTTATCTGCACTTATATCTTTTGTAATTGGTACTTCTGCATTATTTATATTATCTTTAATAATAGTAAGAAGATTAAAATTTAGCTTTATTAATTCATCTCAAGATAGAATAAAGCCCATTTATTTCATCGGTGGCGCTTTAGGTGTGATTTTTGTTACGACAAACATCTTACTTATGCCAGAACTTGGTGCAGCATTAACGTTAATGGTCGTAATATTCGGGCAGATGGTAATGGCATTGCTAATAGATCAATTTGGATGGTTTAATACACCAATGTATAAGATAACCACACGACGATTGATAGGTGCAATACTTGTATTTATAGGCATCGTTATCTTGAAATTATATTAATTTGTTAAATAAAGGAGGATATATTTATGGATTTAACACTCAAATCAGGTGAAGGTATGTTAAATATTAGAGTCGGAGCTATTGTCAAAGCTAAGGATCAATATATATTTCATCATGACAAACATGATCATTACTACGCACTTATAGGTGGTCGTGTGAAATATTTTGAAAGCTCTGATTCTGCAATAAAAAGAGAACTCAAAGAAGAAATTGGCATTGATATAGATAACTTTAAATTTCTTACAACAATTCAAAATTTCTTTGAATTTAAAGGTACTTCTTACCATGAAATATTATTCGTTTATGAAGTGAATATCGAGAATTCTATCGAGCAATTAAATTTATTAGACGATCCAAACATTTCTTACGCATCATGCTCTATTGAAGAAATTCCTGATTTAATTATAAAACCATACAAAGCTAAAGAAATCATATTAAGACATACTGATGTATTGCCTTTATTTATTTCGAAAGATGAAGATTAATAATACTGATTCTAAAGAATCAATTAAAAATCAAATTAACCAAAATGTTTTTGGCTAATTTGATTAATTTTTTTATCTGAATTTCAATACTTATAATCAATTACAAATAAATATTCTCATCTTATACAAAAATACCATATTACATCTTTATTTATATTTCATATCATAATGAACTTAATTCCTCATAATATAATGTAAAAAGTATATTTTATTTACTTTTAAACTATTAT
The DNA here is from genome assembly GCF_002902525.1 of Mammaliicoccus stepanovicii. Taxonomy (GTDB): domain Bacteria; phylum Bacillota; class Bacilli; order Staphylococcales; family Staphylococcaceae; genus Mammaliicoccus; species Mammaliicoccus stepanovicii. The sequence goes on from NZ_PPQZ01000054.1 coordinate 21,786, forward strand.
TCAACACTGTCATCATCATATTCACCACCTTAAATCTCTATTTTTAAATTCTTTTACTTGTCACTGACGATAGTTTAAATTATAATTAATATGAAATTAGAATTATTATAATTAAGAATCTCAAGGAGGATAATTATGACTAACAAATCATTTAGAGGTATATTTGGAGCACCTGTATCAGATCGTGAAAACTCAATGACAGCTGGCCGTCGTGGTCCGTTAGTGATGCAAGATATTTATTTCTTAGAACAATTAGCGCATTTTGATAGAGAAGTAATTCCTGAAAGACGTATGCACGCTAAAGGTTCTGGAGCATTCGGTACTTTTACTGTGACACATGACATTACAAAATATACATCTGCAAAAATATTCTCAGAAGTTGGTAAACAAACAGAAATGTTCGCACGTTTTTCAACTGTTGCAGGTGAACGTGGTGCAGCAGATGCAGAAAGAGACATCCGTGGATTTGCACTTAAATTCTATACTGAAGAAGGTAACTGGGATTTAGTTGGTAACAACACACCTGTATTCTTCTTCCGTGATCCTAAATTATTCCCAAGTTTAAATCGCGCTGTAAAACGTGATCCAAGAACAAACATGAGAAGTTCACAAAACAACTGGGATTTCTGGACTTCATTACCAGAAGCACTACATCAAGTAACTATTTTAATGACAGATAGAGGTATTCCAAAAGGTTTCCGTAATATGCACGGATTCGGTTCTCATACGTACTCTATGTATAATGATGCTGGAGAAAGAGTTTGGGTTAAATTCCATTTCAGAACTCAACAAGGTATCGAAAATTTACAACCTGAAGAAGCTGAAGCTATTGTAGCTAAAGATAGAGAATCTTCACAAAGAGACTTATATGATGCAATCGAAAGAGGCGACTTCCCTAAATGGAAGATGTACATTCAAGTTATGACCGAAGAACAAGCTAAAAATCACCCAGACAACCCATTTGATTTAACAAAAGTTTGGTACAAAGGTGATTACCCATTAATCGAAGTTGGGGAATTTGAGCTTAACCGAAATCCAAATAACTATTTCCAAGATGTAGAACAAGCTGCATTTGCACCTACAAATATCGTACCTGGCTTAGATTTCTCACCAGATAAGATGTTACAAGGTCGTCTATTCTCATACGGAGATACACAACGTTACCGTTTAGGTGTAAACCATTGGCAAATTCCTGTTAACCAACCAAAAGGTGTTGGCGTTGAAAACATGTGCCCATTTGCTAGAGATGGTCAAATGCGTGTAATTGACGATAATCAAGGTAGTTCAACAAACTACTATCCAAACAGTGAAGGTGCATTTGAAGACTCACCAGAATTCAAGAAACCTGGCTTAGATATTGAAGGTCAAGTTTATGAATATGATTTCCGTGAAGACGATAGCAATTACTATGAACAACCTGGTAAATTATTCAGACTTCAATCTCCTGAACAACAAGAACGTATGTTTATTAATACTGCAAATGAAATGGAAGGCACTACTGACGAAGTTAAACATCGTCATATCCGTAACTGTTACAAAGCAGATCCAAATTACGGTAAAGGTGTAGCTAAAGCACTAGGTATTGATATTAATTCAGTAGATTTAGAAGGATAATGACATTCAACGTGTCTCATCGTAATGCTTAACTCAAAAACAAGCATATCACGTAACTGATACTTTCAGTTTCATCCGTGATATGCTTGTTTTTTATGCTTATTTTTAATATTTTATGCTTTTTTCATTCTGATTACGTGTAGGAAATAATATGCGACTAATCCTATTAATGCAACAACTGCCATTGCTAAATACAATCCAGAGTACCCAATTGTATGTGTAAAGTTTCCTAATACATAAGGACCAAAACCTAATCCAAAATCTAAACCTATAAAGTAAGTTGATGTTGCAAGTCCCATTTTTTCAATTGGTGACACTTTAACGACTAGCGCTTGGAATATAGATTGTAAGTTACCAAATCCTAGTCCTACAAATGCACCTGCTAATAATAATACAACACCATTATGTGCAATACTTATTAAGAATAATCCTAATATCAAACTTATGAAGGCTGGTATCGTCACGATATTTTCTCCACGTTGATCCATAATTCTACCTGTAAATGGACGTGTTAGTAATATTGCAATTGCGTATACAACGAAGAAGAAACTCGCTGCATCTACAAGTTGGTTCTCTTCAGCAAAGAATTGAATAAAGGATAATACTGAAGAATAAGCAATACTTACGATAATAACTACTATAGCTATTGGTAATGCATGTACAGAGAAGAAATCTGTAATTTTGAAACCTTGTTTGCTTGATGTTTTAGGCATTACAGGTGTTTCAACTTTCATAAATAATGACATCACAAAAGCAACCACGATTAATACTGTACAAATAAAGAATAACACTGACATTGGCATATGTTGATATAGTAATAATCCGATGAATGGCCCAATTGCAGTACCTAATACCATACTTAAACTATACATACTTATACCTTCACTACGACGTTCAGCTGGTGTAATGAATGCAGCAATCGTACCTGTTGCCGTACTTGCCACACCACTAGCCACACCATTTAATATACGAACGATTAATAGCAATGTAAATGATGAAGCTGAAACTAAATATAATCCGTTTGTAATAACTAATAATATTCCACCAAAGATTAAGATTCTCTTCGTACCTAATATATTAATGTATTTACCTGTCATAAATCGTCCGAGTAATGACCCTACTATAAAGAGACCTGACGCTAATCCAGCTAAACTGTCTGGTACATGAAACGTCTCTTTACTATATCCACCTACTGTTACTAATAATAAATACATCGATAAAAATATAAAAAAGCTGATGACAAAGTTAAAAATAAAATCCTTTGTCCAAATCGGCTTTTTAATTTTATTTTCCATTATGATTTGCCTCCTCAATTAAATGTGTTCTAAGTTTTTCTAGTACGCGTTCCGCTACTTCCATTTCATGTAATTCAATATCCATTGATTTAAAACATGATTCTTGGAATTGTTTAATTTTCTCGAAAGTTTCTACATACTGTTTACTACCTAACTCGGTTAAAGTTAAGAATTTCTCTCGTTTATCTTCATCACTATTCTGAGCATGAACTAAATCGTGGTCTATGAGCTTTTTGATCATTTTTCGTGCAGTTGGTTTCTCAATAAACGAACGTTTAGATACTTGTACTAATGTTGTTGGTTGATGTTCACTTATATCCCTCAATATTTTGTATTGTGCTGCATAAAGGTCATACGGTTCTAAAATCATATTGATATGATGGATATAAGGTCTGTAAACATTTGTGTATGCATTAAAAAATTTATTCATTTAAACTAGCTCCCGTCCGATGCGAAAATGGTTAGCTTTGCTAACTAATACTACGCAATTCTACTCCCCTTTTACATGTATGTCAACACTATTAGCATTTAAACTACAACATTTTTTCCCAATTTGCTTTATAATTTAATAAAAGGAGGTATTATGATGATTAATCGTTTTTACGAAGCTCTATCTAATAAAGAAAATAAAATGATAGAAATCAGAAGATATTTACATGCACATCCAGAATTATCTTTTGAAGAAGAAAAAACTGCACAATATATTAGTGATTTTTACAAAGATAAAGATGTAGAAATTAAAACACATATAGGTGGTAAAGGTATATACGGCATTAAAGTGACCATTGATTCTGGGAAACCTGGCAAAACTCTTGCGCTAAGAGCTGACTTTGATGCATTACCTATTAAAGAAGATACAGGATTAGCATTTACATCGAAAAATGAAGGTGTCATGCATGCATGTGGTCACGATGCACATACAGCCTACTTAATGGTTTTAGCAGAAACGTTAATTGAATTTAAAGACCATTTACAAGGAAAAATCATCATCATACATCAACCCGCAGAAGAAAAACCACCAGGTGGTGCACAAGCCCTAATTAAAGATGGCATCCTTGATGGTGTGGATAATGTAATAGGTGTTCATGTTATTAGCAACTTAGAAAGTAATCGCGTTTACTACCGAGAAGGCAACGTACAATCTGGACGAAACATATTTAAACTAAAAATAATTGGTCAAGGTGGACATGGTTCTTCACCTCATTTAGCAAATGATCCAATTGTTGCTGCCAGCAGTTTTGTTATGTCTGTTCAAACAATCGTATCAAGAAAATTAAATCCATTCGATATGGGTGTCATTTCAATTGGTTCATTTGATGGTAAAGGTCAATTTAATATCATCAAAAATGAAGTTGAACTTGAAGGTGATGTTCGAGGAATGAATGAAGAAACGATGCAGCTGATTGAAGATGAAATAAAACGTATTTCCCATGGCTTAGAAACAATGTATGGCGTCAAGTGTGATCTTGAATATCATAGAGACTATCCAGTATTATATAATGATCCAACTTTAACTAAACAAGTTGCAAATGCAATTAGAACATCTAATATTAAAGAAATAAATAGCGTGGAACGTACAGAACCATTACCACCTTCAGAAGACTTTGCATATTACGCCAAAGAGCTGCCATGTACATTCTTCTATGTTGGAGCTAGTCCGAAAGATAAACAAACATACCCGCACCATCATCCAAAGTTCGATATAGATGAAAGTTCATTGCTTATCGCTGCTAAATCAGTTGCAGCTGCAACTTTTGATTATTTAGGTGTTAAATCATAATAAAGAATCGACTTTGACATAAATATAAAGAAAACTAAAAAAATCGTAAAATTTCTTCCATTAACAAAGAAATTTTACGATTTTTGTCTTTATTTATAATTTGAAAAGCTTCATGACTTAAATTGAAGTCTCACTTACATTTTTTTAGTTTTATTGCTTTTCGGATATCCAATCAATATAGAAACTATGCCACAAATTCCTAATAAATATGGATAAAAAGAATACGGTAATAATGAAACTGTAGAAATACCTGCCACACTTGTAGCAGCTAAAACTTGTGCACCATATGGAATAATACCTTGGACTGTACTAGCAAATATATCTAATATACTCGCTGATTTTCGAGAATCTATATCATAATCTTCTGAGATTTCTTTAGCTAAAGGACCTGCAGTAATAATTGCGATTGTATTATTAGCTGTCGCAAGGTTCGTTAAACTTACTAAACTTGCAATACCAAATTCGGCCCCTCTTTTAGATTTGACTCGGCGTGTTAACGTATTAAGCAACCATCTTATTCCACCAAAGTACTCAATGATCCCAATCATACCTCCGATAAATAGTGCTACCATCGAGATATCTTGCATACCAATCATACCATCTGAAATAGCTTTAAGGTTTTCAGCAATAGAATATGAACCATCTGACAAGCCAATTACACTTGCAATTAACGTACCGAAGACAAGTACCATTAGCACGTTCATCCCACTTAGTGCAGCAATCAGTACGAATAAATATGGTATAACTTTTATGATTGAATATCCACCTTGACTTGCATCAGTCATGCCCATATCTTTCGTTATTAACCATAAGATAATGACTGTAATTAATGCACCAGGCAATACAATTAAAAAGTTCATTTTAAATTTATCGCTCATTTTCGTTTTTTGAGTTCTGACTGCTGCAATCGTTGTATCAGAAATCATAGATAGATTATCACCAAACATTGCACCACCTACAACAGTTGCAATTGTTAATGTTAGTGAAATATTAGTCGCTTCCGCAATACCAACTCCAACGGGTGCTAATGCAGCAACTGTGCCCATTGATGTCCCCATGGCTACAGATATAAACGCTCCTACAATAAACAAACCAGATAATAAAAATGGCCCCGGTATTAATGATAAACTTAAATTAACTGTTGAGCTAACTGCTCCCATTCCTTTTGCTGTTTCACTAAAAGCACCAGCTAATAGAAATACAAATACCATTAATAATATATTCGGATGACCTGCACCTTTTGTGAATATATCTAACTTTTTGACAAGTGATGTTTTAGGATACATCATACATGCAAATATTGCTGCTATTAAAATCGCTACATTTAGCGGTAAAAATTCAAAATTTTTTGTTGTAATACCTGTTCCAATAAATAGCGCTACAAACACAATCAATGGTGATAATGCCCAAAAAGATGTTTGTTTATTATTTTGTTCCATCTGTTTCTCCTTATTATAAATCTTCAATACTTTAAAAGGTTACATGACAAAGAACCGAACGTCAAATTATTTTCTTCTATATTTAGATTATTTATTTTTGGAAATTTAATATATAATGAGTCATAATAAGGAAATATGTTGTTGAAGGAGATTCGATATGATAATTAGCAATACAGTAAATGATTTTACAAATAATTTCCCATTATCTATCCCATTCATAGAATTATATTACGAAAAAAATCATAAAGAATTCTCAGATGCTGGTATACGCCAAGATAACCTAATGAAGCGCGCGTCTTATACAATGAATCAATTACAATTTGATATGCCTATGATTTTGAAACTTAACACGAAGTTCGTTCATATTATTTTTGATATTAGGTTGAAGTTTTTAAAACAATACAATACTTATTTAACACCTGAAATTTATTTATTAATTGGTTCTTATGAAACGCAGGCTATTTTACCTCATAACAAAATACCTAGTATATATTTCTTTATGGAAGCTATTTCCCAAAATGCGGACTATGTTTATGAAATCGTAGCGTATTATTTTGCCAAACTCTATTTACAAATAACGCACTTAAATGAAGACACGCTCAAACAAGAAGATGAAATGATTTATCAAATCTTAAATGAGATGAATATTGATTTTCCATATAACATGAATAACTAAATAAGTTTTATCTTACATTTTCAATTCATTGAACGCTTATACATATATAAGCACTGCACGCCTAAAACGGCATTCATTAAAAAAACGAGAAAATCATTTTTTATCATGATTTTCTCGTTTTGATTATGTCTGAATCAAATTATGTTTCAAGCTATTTCTGTTTATGAATACTAGTGATCTAATTTTTTCATCAAATCTCTAATCAAAATTGATATACTATGTTTCTTTGATAAATCACTTAAATATAAAGCTATTTCTAATTGCTTTATATCTGTTCCATCATGAATTCCTAATTGTAATCGTGATTGAACAATATTATAAACTAACTCACTATAAAGCATATATTTATATGATTTAATCGTTACATCAAATGCTGATTGTGCATATTGAAGACATCGATCAAATGCTAACTCACTAGCGTATATATTAGATAATGTATATAACAATTTAATCATATAATGGTTTTCAATATTGTTACGCTTAGCAATTTGCAAGCCTTTTGTTAATGAAGCCTTGGCTGTGCTATTTTCATTTTGTCTATAATAAAAAATCGCACGCGTATTACAAATCGACAACTGTAACTTTACATTCATTTCATTATCAATTAAATTCATTGCTTCTTCTATTAATAATATTGCTTGTTCAAAATCTTCATACTTATAAAAGGCAATAATCGATCTTATCCATTTTGAAGCGGCCCTTTCATCAGTAGAACCGTTAGATAAATACTTACCATCTATTATCGGTATTAATGCTTCATAATCTCGGTCCTCTAATAATCTTTCTATAACTATTAGTTTTTGTTCAAGTTGAGAATCCAACTCATCACCTTTATATAAGAAATCCATACTACAATTGAGTCTCCTCGAAATATTAAAAAGAAGCTGCGATCCCGGTTGCAATTCATTCTTTTCAATTTTAGAAATTTGACTTTGTGTAGCAATTCCTTTCGCAAGAGATTGCTGTGACAAATTCATATCTAACCTTCGCTGTTTTACACGTTCACCTAATTTCATTCATAACGCTCCCCGATATTAAATTAAAGATTTAACATAGTTAACGTACTTGTTATGTGCATATCATCCGGTACAGATACTAATGAAAATATACACCCCATCAAATATAATCCAGCACCAACGCACAATAAACTTCTCTTTGTACGCAATTGATTCGTTATCATAGTTTAATCCTCCCTTATATTTTAATATCCATCGTGTGAAAATACAATTTTTTTATCTTTAAACGCCAACAGAATTCCATGCATTCACTACTGCTTGTACTTCAGCAGAATTTGAACCGTATAAATCTTCAGCAGATTGTCTTAATGCTGCTTTAGCATCTTGGAATGAAGAATTAGAACTTAAATATTCAGTTAATGCTCTATAATAAATTTGTTCTGATTTTTCTACACCTAATTTAGAAATAGTTAAATATCCTGCTTTATTTGGGATACCACTATTTATATGCACCCCACCAAAATCACCATCTTCTGTATTAGGTAAATCTTGATAATCTCTCATATGTGAAGGTTGGTCATATTGTTCTGGGTTAGATAAACTTCTTAAACCATCACCTTCTACTCCTGGCGTATATACATCTTCACCCATTAACCAATCTTCAGGGTCAACAAAGTAACCAAAGATATCTGACATTGATTCATTTAACGCACCTGGTTGATATTGATACACTAGACCTGCACTATGTCCTGTTACAGCGTGTGTTAATTCATGTGCAACTATATCATCTGCGCCTGATAATGATGTGAATTGTCTTCCATCTCCATCACCATATAACATCATTTGACCGTTCCAATAAGCATTGTTTAAGTTTCTCTTGTAATGAACTACTGATTTAATTGGAGCACCATTACCATCAAAACTATCTCTATTATGTTCACTTAGAAAATAATCATAAACTTTTGATGCATTATAATGTGCATCAACACCTGCAGCTTGATGTTCATCATTAAAGTTTCTATCTCTATCTGTCATTAATGTTGAATTATATGCTGAGCCATTACCATCATAAGTGTAGATTGTTCCATTATGTGTTTCATCTTGTAAACCATATCCATTTGATACTTCTGTTAAATTCAATGGTCTCTTCGTATCTCCATTAACACCAACACCACTTCCTTCAATATGTTCGATAATATTTTTCTTACTCAATACCTTACCTGTTTCAGCATCAACTTTAATTTCCCATCTTGCTGAAGTTGGCTCTAAATAAATAAGTTCAATATTATATATAAGTTTTTTCTCATCAGCATTGACTACTAATTCATTCTTGTTTACTATTTTTTGTCCAGGTGCATTTTTAACTTCGCTTTCTTTTTTACCTATACTTGAAAACGCTTTCTCGACAGCCTGTTCTTTAGTTAAGCTTTGTTTATTGGTATATGTAACTTTTTCCGTATTAACATCACCGTTGACTAGTTGTACTTCATTATTTTTATTCGTATGGACCTTAACTTCTTTATCTTCAACTGTGTATTGATCTACTTTTGGCTTTAAAGTGTAGTGGCTAAAACCTAAATTATCTTTATAATCGTTTGTTACTTCGAACTGTTTATAACTTTCTTTAATATTCGGATTACCTGGTAATTGCTTTAAAACTTCCTGTACTTGTGACTTATTGTCAATTTCTTTTTTGGCTAAAGTCTTTAATTCTTTTTGAGTTACCGGTTTACTTTCCTCTTCATTTGCAGCATTCACTGAATTCGGCAAACATAAAGATAACGTGATTGCTGTAGCAAACCCTGCTGTTAAAAATTTTTTGTTATTGTACATCAAAATCATCTCCTATATATTTTATGAATAATTACATGTTTATTATATATAAATATCCAAAAAAAGTCATTACAGAAAGTGTAATTTTATATTACAATTTTGTTACATATCATTTTTATAAAAAAAACAAACAAGAAAATAAAATCTTTTCTTGTTTGTTTTCGATATTATTATGGGAGATTAATAAATTCTGCAGCATCTAGTCTTATATCTTCTCCGTCTTCAGTTCGTTTTTTTATATGAAATTCTCCCCATTTACATAAATTTTCTAGTAATTCATTTAATGAGCGTCCATATTCAGAAATTTCATATTCAACTTTTGGTGGAACTTGTTCATATACAATTCTATTTATAATGCCATCTTTCTCTAACTCTCTTAATTGTTGAGTTAACATTTTTTGTGTTATTTGTGGTATTGCTTTCTTTAGTTCTGATGTTCTGAGCTTTCCGTGTTTTAAATGACATAAAATAACAGGTTTCCATTTCCCACCTATAACTTCAATCGTTGCTTCTACACCAATATTATATTGTGCTACTACCATTTAAATTCCTCCTTAAGGCACTTATTAGTACCTATATGACTTTAAAGTGCGTACTTCCTTTTTAGTAATATAAGTCTTAAACTAACACATATCTTGAATGAAAGAAAGGAACTTAAAATTTGAACAAACAATTTAGAAATCAATTCGCTCTACTTTCACTTGCAATATCAGCTTTTGCTATCGGTTCAACAGAATTTATCAGTGTTGGACTATTGCCACTGATTAAGGATGCATTCGATGTTACGATACCTTTAGCTGGTTTAACTGTATCACTGTATGCAATTGGTGTAACAATTGGTGCGCCATTATTGACACCATTAACAAATAATTTGAGAAGAAAAACAGTCTTAATATTGATTATGATTGTTTTTATCATCGCGAATTTATTTGCAGGATTTGCTAGCACATTCGTATTTCTATTATCTATGAGAATACTAAGTGCTTTTGCTCATGGTGTATTCATGTCAATTGCTACAACGATCGCAGCAGATTTAGTACCACCACACAAAAGATCAAGTGCCATTGCTATGATGTTTACCGGCCTCACTGTTGCTACAATTACAGGGGTCCCATTTGGAACATGGATTGGACAAAACTTCGGATACGAGATGTCATTTTATACGATTGCTATTATTGGTATTTTGAGTCTTATTGCCAATATTGTCTTCGTTCCAAAACATTTAACTGAAAATAAACAAGCACCATTAATTAAACAATTAGCTGTGTTTAAGAACAAACCACTATTAACTATTTATTTAATTACTGTATTAGGATACGGTGGTACTTTCGTAGTTTACACTTATTTAACTGAAATTTTGACGCATCTATTAGGTTATGGCACAAATAGTATCGTGCTTATATTGATTTTGTATGGCGTAATGGTCGCGATTGGAAATACACTTGGTGGAAAATTAACTAATCATAATCCCACAAGATCACTTACGATTATATTTTTATTACAATCACTCACTTTAATTCTTGTTGGTTTAACCATACATTTACACATTTTTGGGTTAGTTAGTATATTATTAATGGGACTATTCGCATTTATGAACGTTCCAGGTTTACAGTTAATCGTTGTCATATTCGCTGAAAGACATAATAAAGAAACGGTTAATTTTGCTTCTAGTTTAAACATTTCTGCATTCAATGTTGGTATCACATTAGGCTCCGTTATCGGTGGATATATCTTAAATCACTTTAATTTGAGTATGACACCTTACTTTGCTTTTTTAATGGTTATACTAGCAACTCTATTAATGAACTTAATCAATAAAAAAGAAAGCTCAAATGCAGTTATACAATATTAGAATAATCTACCTTTAAGTAAACCATTACTTCATAATAAAACCTCTACAAGTCGCTATAATGATTGTTAAGCAACTTGTAGAGGTTTTTACCTTACATAATCTCATATTTTATTGTGATATATCTTCATTATTTAATATCTTTCTTGCATTTTCTTGTAGTTCATTTACTTTATCTATGCCTTTAGTTTGTTCAATATAGTCATATGCTTCTTGTAAATGAAAATTCCGATTATTTGTATTATGTGCATCACTACCAATTATATGAATTGCATTTTGATTTAATAAATAATCTGCTGCAACTTTAGCATCTTCTCCGTATTTATTGACTAATGACCCAGCTGTTACTTGGCAAAGTGCACCTCTTTTAATGAGATTAAATAAAATTTGAGGATCATCTTGAATTGGAATAATACGTTCGGGATGTGCTAATAATGGTCTATATCCAGCGTTGAATAATTTATCAAATGTTTCTTCAGCATAGTCAGGAATGTCAAAGAACGGAAATTCTATAAGGACGTATCGAGAACCTTCAGTAATCGGCATTAACTCACCTGAATTTAAACCTTCTAATTCTCCACCAAACATATGAATTTCTTGGCTTGGATATACTGTTATATTGATATTATTGTTATTTAATAGGTTTTGTACATCTGCAGTTCTTTGTTTAACAACTTCTGCATTGTTTCTAAATCGATGTTCAATATAATGTGGAGACGCTACAATATCTGTTATGCCTATTTTTTCAGCTTCTTTCGCCAACTCTAGCATGCTTTCTGAATCAATAGGACCATCATCTAGTCCATAAAGTAGGTGATTATGAATATCTATCATATAAATCGCTCCCTTTAGTGAATTAACAGTTATGACACTTTTATTTTATTATTACCCTTATTATATCAAATAATGACCAACTAAACTTATTTAACGGGTTTTGTTTATAAAAAACAAATAAATTGAATAATGACGTAGATTATATTATTTTATGGTATAGCATATTAAAGGAGTGGAACAAGATGGATTTAATGAAAACAATAGAAGAAAGACGCTCAGTAAAAAACTATCATCAACATGAAATTAGCCGCGAAATACTCACTTCACTTCTAGATAAAGCAGCATTATCACCATCAGCATGGAATTTACAACAATGGAAAGTAATGGTTGTAGATACAGATGAAGCAAAAGAAAAATTATATCAAGCAGCAAACAAACAAATTAAAATTAAAGACGCAAGTGCTACTTTTATTATTTTAGGTGATTTAAATGCACACGATGCAATTGATAATATTGCAGATGATTGGATTAAACATGGTCATTTACCTCAAGAAAATCGAGATGGTCTAATCAAAAGTGTAAACAATTTCTTTGAAGATGATATGAACAAAAGAGATGAGGCGGTAAGAGGTGCTTCATTATTTGCGATGAATTTAATGTTAATTAGTCAAGACGCAGGTTATGCAACATGCCCTATGATTGGCTTTGACAAAGCATTAGTTAAAGAAGCGTTTGATATCCCTGACAACTTAGTTCCTACGATGCTCATTACGATTGGTAAAGGACAAGTAAACAATGATCGTGCGTCACGATATCCAGCATCAACATTTGCAAAGTTTGTTTAAATTATATTCATTAAAAAAAGCAGCTTCTAATCAGCTGCTTTTTTTATTTCTGCATATTGATCATTCGTAATGGCATACGTAATATCATCTACAATTTGGTCTTTGTGCACCCTATTTTTAGGGAGAATGCCTATTTGTTTCATGCCTAGTCTTTGCATGACTTTTCCTGATTTAGGGTTAATTGTACTATGTCTAGCATATATTTGATTTAACTTCATTTCTTGAAAAGCAAATTCAAGAATTTTATTTCCCGCTTCTGTCATATAACCTTGTCCAGAATATTTTTGATTCATAGCATAACCTAGTTCAGCTTTTTTATCATGCTCTTCAACTCTTATATCAATCGTACCAATTAATTTGTCTTCTTCTTTTAATATTATGCCGTATTTGCCTAACGGTGCAGCCATATAGAATCTAGCAATGACTTTTCTTGTCTCGTCGGTTGTAGGATGTGCTGGAAAGACATGAGCCGTATTCTCTAAATCAGACGCATATTCAAATAAAGCGTCTACATCTTCTAACCTTACAGGTCTTAATTTCAATCGCTCTGTTTCTAAGTATTGATTTTCTGCTAATGCTACAATGATATCCATCTAAATCACCAACTTTTATTATTTATGTTCTTCTTTAGCCAATGCTAAGCATCCTATAATACCTTGCTTATCTTCCAAACTCGGTTCAGCAATGTATTGATCTATTGGAGGTAAATTTATATAACTATTATTAATTTCTACAAATTGATCCCGAATTTTATCGAGCAGATGATGTTGATGCATTACACCTCCACCTAAGATGATTAATTCAGGTGATAGCAATAAAGTCGTATTAAAAGCAGCTTGTGCTATATAATATGCAATGATATCCCATACTTCATCATCTTCTTGAATAAATTTGCCTTCTGTTCCTACTCTTTTCTCAATTGCTGGACCAGATGCCATGCCTTCTAGACAGTTTTGATGATATGGACAACTTCCTTCAAATTGATCATCTTTATGCAATGAAATGTTCATATGACCCATTTCTGGATGACTCAGGCCTTCAACAAATCTTCCTTTTAACATCGCTCCTCCACCAATACCCGTTCCAATTGTATAATATACTGCAGAGTCTACATTTTTAGCGATTCCAGCTTTATATTCACCGTATAATGAAGCATTCACGTCTGTTGTAAAAGCAATAGGAACATCATAGTACGCTTTCAAAGTTCCTACAAAATCAAAATTTTTCCAAGCTGTTTTAGGTGTTGACGTGATAAAACCATATGTCTTCGATTCCTTGTTAATATCGATTGGTCCAAATGAACCTATTCCAATTGTTAATATTTCATATTTATCAAAGAATGATTGAACTTTTACCATTGTTTCTTCTGGTGTAGTTGTTGGTATAGTTATCGTTTCAATAATGTTTAATTGTGCATCTCCAATCGCGCACACAAACTTCGTTCCACCCGCTTCAATTGCGCCATATAATGCCACTTTAAGCACCTTCTTTTCAATATTTATAAAAATCTTTCATGAATATGTTTAGAACCATTTTTTGCGTTTGAAAAATACCATCATGATTAAGGCAATAATTAACATGACGACCAGTACAATATAGTATCCATCATGCCATTGTAATTCTGGCATATTCGTAAAATTCATACCATAAATTCCGGCAATAAGCGTTAAAGGCATAAATACAACAGAATAAATCGTTAAAATTTTCATAATGTTATTCATCTTAAATGAATTTAACGATATATAATTATCTCGTATATCACTCGTCATTTCTCTCGATGAGTCTACCATTTCCATTTGTTTCATCAGATGATCATTTATATGTGTGATATAGAACAATTGTTGCTCATTGAGATGTAATACTTTACCCTCTCTAATACGATATACTAAGTCTCTCATAGGTTGTACCGTTCGTTTAATCAATAGTAGTTCTTGCCTTAAATCAAATGTGTCATCTATCAATGCTTTAGTCGATATATCTACATTATGTCTATTTTCAAAGTTAAATACTTTATCTTCAATATCATAAATAAACGGAAAATAATTATCTACAATTTCATCTAAAATATTTAATAGTATATCTTTCGGTTCAACATAATCCGAAGGTTCCTTTACAAATTTACGTATCATCGTATCAATTTCTTCAAATCGTTCTTTATGAAATGTCACAATAAAGTCGTCTCCAATAAAAACATCCAGTTCTTCAGACTCTAAAGTTTCTAAATCTAATGCTTGTAATACTAAAAATTGGTATCCATCATATTGTTTAAATTTCGGTCTTTGTTGTACTAAAGTAGCATCTTCTATAGAAAGTGCATGAAAATCAAAGTAATCAACTAATATTTTAGATTCTTCTTTAGTTGGTTCATTCATATCTACCCAAATCCATTTTTTATCTTCAGTAATATCATATGGTGTCGTCGTTTCTTTTACTTCATTGTATTCATTTACATAATATGTTTTTATCATTTTTCTCACCATTTATTTTTTGTTAATACCATTATACAATAAAATGCAGTGAACAATTCGTCCACTGCTGTTTTAATACTTACTTTCTTGTAAATATGTCTTATTAAGTCCGTGACATAAATTGATTTAATTGCAATGCTTCTAATGTCTCTCTAATCATTCTCTTCCTATCAAAGTAATTTAAACCATATGATTCAATTGCTTTCCTCTTACCTTTATATACATATTCACCACGATAAAGTCGTCCTTCTCTGGCAACTTTAATCGTAGATAATGCACCTTCTTTAGGAGAAATAAACAATGGATCTAACAACTTATATATAGCATCGCCTATCGTCTTATTATATTTAGTTTTTCCTAAATTTGTTGATACTGCACCAGGGTGAATTGCAGCTACATTCAATCCCATCTTGCTAAACTGTTCATTTAATTCTTGCATAAAATATAATGTCGCAAGTTTGGACCTAGCATATGCTTTCATTGGATTATATGTTAAAGGATATTCAAAATTCCGATTCCCAACACTTGTGAATTTGTATGCTCCAGACGAAACAATAATAATTTGCTTGTCTGCACTTTTCATTATTAAATCAAATAACAAATGCGTCAACAAGAAGTGACCTAAATAATTTGTTCCAAACATAAGCTCATACCCATCTTCAGTTCGTTGTCTAGTTAATGAAAAGACACCTGCATTATTAATAAGACAGTCTACATACTTATATTCTGTCATAAGTTCAGTAGCCGCCTTCATCACGCTTGCTAAATCTGATAAGTCACACTTTATGATTGCTACTTGTTTATTAGGATATTCTGATAATATTTGATTTTTCACAGTGTTACCTTTAGCAAAGTTACGACATAATAATATGATAATGTCGTAATCTTGTGCTAGTTCTGTCACAGTGTATTTCCCTATTCCTGATGTAGGTCCTGTAATAGCAAGTATCTTTTCAGACATGACGTATACTCCTTTATCTCATCCATATTTCAATTTAATTATTTTTATAATGCTTATGAATATAAATCAATTCCTTTGCCATTTCTTTAATTATTTCACTAGACATAAGTTGATCTTCTGCATGAACAAGCAATAAATTCATAGGTATACTTTCACCTTTAGCTTCTTCTTGTATTAAATCTTTATGTACTTTATGTCCATCTATTAAATATTGATTACCTTCTTTCAAAAGGTTGTCTGCATCTGTATAGTTGCCTTCTTTACTTTTACTTATAGCTTCCATAAACGTACTTTTAGCCATGCCTACATTAGAAATAATTTGAAATGCGATTTGTTCATATTTCTCCATATTATCACCTTATTCCATTAAACTTTCTGCTTGTCTCAATACACCTTCACCATCCATCATGCCATATTGCTGCATATTTATAACGTCAACTGGTACTTTCCCTTGTGCTACTTTCTCAACTTGAGCTTTTTGAAAACGTACTTGTGGACCTAATAATATAACATTTACTTCATCTATTTTTGTTTCTGCTTCAGACAATGCTAATGCTTCAACTTCATAATCTTTGTTTTCCTTCTGTGCTACTTCTTGCATTTTTTTTACTAACATACTTGTAGACATACCTGCTGAACAAACTAATAATATTTTCTTCATTATTATTTCCCCTTTTTATTAAATTTAAAGATTTCCCATGGCTTAAGATAATCAAGTAACTGTACATCATGATGTACAATTTTTCCAACTACGTTGACTTTCCCAGTATTAATCATAGGTTTTAAAGCAATTTGAAGCTCCCCTTTATATTGACCATATTCTTCATTATCTATCAATACATCTCCTCTCTTAATCGCAACTGTATCGTGAGGTGGAAATGATTCATCTTTATATTTAACTCTACTTTGAGTTGAGCGTACGATATAATCACTTACATCTCCTCTATAAAAATGAGGCTCCTCAAGTACTATCTTTCTTTCTAAATCCGTAATATTTTCATCTAAGTTTATATCAAAAGTCAGCGATTCATTCTTCAAACGATTTAAGGATTCTAATTCTTCATCTGATGGGTAACAATTACTTATAATAACGTCGTCTATCAATCCAGTTGACCATAAATATTTTGCTTGAGTTGTAACGGGCATACCTCTATGCTGTTCTAACGTAGGTAATCCTTCCGTAATTGGCCACGGTCCAAATTCTGCTTTTTCACTTGAAACAAATGCTGCAGTTCTCAGTCCATATTTCTTATATTTTTTACTTCCTTCTATGAAGAAGTCCTCTGAAATACCGGCATATCGGTGTGGATAAAAATTATGACATCCTACTAATTGATCTCTATTCGGTTCAAAATCAATGACATTATCTAAATAGTGATTCATGACACTCATATTTAACTCTATTTTTATTCCATACTGATTATATGTCATATCACTCGTTTCTTTCGCCCCGACACCTTCATCTAATCGGATACCATCTATTCCAAGTTTATGAAAGAATGATAAATCATGATGTTCAATGTTCAACAGTTTAAAAGTTCTCGGTGCGACATCAATAAATATTTCATATCGATATTTTTTAGCGTGCTTTATTATGCTCTCGATAGATGGCAAGATTGATTCTTTATTATCTTCGGTAAGTTGTAATAAATTTGTAAAGATTCTTGTGAATCCATATTTACTTGCTCTTTCTATGTAAGCTTTATCTTCTGTTTCTGTAGATTTTCCCGGATATATTGAAATACCAAGTTGTTTCATCGTTAATCCCCTCATTTCTTAAATAATTTTTTTATTATTTTGAATAATTTAACTATTTGGTTTATACTATAACACAATTGTAACGCTTACAAACAAAGGGGGAATAAATTTTGAATAACTTTGCAACGTGGTTAGAAAACAAACTTTCTGGCCCGATGACCAAGCTTTCAAATCAACGGCATTTACTTGCAATACGGGACGGGGTTATTTCTGCACTTCCATTTATTATTTTCGGTTCGTTTTTCTTAATATTTGCGACGCCACCATTGCCAGAATCATGGGCAATTACGAAATGGGCAACCGAGCATGCTGAAGAAATATTAGTACCTTATAGAATGACAATGTTTATAATGAGTTTGTATATTGTTTTTGGTATTGGATATAATTTAGCCAAATCCTATAATTTAGATCCACTCTCAGCAGGACAACTTTCAACTGCAGCATTCTTATTAACGATAGCACCAACCATGGACAAGAAATTAGGATTTGTTTTACCTATGACGAATCTAGGTGGTCATGGACTATTCGTTGCGATGTTTGTCGCTATATTCTCGGTTGAAATTTATAGGTTATGTAAAAATAAGAACATCACCATTAAGATGCCACCACAAGTACCACCTTCCGTTAGTCGTTCATTTGAGTCCCTAATCCCAGTAGTTTTTGTGCTTGGATTTATGACTGTCATTACCGTTATATTCCAATTAGACTTACATACGCTTGTCGATAAAATTGTGGGTCCTCTCGTATTTGCTGGTGATACATTGCCAGGCGTGTTAGTGCCAGTATTTTTAACTACTTTCTTCTGGGCATTCGGTATACATGGTATGTCAATTGTCGGTACAATAGAACGCCCATTATGGGAAGTCTATTTAGCTAAAAATGCTGAGGCACATGCAGCGGGAGAATCATTACCACATATTGCACCGGAGACTTTCTTCCAATGGTTCGTATGGATTGGCGGTGCTGGTGCAACATTAGGTCTCGTTATATGTATATTATTATTTGCAAAATCACAATTTCTCAAAAAATTTGGTAAAGCAGTTTCAATCCCTTCATTATTTAATATTAATGAACCTGTAATTTTCGGCTTGCCAATCGTGTTAAATCCAATAATGGTGATACCATTTATCTTAATACCCATTGTACTTACAATCATTACGTATATCGCGACTATACTTGGTTTTGTTAATGCTACTAGCGTTATGGCTCCGTGGACCTTACCGGCTCCTATAGGCGCATATTTAGCTACTGGAGGGGATTGGAGAGCTATCGTATTAGTTCTTATCAATATTACCGTTTCAGTAATTATTTACTTCCCGTTCTTCAAAATTTATGATCGTAAAATGGTCCTTGAAGAAAGTGGAGAATCTAAAGAACAAATCGAAGAAGACATGAAACAAGATATATCATGATGTTATTTACGATTCAAACATGAGGTTGAGGATTCGTTTATTTCTTGCCTTATCAAAACGAGAAAATCATGATTCTACAACATTTATAGTTAAACTTTGGTACAACTTTTGATAGGTATTACAAAGTCTTGGATTAACTCAGTAGTTATTCCATAAGATGGGGCATGTCTTGGATTAACTCTTCAGTTATTCCACGATATGGGTAATGTCTTGGATTAACTCAATAGTTATTCCATAAGATGAGGCATGTCTTGGATTAACTCAATAGTTATTCCATAAGATGAGGCATGTCTTGGATTAACTCGTCAGTTATTCCATAAGATGAGGCATGTCTTGGATTAACTCAGTAATTATTCCATAAGATGAGACATATCCTACATAAGCATGCACGAACAAAATCGTAAGCTATAAAAAACACCTCATTTTTTACTGAATAAATCAGCAATATGAGATGTTTTTTAATTTGTTTTAAACTATTGTTTCATTATCATATCTCTATAAATAATTTCTACATTTATTAATGTCTACTTTGAAGGAGATATATCTAACATCTCCTCTGACTCTTTTCGTGGTTATATTAAGATATCAATAAAGAACCATATTACCATAACAACCATAATGAATGCTTTTGCAATCGAACTTGTTAAGAATCCAAGTAATGAACCCAAACTTGCATTTAGAGCTGAAGGTAAATTGTTTTTTTGAACCATTTCTGTAATCAATACTAATACAAATGGGACAATGATGATACCAAACGGTGGGAATACGAAACACCCAATTAGTACACCAATTGCAGCTACTAATTCCCCAGTTTTTGAACCACCAAATTTTTTAACGAAATAACTATTCATTATAATATCTGAAAGTATCATGAAGACTGTAAATAAAATCATGACCGTCCAGAATACCCAAGATAATTTTGAAGCATCAATTGCAAAATGATAAATGAAAAATCCAATCCATAAAAATAATACAGACGGAATGATTGGTTTAATAAGCCCAATAAACGCTACAACAAACATGATGATAATAAGAAACCAACTAATAGCTGACATGATATACTCCTAACTTAATTTATTTCTGTTTGTACATTATGTTCTTTCGTAAATATAAGTAATATAAACGCTAATGCTATCGCAAGACTTGATACAAAGAACACATTTCCTAAGCCAACTATATCACTCATAATACCCCCAAGTAAATTCCCTCCGAGTTGCCCAATTACCATCGCATTAGCAAAAAGTGTCGACGCATAGCCCGGAAATTCTGGTAATATATCTTGAAAGTAACTAATACCAAGCCCTAATAATATAGCTAAGAAAAATGCTAATGCAAGTTGTCCAATTAACATTGCAACAAAATCATCAAATACACCGATACTAAAGTAATATCCAAAGCCAAAGATTGATCCTATCATAAGTAATGACTTTGTTTTAAAACGACTTGCAATGATGCCAAGGATAATCATAAAAGGCACTTCTAATCCTGCACATAAACTAGCTAAATATCCGACATGTGATTCATCATCCTTTAAATATTCAGTTACATATAATGGCATGTTCAATGTATACATCCATTGTCCAACATGTAACAAGATAAATGCTAAAAATGGAATAAGTAATGTTGGTTCTTTCATTAAATTTGGCGCTTTATTTTCTGTGAAATTACCAACTATATTGTGTATGACTTTCTTAGGCTCTTTATAGAAAATAATCAATAATACTAAAACTGTTAGAAATAGTATGACTGTACCACCAAACAAGCCATCATAACCAAATATAGTAAGGAGTAATGTCCCAATTAACGGACCGAATAAGAAACCTAATGAAAATGTAGATCTCAATACTGTATTTGCAAAAATACTTCTGTCTTTATATGAAGATTCATTAATTGATTCACGTGCTGAGGCATACATTTGTGGCATAGCTGGCGCACCAAGACCTTGAAACATAGCATATAGAACAATAAATATCCAAATTGTATGGATGTAGAAATAAATTGAAAAACAAAGCGCACCCATGATGAGTGCAGTAATAATTAAATATTTACGATTTATCTTTCCACTATCTGAAAATCTTGCGACGATTGAATTAACTGTGAATGAGGCACTTGCTGCTAAAGCCATCAATAATCCATATTGTCCTTTAGTCATTCCCAATTGTTGGGTGGCATATAATACAAGAAAAGGCACTGTTATTGCAATGGCCATACCTAACAAACCCATATTAACAGTAAAGAGTTTATAATTCTTAATTTGAAAAAGTTTCAAAAACATGCATTCACAACTTCCTATTATTTGTTATTATGTATGTACTTTAATGCTAAACACATAGAACGTCAATCGTTATTTGTCATATTTATAACTTAAATGTAATATTATAAATATAAAAGAAAAAGGAGCTATTTATATGGAATATAAAGTAGATCATATTTCAGTAGGTAAAGTGACACATGTTACTTTTGAAAATAGTAAATCTAAACACACTGCCATCTTCAAAAAACCTTTCAAAGATAGTATGTTCCTTTCCGAAGTAGGGTTCATTGAAGATGAACAAGAATATAAAGGTCATGGCGGGCCAGAGAAAGCACTTTGTTTCTATAGTAAGGATAACTATGAATATTGGAATGATATTATTCATTTATTACCTCCTTACGCCATTTTCGGTGAAAATCTAACAGTTTCCGGACTTGATGAGCAATCTCTTCATATCGGTGATACATATCAACTTGGTGAAGCCATCATACAAGTATCTTGCCCTAGACAACCATGTGCTACAATTGCTCAAAGATACGACATTAAGGACTTAGTTAAACGTATGGCCGATAGTTGTAAAACAGGTTGTTACTTTAGAGTTTTAGAAGAAGGTATTGTCTCACAAGATGACAATTTAATCTTAATTTCAAAATATGAACCCTCTTTATCTATTTATGAATTAAATGATACACGTTATCATGATAGTAAAAACAAACAACGTATTCAAAACATATTAAACCATAGTGGCATAAATGAAGAAACGAGAAATATATTTACAAAACTACTCAATAAAGCAAAATAAAAAAGGATTTTAGCATCTAATCACGTTGCTAAAATCCTTTTTTATTTTGCTTTTATGTCCATCTTGTTGATGTAACTTTTCAAAACTTCTATAAATGAGTTTACTTGTGGTAACTGTAGAACATTATGTTCGTAACAAATATATGTAGAGCGTGTTAACGGTTTTCTCATGATATTTAGTTTTTTAATTTCGAATAAATCTTTATCTATGTCACCAATGACCATTTCAGGTAGAACTGTAACGCCTACTCCATTCAGCAATAACGCTTTACATGTTGCAATTTGATCAACTTTAATGAGTGCATGGTATTCTTTTTGAAAATAGTCTGCATACCATTCTTCGATTTGTTTTAAATAAATTGGTTCTGCTTGAAATTCAATCATTGGTAATAAATGCAGTTCTTGTTTGCGATTTTTAGGATAAATGAAATAATGTTGTTCGTTTAACAATAAATCATTTTGAACATTCATAACCTCATTACCTCTTACAACCATGACATGGAAATCATTTTGGAATGATTTGATATGTTCACTGGAACCAATTTGAAGTTGTATATCAACATTTGGATATAGTTCGGTATATTGTCCAAGTACTTGTGGCAGAATTGTTTGACCAATTAATGAAGAAACGCCAATTGAAATACTCCCGTTGACTTCTCCCATTTTTGAATTGATTTTGTCTAATAACAACCGCTCTTCTTTAATCATTTTACGTGCATGTTCAATGACAAGTGAGCCTTCATTAGTTGTTATGAGTTGTTTTTTCGTTCTAATGAATATATCAATTCCAAAAAAATTCTCTATAGATTTCAACCTTTGACTAACCGCTGGCTGTGATATGTATAGAATGTCTGCAGCTTTTCTTAACGTTTTTACATCTTCTAATGTTACGAGTAATTTATAGTCATCTACTTTCAATCGACACACTCCTTATTTCTTATATTATATCATGTTTTCAACGAACAATGGATGATTGATATCTCTACAACTTTAGACTGAAATGTGATGAATTTTTCGATATAGAATTGAAACCAATTGCGTATTTCGTTATAGTTGACCATGTAATTTAAAATAGGAAGGATTATATTATGGTCATTATAGAAATTATTAAGTATATTTTTCTTGGTCTATTACAAGGTATAACTGAACCAATACCCATTTCTTCAAGTGGACACCTTGTTATGGCACAAGAGTTTCTAGGATTACATACAGATGGGCTAACATTTGAAATTGTTGTAAACACCGCTTCATTAGTCGCAGTTCTCTTCTTATTTAGAAAAGATATCATTGAATTAATTATAGACACCTTAAAATACTTAAAAGGTGAACGAACTGAAGCAGTTACAAAAAATTTCCAACTCGTGATTTATTTAATCATTGCGACGATCCCTGCAGGTATTTTAGGCGTTATATTTAAAGATATCATCGGCGATACTAAGAGTGTCATTATGGTTGGTATTATGTTAATTGTGACAGGTATTGCACTTTGGTTTATTAAAAACAAACGCGGCCAAAAATTAGAACGTGATTTAACTCTGAAAGACGCAATTATTGTTGGTCTATTTCAAGCAATAGCATTAATACCTGGTATAAGCCGAAGTGGCGCTACAATTGTAGGCGCATTAGGCGTAGGTATGAATCAAAAAACAGCATTTAAATTCTCATTCTTACTATATATACCAGTCAGTTTAGGAACAGCATTATTAGGTGTAAAAGACATGATTGACACACCTATTGATTCTACACTTATGATTTCTTACGTATTTGCCTTTATTGCTTCACTTATTGCGAGTTATTTCTCATTAAAATGGCTTAAAGGTATCATGGAACGTGGTCAATTAGGTATATTTAGCATTTACTGTTTCATAGTTGGACCACTCGCAATTATTCTCGCATTAATCTTCTTATAAAATCGCATGACACATTTATACAACTAAAAAATAAGGACAAAGCTGAACAAAATGATTTAATTTTGTTTCACCTTTGTCCTTATTTTTATTTAGGTTTATCTGCATTCATGATTTCGTGGAAGCAATAACGAATTCTCTTCTCTATTCCTTTAAAATCTGTTTCTAATTTGAACATAATTTCATGTGCTGTCACATAAGCTTTATGATATTGTGCTTTTGAAATTTTACGTTCTTTAAGCATTCTTTCTAAATCATCTTCATCGACAAGTTCGTATTCACCTGTCTTCGGTATAACTAATACATCCAAACATAAATCTAGTGTTCTAGCATTCCCGAGTTGTGTGATGTTCCTCAAATTTACATCGAAATAATATTGCACTGGCTGATTCTGCTTATTGTACATGACTGTTATGCTGTATGGTTTCTTTTCTGGCAAAATTTGCATCCATTTATAACCATTCTCTGCAACAGTAATATCTTTACCTACTACATTCACAATTAAAGGTTCTTTAACTTCTACCATCGAAACAAGTCCTATAAGACCTTTAAAATGTGTTGTATTCAGCGCAACTTCTTTATACTCACGTTTAAGGAGACGTCGCCAATGACGTTTGTCAATATACTTTACTTTCAAAAGTTACCAACTCCTTTTGTACATTATATAAAAAACGCGAACTTATTCAAAGTATAATACTTATGTTTTCGGAATTTCATTTAAAAATTCAAAAGAGAGCCTGTGACATATGCGATGTCTCAGACTCTCTTCAAAAAATAATATTTAATTATTCGTGTGATATATAATGTGATTTTCCTTTTAAGAATAAACTTAAAATTAATGCAACTACACTAAAGAATGTAGCAACCCAGAAAGCATCATTAATACCTTGAACTGTTGCTAATTTATTTAAGAAACCAAATAGTGCTGATGTTCCTTGTTCTTTTCCGCCCATTGATTCAGATAATGCTTTTATTTGTTCTTTAACAATTGGACTTGTTGAATCTAAGTTATCAGACATATTTGCTAAGTGCGTTGTTGTATTTTGAGTCATAACAGTTACAAGAATAGCTGTTCCGATAGAACCGGCTAATTGTCTCGCTGTATTACTAATTGCATTACCATGCGGAATTAATCTTTGAGGTAATGAATTCATACCTGCAGTCATAATAGGCATCATGATAAAACTCATACCAAATGATCTGATGATATAAATAATGAGTATTGTTGAATATGGAGTATCCATATTTAACTGTGTAAGTTCCCAAGTAGCAATAGTCATAATAATAAGACCTGTTATAGCTAAAGGTTTAATACCGATTGTATCTAATAATTTACCTGCCACAGGACCCATGAAGCCCATTATTAAAGAACCTGGCAATAGTAATAGACCTGAATCTAATGGTGAAAAACCTCTTAAGTTTTGTAAATATATAGGTAGTAAAATCATACCACCAAATAAACTCATCGTAACAATTACATTAATCAGTGATGTCAATGTAAATCCTGAATATTTCAATGCTGACATATCTAACATCGGATTTTTCATTCTAATTTCATGTACTACAAATAGTGTCGTGAAAATGATACCTAAGATTAATGTAATGCTCACAGTTGCTGAAGTCCAACCGTCATTACCAGCTTCACTAAATCCGTATAACAACATACCGAAACCTAGTGTACTGAATATAATACCTTGGACGTCTGGTTTTGGATTAGAAGTTTTTTGATAAATTCTAAACCAGAAGTAACTAACAAGTATTGATACAACACCGATTAAGAACATACCATAGAACATAATATTCCAATGATAGTTTTGCACGACCCAACCTGATAACGTTGGACCAATTGCAGGTGCTAATATAAATGCAATACCTAACGTACCCATTGCTGCCCCACGTTTTTCTGGTGGGAATATTGTCATGAATACATTTGAGCCAAGAGGCATTAATACACCTGCACCAACGGCTTGTATAACACGACCTGTCATCATCATTGGGAAGTTAAATGAAATCGCACATAGTAATGATCCGATTGTGAATAAGAACATTGCAATAAGGAATAATCGTCTATATGAATATTTACTTATTAAGAATGCACTTATCGGAATCAAAATACCATTAACTAACATGAAACCTGTCATTAACCATTGTCCTGTTGAAGCGGTAATACTAAATTCATTATTAATTACGGGCAAAGCCACATTTAATAACGTTTGATTTAAGATTGCAATAAACATACCAAACATCATCGCAAGTAAAATTTTGTTTCTTGATATACCTTTACCATAAACAAAATTCACGTAATTTTTTTTGATTTGTTCATTAATTGGTTCATCTTCATGAATTTCCATACCACGTTCTGACAAACCACCTTCGTCATCATCATGGTCTTGATTTGACTCTTGGTCAGATTGTTTAACATCTTCAGTAGAAGTTGTTGTTACGTGATCTTGTTTAGAATGTTCACGAATGGATTCACTCTTCTTATTTAACTCTTCGTCTTTCGACTTTACTTCATCATCTTTAGATTTCAATTGAATATCTTTCTCTTGTTTTTCTACATTTGATGAAGTACGAGGAGCTTTCGTGCTCTTTTTTCGCTTTAATACTAATGCGTTAATTCCAACCCATAAAAGGATTGCAATAATTATATAAGCCACCGTAAAGGTTGATGTCATATTGCACCCTCCTTAATTCTTGTGGATTCGAACTTCAACATTCATTCCTGGAACAACATTTGTTGATGGCTTAGAATCAAATGTGATTTTCACTGGAACAACTTGTGTCACCTTTGTATAGTTTCCATTACTATTTGATGATGGCATCAATGAGAAACTTGATGCAGTTGCTAATCCAACTTGAGACACTTTACCTTTAACACTAGCTTCTTGACCATCGATGTATACGTCAACAGCCTGTCCTTCTTCGACATCTTCTACATCTTTATCGTCAATATTTGCAGTTACATATAAATCATCAAAGTTATATGCATAAGCAATTGGTGAACCTGCTTGGACTAAACTACCTTCAGATTCTGATTTTTTAACGATTGTGCTTTTATCTGGTGCATCGATATCCATTTTTTGTGGTTGACCATCTTCGCCTTTACCACTTACTTCACCGATATTGTCACCTTTGTCATAAGTTTTACCTTCTTTAGCAGTGAACTTATCTAATTTACCTGAAACTGGGCTAGCGATTTTGATTTGCTCTCCATCCACCTTAGCATTTTCAGTTTTAACATAATTTGTTGCTTCACTATAGTAGTGGAATCCGACGAGTCCAATCGCCACTAAAACTACTATCGTGATGACATTTACTAACACGATTTTTTTCATTACAATTTTTCCTCCAAATTTAAGTGATTTAACAATTATAATCCTCCTATGTAGCAATTTAAACCAACAATTAGAATAAGTTTGTTGGGTAAAATTGTCAGAAAACAAAGATTTTTAATCGATATTCTGTTTAAAAGAATGTTTATAATGTCTATTTGATTATAATTTTGTTAAAATATAGGGTATGCAACAAGTCGAGGTGAATCATGAAAAAACATGCTAGACAACTTATCATCAATAATATGGTGTATTTATTAGAGCAATATCACTTTGATGAAATCACAATAAAAATGCTTTGTGCAGAATGCGGTATTAATCGATCTACATTTTATGCACACTTTAAAGATAAATATGAAACGTATGAAGAGATTAAACGATTCCACATGGCAAATTATAATAGTTTAATGGATAACATAGAACGGTCTATCATAAATGATCCAGAGAACAGAAAAATATATATTCAACAATACTTCACAAATATGTTTCATTACATCTATACGTACCAAAAATTCTTCACAAGTGTATTAGTACTACATCCACAAAGAGACTTTGTTGTCGATTTAATCAAATTAAAAAAAGTAAGATTCGAAATTCTTATTTCAAAAGCAGCTTCATTACAAGATGTTAATTTTTTCTTAGATTATACAATTGGTGGCCAAATAGCTTCTATATATAGTTGGCTTAAAGATGGTTGTCAAGAAGACCCTAAGAAAATGGCAGATATTATGTATAGAAATATCATTAAAATTAACAGATAAAAAAGCTAATCCATATTTTTGGATTAGCTTTTTTTCATTCTATTTTGCTAGATTTATCAATCTGGCTACTTAGCGCGCTTCTACTCTATCATTACCTAAATCGACTGTGTTCCATTATTTAAAAACTACTCGCTCCAGTTTTCTCTTGAATTCTGTACAACACTTTTTTCCAAAGTGCTTCATCTTTATATTCATCATATTGAGCCGTTAAATTATGCTCATCATTATTCCAATAATGATTAAATGTAGTTGATAATTTTTTAAATGGAGGATCAGTTTGTTTACCTTTAATGATAATATCAGCTTCTCCGTTATAGTCTTGGATGTTTCTTCTCGTTAAGTTAGCTGAACCTAATATCATAACGGCATTTTTATTTTCATATTGTTCAAACAACAAATATTTAGAATGAAATTGTTCGCCATTGCTTAATGCCCATCTTAATTTGATGTTATTGTTTGACCGATTTATTAATTCACTTGCTACTGGTTTATTTGGAACGCCTGGCTTTTCTTTACCAAAAGCTTCTTTATTTATATCAAGAATTATCTTAATATCTACATTTCGTTTTGATGCTTTTACGAGTTCATTTATGATATCCCTGTCTGATAAATAAAACATGCCTATTGATATTCTATCTTTTGATTGAGATTTTTTAATATGTTCGATTATTTTTTCTTTAATTTTTCCTTCTGTAGCTAATTGTACAGTATACGGTGCATTATCTTCCCAACTGTTATTTTTTATTTTAAAATCATGTG
>NZ_PPQZ01000054.1:51287-61699 GCF_002902525.1 Mammaliicoccus stepanovicii
TCATAATTTCCTCCACTTAAGTTCGCCATTGCGATTTCAGATTTTATGATTGCATTTTGAATAGGACCTGATACTCTCACACCTATATTGTGATGAAAACCACTCGGATTATGTGGATTGCTTGATAGTACCATGCCACTTTTTTCTGTAACTAATGTTTTTCTATGGTTCGCTTTCATATTTAATATATTTAAATAACCTCTTACCGTAACATCTGGTGCTTTACTACTTAACGGATTATTCAATTTACCATTTTCACTATTGCCGAACCATTGTACAAAAGTACGGTAAAATCCAGAATAAATTGGATTTGAATCTCTTAATTGATTTAAATCTGTATAATGTACATCTATATTATGAGCTTTTAATTTTTTTATATGTTCTGGTGTATATGAACCATAAAATGTGTTCAAAGGATCAGTTAACACAATAATTTTAATTTGAGGATTTTGTTGCTTCTTTTTAATTAAAGAATCTGTAATTCGCTCTGCTATCTTCGGATATGCTTTATCACCTGTTTGATAGCCGTTAAATAAAAACATATCCATAATGATAAAGTCATCTGCCTCATCAATCGTTTGATTTACTTTATCAAAAATTTCCTGATTATAATGCATTTTCCCCTTTGATTTATATGTCACATCAGTTAATAGTTCTACATTGTCCGTCTTCGTTTCTGAGCTTAGCTTTGATACACCATGTGGCAATGGTTTAAAAACATTGTATATACTAACGATTGCAACAATTATCACAATAATGGCAATAAGCCAGAAAAAGTTTCGTTTAGTTAAATTATTTTTTCTTCTTTTAGATTGCTTTTTCGATTTGGATTTATATTTTTTGTTAGATTTATTCGTCTTGATTTGTTTTTTAGCAGTTTTTTTATTTACTTTTGCCAAATGAATATCCCCTTCCTTAATAAAATGATTATACCAAAATTTAATTGACAGTGATGACTAACTTTGTTATTTTGAATGAATATTGGTTTTTTCAGAATTTTCCAACTATAAACAAACAGGAGTGATACATAATGAATGAACAATTAAGACCTTTCCGTGCTGACCATGTAGGTAGTTTACTAAGAACACAACCTTTAAAAGAAGCGCGACAAGCGTATTCAGAAAATAGAATATCAGAACGAGAACTAAAGAAAGTAGAAGATGAAGAAATTAATACCATTATAGAAAAACAATTAGAAGTCGGTTTACAAAGTATAACGGATGGAGAGTTCAGACGTTCATATTGGCATTTTGACTTTTTAGAGAACTTAATAGGTATCGAATCCTATACCCCTGAAATAGGTTTAACTTTTAAAGGTGTAGAAACTAAAAAACATAACGTAAGAGTATCTCACAAAGTAGAATTCAACCCAGATCATCCGCATTTTGCCCATTTCGAATATTTACATAACCAATTAAATGGAAGAGCTGTAAGTAAAGTATCCATTCCAAGTCCTAACCAACTATTTCACCCAAATATTTTAAATCATGAGCTTTACCCCGACATTAATGAATTCGCTAAAGATGTCTCAAAGGCGTATCATCAATCTATATTAAAATTTTATGAATTAGGTTGTCGTTATCTTCAAATCGATGATGTTTATTGGGCGGGCTTAGCTGCAACTGAACAACTTATAAAGAATCGTGAACGTACCCAAGATGAAAAAGAAGAAGCTATTAAATTAGCCGCAAAAGTAGTTAACGACTCGTTGGCAGATTTACCAGATGATTTATTAATCACAACACATATTTGTCGTGGGAATTATCAATCATCATGGGCAATTAGTGGTGGTTATGAACCTATTGCTAAAGAATTATTCACAGAAAAACTACAAGGTTTCTTCTTAGAATATGACGATAATCGTTCAGGAGATTTTGAACCATTACGCCATTTCAATCGTCAAGATGCGTATATCGTACTTGGTTTATTCACTTCAAAAACTGGCGAATTGGAAAACAAAGCAAATATTATAAGTAGATTAGAAGAAGCGACTCAATTCGTATCAAAAGATAAACTATGCTTAAGCCCACAATGTGGATTCGCTTCAACTGAAGAAGGAAATATATTAACAGAAGAAGAACAATGGCGTAAATTAGCATATGTCGTTGAAACTTCAAAAGAAATATTCGGAGAACTATAGACGAAACAGGCTGTGACAACATGTCACAGCCTGTTTCATTATGTTCTAAGGCGCTTGTCTACTCTATATAATAGAAAAAAGTAGAAATCCATTTTAAAAATGAATTTCTACTTTTTTAATGTATGACTTCAAACGCGTATTTACGAATGATATCTTCATGTTGAGGATATAATTTGATCAACTCTGCTTGCGTAAAGAGTTCGAATTTCTCAAATTGAAATCCAGGTGCACACATACAACCTACTAGTGCATAATCATTTTCGCCTTCAACAGTAGATGCAAATATAGTCCCTTTAGGAACGATAGCTTGCAACACATCACCTGTTTCTACATTCGGCCCTACTTTAACTTTCTCATATTGACCATCAGGATGAATCATATGCACAGTTAAACTTTGACCTGCATGATAATACCATACTTCATCAGATTCTATTCTATGAAAATGAGAAATATTATGCTTTTCTAGTAAGAAATATATACTTGTGTATATCGCATTATTGTCAGATAATGTTTGATTCGATTTAAATGTTTCCTTATAATATCCACCTTCTGGGTGAGGCATTAATTCGAGTTTTTCAATCCATTTATCTTTATGCATATCATCTCTCCATTATAAATCTACATTATGAAATACTTGTTGTACATCTTCTAAATCTTCAATTGCATCTACTAATTTTTCAAATGTTTCTAAATCCTCATCTGATAAAGAAACTTCTGATTGAGCTAACATCGATAACTCTGCAACTTCAAAGTCTTCGACGCCATTTTCTTTAAGCACTTGCTGCACTTGTGAAAATTGGTCTGGTTCAGCGTAAACAATTGTCAGTTCTTCTTCATCTATAACATCTCTCACATCTAAATCTGCTTCTAACAATACTTCGAAAATCTCATCAGAAGACTTATCTTTAAATGCAAAAACAGCAGTGTTATTAAACATATAAGCAACAGAACCAGATACACCCATATTCCCGCCATTTTTACCAAATGCTGCACGGACATCACTCGCTGTACGATTTACGTTATTTGTTAGTGCATCAACTATAAGCATTGATCCACTTGGTCCAAAACCTTCATATCTTAATTCATCAAAGTTCTCTTCAGAACCACCTTTAGCCTTCTCAATCGCTCTATCTATAATATGTTTCGGAACAGAATAAGTCTTAGCTTTTTCTAATACAAATTTAAGATTTTGGTTAGATTCAGGATCTGGTTCACCTGATTTCGCAGCTACGTAGATTTCACGTCCAAATTTCGCATAAATCCTACTCGTATTTTTATCTTTTTGGGCTTTTTTATCCTTAATGTTATTCCATTTACGTCCCATAATTCCATCTCTCTTTCAAAGTGAGTTATTTTTATCATATTTATTATACAATAACGACGTCATCTCGCAAAGTTTATCATATTAAAAAACAAAGTAAACTCCGTTATTACCTATTTTATATTCTACAACTCAATCCTAATCAACCCTCTAAATAAACCACTGATTCCACGATACTGTTCTTCTAAATTCTTTATCAAATTGAATTAATTGTACAATTAGATTAATATTAAAATGGGATAATTTGTAAAATTCAAAAATTATAAACAAGTGAGGTACATGATGAAAAAGTTATTATGTCTAATCATTGCAAGTATTGTATTAATTGGAGGATGTGATTATATGCCATTTGAATCAAGTGAAGATATTCCCAAAAGTGTTAACGTAAAGACTTATAAAGGACAATATATGGGAGACCATCACAACGATAATAAAGTTTTCTTAAAAAAATATAAAAAAGATGCTGAACGTGTGTTTAAAGAATACGCAAAAGATACATTTGATACGGAAATGGATGTTACACAGATTTATTCATATACAAATGGAAGCAAGTACGGTAGTTATCCAGCAATTGTGACTATAGGACGTGCAAAAGGTGAATATCCCTTTCAGCTATATTTACGAATGAGAGCAACCGAAGATAATAAGTTGACTGTATTCATGCCTTCGATATCAGAATCAGCATATACCGGTGCACCTATCGCATCAATGATTTATAAAAGGTATCAAAAAGAATTTGACGCTGCACATAAAAACTTTAAACAAGTCGTGGAAAAAGAAGGTTACTACGCTATGAATGAAACATTGACTCATAAAAAAGATGCTAGTGGTATTATCGATGATTATATGACAATTAGAACTACTGGTGTTGACGATGGAGAAACGTTTAAAAAGGACTTCCTTCCAGTAATGAAGCTCAAAGGACAAGCCTATAATGACGCTATGGACGAATTAATGGAGAAATATCCAATAATAAAAAGTCAATTGAATACAGAGTTTAATATTTACTATGACAAAAGTAAAATAAAAACAGAACAGGCAGCTGATTATTTATTAGAACTACAAAAAAAGACCTATAAAGATATGAAACGTATTTCTGGTGAGAAAACAATAACTGCATCTCAAAATAAGATTAACCCTCAAAACTTGGAACCAATATCTAAAGAATTTAATATCGATGGTGGGATGATTTATGACTAATAGAATATCAGAATTAGATGCGATAGAAATTGAATGAGGCTAGGACTTATCAAATAAGTCCTAGCCTCACAACATATTTAAAGTAGATCGTCGTACTGAAAATAAACTTCAAATAAATTTTTATTTAATTTTAGTCTCTTATAATACTTGCTAGTCTTAAAATATGCATAATAATATTTAATAAGTTAACAAACAAATTAAAGCCCATTTCTCTTGGTGAGAAATTGCCCAGTTTCATACGATTAAAGTCATATACAGTATATAATAAGAACAAACCAACACCGACTACTGATATAACTGTGTGGAACAATGTATTATTTATAAATATACCGATAAAACTCGCAACAACAAGTGCAATTAGTGTAACAAATAAATACTTACCTAGTCCTGAAGCATCATCAATCATAAAGTAGCCTAGAATACCAAATGCTGCAAATGCACCAATAGCTAATAGGATATTACCATAAAATGCTTCAGTACCTAATACACCTAGATAGTACATAAATGACGTATAGGAAAGTACACCTATTGCTAATGCATACACATTAGTGATTAACCCACTGAATTTTCTAGATGACTTCACAAATAAAGAAATCATAATTATCGCAAATAAAGCGATTGTAATAGGAAAATGCAATGCTGGCGGTACAAATTGTCCTAAGAATGTTCCTACTCCGAAAACAACCCAATAATATAAGAAATACAACCAAGTTTTTCTTATGGCAGACCCATGAGAATCCGCATCTTGGTATGCACCATAATGTTGTTCATAACTCATTAAAATCATCCTTTTTTATTTATGATACCAGTATTTTACACTTTATTAGATTACATATCAACGAAGAAGATTATTTAAACACTGTAATATTTGTCACACTTACATAATTTGGGATATAACATACAACGACGCTTGTGACAGTTATAAAAGCCTTTAATTTTCTTGGTTTTTAACAAATTAATTATTGTTTTTATATTACAAGATGATTACATACCGTACATCAGAAATATTTTTTGATACCATTACATGTAACGAAGGATTTAAATTCGTATTATGTTTTTATAAATTCTAGATATTTACAAGGAGGATAAGCCTTTGAAAAAATTTGCATTCGCAGTAACAGCTGTATCAGGGGTAGCAGCATTAGCAACACATCACGATGCCGAAGCATCTACTCAACATACTGTAAAAAATGGTGAATCTTTATGGACAATAGCAGATCAATATGGTGCATCTGTTGAAGAACTGAAATCAAGTAATAACATTTCAGGAAATATGATTTTCCCAGGACAAGTCATTACTGTAAACGGAAGTCAATCAGCAGGAGGTAGCGGTTCACAAGCAACTGCAACTTCAGGATCTACTTACACGGTTAAAAATGGTGATTCATTAGCTGTAATCGCCCAACAAAATGGTGTTACTGTTGACCAACTTATGAAATCAAATAATTTACAAGGTTATATTATCTATCCTGGTCAAACTTTAAATATAGCTGGCGGTAGTGGTGCTAACACAAGCACAGTTCCTACTAATAACAACAATACACAACCTACTCAAGGTGGTAACCAATCATTTAATGATCAAAACTTATATGACTGGGGTCAATGTACATATTATGTATTTGATCGTAGAGGACAAGCTGGAAGCTCAATTAGTACATATTGGGGAGACGCTAAATATTGGGCTGGTGCAGCGCAAGCTGACGGATACCGTGTAGATAACGCGCCTGCAGTTGGTGCAATTATGCAATCAACAGCTGGACAATATGGTCACGTATCTTATGTTGAATCAGTAAAAGCAGACGGAAGTTTATTAGTTTCAGAAATGAATTATAATACACCTCCAGGTGTTCAAGATTATAGAACAATCCCTGCTTCAGAAGTATATAACTACTCATACATTCATTAATATCGATACAACTCATAAAAAGAATCCGAGATTTAATCTCGGATTCTTTTTAAATGCAATCATAATTAATTCTACAATATAATTTTTAATTCTTTTATTATGGAAAACAGTGCATACTCATATAAAAATACAATCATGCGACTACTAAAAATAAACCTGAAGATAATAATTAATTTATCGAGTTTGGAACATAATTAATAATTCCCACCCCCTTTTTATAATAAAACGAGCCTGCGACATGTATGATGTCCCAGACTCGTTTATTAAATTATATATTAATATATCGATTTTATACAAATAACATGCAAATGTGATAAATAATGAATGATAATACGATAGAAACTGGTAAAGTGATAATCCACGTAATGATCATTCTTTGAGCTGTAGTCCATTTAACACCTTTAACACGTTGTGAAGAACCAACACCAAGTATAGATGATGACACTACATGTGTTGTAGAAACTGGTAAATGGATAAATGTAGCCCCAAATATTACAAATGCTGATGATAAGTCAGCAGCTACACCATTAGCTGGACGTATTTTCATAATGTTTCCACCAACAGTTTTGATGATTTTCCAACCACCAACTGCCGTACCTAGACCCATTGCAGTAGCACAACTAATTTTAACCCATAGTTCAATATCAGTTGTAGTCTGCAAATTCGCCGAAATAAGTGCCATTGTAATGATACCCATTGCCTTTTGAGCATCATTTGTACCATGTGAGAATGCTTGCAATGCTGCAGTACCAATTTGAATAAATCTAAAGTTTCTATTCGTTTTAGTTAAGTTATTGTTCTTGAACACAACTTTGAAAATAGAATACATGATAAATCCAACTATAAAAGCTAAAATTGGTGATGCAATTAAAGCTAATATTATTTTAGAGAATCCTTGATAATGAAGTACACCAAAACCTGCTGAGGCAATTGCAGCACCTGCAATTGAGCCGATTAACGCATGTGATGATGAACTTGGAATACCAAAATACCAAGTTAACAGGTTCCAGGCAATAGCTGAAATTAAAGCAGCTAATATAACAATAGATCCATTTTCTAATTTAAACGGGTCAACAATATCTTTAGCGATTGTTTGCGCAACCCCTGTTGCCATTAATGCACCGATGAAGTTCATTACCGCTGCTAATAAAATAGCATGTCTTGGTTTAAGTGCTTTTGTAGATACTGCTGTTGCGATCGCATTGGCTGTATCATGGAATCCATTAATAAAGTCAAACAGTAACGCACAAGCAACAATAGCTACAGTAATAATGAGTAAACTATCCATGTTTATAACTCCTTAGCTATTTTTCATAATAATTTGTTCAAGTTTGTTTGCTACTAATTGACATTTATCTGCTACATCTTCTAATGATTCATAAATATCTTTAATTTTTATTAATGTTACGGCATCTGTTTCTGTATTAAATATATATTTGATTGATTGTCTTAATATGCCATCACAGTTTGTTTCATACTCTTTAATGTTAATTGAATGCACACGAACATGAGAGAATTTCTTCTCTGCTACTAGTGTTACCGCTATTTCAATTTCTTTAATCGCTGCTTGAATGTTTTTAACAAACTCAGCCATAAATTCATCTGAATAACTAATAGAATACATTTCGAACATTGCTGATGTTTCTTCCATTTCATCTAAAACATCATCTAAAGCATCACAAAGTTCTAAAATATCTTCTCTTTCAATCGGTGTAATGAATGTCTGATTTAAATCCGTAATAATTTGGTGCATTAAATCATCACCATTAGATTCGTATGCTTTTATTCTATCTGAATAAGCTTTTAAATCGAAGTCAGAGTCAAAATCCATTTTCCCAAACTCAACTGATGCACGACTTAAATTTTCAGCTATAGCTTCTAGCTGTATACCAAACTTATCCTTCTTCTTATTAAACATTAGTAATCCTCCCAAAATATACATCTTATGTAATTACTCTTTCATTGTACTCTTTCAAACGCCATTCGACCACTATTTATTAATTTATTTTTAAATCTTTAAGTTTCTGTAAACTTTCTGAAAATACTGTGTTTATATACTTGTATTATACCAATAAATACCATTTCTAAACAAGTGCATTCCTTACTTTCCAAAACGCTTTAACCACGCTATTTAATGCACTTAAATACGGATTATATTCTTTAATTTTATTAACAACTCAAATATACAAATTAATTTTTCTTATGAAAATTGTTCGATTTTGTATTCATAAATTTATAACCTTTACAAAATCTTAACATTGCATATAATAAAATCTACCCATTTTTGTAGTAAAAATAGGTAGATTTCTTATGATTTGTTTAATTTTATAGTGCTTGTTGTATAACCCGCTTAGAATGAATATAAGCTAAAATACCGAAGATTATATAAATCAGCGAATATAATGCCATAACAATCAGTACTGGTGTATAGAATGATTGTCCTAATAAAAATCCTGCTGATCTTGCAGCAAAATAGCCATGACATAATCCAATTACAAGTGGTAAAGCAAAGTTGAATCCAATTTTTAATCCAATTCCTCGTGACATATCACGTGACGTATATCCTAATTTTCTTAAAATTTTATAGTTTGATGTTTCATCTTCAGTCTCATCGATTTGTTTAATGTAAATAATACAACCTGTAGATAACAAGAAAGCAACGCCTAAGAAACCTAACACAAATAGCATTAATCCAAGATTACTTTTTGACTGTTCATAAACTTGTTGATAAGAACGTCCAGTATCAATCTCATCTACTTGTTCGTTAAATACTTTTTCAGCTTTCTGTACATCACTTTTATGTTTCAAATTAATTCCAAATTGGTGATTTAGTAATTCATTTTTAGGTTGCTGATGTTTCATTTGATTATATGTGTCATCTGAAACGACATATACTGGTGAATTAAGCGAAATCATGGGTGCTAGATAATCTTCTTTAGAGATTGATTTTACTCTTAGTTTCTTTGTTTTATGATTAATCTTATAAGTCATTTCTTCGTTGTGATTAACGGTTGTAAGCTTATCCAAAAAATCATTATAACCTACTACTGCAACTTCGTTGTTTGTTAAATTTATATCATCAAAGTCAGATGCTTTCACAACTGCCACTGGTAATTTAGTACTATCTCCAGTCATATTTTCATTTTGTGAAAATACTTTTGAATCATCAATAGCATATCTTACGATATGAAAGTTTTGTGTTGAATATGCTATATCTTCTTTATTCAATGATTTCTTAAAATTTTCCACTTTTTCTTTATTCGTAAATATATAATCATTTGGTACTTGTGAATGCGCAGTTTCTTGTGCATTATAATAAGATATATAACTTAGTGATAACAATCCTACTGCTAAAGCAGAAACAGTAGCAATGATTGTTAATGATAATGCATTTGTCTTCATTTTGTGCATAATTGAAGAAGTTGAAACAACATCTGTTACGCTAAGCATCCCTTTTTTATATTTACGTATCGTATTAAAGATTAAAGAAATTGAGCATCTAAATAATAAATATGCACCAACTATAGTAAGGAATAATACTGTTAACATCCTTAAATATAGTTCAGTCATGGTGTTTGTAATTAAGTTTTCAAAAATCATACTAGAGATATAGTAACCTAAGACAATCATGATTATACCTATAACACCAAATACTAACTCATAAGCTTTGATTTTTTTAACTTTTGTATCTGAAGCTTGATATTCATTCATTAAACTTAAGATTGTTTTTCTTTTAATGAAAATATAATTTTGTATAGAAATAATAATATATACACCGATCATTAATAAAATCGTTTGTAAAAACGCCTCCGGACTAACTTCTAAATTAGCCGTCTGTTTATGAT
>NZ_PPQZ01000055.1 GCF_002902525.1 Mammaliicoccus stepanovicii
GGTCACACCTGTTCCCATGCCGAACACAGAAGTTAAGCTCTTTAGCGCCGATGGTAGTTGGACTTACGTTCCGCGAGAGTAGGACGTTGCCGGGCAATACGTTAAAAATGGATGCGATGAGCCGCACTCGAGACCTGTTAGGTCTCTTTTTTTGTATTGAATAGTAATTAAACTAATATTGGAAAGTAGCTATTTTATAATAATAAATGAGAGTTTACTTTCTATTATTATTGTAAAAAGATAAACAATTAACAACATTATAAAATTTTATAAAAATAAGCATATCACTCAACTGATTTGTTCAGTTCTGTAGTGATATGCTTACTTTTTTATTTTAATTATATAAGGAGTGAGTAAAGCTTTTTATTCTGATTAATATAAATGTATTTAGGATCAAATTCGCTTACGTTTTTATATAATTGATCTAAGTCGTTATGATCTTTTAATTGAATGCCAATTATTACAGATCCTGTATTCTGACTTGATTTCTTTAAGTATTCGAATTTTGTAATATCATCATTAGGTCCTAGTACATCATTAACGAACTCTCTTAATGCACCTGGTCTTTGTGGGAAGTTTACTATAAAGTAATGCTTCATGTCTTCATATAACAGAGAACGTTCTTCAATTTCTTTCATTCTGTTTATATCATTGTTACCACCGCTAACGATACAAATAACATTTTTACCTTTGATTTCGTTTTTGAAATGATTAAGTGCAGTTACACTTAAAGCACCAGCAGGTTCCGCAATAATAGCTTGTTTAGAATACATATCTAAAATAGTACTACAAACTTCACCTTCATCTACTGCTACGAATTGATCTACCACATTTTTAGAAATATCAAATGTCAGTTGGCCAACCTTACCAACTGAGGCACCATCAACAAACTTATCAATATCCGTTAATGTAATGATCTTGTCTGCTTTAACTGATTGAGCCATACTACTTGCACCTAGTGGTTCAACGCCAACTACTTGAGTTGCAGGCATCTTATCTTTTAAGTATGTTCCTACACCAGAAATAAGTCCACCGCCACCTATTGCAGCAAAGCAGTAATCAAATTCTATATGTTCTTCTTGGGCAAAATCAACCATTTCTTTAGCTATCGTACCTTGTCCAGCTATTGTATTAATATTATCAAAAGGATCAATAAAACTTAATCCATGTTCTTCAGTATAAGCTAAAGCGTGTTTTAAACAATCATCAAATGTATCACCAATTAATTCAATTTGTGCATATTCTCCACCAAAGAATTTAACTTGATTGATTTTTTGAGCAGGAGTTGTTACTGGCATAAATATAACGGCATTTATTTCTAATTGTTTAGCTGTAAATGCAATGCCTTGTGCATGATTTCCTGCACTAGCACAACTTACACCATTATTCCTTTCTTCGTCAGACAGTTGATTAATTGCATAAAATGCACCACGTAGCTTGAAAGATCTTACCCACTGTAAGTCTTCTCTTTTTAAGTAGACATTACAGTCGAACTTTTGTGATAAGTATAAATCTTTTTCAAGTGGTGTTTGTTTTACTGTATCCTTTATTTTTAAAAATGCTTCCTCTATATCTACAGCACTTAATCGCGTTTTCAAGGTCATTCTATCACTCCTATTAGTTGTGCGTTTTTTCATATTCTGTAATTTTATCTTCGTAAGTTAAAGTAATAGCAATATCATCTAAACCATTAACAAGTTTGTTTTTCCATGTACTATCAATATCAAAATGATATTTAGCTTCTGGTGTAATAATTTCTTGTTTAGGTAAATCAATAGTAATATTGCTATGTTGAGCAATAGATTCTCTATCGGTTTTATTTTCAATTTGAATAGGTAGCATACCGTTTTTCGTACAATTCATATAGAAAATATCACTAAAACTTCCAGCTATTATAATAAAGAAACCGAAATCTTTAAGTGCCCATGCAGCATGTTCACGTGATGAACCACAACCAAAGTTGTCTCCAGAGATTAGAATGCTAGCACCTTTATATTCAGGTTTATTTAAATTGAAATCTGGATTTTCTGAGCCATCTTCAAGGTAGCGCCATTCATCGAATAAGAAAGGTCCGAAACCAGTTTTAGAAATACGCTTTAGAAAAGCTTTAGGAATTATTTGATCAGTATCGATATTATCATTGAGTAGGGGAACAGTTTTACCGTTAAATATATTAATAGGTTCCAACTAGATAACCACCTTTCTAGTATCAATAAATTTGCCGTTAATAGCAGCAGCTGCAGCCATAGCAGGAGATACAAGATGCGTTCTTGCACCTTTACCTTGTCTACCTTCAAAATTACGGTTACTTGTAGAAGCACAGTGTACACCATTAGGCACTTGATCAGGATTCATACCAAGACACATTGAACAACCGGGTTCTCGCCAATCAAAACCAGCATCTTTAAAGATTTTGTCCAATCCTAATTCTTCCGCTTGTTTCTTAACACTTCTTGATCCGGGAACTACTATTGCCGTAATGTCTTGATGCACTTTGTGACCATTTACAATTTTACTTGCTTCAATTAAATCTGATAATCTAGCATTTGTACATGAACCAAGGAATACATAACCTAAAGGAATATCATGAGCAGTTTGCCCT
Organism: Mammaliicoccus stepanovicii; assembly: GCF_002902525.1. Lineage (GTDB taxonomy): Bacteria > Bacillota > Bacilli > Staphylococcales > Staphylococcaceae > Mammaliicoccus > Mammaliicoccus stepanovicii. Next base: position 2,603 of record NZ_PPQZ01000055.1, read on the forward strand.
GGCTGTAGACCCATATAGTTATATGCTCTTTCATCATTTATATCTTTAATTTCTGGGAAGGGCGTATTGAAACTTACACCCATTTCTGGACTCGTTCCCCAAGTAACTTGTGGTTCAAGTTCACTAACGTCTATCGTAATTGTCTTATCATATACAGCATCTTCGTCTGAATATAATGTTTTCCAATCTGCTATTTTTTCATCAAAGTTTTCAGGTTGATAAGTACGTCCTCTAACATATTCAAAAGTTGTTTCATCTGGTTTCATCATTCCATACTTAGCACCGGCTTCAATTGCCATGTTACAAATAGTCATTCTTTCATCCATTGTCATATTTGAAATTGCTTCACCAGTGAATTCTAGTGCGTATCCACTACCGAAATCAACGCCATATTGATTAATTAAATATAGAATAAGATCTTTTGCATAAACACCAACAGGCAGTGTGCCATCAACTTGGATTTTTAAATTTTTAGGCTTGGTTTGCCATAGTGTTTGAGTAGCAAAGACGTGTTCGACTTCACTTGTACCAATTCCAAATGCTATTGCACCAAATGCGCCATGTGTTGCTGTATGTGAATCTCCACAAACAATTGTTTTACCTGGTTGTGTTAATCCTGTTTCAGGACCGACCATGTGTACAATGCCTTGTTCATCTGAACCCATATCAAATAACTTTACACCAAATGCTTCACAGTTTTTCTGTAATGCATTTATTTGTTTATTAGCAATTTCATCTCTAATATTGAATATATCTACAGTCGGTACATTATGATCCAATGTTCCAAAAGTAAGGTCAGGTCTTCTTACTGTTCTGTTGTGTAATCTTAAGCCTTCAAAAGCTTGAGGAGATGTAACTTCATGTATAAGGTGTAAGTCGATGTATAATAATTGTGGTTCACCTTCTTTACCAGCAATTATATGTCGATTCCATACTTTATCAAATAATGTTTGTGACATGTCGTTGACCTCCTATGTTAAATTGATTTCTTAATTGTTTCGAAGACTTCTGAAGTACTTTTGTTTCCACCTAAATCTTTAGTAGTGATGCCTTCATTTATTGTAGAAAAGACAATGTCTTCTAAATGTTGTGCACATTCCGGCTGATTTAAACTTTCACGGAGACACATAGCAAGTGATAAAAGCATACCGCTAGGATTAGCTTTATTTTGTCCAGCTATGTCTGGTGCTGATCCATGGATTGGTTCGTATAAACTTGGTCCGCTTTCACCAAAGCTTGCAGAAGGGGATAAACCTAAAGAACCAGGAATAACTGAGGCTTCATCACTTAAAATATCTCCAAATAAATTTTCAGTAACAATTACATCGAACTGTTTCGGATTTGTAATGAGATGCATACTACATGCGTCAACTAATAAATGATTTAGTTCAACGTCAGGATAAGATTTTGAAACATTATCTAAAGTAGCTCTCCATAATTTAGAAGAACTTAATACATTCTCTTTATCTACGGATGTTACTTTTTTATTTCTTTTTTCTGCTAACTGAAATGCAACATGTGCAATTCTCGTAATTTCATCAACAGTGTACGTTAAAGTGTCAACTGCTTGATTCTCATCAAAGTACTTAGGTTCTCCAAAGTATAATCCACCAGTAAGTTCTCTCACTATTATAAAGTCAGTATCTTTAACGATGCTTTCCTTTAATGGCGAAAGATGCGCTGTAGATTCTGTTACGATAGTAGGTCTAATATTAGCAAAGAGTTTCAGAGCTTTTCTTATACCTAGTAATCCATGCTCAGGTCTGTTTTTTGGATCTGTCCAATTAGGACCACCTACAGCACCTAATAAAATAGCATCGCTATTCTTACATGATTCTAACGTATCTTTTGGAAGTGGATCGCCATGTTTGTCAATGGCGATACCTCCAAAATCTTTCGTTTCTATTTCTACATCAAAATTGAATTTGTTTGAAAGAATTTCTAATATTTCTAAACTTCCTTGTATAATTTCTGGTCCAATACCATCTCCAGGAAGGGCAGTGATTTTGTATGTCATGACTTTACGCCTTCTTTCAATGAAGTTTCGCTAAATTTAGCATGAGCTTCAACATATGCTTTACAAGAAGCGTATAAGATATCATAGTCTATACCAATGCCAGTATATATTTGATCTTCAAATTCAACTTGCACATGCACTTCTGCTTGAGCATCCGTTCCTTCAGTAATGGATTCAATACGATATTGTTGAAGTTCTGGTGATTGATCAAATATTCTATCTATTGCATTGTAGATAGAAGTAATTGATCCAGATCCAATTGAAGAGTCTTGATAAGTATTGCCTTCTTTATCTTCAATCACAACAACAGCGCTTTGTAGTCCATTAGAAACAAATTGTAATTGCAGTGCATTTACTTTATACATTGCATTTTCTTCGTGTTCACTACCTTGCATAATTGCGTGAATATCTCGGTCTGTAACTTGTTTTTTCTTATCAGCAACTGACTTAAATTGTTTAAATACCTCAACTTGTTCATCAGGTGATAAATCATAACCTAGTTCAATTAATTTTTGACTAAATGCATGTTTACCTGATAGTTTTCCAAGTGGTAAAGTGTTTTTAACTACACCAACAAGTTGTGGTGTCATGATTTCATATGTTTCTGGATTTTTTAATATGCCGTCTTGATGGATACCAGATTCATGACTAAAAGCATTTCTACCAACAATAGCTTTATTTCTAGGGACTCGAAGTCCAGAGAATCTACTAATCATGTCACTTGTGTTTTTCGTTTCAGATAAATTAATGTTTGTAGTGAGATTATAATGATCTTGTCTGACATATAAGGCAAGTGCGATTTCTTCAAGTGACGTATTTCCAGCACGTTCACCAATACCATTGATTGCACCTTCTACACGGCGTGCACCATTTTCGAATGCAGCAAGTCCATTTGCAACTGCTAGCCCTAAATCGTCATGGCAATGTGAGCTATAAATAACTTCATGTTTGCTTTCAATTGTTTCGATAAGAGTTTTAAAGATTTGACCATATTCATTAGGATAAGAATAACCAACTGTGTCAGGTATATTTATAATATTTGCGCCAGCATCTACGGCAGTTTGCACAGCTTTAATTAAGAATGGTAACGGCGTTCTTGTCGCATCTTCAGGCGAAAATTGCACATCATTAAATAGTGTTTTTGCATACGCAACATTTTCTTTAATTGATGCTAAAATTTCTTCTTCTGTTTTCTTTAACTTAAACTCTAAGTGGATAGGGCTTGTTGCTAAGAATACATGTATTTGTCTATGTTGTGCATTTTTTGTAGATTCATGAACTGCATCAATATCAGACTTAGTACATCTAGCCAAACCACATACTGCTGTAGTTGTTAATGCATTTGCAATACTTTCTACAGACTTAAAACTTCCTTCACTAGAAGCGGGGAAGCCAGCTTCTATCACGTCAACTCCCCATTTTTCTAGTTGTAAAGCTATTTTAAGGCGTTCATCAAAAGTAAAATTGACGCCTGGTGTTTGTTCACCATCTCTTAAAGTTGTATCAAATATTTGAATATGCTCTGACATAATTATCCTCTCCTTAAGTTCGCTTTCGATTATTTAGATTGAATACTTTTAGCTTTAACGAATGGCATCATGTCACGTAAATCTCTACCAACTGCCTCAATTTGATGACCTTGTTGTTTTTTACGCATTGCTAAGAATTCTTCAAATCCATTTTCATTATCTTTAATAAATCGGTCACTAAATGCACCTGATTGAATGTCTTTAAGAACTTCCTTCATATTGTCTTTAACGTCTGGTGTAATAACACGTTCACCTGAAACGTAATCTCCAAATTCAGCAGTATTTGAAATAGAATAACGCATGTTTTCCATTCCACCTTCATACATTAAGTCTACAATGAGTTTCATTTCATGTAGTACTTCAAAATAGGCAATTTCAGGTTGGTAACCAGCTTCTACTAAAGTTTCAAATCCTGATTGGATTAACTTCGTAACACCACCACATAATACTGCTTGTTCGCCGAATAAATCTGTCTCAGTTTCTTCTTCGAATGTTGTTCCAATAACGCCAGCTCTTGTTGCACCGATACCTTTGGCATAACTTAATGATAACTGTGTAGCTTTGCCAGTTGCATCTTGGAATACAGCAAATAGGGCAGGAACTGCACTACCTTCAGTAAATGTACGTCTAACTAAATGACCAGGTCCTTTCGGTGCCACTAAGAAAACATCAACGTTTTCAGGTGGTTGAATGACTTTAAAGTGAATGTTGAATCCATGAGCAAATACTAAAGCGTTACCTGCTTCTAAATTAGGTTCGATTTCTTCTCTATATACTTGTCCTTGAATTTCATCTGGTAAAAGTACCATTACAACATCTGATTGTTTTACCGCTTCAGCTACTGGATATACTTCAAAACCATCTTCTTTAGCTTGATCAAAAGATTTACCAGGACGAATACCGATAACTACATCATAGCCGTTATCTTTTAAATTTTGTGCATGTGCATGTCCTTGTGACCCGTAGCCAATAACTGCAATCTTCTTACCTTGTAATGCGTCCTCTGTTACCGTGTTGTCATAATATACTTTAGTCATAATAAAATCCTCCATTAATTTGTTTTAATTTTTATAGTAATCCTGCAGAACCTGTACGTGACACTTGTGTCACTGGATATATGTTTAAATCATTCAATAGATTTTCTATTGTTTGATGGGTTCCAAATGCTTGTAAATAAATATGATCATCTACATCTTTTAGAATGGTCATTTGATTTTTATATGGCTTAATAATTTGTTCGAATTCTTCAAAATTATCAGGCTGACCTAATTTAATTAAGATGAGTTCTCGATTGAATAAATTTGTATCAGTAATGTCTAAAGCAGACAAAACATTAACTTGTTTTTCTAATTGCTTAATGATTGTTTCTGTAGAACTTTCATCGGAAACATCAACTATAAATGTAATGTTACTTATGCCCTCAGTTTCCGTAGGCGTAGCTGAAAGTGAAACAATGTTGTATTGTCTTCTTACAAAAATACTTGTAAGTCGGTTGAGTGTACCCGCTCTGTCGAGTACTTGTGTCTTGATTGTTCTCTTCATTATTCCACGCCCTCCATTTTGTAATTTGGTTGGCCACTAGGAACCATTGGTAGTACAGGTTCAGTTGGTGAAATTCTAATTTCAATTAACGCTGGACCTTTATATTGAAATGCTTCATCTAAAGTAGATTCTAGTTTGTCATTTGAGTCAATCATGAATCCTTTGACGCCATAACTTTCGGATAGTTTCATGAAATCAGGTTGACCATTAAATACTGAATGTGAAAAACGTTGATTGAAAAATTTATCTTGCCATTGTTTTACCATGCCAAGCGTTCCATTATTAATAAGAACAATTTTAATGTCGTTATTAAATTCATTTAAAATAGCCATTTCTTGATTTGTCATTTGGAAGCCGCCATCACCAACAAATGCAACAACTGTTTTATCTGGATATGCAAACTTTGCACCAATTGCTGCCGGGATACCAAATCCCATAGTTCCAAGGCCACCACTCGTGATGATTTGACCATGTGTTTTAAATGGATAGTACTGTGCTGCCCACATTTGATGTTGACCAACATCTGTCGCGACTAATGCATCTCCGTTTGTAATTTTTCCGATGTACTCAATTGCTTGTTGAGGTTTTATGAAATCATCAGTAGGTTGATCATATTTAAATGGGTAAGTTGCCTTATTTGATAAACAATGTTCATACCATTCGTGATGTACGAGTTCATGTGCATCATAATCTAATAGTGCCTCTAGTGTATGTTTTGCATCAGCAATTACACCTAGATCTGTTGGAATGACTTTGTTAATTTCACATGGATCAATATCTACATGAATAACCTTGGCATCTTTAGCAAATTCATCTGGATTACTTGCTAATCTGTCGTCAAATCTACTACCAAAATTTATAAGTAAATCACATTCAGTTAATGCCATGTTACTTGCATAGGAACCATGCATTCCACCCATTCCTAAAAATAAAGGATCTGAGTAGGGGATAGACCCTAAACCTAATAAAGTATTCACGACAGGAATTTTGTATTTATTAGCAAATTCTGTAAGCTCTTTAGATGCTTCAGCATGATTGACACCTGCACCAGATAGAATAACTGGTTTTTCGGCTACCTTTATCATATTGATGATTTGTTCGATTTCTTTATCCTCAGGATTTAGATTGAGATTATATCCTGGTAAATCCAAATCTTTCGGTGTTACTTCAATCGTTTCAAGAACCCCAATATCTTTAGGGAAATCTATAACTACTGGGCCTTTTCTACCAGTAGATGCAATATGAAAGGCTTCGTTGATAATTCTTGGAATATCTTTGACATCTTTGACTTGATAATTATGTTTCGTAATTGGTGTTGTCATTGAAAGTAAATCTGCTTCTTGGAATGCATCTTTACCGATGCCTGGTCGATGTACTTGGCCAGTTATAACTACAAGTGGTATTGAATCACTCATCGCATCAGCAATACCTGTAATTGTATTTGTTGCACCAGGACCACTTGTCACAACTACAACACCAGGTTTTCCTGTAACTCTTGCATATCCTTCTGCAGCATGTACAGCGCCTTGTTCATGTCTTGTTAAAATGTGAGGCACTTTCCCATCATAGAAAGCGTCGTATAAAGGTAGTACTGCGCCACCAGGGTATCCAAAGATAAATTCGACTTTTTGGTCGACAAAAGATTGAACAAGAAGTTCTGCTCCTGTATACGTATATGTCTTTTCTTTAGTAGCTTCATCTGGTTCATTGTATGATTTAGTACTTAGTGCCATAATAATCACTCCTTAGATTAATTCATCTGGTACTTTCATGATGCCACCTGTGTTTGCACTTGTTACAAGGGCAGTATAACGAGCTAAGTATCCAGTTTTCACTTTAGCTTTAAAAGGCTCAATGTTTTGTTTTCTTGCATGTAATTCAGCATCTGATACATTTACATCTAACTTGCGATTTGTTAAATCAATGACGATTTCATCACCATCTTCTATTAATCCGATTGGGCCACCAGCTGCTGCTTCTGGAGAAATATGACCAACTGCAACACCTCTAGTAGCACCAGAGAATCTTCCATCAGTAATAAGTGCAACGTCTTTCCCTAAACCTCTACCTACAATAGAAGAAGTAGGGGCTAACATTTCAGGCATTCCAGGACCACCTTTAGGTCCTTCATAACGAATGACTACTACATGTCCTTCACGAACAGTATGATTGTCGATTGCTTCTACAGCTTCGTCATGAGAATTGAAACAAATTGCTTTTCCTACGAATTTTTTAATAGATGGATCGACGCCACCAACTTTAATTGCTGCTCCATCTGGGGCAATATTGCCAAAGAGAATAGATAGCCCACCAGTTTTTGAGAAAGCATCTTCTTTTTTATGAATAACATCAGTATTTGTAATTTTTCTGTTTTCATTATTTTCTCTTAACGTATTTCCTGTAACTGTAATACGATCAGGATGTAATACGTTATCCATTGTTAATAACTCACCAATTATAGCGGGAACACCGCCGGCTTCATGTACATCATGCATAGAATAAGAAGAACTTGGCGCTATCTTAGAAAGGTATGGTGTACGCTTAGCAATTTCATTCACTCTATTTAAGTCGTATTCAATACCAGCTTCATTTGCTAGTGCAAGTGTATGAAGTACGGTATTTGTGGAACCGCCCATTGCCATGTCTAAAGCAAATGCGTCGTCAATTGCACCTTTTGTGATAATATCTTTAGGTTTAATGTCTTTTTTAACTAAATCCATTAATTTAAATGCTGCTTCTCGAATTAATTCTTTTCGTTCTTCACCAACTGCAATTGCTGTACCGTTATAAGGTAAGGCTAATCCTAATACTTCCATTAAGCAGTTCATTGAATTCGCTGTAAACATACCAGCACATGACCCACAAGTTGGACATGCATTTTGTTCCATATCTAAAAACTCTTCTTTACTCATTGAACCACTTTTGAATGTTCCAACCGCTTCAAACATTGAAGATAGCGTTAACGCTTTACCAGTTGCTGAAAGTCCAGCTTTCATAGGTCCACCAGAACAAAAGATTGCTGGTACGTTCGTTCTAACAGATGCTAATAACATACCCGGTGTAATCTTGTCACAGTTTGGCATGTAGAATACACCATCAAACCAGTGAGCATTGATAACTGTTTCCGCTGCATCTGCTATAACTTCTCTACTAGGTAAGGAATAGCGCATACCGATATGTCCCATTGCAATGCCATCGTCAACACCAATCGTATTAAACTCAAATGGAATGCCACCAGCTTCTCTAATTGCTTCTTTAGCGATATCAGCTAGCTCTCTTAAATGAACATGTCCAGGAACAATATCGATATATGAGTTACAGATTGCTATGAAAGGTTTATTCATATCTGTAGGGCTCTTAATCTGTCCAGTTGCATGTAATAAACTTCTTGCTGGGGCTTGTTGATCACCTTTTTTTATCATGTCACTTCTCATAATTACACTCCTCTAGAAAATAAAAAAAGTAGTGTCCCTTAAATTAAAGGGACACTACTACGAGTCCCATTCAATCAGAAATAGGACTTAAACCATACAGTAAATTTCAAGTTACTGTTGTTCGAGTCCTTCTGAGCGTAATAAAATTACTAATATGTTGTTGTCGGTTTTTGGTTTATTTGCCGTCGTATAGAATTTCATTACAACTCGTCCTTTCTGAATTAAATGTGGATAATATTTTTATTAAGATTTTTGAATAGTTAAAAAATTTATGTACTTAATTTAACCCATATAAACAAACCTGTCAACAGAAGATTTGCATTTTTCTAAATATTTAGATAATGTAAGCGCTTTATTTGATAGAATTTCATTAATTACCCATTCATTTGATTATTTGTTATAATAATTCAGTTAGTTTATATAATAAAAAATGATTAAAGTAGGTGTGAAAAATTGATCCTTCAAATAGAAAACTTAGAACAAACTAAATTAATAGCCGAAAAATTAGCGCAGGTTGTATCTGAAAATGATGTCATATTGTTAAATGGTGATCTTGGAGCTGGAAAAACAACATTTAGCCAATATTTTGGAAAAGGATTAGGCGTTAGAAGAAATATTAATTCACCTACGTTCAATATAATTAAGTCTTATAAAGGAAGATTGCCATTTCATCATATGGATTGTTATAGATTAGAAGATAGTGATGAAGATTTAGGCTTTGATGAATATTTTAATTCTGATGGCGTTACAATAGTAGAATGGGGAGAATTCATTAGTGATTATTTACCTGATGAAAGATTGGAAATTAATATTAAGTATATAGATGAAAGTCATAGAATTTTTGAAATTATTTCAATTGGAGAACATTATAAACAATTAGAGGAAGTGTTAAATGATGACCACATTGTTAATTGATACTTCAAATCAGCCATTGGCAGTTTCAATAGTTGAGGAACAAACAACACTATTAAATTATCAATCAAATTTGAAGAAAAACCATTCATTACAATTAATGCCAGTTATTGAACAATTAATGAATGAAGCAAATATAAAGCCTAAAGATTTATCTGAAATCGTGGTTGCAAATGGACCAGGTTCATACACTGGTTTAAGAATTGGTATTACAACAGCAAAGACGATGGCATATACATTAAATATTCCAGTTTATGAAGTATCATCATTAAAAGCACTAGCAAATGTAAGTGATAGAAATGATACATTACTTGTTCCATTATTTGATGCGAGACGTGAACATGTATTTGCAGGTGTTTATAAAAAAGAACATAACAATTTAATTACTATTATGGAAGATTGCTATATATCAATAGATGATTTGAATGAATTTTTAAAATCAACTGATCAGACATATATATTCATTGGGATTGATTCACAATCATTATCTAAGAGGTTAAATGGTGAAGTCGATCCGGTATTACCTAATGCATCTCTCATGATGAAAATTAAAGGTGAAGCAATTTCAAATGTGCATGACTTAAAACCACGTTATTTAAAATTATCAGAGGCGGAACAAAATTGGAAAAACAATCAAACCAAGATTTAAAAATTAGAAAAATGACATCGGATGATGTTTTGAAAGTTTATGATATAGAAAAACAAAGCTTCTCAAATAGTTCGTGGTCTTTGGAAGCTTTTTATCATGAATTGGAAAAAAATGAATTTGCTCATTATTTCGTTGTAACTTTAGGTGAGGACATTATTGCTTATTGTGGATTATGGTTAGTCATTGACCAAGCACAAATTACGACAATATCCGTTAATAAGAACTATAGAAATAGTGGGATAGGGCAATTATTACTTAAGTATGTCATGAATTTTGCAAGTGAAACATGTACAACGATGAGTTTAGAAGTGAGATTAGAAAATGATACAGCTAGACATATATATGAAAAAGCTGGATTTAAGTATGGTGGAATTCGAAAAAATTACTACGGTGACGGAGAGGATGCAAAAGTAATGTGGGTGAGCTTAAAATAATGAAAGAGTCATTAATATTAAGTATTGAAACAAGTTGTGATGAAACTGCTGCCAGTGTGATAAAAAACGGTAATGAAATAATTAGTAATGAAGTTGTAACTCAGATGATGACACACAAAAAGTTCGGAGGTGTCGTACCAGAAGTTGCAAGTAGACAACATGTAGAAGTCATGACACAAGTTATAGACGAAGCACTAAAAAACGCAAATACATCTATGGAAGAAATTGATGCAGTAGCAGTAACAGAAGGGCCGGGGCTTATAGGTGCTTTATTAATTGGTGTAGCTAGTGCAAAAGCATTAGCATTCAGTCATCAAAAACCGCTCATTCCAGTACACCATATTGCAGGCCATATTTATGCAAATCATTTAATCCAACCTTTAAAATTTCCTTTAATAGCATTAATCGTTTCTGGTGGGCATACAGAACTGATATATATGAAAGATCATTTAGATTTTGAAATAATTGGAGAAACAAGAGACGATGCTGTTGGAGAAGCATATGATAAAGTTGCAAGAACAATCGGACTACCGTATCCAGGAGGACCGGAGATTGATCGACTTGCCCAATTAGGTGAAGACACACTGAATTTTCCAAGAGTTTGGTTAGAAAAAGACAGTTATGATTTTAGCTTTAGTGGTTTGAAAAGTGCAGTCATCAATACACTTCATAATAAAAAACAAAAAAATGAAGAAATTGTAAGTAAAGATGTGGCTACGAGTTTTCAAAATAGTGTCGTTGAAGTATTAGTCGGAAAAACGATTTCTGCAATCAAAGAATATAATGTTAATGAATTGGTAGTAGCAGGAGGCGTTGCAGCTAATAAAGGCCTTCGTGAAGCTTTACAAAAAAATTGCCAAGATTTAAATATCAATTTAACGATACCACCTTTAAATTTATGTACAGATAATGCTGCTATGATTGGTTCAGTCGCGCACTTCTTATATTTAAACGGTAAAAGGGCTGATATGAGGCTAAACGGTCGTAGTTCTATAGATATAGAAATGACGAAGTAAACTTACTTGTATAATGAGTAATATAATCTTATAATTAATTTGAAATACCAATAAATAGGAGGCGTTATAATGGATGTAAATACGTACTTTAACTTTCAGAACAGTATTGAAGCATTAAAATTTTATGAAGAAAAACTTGGTGCTACAGATATCATGAGAATCGCTGGAAATGATGAAAGATTTAAAGATGCCCCTGATGAATTCAAATTACCAGAATCATTTACTATGAATGCAAGCTTCACATTATTGGGACAAACATTTTTATGTAGTGACACTTGGCAAAACAAAGAAATTGATAATGAAGGTGCACAAGTTTGTTTCCAATTTAAGTATGACAACGAAGCTGATAGAGAAGCAATTGTTGACTTATTTAACAAAGCTGAAGAAGCTGGTTGTAAAATGGACATGAAACTAGATAAAGTAGAGTGGTCTCCAATGTTCGGATCATTTACAGATCCATTTGGTGTAACTTGGATGGCAAACGCGCTATAAATAGAATAATAATAGAAAGAAGTGATTAACCGATATCTTGGATAATGGTTAATCACTTCTTTTTTGTTTAATAGTTATTAATGTTTTCTTGCGTATTTACCTTCACTATTTGTATAATCAGTATAATCTTTTATACGCTCATCATATTCCTCTTTAGTAATAATCTTAAGGTTTAACAATTCTTTAGCCTTAGATGAATAGTTCTCGATATTTGATTCTGGCATATCATCACCCCTTCTGTATGCTGTATCAGAACATACTTAAAAAATTATGTATGGACACTTCAAAAAATGAATTAAGTAAATTACGAAAATATGATAAATAAGTTTGCTTAATTGAATTATAAAACTTTTCAATAGGTAATGCTACTAAAGTTTTAAATTTATAATATAAAGCTTATTATATTTTACATTTTTTACACAAAATTAAGAAAGACCATTAGAACTTGATAAAGTCAATACAGAACATTTGTAC
>NZ_PPQZ01000056.1 GCF_002902525.1 Mammaliicoccus stepanovicii
TATCACGTTCCCAGATGGTACAACAGCGACAGGTACAACAGATAAAGACGGAAATTATACAATTGACATCCCAACAAATGTAGATTTAGTCGGAGGCGAAGTATTACCAGTTACTGCAACTGATGTTGACGGTAATAAATCACCAGAAACATCAACAACGGTTAAAGATATGAATGCACCAAGTACGCCATCAGTTAATCCGGTAACAAGTGAAGACAAAGTGATTACAGGAACGGCGGAACCAGGCTCAACCGTAACTGTCACGTTCCCGGATGGTACAACAGCAACTGGTACAACAGACAAAGACGGCAATTATACAATAGATATCCCAGGAAATGTAGATTTAGTTGGAGGCGAAGTTTTACCTGTTACTGCAACAGATGCAGATGGTAATAAATCACCAGAAACATCAACAACGGTTAAAGATACAACAGCACCAAGCGCGCCATCAGTTAATCCAGTGACAAGTGAAGACAAAGTGATTACAGGTAAGGCAGAACCAGATTCAACCGTAACTGTCACATTCCCAGATGGTACAACAGCAACAGGTACAACGGATAAAGACGGTAATTACACAATAGATATCCCAGGAAATGTACATTTAAATGAAGGTGAAGTCGTAAATGTAAAA
>NZ_PPQZ01000057.1 GCF_002902525.1 Mammaliicoccus stepanovicii
GGTTTATCGTTTCTAGGTCACTTATCATTGTATTACACCCCCTGAATCATATAATATAAAATAATTAATTTAGAACAATATAATTTTTCTTTTAAATTTATACTTATTATCGCATAAAATACAACAAAAAACATGTATATTAACTCGAAAAGTATTATTTAAATCAAATGATTTAGTAAGTATTTAATAATTATGGTACGATAAAATTACATAATTTGAAAGGAATGAATACGATGCGCAATCTAAATGTTCAAGTGTTTGCCGATGGTGCAGACATCGAAGAAATGAAAAAGGCTTACCAAAATAAAGAAGTAGATGGTTTTACAACAAATCCAAGTTTAATGAAGAAAGCAGGCGTTACGGATTATAAGACATTTGCTGAAGAAGTAGTTAAAGCTATTCCAGATGCGTCAATCTCATTTGAAGTATTTGCTGATGATATGGAAACTATGTCTAAAGAAGCAGAGATTTTGAAACAATACGGTGAAAATGTCTTCGTTAAAATTCCAGTCGTAAATACAAAAGGGGAATCAATGATTCCTTTAATTAAACAACTTTCATCAAATAATGTGAAAGTAAACATCACTGCAGTGTATACAATTGAACAAGTTAAAGAAATTGTAGAAGCTATTAAACCAGGTGTTGAATCATATGTTTCAGTATTTGCAGGACGTATTGCTGATACTGGTGTAGATCCATTACCATTAATGAAAGAAGCTGAAAAAGTATGCCATAGTAAAGATGGCGTCAAATTACTTTGGGCAAGTTGTAGAGAATTATTCAACGTTGTTCAAGCAGATGAAATTGGTGTAGATATCATTACATGTCCTAAAGATGTAGTGGCAAAAGTGCCAAACATCGGCAGAGACGTAAATGAGTTATCTGTAGATACAGTTGAAGGATTTGCTAAAGATATTAAAGCTAGTGGCTTAAGTATCCTATAGTAAATGAACAAACTATTATAATATTTAAAGCGTCATACTATACAATTCTCCTAATCTGTTGGAATGAACATACAGATTAGGAGAATTTATTTATATTCTCACCAATTTATAAAATACTTATTGAGATTCATTGTTGTCATTTTTGCAGTATTTTAATCTTAATGTAGGCATGCCTAATTCGAAAATATATATTTAAATTATTATTATTTTACTATAGCTAATCAGTTACCTTGAGAGAATTTTTGTTATATAATCATATTTCAATGAAAAAATTGGAGTGTAAAAACATATGGAGAAAAATTTAAAAATAGCTCAAAGAGGTGCTTATGTTAGTTTAATTACGTATATTATCCTCTCGGTTATAAAGTTTATAGTCGGAACAACTTACCATTCATCTGCATTAAAGGCTGATAGTTTAAATAATCTTACAGATATATTAGTGTCTATTGCAGTATTAGTAGGATTAAAGATTTCAATTAAACCCGCCGATAAGAATCATCCATATGGACATATGAAAACTGAAAACATAACAACGTTAATCGTTTCATTTATTATTATGTTTGTTGGGATTGAAGTAATATTAACAAATATCCCTAAATTATTTATCGGTGAAATCAATGAACCTAATAGTTTAACAATTTGGGTCAGTTTTTTAAGTGGTATAGTGATGATTATGGTGTATGTGTATAATTCGCGACTATCAAAAAGAACTGAAAGTACGTCACTAAAGTCAGCTTCTAAAGATAATTTATCTGATGCATTAGTAAGTATAGGGACAGGTATAGGATTAATCTTTACACAATTTGGTTTCCCAATCGTGGATATTATTTTAGCAGTTTTATTAGGGTTTATTATTATTTATACTGGGTTTACCATTTTTAAAGAATCCATATTTACGCTGAGCGATGGGTTTCACGAAAAAGATTTAAACGACTATATTGTAGATATAGAACATATAGATGGCGTCATGAATGTTCCTTCAATTAAAGGTAGGTACCATGGAAATAGTATATTTTTAGATGTTACTATAATTGTTGATAAGAAATTAACATTAGACGAGGCTCATGATATTTGTGATTCGGTAGAATTAAAATTACGCGATAAAGGTGTTTATTCTTCATATGTACATCCCGAGCCAAGCAAATAAATTTAGTGACAATTAATTATGCTCTAAGAAAGTTGGTGTGCTTTTGTCTGAAAAAGAAAAAATGATTAATGGAGAAATGTATTTACCAAACGATGAGACGTTAGTTTCAGAAAGAGAAACAGCTCGACAATTAACTTATGAATTTAATCAAACACCTATTAAGAATAAGGATAAACGAATAAATTTATTGAAAAAATTATTAGGTGGCTATAAAAATGAATTTGAAATCAATCCAAATTTCAATGTTGATTACGGGTATAACATATATTTAGGAGAAAACTTCTATGCAAACTATAATTGTACAATGTTGGATGTTTCGACTATACATTTTGGAGATAACTGCATGTTAGGACCTAATGTAGGTATTTACACTGCAACACATCCTATAGATCCATTTGAACGAAACAATGGTAAAGAATTTGCAAAACCAATAAAAATTGGAAACAATGTGTGGATTGGTGGTCATGCTGTTATTAATCCAGGTGTTACGATAGGAGATAATGTTGTTGTAGCATCAGGCGCAGTTGTAGTTAAAGATATAGCATCAAATACGGTTGTAGGTGGGAATCCAGCAAAACCTATAAAACATATCACCAAATAAATTAACCTCTGACCAATAATCTTTATTGGTCAGAGGTTTTATTTATTTGGTGCTCAATTTTTTGTTTTTTCTATAAAGGATTGCTTCAATAATTGCTACGATAATTAAAGATGCACCGAATAAAGGCATCAAAACACCAAGAACTATTAGGCATATCAGTAAACTCATCGATAAATGGCCATTTATTCTCTTAGGCGCACTGAATGTTCCTTCTTTTCTTCTCTTCATCCAGCTCATAAATCCATATATTATGCCGCCAATAAATGCTAAACAAACGAATAAATTGATTATTTTATTTGGAGTACCAAATAGGTGGCCTTCATGTAATGGAATACCATAGCTAAACCACTTACCGATGATGCCATAGTCTTCATAATTCACTTTACCTAAATTTTTACCAGAATATTGATCGAAATAAGCAGTTGTTTCTTCTTTAGGTGCAACGTCTAGACCTGTAACGCCAGTATTGCTACCTTTAGAAACTGTGAACACACCTTTTTCATCTTCTGGATATACAATTGAAAACGGTTTTGATATGCCTTCTTTTTCACTAATTGATATGATACTTTCTAAACTTTGTTGGCCTTCAGCACCAATAACATTGCTGGATCCACCATGGTGATTTTTATGTGGATCTTTTTTAGATTCGGGTTTCTCTTTATTTCTAGTAGCCCAAGGTAATTCATTATCTTCTGATTGTGGAGGGCTAGCCATTAATGCTGTATAACCAAATTTAGGATGTTCATCAGCAAATTGGTTTATTTGTTTACCCATGAATGCTGACCAAGGAATACCTGTAAGTACAATGATAAATATAGGTATTGCAATAATTAAACCTAAAATTGCATGTAATCTTCTGTTTTTAATGAAGGAAGTTTTGTGGTTAGATTTCTTTAATGCATTCGACTTAAACGTTAAATATATACCTGATCCAATCATAAAGATTGTCCAACAAGCAGCGAGTTCGACTAAATAATTTACGAATGTACCACCAACCATCAATGAACTATGTGTAGAGCGCATAACGTTTGAATATGTATAAAGTGCGTTTTGGTTAGCTACACGTTGATTATGTTTATCTAAAAATATGTATCTTGATTCACCATCATCATTACCAATCGTAACTCTATTATTATAGGGTTCATCCATGATGCTTATTTTCTGAATGTGATAGCCTTTATAAACATTTTCTATTTCTTTTATCGCGTCATCTAAAGATTGATGTTCTTTAGTTTGACTTTCACTAAAAAATTGGTCATGGTAAATGTTATTCTCGACATTTGTGTAAAATAAATATCCAATACCAGTTAAAGACAATGTTAATAGTAAAGGTGTTATAAAAAATGCTGCGTAAAAGTGTAATCGCCTTAATGGATTGTAAGTTTGTTTCATTTATTAACCTCTATTCTTATATATTTT
Source organism: Mammaliicoccus stepanovicii (assembly GCF_002902525.1). Lineage (GTDB taxonomy): Bacteria > Bacillota > Bacilli > Staphylococcales > Staphylococcaceae > Mammaliicoccus > Mammaliicoccus stepanovicii. The sequence continues at coordinate 4,112 of NZ_PPQZ01000057.1, forward strand.
TATTGGTTACTTAATAAAAATATATTTATTTACAGTAAATTACAATATGATATTAAATAAAAATATGACTCTTTAGTGAAATTCGAAATATCATGTAATAAATGACTTCAAAATGTAATATAAAAACACTCAAAATCTGTTCCATTAAATGTTAAAATTAGTAAGTGAGATGGGGTGAAACACTATGCTACAAAATATAAAAATTGTAAATGGTAAAGAGGAACAAGAGCAAATTATTTATCAATTTTATAAAGGGCTGAATCATGAAACATTTCATGATGCTGTGCTAAGTTTAGAAGAGCGCACACATATGAAATTTTCGCATGGTGAAGTATATTTTCAAAATGATTTAAACAAAGAAGATTCGAAACAATTTAGTTTAAGTCAGTCTGATGGATTATTTGTTTTAAATGATAGCAATGTTCAAAAAGGGGCAATTATTCCATTGCAATTAATCGTTCAATATTTAGTTTCAAATAGAGATTCAATCTCTAAACAAAATGATTTAAACCTTATTCAACTTGAAAACATTATTGATCGCCTTGAATTAACACTTAAAACAAATGAATACTAATTTATAAATATTTAACAAATGAGAGTGGGCATAAGAAATCTGTTTTAAAATAGATTTCTTATGCCCACTCTTTATTATTCTTATATGATAGATAGTTAACTATTTGATAATTGTGACTGAGACCATTTTCTAAAAGCGCTAGGAGTCATATTTTTATATTTTTTGAATGTTTTTGTAAAATGAGATTGGTCATAGAAGCCATAGTCTAGTGCAATTTGTGCAATTGTTTTTTTATGGTTATAACTAAGTTCTATAGCGGATTCAAATAATCTAAATTGTATGTCTTCGTTAAAATCAAATGCTGAATGATATGATTGTCTATTTATAGAATCAGGATTTGAATCATTTAAATGAAGTTTTAAAACTTTAAGTAATGAAATTAAAGAATAAGATAAATCAGTATTAAGCTTTAAGTCGTGATTGGGGGTATTTGTACATAAGGTGGCTAATTGTTTATTTATAATATCTTGAAAATCTTTGGTACTTAAGATGATATCGTTTTGGTAGTGATTTAGAAATCCTAAATCACTTGCCACCAAATTGATTACATAAATGTTTATTTGCAGAACATACACCAAACTATGCTGACAGTCTATAAATATAGCATGATTTGAAGGAATAACAGTATAGTATCCAGATTTTATTTTAATAATATTATGCGTATATTCATGCCATAATACTAATTCGCCGTCAATCACATAAATGAGTGAAATCATATCATCATTTATTAGAAAAGTTGTTTCAGATTTTAAAGTTATAAGTTGATAGGGAACCATATATAATCTCCTTTACAAAAATGAAATTAGATAATGCATTACCGTGTATATAATTAATGTTATAATTAAATTATTAATGATTTTTAGAGGTGTAACATGAATAACGAACAATATAAAGCTATAGTTTTAAAAAAATTATGGTTTATTAAAAAACACGAAAAAGAAATTGCATTAAATAAATTGACTTGTCCAGAGAGTGAAAAGTTAATAGATAAATATGGTAAACCAACACGATTTGTAAATCACTTTATCGATGAATGTATCATTCAACATTCAAAAGCGCCTAGTTCGTCTCAAAATATATTAAATCTAGGTGGTTTACTATTTGGAAATGTCGTAATGATGGGGATCTTAATAACAGCGGCAATGTTAATCTTAGGTACATTTACATTGTACTTTACTAAACCATTTGGTGAAGCTATATTGTTCCAAATATTATATTTAGTTATTGGACTAATATTGATCTATATCGGATATAAAGGCATACAATGGGTGAATGCTTATTTTACTCGAAGGCTACTGATTGTGAAAAGATTTAAAGAAATGTCTTAACAACAATTTAGGGGGTATCACAAATGAGTTTATTATATTTTGATGAATGGCGTGAAACACGCGCAACTATTCGTTATATAGCGCAAATTATGGGCAAATGTTGTTTAGAAGTTAAACAAGAAGAACCTTTATATAAACATGTTATGTTGAGTGTAAGCCAAGTAGGTTTATCGACTGGTTTATTACAGTACAAAGGACAAGAATTTGGCATTGATTTAGATTTGATTGACCAACAATTAGTTGTCACTGTTAATAATAACGAAACGATGATGATTGTTGAAACCGGCAAAACGATTCAATCATATTATGAATTTATATTTAATAATTTACGAGAAAACGGTATCGATTTCGCGATCAATACAAAGCCATATAACATTCCGTATGATAAGACGTTGGATAAAGATGATACAGAGCGTGTGTTTGATCCAAAGATGGCATATAAAGCATTAAGGCTCATGCAACAAGCACAATATGATCATTATCAATTTTTACATTCAAAAAATATCAAAGATGTCAAAACGGGCTTGTTTTGGGATAAATTTGATGTGACTTCAATATTTTATGTTGAAGGAAATCACGAGTACACAGTTTCTTTATGCTATTATTTTGGAGATAAATATAGAGAATCTCCTTATTATATTATTAAGATTAATCCATTTAAGCAAGATAAGATAAACTTAAAACAAGTTGAACCGTCATATGCAGAATATAATGGTAAAGACGGCAGTTTCTTGATGTATGAAGAAGACTTAGAAAGCATTATGCGAAGAGATGAAGTATTATTAACTTTCTTTAACAGTGCATATCAGGCGTTGTTGTCTGGCGTAAGTAGCCAGTTGAAAGATCATAAATTATGATGATACATAACTTGTTATAAATTTGATAAATGAAGTTTTTGATGATGGATGAGTCGTAATGATTCACCCATTTTTTTTGATATAATATTTAAATCACGAGTTGTGTTTAATAAAGCATTATTTGTAAAGATGATTGAACAATGATTGTTATGCTGTTCTATAGAATCTACATGCTTTGAATTAATGAGGATATAGTCAAGATGATTTTTAGAAGTTATAGGGAATAATGAAAAATCTTGAGTTGCGTGAATTAATATAGGTAATAATTTAGATATTTTTAATATCTTTCGAGCATATTGTTCTCTAGTTTTAAGATTAGCACCTTCTATTAATAAAGTTTGATTAATAAGTGTTTGAATCGTTAAATTAGAATAGCTAGTTGAATGATCTAAATATCCAATTTGATATTTAAAATGAGGATGATTTGAATATTTCAAGTAAGTCATGTTTTTATTAATAATGTTAGATTGCAAATTATCACCTCCATAACATATATTACATGATATGGAGGTGTCGTCTTGTATATATTGGTGATTTTTTAGTATTTAAAATAAAAAATATTGCTTTAACTTTATGCGAGTATGTTTGCTGTATCCTTTAATTGTAGAATTGCTTTTATTCATATAAATAGCTATTTCTTGTGTTGAAAATCCTTGTAAAGTTAATTTGAACCATGTCAGTTCATTATCTGTAAGTATACTTAATAAAGTGTACATTTCAATTTTGTAATGATCGTAATAAGATTTATCTAATATACTTTGTTCCTGAGTAGGTATCAATCGCATGCTTTCTTTAGTAAATTTTCTCAATAAATCGATTAAATAGTACTTTAGTTTAATATAAATATATTTTTCTTCATTATCTGACATTGTACAGTCATAAGAATTATACAGTTCCCAAAGTTTAATACACATTAATTGAAAGTAATCGTCATAATGATAATGTATATTATAATCATGTAAAAAGTAATGAATCATTCTTTCATATTTTTGATAATATGCTTCAAAGTTCCTTTCTTTCATATTAACCTCATCGGTGTACATGCACACAAGTATTTCCGGATGAGAACATTTTATTATAAGTATTTTTAACTTTAAAATTGTTAAATAACGAAAAAACTCAACTAAAATGAATCTAATGCAAGAAGGTTATGCAGAAATGGTGTAATGGAAGTTTAAGATATAAATTATACACAAATATAGGTTCTAAAATGTATGTTCAAATGATTTACAATTCAAATGAAACCGTGTATATTTGTGTATATATGGACATATGTTCTAGGGGCAAAGATTAGGAGGCTCATCATATGGATTATGAACACTTAAATTTGGAACATTTCTTTGCTAGAAATGATGATCTAAATAATATAAGGGATAATGCCGATTTTGTAATGATTAATAATGTGAACAGATTTATGAATTATAGAAACGGTGAAGAAGAGGGCACAATTAATCTAAGTCACTACAACTATAAGAATCGTTCAGCAGCTATGTCATTTATTTTCATGGACTATACACCTTATAAATAAACAAACATGCATATTAGATGTGTGTTTGTTTTTTTGTGAAATATAACAGTAATTAAAATGTAACATAATTATTTTTGAATAATGTGGAGTATTCCTATAAAATATAAGAAGTAATCAATTTTTTGAAACTGTAAGAAAAAGTAAATTGATTCAGAATAGCTTTATTAAC
>NZ_PPQZ01000058.1 GCF_002902525.1 Mammaliicoccus stepanovicii
AGTATTTGTTATTTCAACATTTTTAACAATAAATACTTAGTAGCGCTTATATCGCTATTTAATTTTGACACATCATAGTTGTGTGAAAGTAGAACAGGTAGCATAACGCTAATCGTGTTTGTTGCCAAAGCTTGAAAGGCGTTGTGATTACGTATTTCAGGGTCGATTTGATTGTTGTTTTTTAAATTTTGAATGAGTGATTCAATCGCCGGTGCTACCATTTCTTGTAATAAATTATACATGAGTGTTTGAATATTATCATTGAACATGACTTCTCCTAAAATAATTTTTAGGAGATTTTTATTTTTATGAATAAATTCAATACGATTATCTACGAAAGTATCAACAAATGATTCTAAATCTTTACATTGTGACAGCTCGTTGGTGAATTCTTTAACAATTTCAGGAGCAACGACTGACTTATACAATGGAAGTAAACCGGCATGAAGTAATTCGTCTTTCGTCTTGAAATGCTTGTAAACTGTACCTTCTGACACTTGTGCGAGACTTGCTATGTCTTTAGTAGAAGTATTATTAAAACCTTTCATACTGAAAAGTTCTGTTGCACTCAATAATACAGATTGCTGTTTGTTACTAATTCCTGCTTGTTTATTAATTTGTTCATTAACAATTTCAATGATGGAACGATTCATAACCTTCACCTATACTTTCCTATATCTAGACATACCAAAGATATTTAAAATTAATAATAAAATGAATATCGCAAATAATATTATCCAATCGATATAAATATCTGAGATGTTAAATCCTCTTAACATAACGTTCTGATTCGCATCGGCAGCATAAAATAATGGCATAATGTGCGCAATGTATTGTAATACTTTATGCATCGTATCTACAGGTATAATACCAGCAAAAAATATTTGTGGTATGACGATGATAGGGATAAATTGTATCATCTGAAATTCTGATGATGCATAAGTTGATAATAATAACCCTAAAGTCAAGGCTATGAAAGATACGAGAATATTCGTTACAAATACTAAAGCGATATTACCTTCACTTACCATTTGTAATACATAGATTGAATAAATGACGATTAAAGTTGTCTGAATAATAGCAAATGTCCCATAACCTATAATATAGCCTAAGATGATTTCATATTTTTTAATAGGTGAGGAAAGTGTTCTTTCTAAAGTTCCAGATGTTCTTTCTTTTAAAAGTGATATGCCTGAAATTAAGAATGTAAAGAAAAATACAAAGAAAGAAATAAGTATTGGACTAATCGTATCAAAATAATTGGTATCTTTATCTCCATGCAAATAATGTGAGGTTGTTTCAAGTTTATGAACAGTTGGTTTCTCTTGATGATGCATCTTTTCCTTTATTTGAGGAGGAAGTTGAGCTGTAATGTTATTTATTATTTTTCCTTGTGCTGTTATTGCACTAGAAAGTTGTTTTAAATTTTGATTAATTTTTAATTGATTTATTTTCATTTGTAACTGAGTGGTAACACTCGGATCGGAATTTTCATATGTTATGTTTAATTTGTCGTTTTTTCCAACGATAAAACCATCGAGCTGATCATCTTTGAATTTATCCTCTAAGTGATTGTTATTCGAATATTTAATGGTATCAATATTTAAATCGTGTAATTTATTGTCTATTTCTTTATTTAATTGAATGGTCCCGACTTTTAAATCTGTTGTTTCATCAGAGTAATTAAACAAGAAATAAATTAAAGTTAGTATAAAGAGTGGTGCAACAAGTAGTAACATTAATGTTCGTTTATCTCGGATTACTTGCTTTAAAATTCTAGCAGCAATATTAAGCATCGTCATCATCTCCTAACTTTAAGAACACATCTTCAATCGTATCAGCGTTAAATTTATGTTTAATTTCATTTGGGCTACCATAAGAAATGATTTTACCATCTCTCATTAATAGTAATTTATCACACTTATCTGCTTCATCTAATACGTGAGTCGTTACAAGAATCGTTTTTCCTTTATCACGAACATCGAATAAATCATTCCAAATGGATTTTCTTAACTTAGGATCGATACCGACTGTCGGTTCATCTAAAATTAAAATTTCTGGATCTTGGATAAAGCTAATGGCGAGTGATAATCTTCGTTTCATACCGCCAGAAAAATCTTTAACTTTCTTGTTGGCTTCATCAGATAAATTGACCATATTTAAAGCTTTGTCAATTTGATGATTTAAGTTTAAGTCTTTGCCGATATATAATTTGCCAAAAAATTTCATGTTTTCATACGTTGTTAAATCTTCAAACAAAGCATCGCTTTGAGCCATGTAACCTATGGATCTTAATATTTCTCTATTAGGAATTGAAATATCCTTAATCGTGATTGTGCCATTGTCTATTGACTCCATACCTAATATGCATTTAATCAAAGTTGTTTTTCCTGCACCAGAAGGGCCAATTAGTCCCGTGATGCAACCGGGTTCGAATTCGGTTGTGACATTGTCAAGAATTTGCGTATGTCCATAAGACTTTGACATAGATTGAATATTTATCATGAAAACACCTCTTTTTTTATAAGTGAGTACTCACTCACTTTAACACTTGGAATGATTTAAGTCAAAACTATAAAATCAGATTGAGAAAGTGTATAATAGACCTACCTGAAAATAAAGGAGAAATAACGATGGACGTTAAAACGTTATTAAAAAAAATAAAAATAAAAAAAACTTATGGGAATGAAGACCAAGAAGTTATAGATATTACAACAGATTCTAGAACTGCTAAGAAAGGGTCCATATTTGTAGCATCGAAAGGATATACGGTCGATAGCCATAAATTTATTCCTAAAGTGATTGAAGAGGGCTGTACAGTCATCGTTAGTGATCATTATATAGCGCTACCTGAATCGGTATTATTAATAGAAGTTAAAGACACGCTTAAAGTTGCAAGTATCTTTAGTCATTTACTATTTAACTTTCCGAGTCAACAACTTACTACAATTGGTGTAACTGGAACTAATGGTAAAACAACAATCGCAACAATGATTCACCATTTAACAAGAGGCTTAAATAAAGGAAGTGCATATTTAGGTACGAATGGGTTTCAAATTAACGAGAAGGTTACGAAAGGTGTTAACACAACTCCGGAAACTGTTACGTTAACAAAACATATTAATGAAGCGGTTAAACAAAATTGTGAAAGCATGACATTCGAAGTATCGAGTCATGGATTAGTTATCGGGCGTTTAAGAGGCGTTGAGTTTGATATAGCAATATTTTCAAATCTAACTCAAGATCATTTAGATTTCCACGGTACGATGGAATCGTACGGACATGCTAAGTCACTTTTATTTAGTCAATTAGGTCAAGATTATAGAAAAGACAAGTTCGTAATATTAAATGCAGATGATGCATTTTCAGAAGAACTTTATCATGTATCTCCATTTGAAGTTTTTACATATGGTATAGATAATGAAGCGGATTTTATGGCTAAAGATATCCAAGAATCTATAAATGGTGTTCAATTCACATTAGTTACACCTTTTGGTGAATATGAAGTCAATTCACCTTATTTAGGTAAATTTAATGTGTTAAACTTATTAGCGAGTATATTAGGGTTATGGGTACAAAACTATAGTCTTGAAGAAATTACGAAGGCAATACAAGATATGCCACCTGTTGAAGGTCGTTTAGAAGTACTAGATCGAAATTTGCCTATTGATTTAATTATAGATTATGCACATACACCTGATGGCATGGATAAATTAATAGATGCTGTTAAACCATTTGTGAAACAGAAACTTATATTCTTAGTTGGTATGGCAGGTGAAAGAGACTTAACAAAAACACCTGAAATGGGTAAAATAAGTTGTCGTGCAGATTATGTAATATTTACACCTGACAATCCGGCAAATGATGATCCAAAGATGTTAACTGCAGAATTAGCTAAAGGAGCGACTCACAATAATTATGTAGAATTTGAAGATAGAGCTGAAGGTATTAAACATGCAATTGACATCTCTGAACCAGGAGACACTGTCGTATTAGCTTCAAAAGGTAGAGAACCATATCAAATCATGCCTGGTCATATTAAAGTGCCACATAGAGATGATTTAATAGGATTAGAAGCTGCCTATGAAAAATATGGAGGAAAACAAAGTGAAAATTAGAGAAAGTCATTCTCAAAAATCAAATTTCAAAGTATATATATATGAAAATAAAAAAGAAGAATATTTTGTTATTTCTATTCCAGATTTATTTTGGTCCATCAAAGTAGATTACGATTTATATGGTGAGTCACTTATCGAGCATTTATACTTACACTTATTTAATGTATTAGATGAAGATGAATCAGAAGAACTTGCGAATAGAATTAGCCAATGGACATCTGAACTTTAAGGAGAAATGAATCGTGACGATAAAACAAGAAGTAGAAAGTAGAAAAACATTTGCGATAATATCCCACCCAGATGCCGGTAAAACGACATTAACTGAGAAGTTATTACTTTTTGGTGGTGCAATTAGACAAGCTGGTACTGTTAAAGGGAAAAAATCCGGTAAATTTGCGACAAGTGACTGGATGAAAGTGGAACAAGAACGTGGTATTTCCGTAACGAGTTCAGTTATGCAATTTAATTATGATCATTATAATATTAATATATTAGATACACCTGGACATGAGGACTTCTCTGAGGATACGTATAGAACTTTAATGGCAGTTGATAGTGCTGTGATGGTCATTGACTGTGCAAAAGGTATAGAACCTCAAACATTAAAACTGTTTAAAGTTTGTAAAATGAGAGGCATACCAATTTTTACTTTTATAAATAAGTTAGACAGAATGGGTAAAGAGCCGTTCGAATTATTAGAAGAAATTGAACAAAAGCTAGAAATAGAAACATTCCCTATGAACTGGCCTGTAGGAATGGGTCAGAACTTCTTCGGAATAATCGATAGAGCCGAAAAAACAATCGAACCATTTAGAGATGAAGAAAACATTCTACATTTGAATGATGAATACGAACTTGAAGAAGATCATCCAATTAAGCATGACGGACTATTTGAACAAGCTATTGATGAGTTAATGTTAGTAGATGAGGTTGGCGAACAATTTGATGAAGAAATGTTATTGGCTGGGGAGTTAACACCGGTATTCTTTGGTTCTGCGTTAGCTAACTTTGGAGTTCAAAATTTCCTTAATGCTTATGTTGATTATGCACCGATGCCTAATGGACGTAAAACAGAAGAAGGAGATGTCGTTGATCCTTTCGATAAAGATTTCTCAGGATTTATCTTTAAAATCCAAGCCAATATGGATCCTAGACATAGAGACAGAATTGCATTTATGAGAGTGGTTAGTGGTGCATTTGAAAGAGGAATGGATGTAACACTACAACGAAATAAGAAAAAGCAAAAAATAACACGCTCAACTTCGTTTATGGCAGATGATACACAAACGGTTAACCACGCAGTTAGTGGTGATATCATAGGATTATATGATACAGGTAATTATCAAATCGGAGATACACTTGTTGGAGGAAACCAAAAATTTCAATTTGAAACACTTCCTCAGTTCACACCTGAAATATTTATGAAAGTTAGTGCGAAGAATGTTATGAAGCAAAAACATTTTCATAAAGGTGTAGATCAACTTGTACAAGAAGGTGCAATTCAACTTTACAAAACATTGCATACAAATCAAATCATTCTAGGTGCAGTTGGACAACTCCAATTTGAAGTATTCGAACATCGTATGAAAAATGAATATAATGTAGATGTTGTCATGGAACAAGTTGGTAAAAAGATTGCAAGATGGATTGAAAATGAAAAAGATATTAAAGATAATATGAACTCAAGTCGTTCAATCTTAGTAAAAGACAGATATGATCAATATGTATTCTTATTCGAAAATGAATTCGCTACAAGATGGTTCGAAGATAAGTTCCCAGAAATTAAATTATTTAGTTTGTTATAATTAGAAAAACATAGTATAATAACGAAGTAAAACTAAATAGACCTACGACTTTGTCGAAGGGGAGTAACTTTAGAATTTAAATTCTAGCATATTATCGTCATTACGAAACGCGAGTTTCCGGTAATATGGGCATGTTATAAATGTTAAGTGAGACCTTTGCCTTTAATTAGGCATGGTCTCTTTTGTTTTGAAAAAAGAAAATGGAGTGTGAAAAGATGGATCCAAGTTTATTGTTAAGCTATGGTTGGGTATTAATCGTATTAATCTTTTTAGAAGGATTATTAGCAGCAGACAATGCGGTTGTTATGGCGGTAATGGTTAAGCATTTACCAGAAGATTTAAGAAAGAAAGCATTATTTTACGGTTTATTAGGTGCATTTGTATTTAGGTTCTTATCATTATTCTTAATTAGTTTCTTAGCAAACTTCTGGCCAATTCAAGCAGCAGGGGCTTTATACTTATTGTATATGTCAGTTAAGAATTTAATAGAATTTAAGAAACATAAAGATAAAGGTGATGCTGTTAAATCTCCTGATGATGTTGGTGGAGACGAAACTTATCCTGAAGAAGAATTTCCTACTGATAAAGAAGATCACCATAAGTTAAAGAAAAACTTCTGGATGACAGTGTTAAAAGTAGAATTTGCCGATATTGCATTCGCAATTGATTCAATGTTAGCGGCATTTGCGATAGCCGTGACGTTACCTGCTGTTGGTATTCACTTCGGTGGTATGGATGCTGGTCAATTTACAGTTATGTTCTTAGGCGGTATGATAGGTGTTATTATCATGAGATTTGCTGCAACTTACTTTGTCGAGTTATTAAACAAATATCCAAATCTTGAAGCAGCAGCATTTGCTATTGTTGGTTGGGTCGGTATTAAACTCATGGTCATTGTACTTGCACATGAAAAAATTGCCCTACTTCCACATGACTTTCCGCACGGTATATTATGGCAATCAATATTCTGGAGTGTATTACTCATATTAGTTATTGTGGGTTGGATTACATCAGTTAGAGAAAATAAAAAAACAAATTAAATACGTACAGTTAAAACAAAAAATGAGGCGGGGACATATTTATTAAGTCCTCGTCTCATTTTATAATATGGTTTAAATATTATAGTATGACATGTATTTTTTCTTCATAAATAAATTTATTGAGAAATTATGAAGACGACAGACTAAATTGCATTTATAATGTGGATATATGTTAATAATTTATGTAATATATGTCATAATAGATACACTAAGTGTTTAGATTGAGGAGGACAATAAATGTCACGAAAAAAGCATGTCATTCCTAGAAATGAATATAAGCGAACAAGACGTGAATTTTTTCATAATGAAGAACGTGAAAAAAGAATTGAAATTGAAAGAAAAGAAAATGAAATCAAACGTGCGAATGAATTAGAACAACAAAAGAAAAATGAAAATCGTGTTAAAGAAAATATGCAAAAAGCACGTATTGAAAAATTAACTAAAGAAGAAATAAAAAAACAAGAAGAAGAATCACAGTCACATCCAACAATAGATTTGGATGATGATAGATTAGCAACAAACAATCATGAAGATAAAGAAGATAAAGAAGATAAAGAATTTGTTGAAGAAAAAGAAGTTTCAGAACAACAAGATAAGGAAGAAGATTTTATTGATGAAACACAACATATCACATATAAAAATGTAGAAAATAAAGATAACGTAACGAATGATGACCAAGATTTTGTTATTAATAAGCAATTAGGTGCAAGACATGACGAAAAAGTTGAAGAAAAAGCTCAAAATAGTAATGATATTTTAAATAAAATGATTTCTAAAATTGAAAGACATTGGCCAATTATCGCAATATTATTAGCTATTATACTTATTTTTATTTTAGTTTGGAGTATATTCCAAAATGTAAATCCACCTAATGAAAGTCGCAAATCTATTGAAGAAGCACAATCTCAAAAAGGATTCCAAAAACCAATTACTAATGTGATGGAAGCGGTAGAGAAATCTAAAAACTCGGTCGTAGGCGTGTCTCACGATGATTCTGATGTTACAAGTAAAGAAGAATCTACACAAAAAGAAAAAGAAGAAAATAGTGGTGTAGGTTCTGGTGTCGTTTATAAAGTTAAAGATGATAAAGCATACATAGCAACAAATGCACATGTTTTAGCAAATGATAAAAAACCAATCATCACAGCTACAAACGGTAAAAAGTTTGATGGAAAAGTTGTAGGAAGTGATCAATGGTCTGATATTGCGGTTGTAACGATAGCATTGGATAATAAAACCAAATTTAAACCTATCAAATTTGAAGACTCGGACAACTTAATTTTAGGCGAGACGGCAATCGTGATTGGTAGTCCTTTAGGTTCTGAGTTCCAAAATAGTATATCAACGGGTGTCGTTTCAGGATTAGATAGAAAAGTACCGGTTGACTTTAATAATGATAATGAGTACGATTGGGAACTTAAAGCTATTCAAACTGATGCAGCCGTAAATCCAGGTAATTCAGGTGGTCCTATACTGGATTCTCAAGGGAATTTAATTGGTATTGTATCACTGAAAATTAACATGCCTAATGTTGAAGGTATGGGATTTGCTATTCCATCTAATGAAGCAAGTGATTACATAAATAAATTAGAATCAGATGGAAAAATTGCTCGACCAGAAATGGGTGTTATGGCCAAAAACTTTAATACCTTAAAAGATGAAGAAAAAGCTCAAATATATTTACCTGATCAATATAAAACAGGTATGGTTATTACTGGTGTTGAAGATAAGAGCAATGCAAGTAAAGCTGGTATTAAATTTAATGATGTAATTGTTGAAATAGACGGCAAATTAATCGAGAATAATTTACAATTTAGAAAAGAGCTATATAATAATCACAAATCTGGCGATAAGATAGATTTAACAATCATTAGAAATGGAAAAAAAGTGAATAAATCACTGACTTTAAAATAATATAGAGGTGACAATTTGTGTCCATAATTAAATACTTTTTCCAAAAAATGACGCCTCAACAAGGTATTGTATTGTATTATTTGGCTGCAATTATTGTCGCCTTTTTATTATTGAATTTACCATATGTTGTGAAGCCAGGCGTTAAAATTGCACCAATAGACACATTGTTTGTTGCTGTTTCAGGTGTGAGTGTTACAGGACTGTCACCAGTTGTAATCCAAGATACATTCACGACTTTTGGCCAAGGCGTCATACTCATCATTTTAAATATTGGTGGTATCGGTGTAATGGCAATAGGAACATTACTTTGGGTTATAATTGGAAAGCATATTGGATTAAGAGAAAGACAATTAATAATGCTTGATAGTAATTCTAATGCAATGAATGGCGTTGTTAAATTAATATTAGATATTGTTAGAACGATACTCATGATTGAATTAATAGGTGCAATATTATTATCATTTTATTTTTATAAAGATCTTGGTTCAATCAGGGAAGCGATACATCACGGTATATTTGCTTCGATATCTGCAACGACAAATGGTGGTTTAGATATAACGGGTAATTCCATTGCTCCATATGCAGGAGATTACTTTGTACAAACAATCATTATGTTATTGATCATGCTCGGTGCAATTGGTTTTCCTGTATTAGTAGAAGTAAAAACATATATGAAAAATACTATTCCTAATTTTAGATTTTCATTATTCACAAAAATTGCGAGTACGACTTATTTATTTTTATTCTTAATAGGTACAGTTGTAATTTATTTGTTTGAATTTAGTCACTCTTTGAAAGGTGTTACTTGGCACAAATCTTTATTCTATGCCATGTTCCAATCATCTTCTACAAGAAGTGCTGGACTATCAACGATTGATTTAACTCATTTTACTGATGCTACAAACTTCTTTTTAGGAGGATTAATGTTCATTGGTTCATCACCAAGTTCAGTTGGTGGTGGTATTCGAACGACAACATTCGCAATATTAGTGTTATATATGATTAATTTTAGTAATGGTAGAACAACGATAAAAGCATTTAATAGAGAGATACATCCAATAGATATACAACGTTCATTTGCCGTAATTGCATTAGCAATATTTATTACGTTTGTCGGTTTACTAACTGTTGTGCGATTTGAAGGCGGCAAACATGATTTGCTTTCAATATTTTTTGAAATTATGTCTGCATTCGGTACATGTGGGCTATCGATGGGGATTACAGATGAGTTGCAATTAGGTTCGAAAATTGTAATCATGATCTTAATGTTTATTGGACGTGTCGGATTATTAGTATTTGTAGTTATGTTAGGTGGTAAGTCTACACCAGATAAATTCCATTATCCGAAAGAACGAATCCAAATAGGTTAAATAAGAAAACTTAATAAAAACACTATTTTCTAGGCTACTTATTTCTTCAATTCTATGGAAGATAAGTAGCCTAGTTTTTATATATTGCTTAGTATTTTATAGGTTTAAACACAAATTTCGACCATCTTATGGATTAACTGCCGTGTTAATCCAAGACTTTGCCTATTTCATGGATTAACTATCGAATTATTCCAAGACTTTGCCTATTTCATGGATTAACTATCGAGTTATTCCAAGACTTTGCCTATTTCATGGATTAACTATCGAGTTATTCCAAGACTTAGACCATTTCGTGGATTAACAGCCGAGTTATTCCAAGACTTAGACCATTTCGTGGATTAACAGCCGAGTTATTCCGTGACTTTGATGTGCCTCCTAAAATTAAGCAAAATATAGTTTTCAATCATGAAAAAAACGAGAAAATCACATCTTACAATGATTTTCTCGTTTTGGTTTATATCAAATATTTATTATTCTAGTTTTTTATTTTTAGCGATAGGAAGTGTAATGATAAATGAAGTTCCTTGTTTGGGATTAGTAGAAACATCAATTTTACCATTCCAGTCTTCGATTAATTTTTTGCTTAAATATAGTCCTAATCCACTTCCAAATTCTTTAGTTGTGAAAAATGGATCGAAGATTTCTTTTTGAATATCACTAGGTATCCCTGGTCCGTTATCGTTAAATATTAGCGTAGCGGTTTCATTAAGATTTTTGCTTAATTTAATATTAATATGAGCATTTTCAGTTTCACATAATGCATCTTTAGAATTTTGGAATAAATTAATCAAAATTTGTTTTAATTGATCTTCAGATAAAAATGAATATATTGAATCGTTATTCATTTTTAGTGAAATTGTGATATTATTTTGTTCAAATTCATATTCTAAAAATTTTATAACTTCTTTAACTGCTTGATTGATATTTACGTTAGAATATTTTAAGTTTGTGGGTTTACCTAGATATAAAAATTGAGTTACGATATTATTTATTCTATCAAGTTCTTCTGATATGACATTAAAATGTGTATCTGTTTTATCTTTATCATACTTCATACGAGTTAGTTCTATAAATCCATTGATACTTGTGAGTGGATTTTTAATTTCATGTGCTGTGTTTGCTGCTAATGTTCCAATTAATCTTAATTTTTCATTGTTCGCATGTTGGATCAGTTTTTCATGTTCAAAACGGTCTAATCTACTTTTGTATATCATTGCAAAAATGGTTAATAACAAGAATATAAGTAAAAATATAAAAATAATAGGTATGATAACACGAGTCATAAAGTAATCTTGTGTTGAAATATTGATTTTAAAAGGAAAATCTTCATATTGATAGTTAATTGATCTTGAATTTTTATATTTTGGACCGATATCATATATTACAGTTCCATCAATACCTTTAACTTGTATATTATAACGGCTTGAAATAAGTTTGACTTCATTTTCAAATGCATTCATATTAATTTCAGCAGCGGCAGTATACGTTTTACCATTTACTTTAATTCTATTTTTTAATAGGAGTGTTTCAGATTCTTTGATATTGAAAGTTTTACTATTCAAAGTTGAATTTTTCGAAATCGGAAATGGAAATTTAAATGCATTATAATCATCAAGGGTTGCATTCTTTTTAGAATCGTATTCTATTTGATTACGGTCATTTAATATATAAATATGATCAATCCATGGATATCTAGAATGATTATCCTCTAGGAAATCATTGATGAAATCCTTATCATTTGAATAGGACAAAATTGTAAATAAAGATTCAGGAATGCTGTTTGTTTCATTAATAAACGTTTCAATCTTTAAATTTATTATTTCTTTAGTCGTGTCTAATCGTTGATCAATTCTAGTTGTATAAGTTTTATTAAGTACGATTCCGATTATCAGTGAAATAATTAGAGCTATTATAATATTGATTATAATCATTTTAGTTAAAAATTTCATGAGTTCCTCCTACCTTCTTGTAGTTATTTTAGCAAATTAACAGAAAAAAACATAACTCTTTTTAAAAATGTTAAAATAATAGTAAAAGAGGGGGAGAACAATGAAAACGAATGAAACCGTCACAATAGATTTATTAGCAACTTCTGATTTACATGGGCAGATTGGTATTAGTGGAAATATATTAAAAATGGCAACTTACGTTAAGCATAAACGTAAAACCAATCATCATGTTTTATTGTTGGATAATGGCGGTATGTTGTCGGGTTCAATGTTTGCTTTTTATTATGCTCAAATAGCGCCTTATAAGAGAAATCCAATGATTAAAATTATGAACGAAATGAAATTTGATGCGAGTGGTGTAAGCCCTGAAGAATTTAAATTTGGATTAGACTTCTTAAATAAATCCATAGCATTAAGTCGTTTCCCATGGTTAGCAGCAAATATTGAACATAGTAAAACACGAGAACCATACTTCACTACCCCTTATACAATAAAGTATGTTGAAGGTATTAAAATAGGCATCATTGGATTTACTTCCAGTGGTTTAATGGAAAATCAAAATGTAGAACTTGAAGATGAAGTAGTAGTCGGTGAATCGATGGCTACTGCAAAACGTTGGGTAAGATACTTACATGAAAAGGAAAGTCCTGACTTCTTAATTATGTTGTATCATGGGGGATTAAATACGTATACTAACAAGAATAATTATAGATCTTACTACAGTAACAATGCAGAAAATATGATAAAAAGTACAGAAGGTGTCAATGTCATTATTACAGGTCATCAAGATCAAGTCGTTGATTTAAAAGTTGCAGAGACTCACTTCATACAGCCTGGGAAAGATGCAACGAACATTATCAACATGTCAATTCAATTTAGAAAACGTACAAATTCAGTGGAAATAATTGATACATCAGTTCAACATGTTGAAATTTCAAGTTATCCTGAAGATAGAGATCTACAAGAATTAATTTATTTTGATCAAAAAGCTGTTAAACATTGGTCTGAAAAGACAGTTGTAGATATACCAGTAATCATGGGATACAAACAGCTAACGGATTTATTCTTACAACCACATCGTTTTATAGAATGCATTCAAAATAGTTTGAGTCGTGCTTTTGATGAAGCTGATTTTATTTGTGCACAAATTGGTAATCCTCAAGGTAATGGATTACGAGGCGAACTACAAATAAAAGATGTTTATGAATCATATATCCATTCAGATAAGCCAATCAAAATACAGTTAAGTGGTTATGAAATTAAACGAATTTTGGAAAGAACAGCTACTGCAATGACTAAACATAATGGGAAGATTGAATATAATCAAGAAATATTAGAACCGACATTGATGACAGTATGGAGAGGTTTTAAATATACAATTGATTTAAATCAACCAGTTGGTCAAAGAGTAAATATAGAAAATGTAGAACTAAACACCACATATAACGTCATCATGACAGATTATTTATATAGACATGTAAACAATATCATTTCAGAAAATAGCTATGAGATGTCTAAACTAACAGTCATAGAACATATGGTAGATGAATTGTCAGAAACGAAAGGTCAAATTGAAATTAAGCATCAATTTGAAGTGAAATAATAACCACAAGGTTGAGTCATCATTCGCTTCAGTCATAAATAAAACGAAGTGGGTAAAGTCATGGAATAACTCGAAAGTTAATCCACGAGATGGGCGACGATATGATTCTCGGACTTCAATCTTAATTCAAAAACAAATAGCAGAAGAAAATCAGATCCAAATCTGATTTTCTTCTGCTATTTAAGTTTGGATATACTGATTCAAAGTTGAATATTTTAAAACTTAGTAATTAACCAAATATAATAACTAGTATAATGATAGCAGCAACTTGTGCTATATATGACGTTATCATTCGTCTTGTGTAGAAATATAGTATGGATAATATGAACTGCGCTAAAAATATAAAAATGAATATAGATATATCATCAAGATATAAAAATAATGAGCTAGAAGCGAGTGCACTTATAACGATCGAAATAAATGGCTGAGAAAACTTTTCTTGTAATTGATGTTGTAAGATGGTTCTCATATATAATTCATGACATGGTATAGCAATTAGAATGGTCACAAGCATTTGAATTTTATAAAATACACCTGCATGTATGAGCTCCTTTAAGAGTGATGCATATGATAAACCACTATATATTGATGATAATATCAATTGTAAAATGACTAAACAAACAGCACCAATTAAGCCATATCCAATAGATTGTAGTAATCGTTTAGAATTAATGTCTCTTTGATAGAAAACATAACTGATTCCCGCAATCATCATGATGCCAGTATATAAGTACCAAAATACTTCTTTTTCACCATGCATTATTAATAAAATGATATGAAAAACAATAAAACTCGAAATAAACCATATTAATTGACCATTAATTTGTTTTTTCACTATTATCCCTCATTAGAAATTATAGTATAGCGCTTATGGTTTACTACAGTTTTTTCTGGTATTTCTAAACTTTCAAAATTGTCCATAATAGTTAAATCTACTATAACTGAATTTTCGTTAATCTTTTCTACACGACCTTTAAGTCCATCTTGAAATTCAATGATATTTCCAACTTCTGCGATTGTCATTTTATTCCTCCTAAATAATACTAAGAAACATTATACTAAATTACCTTCATTTATTAAAGTAATTCATAGATATAATTCTATTTTATCATAAACTAATCATACTTAGGTTAATTAATACATGTGGTAAAATTAAGTTAAAATAAAAAGTTAAATATGGAGGTAGTTTGAATGAAGTTTATAAGTAACAACAATATTACAGATCCAATGATTAATTTAGCAATGGAGGAATATGTTTTAACATCATTACCTAAAGATGATAGTTATTTTTTATTTTATATTAATAAACCATCAATTATAGTAGGGAAAAATCAAAATACGATTGAAGAAGTTAACCAAGAGTATGTTGAAGCGCATAATATTAAAGTAGTGAGAAGAATTTCAGGTGGAGGAGCGGTTTACCATGACTTAGGGAATTTAAACTTTAGTTTTGTAACGAAAGATGATGAAGATAGCTTTCATAATTTTGCTAAGTTCACACAGCCCATCGTTGACGCATTAAATGAAATGGGTGTTCAAGCACAATTATCTGGTCGTAACGATATTCAAGTTGGGGAAAGAAAGATTTCAGGGAATGCAATGGTTAAGCAAAAAGATAGAATGTTCTCACACGGAACGTTAATGCTTAATAGTGAGATTGAAGAAGTAGTCAATGCGTTACGCGTAAATGAAGCAAAGATAAAATCTAAAGGTATTAAATCAATTAGATCTCGGGTAGCGAATATACAAGAATTTTTAGATGAGCCAATGGATATTGAGACGTTTAAACAACGTATACTCTCATCTATATTTAAACAACAAGGAAGTGAAACGGTTGAAGAGTATCATCTTACAGAAGATGACTGGGAAAAAATTAACGAATTAAGTAAAAATAAATATCAAAATTGGGATTGGAATTACGGGAAAAATCCTAAATATAACTTCGAAAAAAGTTATAAATTTGAAAGAGGGCTAGTTCAAATTAAGCTAGACGTTAAGAAAGGTGTAATTGAGCATGCAGCAATATTTGGCGATTTCTTTGGTGTAGGTGATGTGAAAGATATAGAAGACGCATTAATTGGCGTACAACATCAGAAAGAATTTATCGTTAAAGCATTACAAGATATAGATGTATATCATTACTTTGGAGATATTAAGAAAGAAGAAATAATCAATTTAATGCTATAAAAAAGAAGAGACTATTTTTGATTTACGTCAAAAGTAGTCTCTTTTTATGTGTTAATAATTAAATGAATTGTCACGATTGTAAATCCTCCAACTGTATTAGTTCTTCACTATATTGCATAAATAAAGTGTTATTGTGATTCACAAGTGCTTCATCAATTAAATTATTTAATTCACGTTTACGATTTTCTCGTAGAGCAGAATCAATAACTAACTCAACCTGTCTCTTATACACATCT
>NZ_PPQZ01000006.1 GCF_002902525.1 Mammaliicoccus stepanovicii
TCTTTATATTATGCAATTATCACAAATAAATATCAATAATAATATAGAATTTTATAATCATTATATTTTTTATAACTGTATTAACAAAATAATATTATAAAAATATTCTAGATGTAGCAGCACAAATTCTTATTCAATATAAAAATTTCCAATAGAAATTATAATTACAATAACTAAACAAAGAGATGCCCATCTTATGGGTTAACTCGGACTTTATTCCATAAGATGGGCTATGTCTTGGATTAACTCGATACTTATTCCATAAATTGGGCTATGTCTTGGATTAACTCGATACTTATTCCATAAATGAGCTATGTCTTGGATTAACTCGATACTTATTCCATAAGATGGGCTATGTCTTGGATTAACTCGATACTTATTCCATAAGATGGGCTATGTCTTGGATTAACTCGATACTTATTCCATAAATTGAGCTATGTCTTGGATTAACTCGATACTTATTCCATAAATTGAGCTATGTCTTGGATTAACTCGATACTTATTCCATAAGATGGGCCATGTCTTGGATTAACTCGAGCATTATTCCATAAGATGATGTGTTTTATGACTCTGTTCATAAATACTTACTCAAAATAAATAAACAAATCAATCCACATATAAAAAAGCAGAAGAATTTCAGATTTGAATCTGATTTCCTCTACTTATATCTTTAAATATCAACATAAAAAGAACCCGGACATATTTATAGTGTACTTCTAAAGATGAACTTTTTAATTTAGCTTCATTTTTCCAATGCACGTGTGCTTTTTTGGTACAAAAAAATGGAATGGCGATTGCCATTCCATCACAATAAAGTAAGAAGATGTTCTTCTTATAATATAACGTTATCTATCAATCTTGCTTGCGTAAATTTTACAGCTAACGAAATAAATATTTGTCCGTTTATTGTTTGTTGTTCAACTAATTCTGGATAGCTATAAACGGCAACTTCTACAACTTCGCCACTTACATTATCTTCTAAATATTTTGTTATAGATTGTATAAGCACTTTGCTATTTCTTTCTCCATCTTCATACAATGATTTAGCGAGTGCTAAGCTTCTTGATAAGTGAACCGCTTCTTGTCTTTCTGTTTCAGTTAAATATATATTTCTGGAACTCTTTGCTAATCCATCTTGTTCTCTTATAATATCGACAGGTTTTATCGTCACATTATGATTAAATTCTTCTACCATTCTTTCTATTATAACTAATTGTTGTGCATCTTTTTTCCCGAAATATGCATGTGTTGGTTGAACGATATTGAAAAGTTTATTAACGACTGTCACAACTCCATCAAAATGACCTGGGCGCTTTTCGCCTTCTAATACGTTAGCAAGACGCCCAACTGTTATGGTCATATCAAGTTTATTTGGATACATCTCTTCAACTGATGGATAAAACAAATAGTCTACACCTGTCTTTATTAACTTTGCTAAGTCCGCTTCATATGGTCTTGGATAATCATCGAAATCTTCGTTCGGACCAAACTGTAATGGGTTCACAAATATACTGACGACTGTTATATCATTTTCTTCTTTAGCAGATTGCATCATGCTTAAATGTCCTTCATGTAATGCACCCATTGTTGGTACAAAGCCGATTGATTTGTTTTCTGATTTGAATTTAGATGTGATTTTCATCATTTCTTGTATTGTTCTTACTACTTGTGTCACGCGTTATTCTCTCCCATTATTTTCTTCTTATAAGTGTGTGCTTCAGATGGGAATATACCATCTTTCACTTCTTTATTATATAATTTTAAAGCTTCTTCACCTTTTGAAAAATCACCGTATTGCTTAACGAATTTAGCGATATGCTCTGATCCATAATTAAGCATGTCATGATAAACGAGGACTTGACCATCAGTATCTTTACCCGCGCCAATTCCGATTACAGGAATAGTAAGTTTATCGGATATGACTTTTGCTAAATCACTTGGTATTGCTTCTAGTACTAACATGACAGCCCCCGCTTGTTCAACTTGTTTAGCCTCATCAATTAGCTTATTTCCTGCCTCTTTAGAGCTACCCTGTAATTTATATCCCGTAATACCTACACTTTGTGGCATCAATCCTAAATGAGACACGATTGGGATACCTATTTTTGTACAACGTTCAATCAATTCTACATGAGCACCTTCTATTTTAATCGCATTTGCTTTCGTATCTTTGTATAATTTAATGGAATGTTGAATATCTGTTGCTAAATCAATGCCTATCGCACCGAATGGAACATCAACCACAACAAACGTATCAGGTGCACCTCTTCTTACTGCTTTAGCATGATGGATCATATCCTCAATTGTTACTTCTACAGTGCTATCATAGCCTAAAACTACCATGCCTAATGAGTCACCTACTAAAATCGTATCAATTTGTGCATTTTGTGCTTGTTTCGCACTTGGATAATCATACGCTGTAATCATTGAAATTTTCTCATTATCTTTCTTCATGGACAACAATTGTTTAATTGTTTTCATCTGTTTCACCTTCTTATTTTTGTTATTATGTATATATTACCATTGAAAGGAAAATAATAAATGAAAAAGTTTGGAATTATCGGCCCTGGCGCTGTTGGGACTTCAATAGCTTATGCTTTACAAACTTCAAATTTAGATGTGACTTTATTTGGCAGAGAAAATGACACTATTGATTTCCATGAATTTAATCAAACAAATGTCACAACAATGAAGGTTCATCGTTTAAAATCGTCTTCCAATAAAGTTGATTTTTTGTTTATTTCCGTCAAAACTACTCAACTTGACGCCATACTGCCTTATATAAATAACGTTATACATGACGATACGGTCATCATTCTAACTCAAAACGGCTACGGTCAAATTGATAAAATTCAACACCCTTTAACATATCAAGCAGTCGTGTACATTAGTGGCCAAAAGGATAATCATACCGTAACTCACTTCAGAGACTGGACGCTTAAATTACCTATTAATGAACATACAAGATTGCTACAAGATGCTACTAAGAACAGCATGATAAATGTTGAATGTATAGAAGACTACGACAAACAAGTTTGGTATAAACTGATTGTCAATTTAGGTATCAACACCATTACTGCCATAACCCAAAAACCTGCCGTAGTGCTCCAATCAGAAGGTATTTCTGAACTTTGTTATAACTTATTAGCTGAAGGAAAGATGGTCGCTTTAGCAGAAGGCATTCAATTTGAAGATAATTTAGAAGAAAGTATTATGCAAATTTATAAAGGCTATCCTGACGAGATGGGCACAAGTATGTACTATGACACAATGAATCATCGCCCTTTAGAACTTGAGTATATCCAAGGATATATTTATCAAATAAGCAAAAAACATCACCTAAACACGCCACTTTTAGATAGTACTTATACCATTTTAAACACATATTAAAATGATTTACGCAGAACACTTTTTGTTTCATATTTCATAAATTTGGGAATATGAGATGTATGTCATTTTATAAGGATGCGTTCTAAATGAAAGATAAATTCGAACAAAAACACGAAGAAATAAACGGGTATACGCAAGATAAACAACCTGGTGAACAACATACAATGAATCCATCTCCAATCATAGAAGATGAGGATTATATGCCAGGCGGTAAACTGAAAGGAAAAGTTGCACTTATTACTGGTGGCGACTCTGGAATCGGTGCTGCAACCGCAATTTTATTTGCAAAAGAAGGCGCAGACATCGCCATTGCCTATTATGATGAAGATACTGATGCTAAACAAACCTTAATGAGACTTACTGAAATAGGTGTAAAAGCATTAGCATACCAACATGATTTGAAGAAAGAAAATCATGCTCAAGAATTAATTAATCAAGTTGTTAAAGATTTTGGCAAACTAAATATATTAGTTAATAATGGTGCTGTTCAACATCCACAAGATAACTTTGAAGACATCACGAAGTCACAATTACAAGAAACATTTGAGACAAACTTTTTCGGAATGTTCTACTTATCCCAAGCAGCATTACCACACTTAAATAAAGGTGACACCATAATAAATACAACGAGTGTCACTGCATATAGAGGGTCCGCACATCTCATCGACTACTCTGCAACGAAAGGCGCAATCGTCTCATTCACAAGATCACTTGCTTCAGCACTAGCAGACAAAGGCATACGAGTGAATGGCGTTGCACCAGGACCAATATACACACCCTTAATACCTGCTACATTCAATGCAGAAAAAGTAGAAAACGCCGGTTCTGAAACACCATTAGGACGAAGAGGACAACCTAGTGAAAATGCTCCAGCATATGTATACTTAGCTTCACAAGACTCAACATATGTAACAGGACAAGTCATCCACATCAATGGTGGAGACTTTATGACAAGCTAGGTATTTAATAAAAAAGCGAACATCGTATGTGTACATTGACATACGATGTTCGCTTTTTTATTTGCTTGTTATTTTTTATCTTTTATTTCGAATATCTAAACAAATATCATAAAGTATTATAATTGTTAAAAATAAACATATTGTGTGACTTGAATCACATAATGTGTAAATTAAACAAGTTATGATTACATTATAGATTCAAATTTTTTCATATTATATATACCCTTCACTTGTTTTAAGGATATCATATAGATTTAAATCCAATTATAAGTTATAGAGGTGATTATTATAATAATAGTTTTATTACTTGTTATCATTTGTTTGTATACTGCTATAGCTTCTTTATTACAAATTCAGGGTTTAAAGAGATATGGATTATACACAAACAACAAGGTGAAAATAATTGTATTAACAAACTTTTTATTATCAATCATTTTTATCCTATTATTTTGGAAGGGTTAAATATTATGAGAAAAATACTTTTTCCAACTTTAATATTTGTTATTTTGATGGCAATATTAGATTTTATCAAATATGGCGAAATTAGTAGAGGGAATAAAGCAAAAAATTATAATGGTTGGCAAATAGCGATACACATGTAGGGGGATTATTATGGGAATTTCTTTCATATTAGGTTTAATCATGATGACGTCACAGCTCTTCAAATTACTTAGGAGCGGATAATAATTTGAATAAGATTCATATAGTACACGCGCGAACTTGTCACCTCGAACTCAACATGATAAGTTCGGGCGCTATTCAATCATTAATTATAAGTTCGTTTTACATTAAACTCCATTTAATGTATTATAATTCAAATGAATATCAGGGGGATCATGATGGAAGAGATGATCAAAACTTTCTATCCGAATAAGGAATTTAAAGACATTAAAAGTAGAAATGAAACACATCTTAATGGCGACTGGCATGAAACATTCCAATGTATATTCACATATCGTGAGTACATTTTCTTTCAAAAACGCAATGAAAATTTAACAGATTATCCTGGTATGCTCGATGTTACCGTTGGTGGTCATTTAAAATATAATGAAGATATTTCAAATGGCGTTCGAGAAATTAAGGAAGAAATGGGGATCTCATTAAATTTCAGACGATTACAATTTATGTGTACCTTGCCTGAACAAATACACGATACATTTAAAGACAATGAATTTATTAATATATTCACAGTTGAATTAACTGAACAGGAAATACCTTGTATACACTTTGAAGACCAAGAAGTAGAAGACATTATTCAAATTAAAAAAGTTGATTTTCTAAATTTTTCCCAAAATTTATCCGATAAAATTACAGGACTAAGTTTTAAACAACATACAGAACATCTTTTTACGAAGTCAGATTTCCTACCTTATTCATCAACCTATTTCCAATGTGTTGCACTATTATTAAATAAACCAAATTAATTGAACTTTATATTGTGACTTCCAACAATAAATCTATTGTTAAATCATGAGATACTTATTCATCTCCAAGTATCTCATCTATCATATCCCAACCTCTTTGGGATTCTGGATTAATGTCATATGGTTCAAATCCATATTTCAAGTACATGTTAATTGCTTTGTAGCTTGTTGTTTGTGTTGTTAAATACACTTTATCATGGAACGTTGCGATTACATTTAATGCTTCTGTTAGCAATGGTTTAGATAGTTTCTTCCCTTGATATTCTTGTTTGATCGCGACGAAATGAATTCTTCCAATATCTTGATTTGTACCTTCCCCATCACCGTACCAAGCTGTAGTAGTTCCTATAGCTTCTCCTTTGTTGTTCATTATAAATAAACATCTATTCTTCATGCTTTCAATGTCATAACCAAATTCTCTATCAAAGCGTTTCAATGCATTTTCAACCGTAGAAAATTCATCTGCACTCGTCTCTATTTCTGCCCAGTTTTGTTCATCACCTTCTTCAAATTTACGTATTGAAAATCCTTCAGGTAAATCATATTGTGGTATTTGATTTAAATTTTGTCTTATCATTTTTAATTTTATGCGCTCCATTTGTTACACTCCTGTCTTTATCACTTTTAAAAAGTATATATGATTTCAATACTTATGCAAATATTTCCATTTGTCATATCACATTGATCTTATTAATCTAATTGAAATAAAAGAAACCTGTTTTTTATTTTGCTGTAACCTATGATATAAAAATTGATGTTAAAGTGTATAAAGTAATCAAGAACGAAGCAAACAATGATAAACAATATAAATATATGGAGGAAATTTTAAACATGAAAAAATTATTAATCGCAACAACTGCTGCTGCAGGTATAATAGCAACTGGTTTCGGAGCAAACGCTGATGCAAGTGAATATAATCAAGGTGTAAATAATACAGCTACTCAAGCTGCTTCAACTGATGAAGTATATAAAGAGTTTATCGCTGCTGGCGGTACTAAAGAACTTTGGGACGCAATTGTAATGCCAGAATCAAGTGGTAACCCTAACGCTGTTAATGAACTAGGATATAGAGGTCTTGGTCAAACGAAAGAAGCTTGGGGTACAGGTACTGTTACAGAACAAACTAAAGGTATGATCAACTACGCAAAAGAACGTTACGGTTCAGTTGATGCAGCTATTCAATTCCGTTTAGCTAATAACTGGTGGTAAAATTTAAAATCCCTATCGTGTGAATTTCTTTCACATGATAGGGATTTTTTTATTGATAACATAATATAAATATTAAGATATGTACCGCATTATTTAATGCATGACTTAATATAGATAGTTCAATTCGTTTTGTTATGATATATATACTGGCAAATACAAATCCTAACACTAAATAAATCACAAACTCACCAACATTTACTGGTCCATGAATAATACCGAATAATATATTCGATACAATATAACCAATCAGTAAATGTCCTTTAAAAATACCTTTCATAATGAATACTCTAAAGATGAGTTCTTCAAATATCGGTCCTAAAATAACGAAAATGACAATTGAAACAGCAATAGGTAATGTTCTTAGGTCTTTGTAAACTTCTAATTGGTTTTGTGGCTGTCCCGCTATCATTGATATTGACCAATACACGATAAGACCGATGACTGTCAAACTTACAGTAAATATGAAATATTTAAGCTGTATCGGTTCAAACTTAATGATATTGAATTTAAATTTTTCGATAAAAAATATGGACAACATCATAAACATAGCACCTACAATGAGTATCCATAAATTTTGTGATAACCCGATAGATGTATATGCCAGCATTAAAGTCACAATGAGTAATAGTGATTGCCAAAAAACATATTTATATGAATTTGCTGAAATTGGATCTGTATCTTCCCAAATACTTTTAAACTTCATGTAACTTCCCCATCTATTCTATGCCTTTATGCATATTATATCAGACACAAAAACGTATGCCTATTTCATAGGGATATTCAGAATAAATGTTGTTCCAATATTCTTCTTGCTTTCAACTTCTAAAGTTCCATCCATTTGGTGCGCTAAATTTCTTGCTATATATAAACCTAACCCCGAACCACCTGTATCTTTATTTCTTGATTCTTCTACTCTATACGTACGATCAAATATACGATTTAAATGTTCAGATGAAATTCCCGGTCCTTCATCTGAAACAGCAATAGCAATCATACCATCTTGAACTTTATTTACTTTAAGTTCGATTCTCGTACCGACGCTCGTGAATTTTATAGCATTATCTATAATGTTCATTAAAATACGTTCAAGTGGAATTCTATATTGCTTAAAGGATTGAATATTATCACACATATTAAAGTCAATCTTGCGAGACTCACAAGCTAATTGCTGTTCATATGTTTGTAGAATAGATACAAACAGCTTATCTATATAGATCGTTTCCAGTTCATATTTATTCTCTGAAATAGCATCTAATGTCATTACACTCGTGAGTTCATCAAACATGAAGTCTATTCGTTTTGATTGTTTAATTAATACATCATATGCTTTCTTTCTACTCTCTTCATCCGCAATTACGCCGTCTTTTAGACCTTCTGCATATGACGTAATACTTGCGAGCGGTGTCTTCAAATCATGCGATAAATTTTGGACCATTTCTATTTTTTCTTGTTGCTCATACTTCACTTGTTCTATTTGAGCTGTTATATTTTTAGCCATTGTATTAAACGATTCACTTAGCTCTCGCATTTCTTTTGGTGACTTTATATTTATTTCTGATTGCTCATAGTTTCCTTTAGCTACAAGTTTAGTTTGATTGTTCATCATACGAATTCTTGTAACGAGGGGGTTAATAAATAACATGCAAACTACTGTCGTGAGACAACTCGCGATAATGGCACTTACCGTCAATATTAATGTCGTGTGTGCATTAAACCACATCCATTTATACGCAACACCTAATATGGCAGTCGTTAATATAATACTACTCATAAATGCGATAAATATTTGTACTCTTATTGTTAACATTTATTTCGCCCTTTCAAATTTATAACCTAGTCCCCAAACTGTTGTAATCGCATAATCGTAATATTCATGTTGTTCTAGTTTTTCTCGTATTCTACGTATATGAACATTGACAGTATTGGCATCTTCGTAATAATCATAGCCCCAAACTTTCTCTAATAGTTCTGACTTAGAGATGACGACTTTTTCGTGTTCTGCTAAATACCATAATACGTCAAATTCTTTAACTCTTAATGGGACATTTTGTCCATTTATCATTAACGATTTCTCTTGTTTGCATAATGTAAGCGAACTAAAAGTTAAAACTTCTTGGTTGCTATATTTTTTTGTTCGATTTAATAAATTATGCGATCGAAGTACTAATTCCCTCGGACTAAATGGTTTCTTAATGTAATCATCAGCACCTAACGTCAACGCATATAGCGTATCGTTTTCTTGTGTTTTCGCAGTTAAATAAATAAACGGAATATCATAATGTTTATCCTTCATAACTTGAACAACTTCGTATCCATTCATCTCTGGCATCATAATATCCAATATAATTAAATCGATAGATGTATCTAATTTATTTAACGCTTCTTGACCATTCGACGCCGTCACAACCCGGTGTCCTTCATATTCAAAGTATGTCTTGCAAATATCTAATATATCTTGTTCGTCATCTGCTATTAATATATGCGCCATTTTCTTCTACTTCCTTCTTTTTTATCTTATATATAATCGATTTTGCTGAAAAATGTTTAATACGAGAGATATTTAAAGCGATGATTATAAAACCAACCAATTGCACCGGATATGTAAATATCATATCTGCCAAAAGGTTATTAATCATAATAAATATACCAAATAGTGCTGCAGAATACTCGAGAAATCCTACTATAAGTGCTAACCCAATTGCTATTTCACCTAACGGAATAATGATTTCCCAAATGGATGTGAACGGTTCAATACCAAATTTAAAAAATGCTTTATACCATGATGGCGTATCTTGGTTTTGAGCTATAACTTGAGTCAATCCAGTTAAACTAAATCCACCCGTTAACTTCTCATACCCTTGCATCAAAATGTAGCCACCACTAACAATTCGAATAACTAATAAGACCATGTTGTATAGTTTTTTCATGATGTTTGCTCCTTTATGTTAGACATTACAATAATATTATTTCTCTGATTTAACAAAGTGTTGATCCTATACAAAAATTGACATCTCTATTAAAAATCTAATCGATTTTTTGAGATGTCAAAATTTGTACGATGCTAGAACACGTTAACCATAATGCTTATTTCAACATTGCACTACCAAATGTCACATGGGCTTTGTCACAATAAATTGTCACTTCATTATATTTAGAAGTATCTATGTCTTTTAAATCGAATGTTTGCTCCATTTTGTCGTAATCTACTTCATCAATCTTCATACCGTTTTTAATGTCTCCATCTTTTGTTAAATACACATGTAAGTCTGGACCTTTTGAAGATTTGAAATCAGTCAGCATTAATTTATGATCTTTAATCGTTGCTTTACCCTTTACTTTTTCACCATTCATAGATTTGAACATACCAGACATCATCATATCTTTGTCTTTCATATCTTCTTTCTTCATATCCATATCTTTATCTTTCATTTCACTTTTCGTTTCCATATTTTCATCTTTTTTCATATCATCATTACCACATGCACCTAATAATAATGAAGTTGATAATGCGAATGCACCTAAAGTTGTTTTTGTTAATCCCATTTAACACATCTCCTTTTTCTTTGATATGTTAATTGTATATAGCGTAACAACTTTAAACCATTAACTGTTTATTAACTACCCTGAAGTAATTATTAACTATTTAATATTTAAAAAAATGATACAGTTTTCACTTCTTTATGCACTTTAACATTTATAAACATGCACAATAAGAACAACATCAGAAATATGAATGCCCCGATAACTTCTGATATATGCAGCTGACCATGTGACAACAGTTTATTCATCATTAAAAACAACATATCTAAAGAAAATAGTAAAAATAAATGTATATACATTGTTGTGAACCCAGTTTTAGTTGTTGTATTTTCATCAACCGCTTTAAAATGATAAACATAAACAACAAATAGACATGTAATAAAGATAAAGCAAATTACATCCATTATGTTCAAATGACCAATATCAATACTATTGATTAATAACACTAAGCCTTCACCAAATAACAAAATCATAATCAAACTTAATCGCTCAGTTAAATGGCTAAAATACACAGGATTCTCATAAGAAGTTTTATAAAATATTAACGGAAAAATTGACACAATAAAAATACCTATGAAGTACACCCAGAAATTTATCACAGATGGCAAAGTTACAGAAATCATTGAAAATATAATCATTAAGACTAAACCTGATGTATACACTTTAACTAGTTTAATGTTTACAGTAGATCCTGAAAATTTATAATTTATATAGTATTGAATAAGAATACTTAAATATATTAAAGATGACATGAATACAAATGGTATAAATGTTTGTTGAAAATCACCGCTTATAGCTTTAGAAAGCATAATAATAATAAACATATCTATAAAAACAAATAAATATTGATACCATTTCTGATTAAAAAATCGATTAACTAACAACGTACGATAAACCCAAATTGAAAAGAATACGAGAAATAGCATAAAACTTTTCCCTAACCCTTCCCATGACATAAAATTATGCGAAATACTTTCTATTGTCTGATTTATAGTCGCTAAAATATAAACAAAAACTAAATCAAAAAACAATTCAGTCATACTGACTTCTTGCTTTTCCATATATTCACCTCTAATATTTTTATTTTCCTTTTATTTTAGACTATCTTACTAATTTTTCCTACAACTAATTTACCAATATATTTCCAAAGAATAATTAGAACATATTATAATTCCGAAAGTACGCATAATCGTTAAACCTTTTCAATTTAATCCACAATCTTGGATATACTTTAAAGTGTGAAAACGTACATAACTAACTTCGACCATCTCTTGGATTAACTGCCGAGTTATTCCATAACTTTGCCTATTTCTTGGATTAACTATGGACTTATTCCACAACTTCGCCCATTTCTTGGATTAACTGCGGACTTATTCCATGACTTGCACCATTTCTTGGATTAACTGCGGACTTATTCCATGACTTCGCCCATTTCTTGGATTAACTGCGGACTTATTCCACAACTTCGCCTATTTCTTGATTAACTGCGGAGTTATTCCATGACTTGCACCATTTCTTGGATTAACTATGGACTTATTCCATGACTTCACCACTTATAACTCTGTTTGTGAATCTAATTATGTTTATAAATAAAAAAACACACATTGAACACTTACCAATTAAGATAAATATTCGTGCGTGTTAGCTGATATTAGATTTATTTTCAATATTTTTTCATATAAATAGGGCTAAAACAAAAGATACTGCAGAAAGGAATCATGATGACTATAAACTTTAAGTGTCAATATCGATAAACATTTAAGTATCTCTTTCAATAAAAAAACACTTCTGTTGAATTCACATTAAAAATGTATTCAACAAAAGTGCTTTTATGATTTTTCTACAAATTACGATATTCCCTCATGATTGCTGTCTTTTTCTTTTTGTTTAAAATATATTAAATTGATTATCACTACTAAAATCATAACGACTCCGTAAATTATTGAAAGTTTTGGAGCAATATTACTTATTCAATTCCTCAACTAATCCACTTGAAGATTGGCTTACTAATATTTTGTTCGCCATATCAATAAATAAACCTGTTTCAACAACACGTATGATTGATATGAGTTGGTTATTCAATTGTTTTGGATTGTTTATCATGCCAAAATCACAGTCAATAATATAATTTTGATTATCTGTTACATAAATAGCGTCATTGCTTTGTCTTAATGTTGCTTTACAACCTAGTGCTTCGACTAATTGAATCGTATATTCATAGCCAAATGGAACGATTTCTATCGGCAGTTTAAATTTTCCTAATTGATTAACGTATTTTGATTCATCAATAATGACAATAAATTGGTCCGTCGCATTGGCGACGATTTTTTCACGGAGTAATGCCCCGCCACCACCTTTTAAAAGGTGGAAATTTGGACCCACTTCATCGGCACCATCTATCACAACATCTAAATGATGTGTTTCTGAAAAATTTGTAAGCGGAATATTATATGTTCTTGCCCATTCTGCTGTTTTTTCAGAAGTAGGAATACATTTAATGTTCAATCCATTTTTAACTCGTTCGCTTAAATAACGAATAGCATAATACATGGTTGACCCTGTACCCAATCCTACATTCATACCATCTTTAATATATTTAACAGCTTCTATAGCCACTCGCTCTTTTAGTTCGTCTTGATTCATATTTAGCACCTCTATTTTATTAACATTCAGAATCAATCTCTAATCTTTCTCATTTATTTTAACATTCTCTTATCATTCTAGTATCCTGTATCTTATTATTCTCTTAAACTTGCGTCCTACATCTCTCTACGGTGCTTGTTGCCACCCATTTTGTGCATTTCTCCATTCCCTCTACTGAAATATTAAAAACATAAAAAACACCCAGAACATGTTTGTCCCGAGCGTTTCATTTATAATTAATTGGTAGTTGATTTTTCGTCTTTTCTTGGTAATGGATAAAATCCTGCATTAAATTGTTTCCATAATGGTTCTGGTAGTTCATGTAAATCTGTTCTTTCTGGATCAAATTCAGAAATGATTTCATCTTCTTTACCTTGCTCTATTTTAGCTACAAATTCGTGATCAAGGAGTAATTCTCTACCTATCCCAACAAGTTCTACGCCTGTGTTAAGTGCATTTAGAGCATCATCTGCTGTGAAAATTGAACCTATACCAATTACTGGTTTGCGTCCATTTACCCATTCAGAGATAAGGTTTATACGTGTTTCTCCTTCGAATTTTCCTTCTCTTGTTTTAGAGTGAATATCGAATAGTGATACGTGTAAATAGTCGAGTGGTTTTTCTGATAATACATCGACTAGTTTCTGAGTAAGTTCCATAGAGATACCTGGTGATTCCGCTTCTTCTGGAGAGAAACGATATCCTACTATAAAGTCTGGTGCACCATGTTCTTGTACAACTTTAGTAACAGCATCTACTACTGCTACTGGATATTTCAAGTGATCTCCCCATTTATCTTCTCGTCGATTATAATATGGTGAGAAGAATTGATGAATGAGGTAATGGTTTGCACCATGGATTTCAACGCCATCAAATCCTGCATCAATGGCTATTTTAGTTGCTCTAGCGAATGATTCAATAGAATGTTCTATTTCTTCTTCAGTCAATGCTCTAGCAGTATGTTTCTCTTGTTGACCAAATCCTTTAACTTCAACTTCACTAGGTGCTGCAACGTCAGAATTAGGTGTTAAACCTGGCAATGACATAGCGCCACCGTGATGAATTTGAATAACGGCTTTCGCGCCATTTTTCTTCATTACTTCAGCTTGTTGACGTAATCCTTCAATATCTGCATCTTTAGAAACAGATGGTTGACCTGGAAATGCTTTCCCTAATGGTTCAACATAACTTGCTGCTGTAATAGAAAGCCCTACATCTTTAGAGCGTTTTTCAATATATGGTATCTCAATATCAGAAATACTGCCGTCATCATTTGAAGACACATGTGTTAAAGGTGCAAGAACAAATCTATTTTTAAGTTCTACACCGTTTGGTAATGTTAATGATTTAAATAAAGGTTCATATTTTGTATTCATATTTTATAAATCCTCCTTATGAAATAACACTATACCACCATAAGAAATTAACATGCCAATTAAATGCTTATGAGTTTAGTAGGAATTTATAAAATCATCATTCATATATACGAATATGCCCTACAAAGTCTATTTCTCGGATACTTTTTGGTTTGCTTTTCTTTGTAACAATATGCCTAATGCACCAATTATGATGACAAGTGCAATCACGCCAGCGATACCTAAGAATTTTGTGATATAACCAACAATAATACCTACTGCTAAGAAGTCCGTGTCAGAGAATGTTGTAGAAGCTGCGCCTAAATCTCCCATAAATGGTAAGAATAATAGTGGCAAGAACGTAATCAATATACCATTAAGCGCTGAACCTGCAATTGCACCTTTAATCCCACCACGTGCATTCCCGAATACACCTGCTGTTGCGCCTAAGAAGAAGTGTGGCACAACACCTGGAAGTATGACAACGCCACCGAGCATAAACATTAATAACATACCGATAACCCCAGTTACGAAACTTACGAAAAATCCGATTAACACTGCATTTTGTGCATATGGAAATACGATAGGACAATCTAGTGCTGGCTTTGTATGAGGTACAAGTTTTTCTGAAATACCTTTAAATGCTGGTACAATTTCAGCTAATATTAATCGCACTCCCGTTAAAATGATAAACACACCTGCTGCAAATGTAACCCCTTGAATGACAGAGAATACGATAAAGTTTGTGCCATCACTTAATTTAGTATGTACGAAATCAGGACCAGCAAATAATGCTGCTATAATATAAAGCACAATCATTGTTAAAGAAATGCTAATTGTACTTTCTCTTAAAAAACTCAGCCCTTTTGGAAATTTAATATCTTCTGTTGATTTAGATTTCCCAGAAAATAATTTACCAATTTCACCTGCTGCCCAATAGCTTACAGTACCAAAATGACCAATCGCTACTTGATCTGATCCGGTAATTTTCTTCATAGTTGATTGCCCTAAAGCAGGTAGAACTGCCATAATCAAACCTAGAATGATAGATCCCATAATAACTGTTGAAACACCTGTAATGTGTCCTACTGTTAATAGTATTGCTAAAAATGCTGCCATATAAAATGTATGATGACCTGTTAAGAAAATATATTTTAAATTTGTGAATCTAGCAATTAGAATGTTCACTAACATACCAAACATCATAATTAGCGCTGCTGTTGTTCCGTATTCTTTAAGTGCAATGGAAATAATTGCTTCGTTATTCGGAACAACCCCTTGTACACCGAATGCTTCTTGAAACATTTTGCCAAATGGTTCGAGTGACCCTGTTACAACATCAGCACCAGCGCTTAAAACAAGGAAACCTAAAATCGTTTTAATTGTACCTGACGTGATGTCTGCTGCTGATTTCTTCTGAACAATTAACCCAATCAACGCTATAAGTGCAACAAGTATAGCGGGTTGACTTAATACATCGACGATAAATCCCAATATTGAATTCATAATGACGTCTCCCCCTTCATGCTTATAAGATATTTAAAGCTTGTAATTTTTCTTCTAATTTAGTTTGTAATTCTTCCTTATCTAAAATATTATCCAAAACAACTACCTCACCTAATCGTTGTGCATTCTCTTCTAAATCTCTCCCACATATAAATAAATCTGCCATATCTGGGCTTGCTGTCATAATATCGCTATGTTCTACCGTTACGTCAGATGGTGCTTGTAAATTCTTCAATGCTTCTTGTGCATTCATTTCCACCATAAAACTGCTACCTAAACCGTGTCCACAAACTACTAAAATTTTCATATTAATCATTCTCCTTAAATATATTTATTATTTGTTTTGCATTTGTTGCATCAATTAATGCATTTACTTTTTCTTTATCGCTTAAAATAGTTGCAAGATTCCTTAATATTTCTAAATGTGCTTCGTTATCAATCGCACTTAATACAAATATGAGTGAGGCGTAATGACCATCTTCAGAAAAATTGATATGGTTTTCTAATTTCAACAAACTTAGACCTACCTGTTGAACATTCTCATCAGGTCTCGCATGCGCAATTGCAATTTCAGGTGCTATGACGATATAAGGTCCCATTTCTTTAACGCTATTAATCATCGCGTCCATATAATTTTGACTGAAATATCCATCTCTTAATAATGGTTCTGATGCTAATTGGATGCTTTCTTCCCAATCCGTTACATGATTCTTTAATACGATATGTTCTTCTCTTATGATTTCAGCCACAATTCATTCACCTCCTAGCTTTGACTTACCGATTTAATCAATTTGAATATCATTTCTTTATTACCTTTAAATAGTGTATCTCTCTTATCGTTATCCATAATAAGATGACTAAGTTGACCGAGCGCATTTAAATGTATTTGAGGTTGACTTGTCGCGAGTATGACGACCACTTTAACCGGATCAAATCTATCATGTCCAAATTCAATAGCTTCCTCAAAATGTACAATCGCCATGCTTACTGGTACATTCACATTGTCAAAATTCGAATGTAACAATGCAATATGTGGTCCAATCACCATATACGGTCCAAACTTATCTAAATGGTGAATAATATCTTCAGCATATTGCGACGTTACATGCTCCAAATCAATCAACGTCTGTACACTTTTTCTAATGGCATCATTTCTATCTTCCACTTTAAGATTAGTCTTAATTTGATTCATTGTTATGACATCTTCTAAACTTGGCCCGACCGTCTTATAACTTGTAATGACTGATTCTCGATATTGATTAATCATATGATTGATATTATTTCTATCCTCTTTATTCAAAAACGGCGATACTTCAATAGTTGGAACCGAAAACTCTTTAACTGGCACGGTCGTAAGAATATAATCTATACCATGCGAATTAAGAAATCCTTCTGAAATATCGTAAATTGAGAAAGCATCTAATATTTCTAATTCTGGATAAATGTTTTTAATTCTACTTTTAAGTAATTGAGATGTACCAACGCCAGAGCCACATAATAAAATGATTTTAATTTTTCTAGTTTCTTCAGACTTTAGCCTTTCAATTGCTGAAGCAAAATGTAATGCCAAATACGCAATTTCATCTTCGTTAAAATCTACATCAAAAGCTTCGTCTAATAACCAGACTTCCTTCTTTATAGCTATTACAAGCTCATGATATTCAGACATAATTTCATGTTTCAATGGATTAATATGCTCCATGTTAAATTTCATTCTATGAATCGCAGGTTGTATATGTGTAATCAATCCAGACAACAATTTATGGTCATGAATTAAAGGGACACCTACTTGTGCACTCACTTTTTGAATGAAAAATTTCGTAGATTTTGAAATGTCATGTTGTGCATTCTCTACTTGTAACTTAGTAACCCTTGCGCCTAACAGATGTAACGTAATAAATGCAGCTTCACTTTTAGGGAAATCAATTTGAAATAGATTTTCTAATTTTTTAGTGATTTTGATAGCTAATTGAAATGCATCTGTAGACTTCAATCGGTCATATTCAATTTGAGGTATATCGAACACAAACTCATCTTTAGCACGATGAATGGCAATGATGATGTGATATATCAGACCATCTATACCGACTTGAACAAGTTGAAAATCCTCTTCATTTAATGTAGATACTACTGCTTTTCTAATTTTTTCTAGTTCTTCTTCTGAAAATATTTCTATGCCAATTTTAGGAGTTGAATGATGAAAATAGTCATTGACCACTTTTGCATACGCTTCTCTTAAATTCTTTTCATTACCTTCAATTACAAAACCTTTATTCTTCATATATTCAAGACGCAACTCATGATCTTCTAGCCATAACTGTACTGACTTTAAATCTTCAACTACTGTCCTTCTAGACACATTTAATAAGTTAGCCAACATTTGAGAACTGATTGGTTTTGATGATTCAAAAAGTCTTAATATAATGTGTACTTTTCTTTCATTTTTAGAATAATGAATATCCATTTCAAGATTGGAATCTGATGACACTTTATTCAGTTGTGTTACTTTCACACCTAAACTCTTATTGCGCATGACTTCGATGTTTAATTGCGTTTTATATGTCTCGATAAACTCCAAATCATATTGAATTGAACGTTCTGAAACGTTATACAACGAAGCTATTTCGGCAATAGTCATAAAGTCTTGTTGAGAAGATAAATGAGACAAAATATTTCTCTGGCGTTTACTCAGCAATCAAATAACCTCCTTATATACATTGTAAGCGTTTCCTTACGGTTGTAGATGTGTAAACTGCTTCGTTATACAATCCGAAACATTTCACATCAAGATGCTGATTTCTCTTTGTTCATATTGTGTTCACATACTTATTTTATTATTTAAAACATAGAAATAACAAAACAAATTAAGGAGAGATAAATATGAAAAGATTATTTTACAGTTCTGCAATTTATACAGCTTTAGGATTATTGAGTGGATTATTTTATAGAGAAATGAGTCGAGCAAATAACTTCGACGGGTATTCACAATTAAATGTCACACATACGCACATGCTTGTCTTAGGTACAATTATGTTCTTAGTATTCATGCTTGTTGAGAAAAACTTTAGTCTAACAAGACATCAAAAATTATTTAATTGGTTCTTTGTCACTTACCATATCGGATTATTGTTAACTGTCGCAATGCAAATGACGAATGGAATTATGACAATTAAAGGTATTGAAGTGAGCCCTGCAATTGCAGGAATGTCAGGATTAGGTCACATCTTCCTAACTGTTGCTTTCATCTTATTCTATATACTATTAAACAAAAGTGCTTTCAAGAATAAGAAATAAATGCTCAACTTATTCAACAAATTATATATTTATGTGTGAAACAACCCGAGACAAAAGCTTCAAAAACTCATAGCTATTTTTTATAGTTATAGAGAGGCGTAGACTGTGCGGTCCCTTGGATTTGAAATCCGTAAAAAAACTAGTCAGCTTTACTCTCGCCTTTTGAAATTCGTTTGTAGTATGTTGGGTTCTTGAAAACGTGTATAGGAAAGTGAAATGAGAAAGGTTATGTAAAGTTTCAACTTCTCAAATTATATAAGGAGGTTTTATTGATCGATTACTTAGGCATTGATAGTAGTAGACAGAATAGTGTGATTGCACACTATTCTGATGAAAAATTCCATTGGACAATTATCACAATTAGATAAAGAAATGATTCCATTAGCTCAAGAACTTGATTGCTTTGAAAGTATCTACTCTATACAAGGAATTGGAGATCTAACTGCAGCTATGATAATTGGTGAGCTTGGAGATATATCTCGATTCAAATCAAATAAACAGTTAAATGCTTTTGTAGGAATTGATATCAAACGATATCAATCTGGGGGAACACATTATCGAGATACCATCAATAAACGCGGTAATGAAAAAGCGAGACGCTTATTATTTTTTGTGATAATGAATATTATTCGGGGGCAACATCGTTATAATAACCATGTTGTGGACATTACTACAAATTAAGAAAGCAGCCTGATGAGAAATCTCATAAGACTGCCATAGTTGCATGTATGAATCGACTATTAAAAACAATTCATTATTTAATAATGAATCATAAATTATACGATTACGAAATGTCCCCACATTAAATCGCATAATCGAATATAGTTTAACACCTTATTCAAAAAATTAAAATTGGACGGTGTTATTAAGTAATGACTATTTTAAATTTAAACACTTGACTAATCGCAGGAAAAAGTCTGGGACATCATGAATGAGTCCCAGACTCTTTTGTATATTGGCAGTAGATAACTGAACTGAAAATACGCTTTATACCAAGCTTTTTTCCATTCTAGTTATCCTTGCCGGGTTGGAAGAACGAAATCTTTTTTAATAAAATGAGATTTCTGTTCCACTCCCTCTATATTTACAGATGGCTACCATTTGTTTGAATTATATGTTTGAACCAATTAAAGGATTTCTTTTTTATGCGTTTTTCTGTACCGTTTCCTTCATCGTCTTTATCTACATAAATAAAACCATATCTTTTACTCATTTCACTTGTTGACATTGATACTAAATCAATTGGTCCCCAAGCAAGATAACCCATTACATTTACACCATCTAAGACAGCTTTTTTTATTTCAGTTATATGTTTTTCTAAATAATCTATACGATAAGTATCGTTTATCGTCCCATCACTTTCAACTTTATCTTTAGCACCTAAACCGTTCTCTACTATAAATAATGGTTTATGATATCTATCCCAGAATTCATTCAATACAATTCGGATTCCTATTGGATCTATCTGCCATCCCCAATCTGATGCTTCTAGGTATGGATTTTTCAAACTATTCATTAAGTTGCCTTCTGTTCTTTCACCTTCTTCACTATTTGCAGAAAGAAGAGACATATAGTAACTAAAAGAAATATAATCAACAGTATAAGATTTTAAAATTTCTAAATCCCCTTCTTCAAATTTCAATTCAATATGGTTTTCTTTTAAAAAACGCTTATAATAATTAGGATATTCACCAAGAACATGTACATCCGTGTACAGCAAGTTCATTTGATCATCCTGCATAGCCTTTAATACATCTTCAGGATTACACGTATATGGGTAATGTTTCATACGGGCTAACATACATCCAATTTGAGCATCACTATCTATTTCACGTAAAGCTTTAGTTGCTAAACTAGATGCCACTAACTGATGATGTAAAGCTTGATAAGGATCGCCTAAAGGATTAGCTAATTGATCAGAAATCACACCACCACCTGTAAATGGAGAAATGTTGATGATGTTAATTTCGTTAAAAGTTATCCAATACTTAACCAATCCTTTATAACGTTTGAATACTGTTTTTGCATATCTCTCAAAATGACCAATGACTGCTCTTCCCATCCAACCATTATATTTTTCTGTTAAACCATATGGGGTTTCGTAATGACTCAATGTTACAATCGGTTCGATATTATATTTTCTCAGTGTTTTAAATACTTTATCATAAAATGCCAAACCCGCTTCATTAGGTTTTTCTTCATAACCACTCGGAAAAATTCGTGACCAATGTATGGATAATCTAAATGCTTTGAATCCCATCTCTGCTAATAATTTTATATCTTCTTCATAGCGATGATAGAAGTTTATCCCTTCTCTTTTAGGAAATCTACCACTATGTTCCCCACTTAAGACACTTTCAATATGTTCAGTTGTTACTTCCATATGATTATCTTTTGTACGTTGTTCTTTTGGTATATATTCTATAAAATCGGCACTTGATAGACCTTTACCATCTATATCAAAAGCACCTTCTATTTGATTCGCTGCAGTTGCGCCACCCCATAGAAAATTATTTTTGAAACCTATATTTTCATCCATATTATTCCCTCCATCTTGGATAATGTACAACTTTGCAATGTTTTTGTTAATCTACTTTATTTTTTGTAAATTTATTATATATATCATATTCATTTATTTTTATAATGATTAATTAAAT
>NZ_PPQZ01000059.1 GCF_002902525.1 Mammaliicoccus stepanovicii
TCGATCGAAGACTTAATCAAATTTTAAAAATCGGTTTTAGCCGTAAAATCTGCTTACTATCTAGTTTTGAATGTGCAATACATTCTAACTGAATTAAATAAGAAAGTACGCAAGTACTGACTTAATTCAATTATTTGTCTGGTGACGATAGCAAAGAGGTCACACCTGTTCCCATGCCGAACACAGAAGTTAAGCTCTTTAGCGCCGATGGTAGTTGGGCTTACGTTCCGCGAGAGTAGGACGTTGCCGGGCAA
>NZ_PPQZ01000060.1 GCF_002902525.1 Mammaliicoccus stepanovicii
TTATAGCACTATTTTCCAGTTAGAGTTTGTATGAATTTGAATTTTGCTTTATAATCGTAAATATATACATAAAATGCCAAATATATTATTTAATTCCATATTGATGTTATTTAATTTTGTGTTAAAATAATTTTAAGATAATACAATTAGCTAAAATTTAGGAGGTAATCATATGCAAGCCCAACTTTATAATGATGTAGTCTCTAAATGTTCTGAATTTTTTGAATATCAGAACAAAATTGATTACATATTTATAGAAATCGAACAAAAATATGGACTAAAAAAACATGAATTCTTTTTCTTAATGAAACTTAAACAAGTAGATGAAGTTCACCTTAAAGATGCAATTGAAAGAGGATATATTAAACAGAATAAATCTGCAAGAGCGATTAAGAGATTATTTGAAAAAAGATATATTCTAAAAAAACGTTTGAAAACAGATGAGAGAGCCGTCATATTAAAGTTTAACCATGAATATGACAGTGAGTTTGATGCTATTATGCATGAAGTTGCTGCTATGTTGAAAGAAGATTAGAAGAGGATAGCTGAGACTTAGTCTCAGCTATTCTTTTATAACGAGTGTTGTAATAGGTTTAAAGGTCTTATAAAATGATTAGTGTAAGCGCTTTGATTTTTAGGGGGTTGTGAATACTATGGTAAAAGATATGACAACAAAGAAGATTAGCTTTTTCTGGGCTGTAATTCCATTTCTATTTATGATTGTAAGTATGTTATATACTGTAGTCATTTTGGAATCTGCACCTCATATACCATTAATGATAGGAACAGCAATTGCTGCTATAGTTGCTTATTATCATGGTTACACATGGAAAGAAATTGAAGATATGATGTACAAAGGTATTAGACTTGCGCTACCTGCTATCGTTATTATTATTTTAGTTGGGTTAATTATTGGAGCTTGGATTGGTGGCGGAATCGTTGCAACTATGATCTATTATGGTTTGAAATTAATCACGCCTTCTTTATTTCTCGTAACGATGGTCATTATTTGTGCTATTGTTTCACTTGCAATAGGAAGTAGTTGGT
Source organism: Mammaliicoccus stepanovicii (assembly GCF_002902525.1). Taxonomy (GTDB): domain Bacteria; phylum Bacillota; class Bacilli; order Staphylococcales; family Staphylococcaceae; genus Mammaliicoccus; species Mammaliicoccus stepanovicii. The sequence continues at coordinate 1,048 of NZ_PPQZ01000060.1, forward strand.
CGACTATGGCAACAGTTGGAGTAGCAGGCATGGGTATTGGTTTAAGTATGGATATTCCTGCAGGTATGATTGCAGGTGCTATCATATCTGGTGCTTATTTCGGTGATAAAATGAGCCCCTTATCTGATACAACTAATTTAGCTGCTGGATTAACTGGTACTAATTTGTTTGAACATATTAAACATATGTTTTATACAACTGTGCCCGCAATCACAATTTCTTTAATCGTATTTTTTATATTAGGAAAACAGTTCACAGTCGAAGGTATCAATAAAGGTAAGATAGAAGCAATTAATAACGAAATGCTAGATAAATTTTTAATATCACCTTGGCTGTTAATTGTACCTTTAATCGTTATCATCCTAGTTGCTTTGAAGGTTCCAGCTATTCCTGCACTTGTCGTTGGAATCGTGTTAGGAACGTTATCACAAATATTTATCCAAGGTGGTAGTATTCATGATAGTGTTCAAGCACTTCAAACTGGTTATGTACTTGAATCGAAGAATGAACTTGTGAAAGAATTATTTAATAGAGGTGGTTTAGAATCAATGTTCTATACCATTTCAATGACGATTGTTGCAATGACATTTGGAGGCATTCTTGAAAATTCAGGTATGTTAAAGGCGATTATTACTCAAATTTTAAAAGTTGCAAAAGGCACTGGCGGATTGATTGCATCTGTAATTATTTCTTGTATTGGTACTAATGCATCTTGTTCTGAACAATATATTTCAATTGTTGTTCCTTCAAGAATGTATATACATACATTTATCGATAAAAGATTACATCCCAAAAATTTATCTCGAGCACTTGAAGATGGTGGGACAGTCACTTCTGTATTCTTCTTATGGAACACTTGTGGCGTGTTTATCGCACAGACGCTAAATGTTAATGTCATGGAATATGGTATATATGCTGTGTTTAATTATACTGTGCCGATTATATCTGTAATATTTGGATACATAGGCTACAAAATTATTACGATTAATGAAGAAGAATATAAACAATTTAAAGATGCCGAAGCACTATAAATAATACAAACAGTCATTTAAGTTGATTTCCGATTTGGAAACATACTTAAATGACTGTTTTCTATTTGGATAAACCATATCAGAATAAGAGACGAAAACAGTTTATATGATTTGGAAATATAGATTAAACAAATTCATTTAGTATTTTGAGCTGAAGTGATAGGGTATGAGGTAAGAAAGGTTACGGTGATTAAAATGGCAATCGTATATTATGATGGTGATTGTGGCTATTGCAATCGAGCAGTCAAGTGGCTAATAAATAGAAAAATATCACGTACATTTCAATTTGCTCAATTAGAAGGCGTGTATGGCATGAATTTAGTAGAAGTTATGCCACAGTTAAAGACAATAGATTCTATCGTAGTAGTGGATAAGGAAGATGTTTTTATTAAATCCGATGCAATCATTCATTTGTTAAGTCAGTTTAAACGATATAAATGGCTAGCTATATTGCTGAGCATAATACCAAAATTTGTTCGTGATGTTGGCTATGAATTATTTACAAAAATCAGATATAAAATACCATTTAAAGAATCATGTAGGTTACCCAGTAAATATGAACGACAATATTTTTTAGATTAGTATTGCAATCATATTATCGAAGTGATATCCTTTTGTGTAAACGGTTACACAAAAGGAAGTTGGTTCAATGGCTACTATTAAAGAAGTTGCTAAGTATGCTGGTGTTTCAGTAGCAACAGTTTCAAGAGAACTTAATAAAAGCGGATATGTTAAAGAAGAAACAAGAAAGAAGATTAAAGAGGCTATCACAGCTTTAAATTATAGCCCGAATGAAACAGCAAGAACACTGTTTAAGCGTAAATCTAAGATGATAGGATTATTATTACCTGATATTAGTAACCCTTTTTTTACAGTAGTAGCAAGAGGTGTTGAAGATGAAGCAATGGCTAAAGGATATCATATTATTTTAGGTAACGGTGATGGTAATGAAGAGAAAGAATTCGCATATTTAAATACATTTAATGTTCATAACTGTAGTGGAATCATCGCATCACAGTTATCTACTAAAGAAGCATTTGATTCGTTTGAAGCATATCATATGCCATTTGTTTTATTAGACCGAGTATACGCAAATCATGAGTTTGTGGAAACAGATCATATGAAAGGTGGTAAACTTCAAGCGGAGGCAGTTATTAAAGGCGCTGCTCAATCAGTTTTAATACTTGAACAGAATTTATTTTATAAATCCTTTAATGAAAGATTTGTAAGTGCTAAAGAAACATTAGAAGCCCATCAAATAAATTATGTAACACTTAACGAAATTAGTCTTACAGAAGAACAGCTTATTCAAACTATAAAGGAATACGAAATTGATAGTGTTATTTGTAGTAATGATGTTGGTGCTTTTAAAGTGATGAATATTTTACATAAGCATCATTATCATGTTCCAAATGATATTCAAGTTGTTGGGTATGATGATATACCATTGGCAAATCTATATACGCCGAGTTTAACAACGATACATCAACCAGCATATTTAATAGGCAAGAAAGCTTGTCAGCAGTTAATCAATCAATTAGAAGGTCATGAAAGAGAACATCATCAAATATTAGATGTCAGTTTAATAGAAAGACAATCTACAAGGAGAGCTTAATATGAGAAAAATAATTGTAATTGGAAGTATGTCGATAGATTTAGTTGTGTCATCAAGCAAGAGACCTGAGAAAGGTGAAACCATCCTAGGAGACAATTTCTTTACTACGCCAGGTGGAAAAGGTGCAAACCAAGCAGTGGCTGCAGCAAGATTAGGTGAACAAGTATATTTAGTTGGACGTATTGGAGACGATGATTTCGGAAAAGAAATCTACGAAAATCTTAAAGATAACAATGTTTTAGTAGACGGTGTGGAACCCGTTACACAAATGCCTTCAGGAACGGCACATATTACTATTGCAGATCAAGATAACAGTATTATAGTTGTTCCATCTGCAAATAATGAAGTCACTATAGAATATGTTAAGAAACATCTGGAACAACTAGATAGTGGTGATATCGTGTTGTTACAGCAAGAAATACCAAGCGAAACGGTAGCATTTGCGATTGAATATTGTGACAGAAATGGCATGATTTCTATATTGAATCCGGCACCTTATAGAGAAGTGAGTAATCAGGTTATAGAATCTGCAACATATATAACGCCAAATGAAACTGAAAGTAATGCAATGTTTAAAGGCAATATGGAAGACGCGTTGCAGGCTTATCCTAAGAAACTTATCGTTACGATGGGAGACAAAGGGGCTATTTATCACGATGGAAACCGTAAAGTAACAGTTGATGGTTATAAACGAGAAGTGAAAGACACAACAGGAGCAGGCGATACATTTAATGGTGCATTTGCGGTAGGACTACAAAAAGAATATGACATAGAAAAAGCAATCGCCTTTGCTAATTTAGCGGCAAGCCATTCAGTAACAGGTATGGGCGCACAAGGTGGAATGCCTACATTATTAGATTTAGAAGGAGAATGGCATGTATAAAACAGGAATATTAAATAGCGAGATTTCAAAAGTATTAAGTGATTTAGGTCATACCGACAAAATAGTTATAGCAGATTGTGGATTACCGATACCAAAAGGTGTTAAGAAAATAGATTTAGCACTAACTTTTGGTGTACCTAGTTTTGAAACCGTTTACAAAACAATATTAGAACACATGGCCGTTCAAAAAATCGTTATAGCAAATGAAATGAAAGAAGCAAACAATTCATTATACCAACTGATAAAAGGAACAAATATTGATACAGAAAGTGTTTCTCACGAAGAATTTAAACATTTAACATCTAGTACCGTAGCGGTAATTAGAACAGGCGAAGCCACACCGTTTGCAAATGTTATTTTAGAAAGTGATGTTTTATTTTAAAGGAGGGTTAAGATGCTACAAATGACGGGTATTCATAAAGCTTTTGGTCAAAATGAAGTGTTGAAAGGTGTAGACTTCAATTTAAAAGAAGCTTCAGTACATGCATTGATGGGGGAAAATGGTGCCGGAAAATCTACACTCATGAAGATATTAGTCGGTATTCACAAGAAAGATCAAGGGGACATAAAGTATCAAAATCAAAATATAGATTTTAAGCATACACAAATGTCAGAAGAAGCGGGACTTACATTTATACACCAAGAATTAAATATATGGCCAGAATTGACAGTGTTAGAAAATTTATTTATCGGTAAAGAAATTAGAAATAAATTTGGCATATTGAATGAAAAACAAATGAAGAAAGAAGCCAGAAGTGTATTAGAGAAGTTGAACTTTAATATTTCATTAAGAAAAGTTGCTGGCCATTGTTCAATTGGAGAACAACAAATGATAGAAATTGCAAAAGCATTAATGACAGATGCTAAAGTCATCATCATGGATGAGCCAACAGCCGCACTTACAGATAAAGAAATTAAACAATTATTTAAACTTATAAAAACATTACAAAATGAAGGCGTTTCTTTCGTCTATATATCTCATAGAATGGCAGAAATATTTGAAATATCAGATCAAATTACAGTCATGAGAGATGGTAAAACGGTGTTATACAAAGATACGCATGATACAAACTATGATGAAATAGTTAAATCAATGGTAGGTAGAGCGTTAACTGAACAATTCCCTGAAAGAACGGTAACACCAGGTGATGTCCTTATGAAGGTTAATGCTTTGAATAATGACAATCATCAAATGTCTAATATTTCATTTGAGTTGAAAAAGGGTGAAATATTAGGATTTAGTGGATTAATGGGCGCTGGCCGAACTGAAATCATGAGAAGTTTGTTCGGTATTGACAAAGGTCATAAAGATATCGAAATAAATGGAAAGAAAGTTAATATTAAAACACCTGAAGATGCAATGAAGCATAGTCTAGGACTTATAACAGAAAACAGAAAAGATGAAGGACTCATATTAGATTTTACGATTGAAGATAATATGGTATTACCTTCACTTGCAAGTTTTACAAAAAATGGATTCGTAAATGAAAAATCTACTCGATTATTTACTGAACAAATGAGTAACAGATTGAACATAAAAACGAAGAGAAAAGCTTTAGTTTCATCCTTATCGGGAGGCAATCAACAAAAAGTCGTGCTAGCAAAATGGATAGGTACTGGTGCTCAAATTTTAATATTAGATGAGCCAACTCGTGGTATAGATGTTGGCGCTAAAAGAGAGATTTATCAATTGATGAATGAGTTAACTGAACGGGGTGTTTCAATTATTATGATTTCATCAGAATTACCTGAAGTAATTGGTATGAGTGATCGCATATTAGTTGTCCATGAAGGGAAAATTACAGGTCAAGTTGAAGGAAGTCAGATTAGTGAAGAAAATATAATGACATTAGCTACAGGAGGCAAATTACATGCAACAAATATCAACTAAAAATTCAATGTTTGAAAAAATTATTCCCTTTATAGGGCTTATATTGCTCGTCGTTGTAATTAGTATCATGAATTCCGCATTTCTAGATTTATCAAATTTACTTAATTTATTAAGACAAGTTTCTATTAATGGTTTAATAGCCTTTGGTATGACTTTTGTTATTTTAACTGGTGGAATCGACTTATCAGTTGGCTCAATATTGGCGTTATCAAGTGCATTTACTGCCATATTAATTACGAGTGGTTTGGATCCAATACTAGCTCTTATTATTGGGGTATTAGCAGGATTCTTATTAGGTGTATTTAATGGTATTTTGGTAACGTTTGGTAGTATGGCTCCATTTATTGCGACATTGGCAACAATGACGATATTTAGAGGATTAACATTAGTTGTAACGGATGGTAACCCAATTACTAATTTAGGCGATAGTTATATGTTCCAATTATTTGGTAAAGGCTATTTCTTCGGTGTACCAGTTCCAGCAGTAACAATGATCATCGTATTTATAATCTTAATGATTATATTACAAAAGACCACTTTCGGTAGACATACATATGCGATAGGTGGTAATGAAATCGCATCAAAAATTTCAGGTATAAAAGTCAATAAAGTGAAAATATTAATTTATGGCATTTCAGGTTTAATGTCAGCATTAGCAGGCGCAATATTAACATCTCGATTAAATTCAGCACAACCAACAGCTGGTACTTCTTATGAACTCGATGCAATCGCAGCTGTAGTATTAGGTGGTACGTCATTAACAGGAGGAAAAGGCCGAATCGTCGGAACTTTAATTGGTGTATTAATAATCGGTGTGTTAAATAACGGTTTAAATTTATTAGGTGTTTCATCATTCTATCAACAAGTTGTCAAAGGTGTTGTGATCTTAATCGCAGTACTTATAGATAGAAAAAAATAATTTTAAAGAATAGGAGAAGAAGATGAGAAAATTATTAATATTTGTATTAGCAATGGTATTCGTATTATCAGCTTGTTCATTAGAATCACCCTTAAAAAAAGACAACCAAGGAAAAACAACTAAGAAGAAATCAGAAGTTACAATTGGTGTAAGTGTCTCAACTTTAAATAATCCATTTTTCGTATCAATTAAAGAAGGTATCGAGAAAGAAGCGAAAAAACAAGGAATGAAAGTAAAAGTTGTAGATGCTAGAGATGACTCAGCTAAGCAATCAAATGATATAGAAGATTTAGTACAGCAACAAGTTGATTACTTAATTGTGAATCCGACAGATTCAAGTGCTATTTCAAGTTCAGTACAATCAGCTAATAATGAAGGCATACCAGTTATTACGCTAGACCGATCAGTTGATAAAGGAGATGTTGCAACATTTATAGCATCTGATAATATCGAAGGTGGTAAGATGGGTGGTTATTTCATCTTAGATAAATTAGGTAAGGATACTAAAGTAGCAGAATTAGAAGGTGTACCTGGAGCAAGTGCAACAAGAGAACGTGGTAAAGGGTTCCATAAGGTCGCAGATAAATCATTAAATGTAATTGCGAAACAAAGTGCGAAATTTGATAGAGCTGAAGGTCTGAACGTAACTCAAAATATATTACAAGCACATCCAGATGTTAAAGCGATATTCTCACATAACGACGAAATGGCATTAGGTGCTATTGAAGCAGTAGGGGATAAAGATATTATTGTAGTCGGATTTGATGGCAATGATGATGCGATGAAATCGATTAAGAGTGGTAAGTTAGATGCTACTGTAGCACAGCAACCAGATAAAATGGGTAAAGCTTCAGTTGAATCAATTATCAAATTAATGGACGGGAAAAAATTAAATAAAGAAATTAAAATTCCATTAAAACTCGAAAAAGCAAAATAAATTTCAAAACTAAAACGAGAAAATCACGATAAAAAGTGATTTTCTCGTTTTTGATTAGGAAGTTAATTCTACTCGTTCACGTGATTTCAATTATCAAAACCTTATTTAGAATTATTATAAATAAATGATGAAATACAATTGACAGATTAGAATGATTATAATATAATAATTAATGTAAACAAAAGATACAGAAAATAATCCATATCGAGGAGTGTCATATATGAATAACAATAAAGAAGTCGTAGAAGTATTGAACAAACAAGTAGCAGAGTGGACAGTATTATACACTAAGTTACACAATTATCACTGGTATGTTAAAGGACCAAACTTTTTCTCATTACATGAAAAATTTGAAGAACTTTACAATGAAGCAAGTGTATATATTGATGATTTAGCAGAACGTATTTTAGCAATTGGTGGTAACCCAATAGCGACGTTGAAAGAATCATTAGAATGGTCTGTTATAGAAGAAGCTGAGAAGAATTTAACAGCAAATCAAATGGTAGAACAATTATCTAAAGATTTTACAACTGTAATTGGTCAACTAGAAGAAGGTATTCAATTGGCTGAAAAAGAAAATGATGACATGACTGGTGATATGTTATTATCAATGGTTACAAGCCTTGAAAAACATAACTGGATGTTAAAATCTTTCTTAGGATAAGAATCAATTAAAGTAAATAATATACAAAGCCCCGTATGAAAATCAACCGACTTTCATACGGGGCTTTTAATTGTTTCAATAAGATTATTCAGCTATTTCTAAAGCGATTTCCATCATTTGCGTGAAAGAGTTTTGTCTTTCTTCTGCTGTAGTTGCTTCATCTCTTAATAAGTGATCACTAACTGTAAAGATACCAAGTGCTTTTTTACCAGCAGCGGCAGCATTTACATAAAGACCAGCTGATTCCATTTCTACACCTAATACACCTAATCTTGCCCATTTACTTGTAACTTCAGTGTCGGCATTATAGAAAATATCACTTGAGAAAATATTACCTACATGTGTTGTTGCGCCAATTTCGTCTGCTTTATTTTTAGCATCTGCTACTAATTGGAAGTCTGCGATTGGTGCGAAGTAACCTGGTACATTAAATTGATCAACGTATTTTGAGTTTGTTGATGCACCTTGTGCAATAATAATATCGTATAAGTTGATGTTTTCTTGCATTGCACCACATGAACCAATACGAATAATTGTTTCAACGTCAAAAAAATTATATAGTTCATAAGAATAAATACCGATAGAAGCGATACCCATACCTGAACCCATGACAGATACTTCTTTACCTTTATATGTACCTGTGTAACCTAACATGTTTCTTACTTCGTTAAATTGAACTACATCTTCTAAGAAATTTTCTGCTATAAATTTAGCACGTAATGGATCCCCTGGCATTAGTACTGTTTTAGCAATTTTTGCACCATTTGGTTGAATATGTGCTGTTCCTTGTGTCATAACTATCTTCTCCTTTAAAAATAAAAAGTTTTTCAATTTAAAGATAACATTTGTTTCAATTTTTTGCTAATTTTTGTACGATAAAGATGAAAGAAAGTGGTGAAAATGGATGGACTTACAAAAAAATAAAGAAAGCATCAAAATTGCAAAACTTTATTATCAAGAAAATTTGAGTCAAGAGATGATTGCAAATAAACTTGAAATTTCGAGACCAACTGTTTCGAGATTATTAAATCACGCAAAAGAACATGGGTTTGTTTCAGTTAAGATAGAGGATCCATATGAAGATGCAGACAGTTTAGCCCAATTATTAAAAGCGAAGTATGATTTGAAAGATTGTATAGTTGTACATACGACAAACAATGATTATTTAAACATACAGAGTTCAATTGGTAAAAAGACAGCAGAATTTTTAAATAGCAATGTCAAAAATGGAGATAATATTGGTATAAGTTGGGGGAAAACAATGTACCAAGTGTCTCGATTTTTAGAACCAACACATTTAGAAGATGTTGGTGTCATACAACTTAAAGGTGGCATTAGCTTTTCAGATGTAGATACACGAAGTCATCAAATACTAGAACGGTTTGCTAAAGCGTATCATGCGACACCTAGAGATTTACCTCTACCTGTTATATTTGATGTTAAAGAAGTTAAACAAATGGTGGAAAAAGACCGCCACATTAAATCAATATTAGAACAAGGTCGGAAAGTAGATATAGCTATCTTTACAGTAGGGACAGTGAGAGATTCGGCACTTCTTTTTAAATTAGGTTTTTTAAATGATGAAGAGAAAGATAGATTGAAAAATTCAGCCGTTGGAGATATTTGTTCTAGGTTTTATAATGAGCAAGGCGAAGTAGCTGATGTTGCAATCAATAATCGAACAATAGGCATAGAATTAGAATCTTTAAAAGAAATAGAGAATACCATTTTAGTTGCGGGTGGAGACCATAAGATAAAGGCAATTAAAGGTGCACTAGAAGGAAAATTAAGCAATATTCTTATTACAGATCAATATACTGCACAAGCATTAATCGACTGATGAACAAAATTTCTGTTATCGTTTTACAATTGTTCAAATGTCATTTATAATATAATTAACATAAAAATATTAGGAGGTCACATTATGTCATTAGCAAAATATATCGACCACACGGCATTAAAGCCAGATACTACAATTGAACAAATTAATACTTTATTATCGGAAGCAAAGGAATATGGTTTCAAATCAGTTTGTATTAACCCTACACATGTTGCACATGCTCATGAAGTACTTAAAGATTCAGATGTACTCGTATGTACAGTAATTGGATTCCCATTAGGTGCGACAACGAGTGATGTGAAAGCTTTTGAAACAGAAGATGCAATTAAAAATGGTGCTGACGAAGTTGATATGGTAATTAATATCGGCGCATTAAAAGACGGTAAAGATGACCTAGTAAAGCAAGATATTGAAAGAGTTGTAGCAGCAGCAAATGGCGTTACGACGAAAGTGATTATTGAGACATGTTTATTAACGGATGATGAAAAAGTAAGAGCATGCGAATTAGCAGTAGCAGCAGGAGCTGACTTTGTTAAAACTTCAACTGGATTCTCATCAGGTGGTGCAACAGCTGAAGATATTAATTTAATGAGAAAAACAGTAGGACCAGACATTGGTGTGAAAGCATCAGGTGGTATTCGTTCTTATGAAGATGTTAAAACTATGATAGATAATGGTGCAACACGTATTGGTGCATCAGCAGGTGTTCAAATATTAAAAGGTGAAACTTCGAATTCAGATTATTAATAGATAAAGGTACAGGTGTACCTTTATTATTTGAAGATTAAGGTAAGCGTATACATTACAAAACTGGAGGGTTAACAAGATGAGAATGGTAGACATAATTGCAAAGAAAAGAGACGGGAAAGAATTAACTAAAGAAGAGATTGAATTTTTCATTAAGGGATATACAAATGGAGATATTCCTGATTATCAAGCATCGAGTTTTGCTATGGCAACTTATTTTCAAGATATGACTGATAATGAGAGAGCGTATTTAACGATGGCAATGGTTGAGTCAGGTGACCAAATTGATTTATCTAACATTGAAGGAATCAAAGTAGATAAGCATTCAACTGGTGGTGTTGGAGATACAACGACACTTGTATTAGCACCTCTAGTTGCTGCACTTGATGTGCCAGTAGCAAAGATGAGTGGACGTGGTTTAGGTCACACTGGTGGTACAATTGATAAATTAGAAGCGGTTAATGGTTTCCATGTAGAAATTACAGAAGATGAATTCATTAATTTAGTTAATAAAGACAAAGTTGCAGTTATTGGTCAAACGGGTAATTTAACGCCTGCAGATAAAAAATTATATGGCTTAAGAGATGTAACGGGAACAGTAAACTCTATACCATTAATTGCATCATCAATTATGAGTAAGAAAATCGCAGCCGGTGCAGATGCAATTGTTCTTGATGTTAAGACTGGTGCAGGTGCATTTATGAAAACGATAGAAGATTCAGAATTACTTGCTCATGCAATGGTTAAGATTGGGAATAATGTAGGCAGAAATACAATGGCGATTATTTCAGATATGAGTCAACCATTAGGAAGAGCGATTGGTAATGGTTTAGAAGTTAAAGAAGCAATTGAAACTTTAAAAGGTGAAGGACCTGAAGATTTAAATGAGCTAGTTCTTACTTTAGGATCACAAATGGTTGTTCTAGCTAAGAAAGCAAATACGTTAGAAGAAGCACGTGAGAAATTACAAGAAGTCATCAAAAATGGTAAAGCATTAGAGAAATTTAGAGTATTCCTTGAAAATCAAGGCGGAGATGGATCTGTTGTGGATGACGTAACGAAATTACCTCAAGCTAAATATACGTTTGAAGTAGAGGCACAAGAGTCTGGATATGTATCAAACATTGTAGCTGATGAAATTGGTGTTGCTTCGATGCTTCTTGGTGCAGGTAGAGCAACTAAGGATGATATAATTGACTTAGCAGTAGGATTAGTTTTAAATAAAAAAGTTGGAGATAAAGTTGAAAAAGGCGAATCACTTGTAACGATTTATGCAAATCAAGAAGATGTGAAAAATGTTAAAGACAAAATATTAAAGAATATCACAGTTTCAGATAAACAAGTGGTGCCGACTTTAATCCATAAAGTGATTACAGACTAGGAGTGAGTCAAATGACAAACCGTTTTAAACGTGTTCATTTAATTGTGATGGATTCAGTAGGTATAGGAGAAGGTCCAGATGCGAAAGATTTCGGTGACGAAGGATCACATACTTTAAAGCATACTTTAGAAGGTTTTAAAGAAACTTTACCAAATCTTGAAAAGCTAGGATTAGGTAATATTGAAGCTTTACCTGTAGTAAACAAAGTAGAGAAACCAGAAGCATTTTATACTAAGTTAAGTGAATCTTCTGTTGGTAAAGATACAATGACTGGTCACTGGGAAATTATGGGTTTGAATATTGATAAACCGTTTAAAGTTTATCCAGATGGCTTTCCTGAAGAACTCGTTAAAGAAATTGAGTCTCTTACTGGTAGAAAAGTAGTCGCAAATAAACCAGCATCAGGCACTGCCATTATAGATGAATATGGTAAACACCAAATGGAAACTGGCGATTTAATAGTTTATACATCAGCTGATCCAGTATTACAAATTGCAGCACATGAAGACATTATACCTTTAGAAGAGTTATATGATATTTGTGAAAAAGTTAGAGAACTGACTAAAGATCCAAAATATTTAATTGGTAGAATAATTGCACGCCCTTATGTAGGTGAGCCAGGTAACTTCACAAGAACATCAAACAGACATGACTATGCTTTAAAACCATTTGGTACGACTGTTATGAACACATTGAAAGATGCTGATTACGATGTAATTGCAATCGGTAAAATCAATGATATTTATGATGGTGAAGGTGTAACGAAAGCAATTAGAACAAAAGATAACATGGACGGTATGGACAAACTAATAGATGTAGTTAATAGTGACTTTACTGGAATGAGTTTCTTAAATCTAGTTGATTTTGATGCATTATATGGTCATAGAAGAGACAAACCAGGTTATGCAAATGCGATTAAAGAATTTGATAATCGATTAGAAGAATTAAGATCATCATTAAAAGAAGATGATTTAGTCATTATTACAGCAGATCATGGCAATGACCCTACAGCACCAGGAACAGATCACACACGTGAATACGTACCATTATTAATGTTTAGTCCAAGTATTGATGAATATAAAGAACTTTCAGGTGACACAACATTTAGTTCAATTGGAGCAACAATAGCTGATAACTTCAAAGTTGAATTGCCGAAATTTGGTAAGAGTTATTTAAGTGAAATGGGTGTAGAATAGTGAAGTTGTTTAGAATATTATTTGGAAGTGTGTTTATATTTGCAGGAGTCATGCATTTCATCAGAAGACAAGGCTTCCAAGCAATCGTTCCAAATTACTTACCTTTCAAAAAATTAATTGTCTGGGTTTCTGGTATTATAGAAATGATATTTGGAATCATAATATTAATTAAAAAACCAAGTAATATGACGAAACGATTATTACGTTGGTTCCTTATTGCAGTATTTCCTGCTAACGTCTATATGGCAAGAAATAATATTCCATTAAACGGTAAGACATTACCAAAATGGGCTTTATGGGGAAGGTTACCGTTACAATTTGTAATGATGAGATTGGTAAGAAAACTTTAGTTTTACTATCAAATATAATAGATAACCGAATGATGATTGATAAGAACACTTATTATTTAGTGATTTCTTACTCATACAAAACAAGAGCCTGCAACATGTAACGTGTTGTAGGCTCTTGTTTTGTATTTCTATTTAAAGATAACATCCCATGTCTCTTTTTTTGATAAGAATTCAGTAGCTAACTGCTTAGCACCTTCGAGAGAATGACTAGCTGCCCAACCACATTGCACTTCGTTACAAGCAGGTACTTCAATTGCTTGCTCTACATCTTTCAATGTAGCTTCTAAAATACTTAATACATCATTGTAATCGTCATGATTGATAAATGATGCATAAAAACCAGTCTGACAACCCATTGGACTTACATCTACCACTTTGTCTGTATGGTTACGGATATTTTCTGCCATTAAATGTTCGAGTGAATGTAATGCTGGCATTTCCATATGCTCTTTATTTGGTTGTTTAAAACGGATATCATATTTATGAATAACATCCCCATGTTGTCCTTCTTTTATCCCTGCAAGTCTTACAAAAGGTGCATCTACTTTTGTATGATCCAAGTTAAAGCTTTCTACGTTCATTTTTGTCATGAAGAGTCCTCCTTTGAATTTGAGGACCATTATATCAAGTAAATTTTGAAAAAACAATCAATTCAGATTTCAATTACTTTCATTCTATGGTACTTTATAAGATAATATAATAAAATATTCTGAAATCGTGGTGAGAATATGGATAGTGTACAAGTAGTCCCATACAATAGTATTTGGCAGCATCTTTTTCTTGAAGAGAAAAAATATTTGCAGTCATTGTTGAAAGAACATAGTGTTAACATTGAGCACATCGGCTCAACCGCAATACCAGGGTTATCTGCTAAACCAATCATTGATATATTAATGGTCGTTAAAGATAGTGAAACGATTGATGAGTTTACTGAAGAATTATCAGCTCTTGGTTATGAGAATGAGGGTGAACGTGGCGTTATAGGTAATCGGTATTTCAAAAAATATAATCAGTTTGGCGAAGTCTCTCACCATCTACATATATATGATGAAGGTAGTCCTCATATTACAAGACTTATTTCATTCAGAGAATACTTAAGGAATTTTAATGGAGAGAGAGAACGATATAGCCAACTTAAACATCATTTAGCTTTAGATTTTCCTGCAAATAGCAATGAATATTATCAAGGTAAAGATAGTATGATTAAAGAATTTGAGAAGAAAGCTAACAAATGGTATATGAATACTAAGGATATCGCGACAAATCATTGACATGGCGAAGTAGCAAAGTTAAAATGAATATCAATTTCATACGAATTATCAAGAGTGACTGAGGGAATGGCCCAATGAAGTCCAGCAACCTCCCATAAAGGAAAGGTGCCAATTCCTACAGTTTTTATACTGGAAGATAAAATTAATCGTTGGCGCATTTCTTATAGGGAAATGCGCTTTTATATTGGAAAGGTGAATGTTATATGAGCACTTTATCACAAAATATTATAAATTATATAGAACAGAATAAGCATCTATACTTATCAATGAGTCATCAAATACATGAACGTCCTGAATTAGGAAATGAAGAAATATTCGCCTCTAGATTGTTAAGTGATCAATTGAAAAGTCATCATTTTAAAATCGAAAAAAATATTGCAAATCACCCAACTGGCTTTATTGCGACATACGATTCTCAAAAAGAGGGGCCTACAATCGCCTTTCTTGCAGAATATGATGCATTGCCAGGTTTAGGACATGCGTGTGGTCACAATATTATAGGTACATCAAGTGTATTAGCAGGTATTAGCTTGTCTAAAGTTGTTGATCAAGTAGGTGGTAAAGTTATTGTACTAGGATGTCCAGCTGAAGAAGGCGGCATCAATGGAAGTGCTAAGGCAAGTTATGTTAAAGCAGGTATTATAGATAATATAGACGTTGCACTCATGGTGCATCCAGGACACGAAACGTATGTTACTGTACCATCATTAGCAGTAGACGTATTCGATGTTAAATTCTACGGTAGAAGTGCACATGCTTCTGAAAATGCATTTGAAGCGATTAACGCTTTAGATGCGATGTTATCATTCTTTAACGGTGTTAGTATGTTGAGACAGCAAATTAAGAAAACGGATAAAGTGCATGGTGTAATCTTAAATGGAGGTAGTGCGGCTAATATTATTCCTGATTTTACACATGCTAGGTTTTATACACGTGCAACTTCACGTAAAGAACTTGACGTACTGACAAATCGGGTCCGTGATATTGCTAAAGGTTCTGCGACTCAAACTGGATGTACGTATGAATTAAAGCCTATTCAAAATGGGGTAAATGAATTTGTTATTAATAAGCCACTTGATGCGCTTTTTAAAAAACATGCAGAAGAAATAGGTGAAGATGTTATTGAAGATGATTTTGGTTATGGATCAACTGATACTGGTAATGTAAGTCATATAGTTCCAACGATTCATCCACATATAAAAATCGGCTCTTCTGATTTAGTTGGACATACTAAAGAATTTTGCCAAGCAGCAGCGAGTAAAACTGGAGATAAAGCATTGATAAGCGGTGCAAAAATATTAGCATCAATGGGGTTAGAATTTATAGAGAATACAGCCCTTAGAAATGAAATTATTGAGCATCATCAAATTTTAAGGGAGAACTTATTATGATTGAAACATACAAGAAACCTTTGCGCGTAACACTGAACAATTTATATGAGAACAATGTTGTGTATGATTCACGACCATCTTATGAAGACAATCCTTGGCTGAAAGCTGAAGAAGATCAGTCGAATTTCTTAACTGCTAGAGAAATGATTATTAGTAAAATGCCGATGATTGTACATGAAGCGTGTTTAACAGAAAAAGTTAAGAACCTATTGAATATAGTGGGCGAAGAAATACCGGAAAATTTATATACCTTTAAAGATAAAGCAACATATGAATCATTAATTCAAAATATTACTCAAAATGATAAAAAAATATTCTTTCAATATATTCATGGTGAACATTTATGTAACGATTCAAAGTATGCAATTTACAAACCGAAATTTATCGATTTGAATAATAAAACCAAAATATCACAATGGACTGGTGGAAAGTATTTACCAAAACGTGAAATCGTAGAGATAACAGATTACGAAGAAAGAATTAAATCATGGACACTACCATTAGTCATAAAACCCGGAGATGATTTACCAACTGCAGGTGGGTATGGCGTTATGATTTGTTATAATGACAAAGATTTACAACAAGCGCACAATCGAATTAAAGAAGCTCAAGGTACTAAACAAGTTATTATCGAGCAATTTATAGAAGAAGAAGCAAACTATTGTGTACAATACGCATATAGCAAGCAAACTGGCATTCAATATCTTGGGGCAGTTAAGCAACTTACGGATAAGTATGGATTTTATAACGGTAATATAAATGCTAAAGATGTACCACAAAGTGTAATTGATGCAGGATATGAAATTATGCAAAATGGAGTGAATTATGGTTACCAAGGTGTTTCTGGTTTTGACTTATTAGTCGATAAACATGGAGAAGTGTTTGCTATCGATTTGAATTTTAGACAAAATGGATCGACGAGTATGTTACTATTGAAGGACAGATTAAAAGAAGGGTTTCATAAATTTTTGAGTTATCATTCAAAGGACGATAATACACATTTTTATCAAACAATAGAAACATATATTAAAAATGGGAGTTTATATCCATTATCGTATTATGATGGCGATTGGTACGGAAAAGACAAAGTAAAGTCTAGATTTTCAGGTATTTGGCATGCAGAAACAAAAGAAGAAGCACTCAAATTAGAAGAAGCATTCCTTAAAGAATTAGGTAATATTTAATTGGTCTAAACAAATTTTTGAATTCACGAGAAATTTTCATTGACTTATAGCTTCAAGATATACTATATTTTATTGGAATTAAATATAAAGAAAAGGGTGGTATACGGTGGCTATCCAAGATATGTCGATGTTTAAAACGATATTAGCTAAGGAAAAATTTTACGTTATATTATATGAAAAAAGAATGTTAAGAGATGAACAAAAAGATATACGTCTTATTTGGTCAGCAAAAGAATATGCAGAAGCATATTTGAAAGCAACGGGAATCACACAATATGAAAAGATATTAGAATTAGATATTGATCGATTTGTTACGTATGAGATGGATGATATTCTTGATAAAGGAGATAAGTTCATCGTAGATCGATATGAAGGTAAGCAAGGTATCGAATTAGATGCATATGATTTTATTGAAGAAATTATGTCTGAATTAGATGACATTCGTATTGATGAATTTGCTGAAGATATTTGCAACGAAGAATATGTATATGGTTTAACGGTGAAGGGACAGAAGCAATTTATTCTTGTATCTGAAGAAGATGATAGTTTACCAAACATGATGACTGTTTGGAGTACAAGAAAATTAGCTGAAAAAGTACATCGTGATGATTTCGAGGAATATGATATTATTGAAATTGAAACTGAAGTCTTTGAAGAATGGTTAGAAGATTTAAAACAAGAAGATATCGCGTTAGGGATTAATTTGAAGTCAGGCATGTTAGGAACTGTAACGGATCCTAAAGCAGTATTGCTAGCTATGCCGTGTTAATAATATATTATAAAAAAGACATTTGCTAGATGGCAAATGTCTTTTTTTGTTGTAAAAATTAATTGCAAAAATTTAAATTAAATAAATTGAAGTATCGTTGCGAAAGCGTTTTCGAGGTTGTATATTAAAAGTAACACTGCGCGGTGTAAAGCAAACATCGAATGATAAAGAATTAACGATTGAAGTTGAACTTGAAATTTGGAAAAAACGTCATTATAAGGATAAGTTTAATGACAATATGGATGCTAATTTCTTTGCACGTCTTAATGATGATATGATGCAACAAGCAGCTATGAGCGACAAGAATGAAAAGGTTGAACAACCTACAGGGTCATATTTTGAACATAATTCACACTATAAAGGTAAACTAAGATTCATTTTCCCTAAAGATATGGATTTCAAAAATGGCGTGGAGATCGCATATTTAGATATCGATGGCCATCATTTCAAAGAGCTCATACTTCCTGTTAAATTGAAGTCATAATCATGCATTGATATTTTTTTATTGAATATTATGTTTTTTATAATTGTTGACGTTGGTAATTTAGTTTGGTAAGTTGGCAATAACTACTGAAGTAGTGACTACATCCCAACGTAGTAGAAATTTTCCTGAAAATTAAGGTAGAGACGTAAGTCATCTGGCTTTTTTTATGAAATAACCCTTAAGAGAAGAATGTTTTCTCTTAAGGGTTATTTCGGTTTTTACAACTATTTTTCATTTATATAGAGGTCATCTATGATCTTTTATCACTTTTATTAAATTTAAATTACGTTAACTCCGAAAAGAGGAAGTATATTATAGGCTTGATATTCTGATACTGTCGTTCCTTTTAAATCTGTAGGTTGAATCACGAAGTGTTCTATCTTATTTGTAGATAAATCTACGTTGTTTAGTGATGTTTCAACTACTTCGAGAGACCCCAATGTACATCGTACAATTTCGAGATTTTTTTGCGTGCAAAATGAAATATAAGTTTCATCCATTTGATTATCTTTGTATATAACATGATCAAGATGACAGTTCAAAAACTGACTCATTTTCAGTTGGCAATTTTCGAATTGGACATGTTTAATCTTTAAATCTGTAAATGTTGCACCAATCATACGACAATCTACAAAGTGTACTCTATTTAAAGATGCATTTTCATAAATGCAGTTCGACAAGTCACAATTTTTAAATATGACATCCAAAGTATGAATTTTAGAAAAATCTAGCGATTCGAAAGTACATTGATTGAAATAAATCGTATCTAATTGACTCGTTTCTTCATCTAATTGAATATATGCTTTATCAAAATACAAATCATACGAAGATTGATAAAGTGTTATATTTTTCTCTTCTTCATATTCAAATTCATTGTTTAGTTTCGGTTGTATAATCTTCATAATATTTCTCCTTCACGATTTCAATTAAAAATACAAATAATTATTGATATTATACTATAAAAAATTCTATATGATAA
>NZ_PPQZ01000061.1:0-3268 GCF_002902525.1 Mammaliicoccus stepanovicii
CATTTCTTATTGCTACTGATTCCATTGTTAACATCTCCCCAAGTTAAAATAGCTATTGTTGAATTGGTTTATTTTGCCCTCTCTCATCTCTATAGCATATTTTTCCTTTCCAACACAATGAATTTTATATTATTTTATAATAAGTTTTTAAAACATTCAATAAAATTTTAATATTCCAATATTTTTATACATATTTATTGTAGCAAATATTGTTGTATCAACGTTTTTAAAGCATAAAAATCAAAATAATTACTCATGTTTTTAATTGCAATTACATTGTAGTTTCTCTAATTTTTACTTTATAAATATAAAAAACAATTGAACTTATATTCATAAAGTAAAATTCAACAAAAACTAGGCTACTAACTTCCTAAATCATTCAGGAAATCAGTAGCCTAGAAAATAATGTTGTTATTAAGTTATCATTATAGGAATTTAGTGTTTGTGTGTTCTAAACTCACTAAAGAATATATTATTTTTTCTTGCATAATGTATCAATAAAGCTTAATGCTGCTAAGCCTAATAATGTTAGCGCATGTTTTGAACCTTTGAAACCATGACCAGCTTCATAATGTTTAAATGCTGCAACCGATAATACTGAACCTACTAAGACTGAACCTAGTCTTGATAATGATTTACTACCTGCACTTAAGAATAAGAAGATTGAACCGATTAGCTCAAGTCCTCCTGCTACTTTCATAGCATTTCTTGAAAGTCCGAAACCTTCTTCAAATTGTTGCGCCATTCCATCGTCATCTTTCACTTTTGGTTGGCTAGCTTTGAATAACTCTTTACCTAAATATACATTTAATAAATATCTTAACATCTTTAAACTTCCTCCTTATTTTTCATATACGCATCTACTATTGGTTTTACTTTTTCACCAAGTAATTTAATAGATTTCATCACTTTATCATGTGGCATAGACCCTAGTGGTACATGCAGCATAAATCTATTAATACCGATATCCTCATGTAGTTTAATAATTTTATTTGCTACTGTTTCTGGACTTCCAACAAACATGGCTCCATGAACTATTTCTTGATCAAATTTCTCCAAAGAATATTCTGGCCAGCCACGCTCTTTACCAAGTTGATTAATCACATATGAACTAGATGGATAATACTCTTGTCTAGCTTGTTCGTCAGTGTCAGCAACATATCCCCACGAGTGAGATGCTATCGGTAATGTTGACGTATCAAATCCATTTGATTCAGCAACCGCCTTATACATCGCTACATTTCGTCTAAAACGACTTGGCGCACCACCTATAATAGCATAAGTTATAGGTAATCCCAATTGACCTGCTCGCATCGATGATTCTGGGTTACCACCGGTTGCTAACCATATTGGTAATTTCTCTTGAACAGCTCTCGGGTACACGCCTAAATTATGAATAGCTGCTCTAGTCGTACCTTCCCAATTTACTATTTCATTCTCATTAATGTTCATAAGTAAATCTAATTTTTCTTTATAAAGTAAATCGTAATCTTTCAAATCATAACCGAACAACGGAAAAGATTCGATAAATGATCCTCTACCTGCCATAATTTCTGCTCGACCATTACTCAGTGCATCTAAAGTAGCAAAGCGTTGATAAACTCTAACAGGATCATCAGACGATAAAACAGTAACTGCAGATGATAATCTAATATGACTAGTTTGTGCTGCTGCAGCTGATAGAACAGAAACAGGATCTGAAACTGCATAATCATCTCTATGATGTTCACCTAAACCATAAATATCTAAACCAACCTTATCAGCTAACTTTATTTCTTCAACTATTTGATTAATTCTCTCTTGGGCAGTAAATGTATCACCCACGCCATCTATCGGAGATAGTTCAGCAAATGATGATAGTCCTAATTCGAATTTCATATTCTCACCTCGATATAATTATTATACTAGGTATAATTATAATACTAAAAATAAAAATGTCAACACTTTAGCAAAAAATAAGACCCTTATATTAGCTCTAACTAATATAAAGGCCTATCCATCAACTCATCATACTATTTGTATTCGATCATTTCGTACTTTAATTTAAGTCACATATTCTTTCTACTGCTTGTTTTAAAGGCACCTCTAATTCTAGCTCGCGCAACAAATCTATCGTTTCTGGATTCAAATATATACATCTCATTGGTTCATCACCATGAAATGCGACTATTGCTTCCCCATCATCTGTCCCTTCAAGCATTCTTTCAACAGTTGGAAAGTGTTGCTTTAATACATATATTAGTACATCACTATATCGTTCCCTATCTTTAATATAGTCTGATACTTCATCTTCCTTAATATAATATGCATCTACAAGCGTCATACCTTCTAATTCAATCGTATTATTATTGTCAGTTGAATCTGTATTATTTTGTTGTTTTCTCTTAAAAAACTTAAACATTAAATGAATTCACCCTCATACATTTAGTATTAGTTGATTGAGCTATTGTTATATGGTCTCATCAAATTTATATATTGAATTAATTTCAAATCTAGTGAATTTATTTTAACATAGCTAAATTGGAATCACCATTATGAGCCTTAATGATGCATGATACATCTTCTAACATCATATATATTTCATCTTTGTATCTTTCATTGATTGATAAAGATACTTTTCTTTCATCTAATTTATCGCGATTTTTATTCACATAGTTCATTTTAACTAAAACTTTAACCGCTTTGTTTATTTTAGCCATGTCCCAACTTAAAGTACGTTTAATTTCCTTAAAAGTACAGAAATCATGCTTAATTGTCATAATAAGCATCAAAAGTAAAAATTGATCTAATTTAAATTTGTACTTTTGTTTAACTACTTTCTTTATATTCATTAATGAGACATTGTTTCTTATAACATCTTCTAGAATATGATCATAGTTTAAATGCAAACCTTGAATGGCAAACTCTTCTTTCAATGCTATTTTAATATCATGGATGAATTGCGCAATTTTCATTTTGTGACGAGTTTCTACTATTAATAATATTTTTCGTTCATCATTTTTAGATCTCTTTTTGATAAAGTAATTCAAATTATGCAAATCTGATATAACTGTTGTGACAATTGAATGATGTATATCCAAATCACGCTTAATATTTTTCACTTCTATTATCGCTTCCTCATCATGGTGAAGATTGATATATTTTAATATTTTTAAATGATAAATACTTAGGTCGTATTTATTTTTCAAAAACTTTATTACTTCATTATTGATTAAATATACAGAAAGCAAATCGTTTATAGTTTTACACATAGAAGAACCACCTTAAT
>NZ_PPQZ01000061.1:3278-5344 GCF_002902525.1 Mammaliicoccus stepanovicii
TATTTTTTTCTTAATATAAATGTGTCTTATAACATCTGCAGTTGAATAAAATTGAACGATTAAATTGTCTTTATTATTGATGATTTCCACCTCATTCAAACTTTGATTTGAGTAGATTGTATCTTCATCTTGATGCGCGAATTGATTGCTCTTTATAATGAGGTCTCTTTTTCTGCATTCTATTTCTTCAACATTCACTTGATTTATGTTCAACCTTTGATGGAATATTCCTGATTTCTTATTATTTGGCATGACTAATATTTGAAATTCATACAAATAATACGTAATGAGTACATTCTCATTGAAAAATAGGACTTCTCCTCTTAATTTCATTAACATAGATAGCAGCTCTAACAATTGATATTGACTATTAGCATATTGTTCCCTTTCCTTAATAACGAGCGCACTAGTTTGTGATGGTATCATACTGTCTAACCAAGAATCATCAATTATATATATAACTTTCATATCTGTTTGTATACTCCAATTAAAAATAGAGATTAAAGAATCCATTTTATTTGGAGATTTTGGTTGATACAAAATATTCAACGAAGGATTTATGTTAACTATTGAAGTCAACTCTTTATCAAAACTCGTATCATATTTCATTCGATATGAAACACTGCTATCATTAATACAATGTCCCATACGACTTGCTAAATAGTTATTATGTTTATCTAACAACAAAATCAATTCAGTATCTTTAAAATATTTATGTACAATTTTTGAAATTGACATAAACTCTTGAATGGATGCATCAACATAAAACTTAAAATTTCTATTGCCATAATAGTAAGTACAATCCGCTAAATAGATTAAAAATTTCTCGAATTTCTTGATCATATTTTTATCATTTTTGTTACTATCAAACTTGATTTCAAATGAAATTTCAAACTGCCTCTCTAATGAAAATGAAAACATTTGGTCAATCAATTTATTCCGCTCACCTTTTTCGAGATACATTGAATTTACTATTTTGTGTGAGAACAATAATCCAAATTGCCCTGTTTCCCTACGTAATGCAAGCAACTTTGATTGTTGAAAGTGATTCGTTAGCGTATTGACATTCGTTATATACATTAAAAAGCTAGGAGCCACAATCGGTTTTTTTACAACTGATTTTGTGTTGATGTCCATGATTACATTTTCTAAGTTACCATGAACTAATTTATTTATAATATTAGATACTTTTGATAAGTCTTTTACCAATTTTGTTTTACGATTGTGAATAGCAAGATGCTTATCATTCTTAATTTGTCTTCTGAATTTACCTGGTGTTATTTTGTATATTTTTTTAAATGCTTCTATAAAGCCACTTTCGTTAGTAAAACCATTATCAGTTGCAATATGTACTAATTTCTTAGATGTGTAAATCAAGTCATACGTACTATGTGACAACCTCAATTGTTTTAATAAGTCTTGATATTTTTTGCCAGCAAACTTCTTAATTTCTTTAGAAAAGCGCCTTTCATTCATCAAAATTTTTCTAGCTATTTTTGAAATACAAAGTTTTTGTTTATAATTTTCATCCATAAAATTAATGGCATTAATCATATCTTTCATAATTTCACTGTAATTAAAATAAAAATGATTATAGTCGGCTACTCTAAAAGTATGTAAAATCATTGCAATCTCATTAGAAAATTCTAAGAAAGAACGCTGCTCTAAATTACGTTTATTTATATAGGAAGAAATTGATTTAATAATCTTAGATTTCAACAAGCTAAAATCAAGATTACTCGTATTTATACAGTATCGTTTTTCAAAATGAAACAAATGATCTAATTCAGGTCGTGAAAAATATAAACTCGCAATGAGCGTGTTGTGTTCGGTTATAATGCTATATCTATCTAAATCATTAATTAAGATAAGATCATTAGCCTCATACAATTTTCTTTTACCATTAATCGAAATAAGTACATTTCCTTCTAATACAAAGAGTAGAAAAATCCCAAAATTAAAATTGGATTGTACATTTAAAGAATTGTAAATCTTTAAATTACAGTCATATAGCATGTAAAAACACCTCTATTCATTCTGAAATATCTTATTTAATAGATATGGAT
>NZ_PPQZ01000062.1:0-16167 GCF_002902525.1 Mammaliicoccus stepanovicii
GTTTCTTTCTGTTTGAAGGTAGATATAAATTCTTGCTATATTAAATATTTCTATTTATAAATGAGGAGAATCATATTATAATATTGTTATTAAATATTGAAGGGGATGTATAAATGACAACTCAAAATTATTTAATAGCCATTCAAAATAGATATGAAATAGCACAGTTAAATAGTGAAATGAAACAATTTATAAAAGGACTAGAAGGTGAAGTTTACTTCAAACAACTTTTAAAGAAACAACACAATATACTTTACATTAATAACCTGAATTTGAATTTTAAAAATAGAGTTCAAATTGACTTTTTAGTCATTTCAGATCAAAGTATTTATCATTTTGAAGTAAAGCATTACTCAGGTGATTATTACATAAGAGACAATCAATTTACAAATTCACACGGAAATATATTCTCAACACCATTTCAGCAAATCGAACGAGCAAATCACGAAATTCAACAAATTATGGATCAAAATTATATCAACAGAGAATTAAAATCATTTTTAGTATTCACTCATCCGACATTCACATTAAAATCTCCATTACCTTCAAATATTAACAGTTTAATGCCAACAGAACTGTACAAACTATCAAATATGTTCTCAAATTACAAGCCTCAAGAAAATCGTAAAATTTTCCAAATATTTAAAGAGGCCCATAGTGACTTCTCTCAATTTTATCAAAATATAACCAAGATACCTTTCAATTATATTAATCCTGGACTTAAATGTTATAAATGTCATCAAATTGAATGTATTAAATACGAGGATAATAAAGTTTATACTTATTGTAATCATTGCCAACGGAAATTAGATAGAAAATCATTGTATTTATTTAATTTAAAGGAATTATATTTCTGTAAAGGAGAACAATTTACGGTAACAGAGGGTACTAATTGGTGTAGAGCTAAAAATATATATACCATAAAGCGCGTCTGTGATAAATATTTCAAATATAATGTGGAGAAACCCAGATACTATTATTTAGATAATGTTTAAAAAAGCTAGATTACTAATTCTGACTACTTAGGCCTTCGCTATTTGGCTAGATTACTAATTCTGGCTACTTAGATGTCCGCTATTTGGCTAGATTCATCGCTCTAGTTATACAGACCTCAAGATAATAAAGTGAAAGAATACTTAAATTTGCTAAGTATTCTTTATTTTTTTTATTTAACATCATTCATTATAAGTTGTTTTAATGATTGTCGTTTAATTATTTCTTTCGCTTTACCGTCTTTAACGAATAGGACGGATGGTTTTAACATTTGATTATAATTAGAGCTCATTGAATAATGATAAGCTCCGGTTGAAAGTATTGCGATATAGTCTCCTATTTTTGTTGATTTAGGTAATGCCATATCTCTTCCTATTAAATCGCCTGATTCACATAGTTTACCAGCTATTGTAACATCTTGTGTTTCTTCATCATTTCTATTTACTAATAATGCTTCATATTTAGCATCATATAGGGCTGTTCTAATATGATCACTCATTCCGCCATCTATAGATACATATGTATTCACATTTGGAATTTCTTTAATTGTTCCAACTTTGTATAACGTAATTCCCGCTTCACCAACAATTGAACGACCTGGTTCAATCGAAATTTGAGGTATATCCATTGCGTATTTTTCACTATTAGCTTTAATCGCATTGGTGATGTTTTTTATGCCGTCTTCGATAGGGTAGCTTTTATCTTCATTTGTATACCTTATGCTGAAACCACCGCCTAGATTCAGTATATCTATTTGAATATCGTTCGTCTTTAACCATTCAAAAACAATTTGAATAGTATTAATTGTACCATCTGCCTCGAATATTTGAGAACCGATATGGAAATGGATTCCTTTGAATTCAATTTTATCGGATGATTCTATTGCACGAACACCTTCTAGTGCTGAGCCATGTTTAATAGACAAGCCAAATTTGCTGTCTTCTTGTCCAGTTTGAATGAATTCATGTGTATGTGCTTCAACGCCTGGATTTACTCTTAAAACAGCTTTAATAGGTTTAGGTGCAATTCGGTTAATTCTATTAATTTCATCCAATGAATCAATAACAAAATATTCTACGCCGCTTTCTATTGCATATTCTATTTCATCATCTGTCTTGTTATTCCCATGAAAGTGTATTTTACTTGGATCAAAATCACTTGCTAGAGCTGTGAATAATTCTCCTTCAGATACGACGTCCAATCCCATATCTTCTTCTTCCATTAATTTAAAGAGTTGTATACTACTAAATGCTTTAGATGCGTATGAGATATTATAATTCAATCCACTTTCTTTAAAAGCACTGTGAAATCTTCTACACTGCATTCTTATTTGTTCTTCATCATAAACGATAGTAGGTGTTCCAAAACTAGCTGCTATTGTTTTTAAAGAAACACCACCCATTGTTAATACGCCTTGTTCATTATATTCAACTGTCATCATTTAATCTCCTTTATAAGTGAATGGTGATTTAAAGCACTGATTTGCTCTGAGTTTGCACCAACACCTTTAAATGTAAATTCATCTATTCTTATATCATTACTATATAATGTGACTAAATCACCGCTATTAACAGTATCATCCACTTCTACAAACATATGACTCATCATCAAACCACGGATAGGGTACCTTGTATTATGAATCAAAGCATCATGCTTAGAACGTGTTCTTAATATACCATCTCCATATCCGATATCTACAACAGCTATATTACAGTCTTCTTTTGCAGTAAATTGAAAACTGTAACCACATGTTTCACCCTTTTTTATGGAACGAACTTGTATTACATTAGCTGTAACAGTAAAACTTTGTTCAGTAGTCGAAGGTGCAAGTGTGCTGTATGGTCTAGATCCATATAATATAATACCTAATCGAGCATGTGTATGATGATCAAATATACCATTTTCTCTAACAAAACTTGCACTATTTTGAGCATGAATAAATTTAAATGTATAATCTAACGTCATCATGTAGTTTAAGCAAGTTAGCCAATTATTTTTTTCAATTTCATATTCATTTCCATCAAATTCATCTGCATATCCAAAGTGAGTCCAAATACCTTCAATTATTGCTTGTTTATCTTGTGGAAGGTTATTGTTATGACGGATCACTTCTTCCATTTCATATTGATCTTTAAGTCCAGAACGATGTAATAAATTTTCTAATTCAAGATGAAGTTTAACGCCTTGTATTGACTCAATATGCTCATAATAAAATTTAAGAGAAGGTAGTGTCATCGCAATATTATATTGTTTTAAAGTATTAAATTCTACAGAAGCGTTCATCAAGAATATATTAACATTTTTATTCATTTTTCTAATTCTAATAGCTTCATGTAATGAAGTCGTGCTAAATGAATTAATTCCTGCTAATATAAACGATTCAACCGTAAATTCTAATCCAAAGTGATATGCGTCATTTTTAACAACTGCCATAATAGGTTGATCTGATATCACTTTTTTTACATTGTTTATAAATTTTTGCTTATCTATTGTAATTCGTGCAACCATTAAGTTATCTCTCCTTGATTCAATAATGCCATATAATAATCAGCAACTCTTATTAATACTTCTTCATCAAAATTCAACTTATTAGTATGAAGTCCGTAAATATAATTTTTTTCAATATTTTTAGTTCCAAAAAACACAAAGTAACTTGGTGCTAACGTACGATAAAAACTAAAATCTTCTCCAAATAAATAGGGCTTTTCCAATTCATTTATCTTTAAATTCGTGTTGATTAAAGCTTTTTTTACAGGTTCATACAAGCGATTATCGTTTATAGTAGGGGGATAACCTTCAGCAAATTTAACATTGCACTTTACATCATATAATAGTTGAACGCTTTGTGATATTTTTTGCATCTGTTCTTTAATAATGTTTAAATCATTAGTATCGTAAGTACGTATCGTTCCTTCTAGGTAGCCGTTTTGTGGAACAGTATTGATTGCTTCTCCAACATTAAATTGTCCAATGTGTACAATATTACGATTCAATCCATTTAAATGAAATTGTTGTATTTGACTTACTTGAGTTAGAACATGCATTAATGCTTCAGACGCAGCTCTACCTTCTTCTTTACTCGCAACATGACTAGATAAACCCTCTAAATAAAATCGATATTCTGTTGCACTTGCAGTGATTTCATCGTTTTTAAATGATACTGTCCCAACATCTTCGAAAGGCATAATATGAACACCAAAAATTTGATCTATATTGTATTTATCAAACACGCCGGATTGTATAAGTTTATTAGCTCCCGCTTCTGTTTCTTCAGAAGGTTGATAAATAAATACAACATTATGTGGTAGTGCGTTTTGATCATATAAAGCTTTACATCTTTGTGTAAATAACATGAGTGCTGTTGTGTGTCCATCATGTCCACAAGCATGCATGACATGATCAACTTGACTCTTGTATGGTATATCATTTTCTTCTTGTATTGGTAGCGCATCTATATCAGCTCTGTATGCAATGGTTTTGTTTGAATTTCCTTCTAAATATCCAATAATACCTGTTTCAATAGGGCGTTCATTTGGAATATTCAATTCATTTAAGAATGTTTCAATAAATTGCGTTGTTTCATATTCTTGCATACTTAATTCTGGATGTTGATGCAAATATCTTCTCGTTTGTTTAACAAATTCTATTTCAGACAATTAAATCAGTCCTTTATCTTATTTATAGAAAACGCCAATCTTTATGATTGGCGACTCCAATAAATATATTGTTTAATTATTTAAATTTCGTAATGCTGAAACTATTTCTTTCTTTCCATCTTGTACATCTGCTGATTGTTTAATCACTTTCGCTGGCGTACCAGCAACAACCGCACCTTCAGGAACATCTTTAGTAACAATAGCGCCTGCTGCGACAATTGCACCTTTACCTACACGTACACCTTCTAGAATCACTGCATTTGCTCCAATCAACACATCATCTTCAATTATTACTGGAGATGCACTTGGTGGTTCTATAACGCCAGCTAAAACTGCGCCTGCACCAACGTGGACATTTTTACCTGTAGTTGCACGTCCACCTAGTGTAGCATTCATATCTACCATTGTGCCTTCACCAACTACTGCACCGATATTAATAGTTGCACCCATCATGACAACTGCACCATCTTCAATAGTAGCATGTTCTCTAATAAATGCACCTGGCTCAATTCGAGCGTTTGTATTTGTTAAATCTTTGAGTGGAATAGCTGAATTACGACGATCTTGTTCCACTACAAATTCAGTTATCATACTTTGATTACTTTGATAAAATGCATCCCATTCTTTTGCATCACAAAATATCGTTTTTGAAGATTCACTCCCAAATACTTTGAATGAAGTAGGGAAGTCTACATTTTCAAATTGTCCGTTCACATAGACTTTTAATGGTGTTACTTTCTCTGATTCACTTATATATTGAATAATTTCTTGTGCGCTAAAATCTTTTACCATTTTAATTTCTCTCCTCGTGTAAGTTATTGTATGTGTAATAGCCATTTTCCTTATGAATTAACGTTTCTGCAACATTTATTGCACCGTTAGCAAATATGTCTTTTGATTGTGCACGATGACTTATTTCAATCGTTTCATCATGACCAGCAAAAAGTACTTGATGTTCACCAACGATTGTACCACCTCGTTGCGAGCTAATACCAATTTCATCGGGATTGCGTTTTTCATTCGTTTCATGTCTATTGTACATAGGATATGTTTGGTCTCTCTTTTCTTTAATAGCATCGTATAATTGTACGAGCGTTCCACTAGGGGCATCTACTTTTTTGTTATGATGTTTTTCCAACAATTCAATATCGAAGTCTTCTAATAATGGAACTGCATATTGAATAATTTCTTTTAGGATATGAACTCCATAGCTCATATTCGCACTGAAAAACACTGGTAATTTATATGATTTTTCTTGTAGCTTAGTTATGATTTGTTCTTTTTCACCTGTAGTAGCAATGACTAATGGCATTTGAATGTCTTCGTCAAGTAAAGGTAATAATAATTCAGGATTAGAAAAGTCTATTGCAACATCTGCTTCTGGTGCCACATTAAATGTATCGTAAGCAGGGTAGGGATAATCCTTAGACGGATCTTTCACAATCACGCCTACAATTTCATGATTTCTTTCTTCAGATAGCCTTGCAACACGTGCATTCATAGCGCCATAACCTATTAATAATATTTTCATATTTTAACACCATCTTTAAATGTTTTGAATGAATGCTTTAACATTGTTCTTTCCTGCTCATCAAGCGTTACGAGCGGTAAACGTACTTCGTAATTTCCAAATCCGAGTTCATTTGTTAATAACTTTATAGGAACTGGATTAACATCAACACTTAAACTATCGAGTAGTGTTAATATTTCGGTATTGAGTTTCTCTGCACTAACTAAATCATCGTTTGCAACATCTTCATATAATTGTTGCGTTTCTTTAGGTATGGCATTGGCAACAACTGAAATGAGTCCTTGACCACCTAATTTGTAGTATTCGTACATATTATCATCATTACCACTATAAAGCGCGAAGTCATTAGGTAATTGTGCTTTTAATGTTTTGGCATATTCTAAATCACCAGTTGCATCTTTCAATGCGACAATATGTTTATGTTCACTTAATTTCAGTACTGTTTCTATATCTATATTCATATTCGTTCTTGAAGGTACATTATAAAGAACAACTGGTAATTCAACTTCATCTGCGATAGATGTAAAGTGCGCAATGAGACCACGTTGACTTGTCTTATTATAATACGGTGTAATTAGCATGATTGCATCTGCGCCAAGCTCTTTTGCTTTTAAAGAGGCTTCTAATGACGCTTTAGTATTATTTGTACCAGTACCAGCAATAACTGGTATTCTTCCATTTACTTTCTTTATACCGCGTTCAAGTAACGTATTCTTTTCTTCTGTTGTTAAGGTAGGGTTTTCCCCAGTCGTACCATTAATTACGATATTCTTTATTCCATTTTCAATTAAAAATTCTATATGATTTTCAAATGCTTCGTAGTCTACATCTCCATTAGTAAATGGTGTTGTAATCGCAACGCCTACACCTGTAAATATATGTGACATACTGGACACTCCTCATTTGTTAATTATTTAATTTCATGACTTGTTCTAGTACTTGCACTGCATTTAAACTCGCGCCTTTTAGAAGGTTATCCGCTGTACACCAAATATGGAACGTGTTGTCTAAAGAATCATCTTTTCGAATTCTACCAACGAAAACTTCATCTTTACCAGTTGAATTTATAGCTAATGGATATTCATTATTTTCAACGTTATCCACTAATACTACTCTTTCATCAGCTTTAAATAGTGCTTTCAATTCATCGACAGTTGTTTCTTTATCTAAAGTCACATTAATATGAACACTGTGACTATCTTGAACAGGAACTCTGACACATGTTGCTGTAACATTTAAATTCGGTTGTTCTAATATTTTTCTCGTTTCATCTATCATTTTTTGTTCTTCTTTTGTATAACCATCTTCTAAAAATACATCAATATGTGGTAATACATTGTTATAAATAGGGTGGGGATAATTTGTAGGTGCTTCTCCTTTTTCACCATTAGACAAATCATTTCGTCCTGCTAATCCAGAACCTGAAACAGCTTGATAAGTCGTATATGCAACGCGTTTTAGTCCATATTGATCGAGTAATGTTTTTAATGGTACAACTGATTGAATCGTTGAGCAGTTTGGATTTGCAATAATTTTACGATTTAAAGTTGGTTGATTTACTTCAGGTACAACTAAATCTATTTCATCATGCATTCTCCACTGACTAGAGTTATCAATCACGATAGCACCATGTTGTTCAAACAGTGGGGCGAATTTTTCGCTTGTCGATCCACCAGCACTCATGATGACATAATCAAATTGTCCATCCGTTTTCTCTTCAGTTAACGCTTCAACTATATATGTTTTGCCTTGAAATTGAATTTCTTTCCCAGCAGACCTTGGAGATGAAAACATCACGAGTTCATCAAAGGGAACTTTTTTTCTATCTAAAACTTCTAAAACTTTTTCTCCTACTAAACCAGTAGCACCTACAACAGCTAATTTTGTCATTGTAATATTCACTCCATATTCAAATTTATATATTAAACGCTTCGCTTAATATTCGAACCGCATCTTCACCTAAATCACGATCAACAACAAACGAAATACTGATTTCAGATGTTGTCGTTTGATAAAAATGTACATTGCTATTTATTAATGTACGGAAGGCTTTCGATGCTATACCTGACATATCTCTCATGCCAGTTCCAATTACAGAAAGCTTAGCGTAATGCTCTTTCATTGTATATTTAAGATGTGGATAATCAATGATTAACTGTTCTATGATATCTTCGATTTGTACAACTTCAGAATCTTTAATTGTAAATGAGAGTTGTAATCCGTGTTGATTTTCAATTTGAGATATCATATCAACATTCATTGATTGTGCTTCTAATGAATCAAATAAATTTTGTAATAACACAAAGTTTTGCATTGGATATGTTAACGTAACATGAATCATATGTGTATCTAATGCAACACCTGTAACTGCTTTTTTCTCTAATATCTCTGTTTGTGGCATAATCCATGTTCCTTTCACATTTGATAATGTTCTGCCTAAATATAATGGGATGTTGTGATTTTTAGCTATTTCTACACTTCTCGTTTCTAAAACACCAGCCCCTAAAGCACTCATCTCCATCATTTCTTCATAAGAAACTTCATTTAAGAGTTTTGCTTCAGGATAAATTCTTGGATCCGTGCCATACACACCATCAACATCTGTGTAAATTTCACATGATGACTGTATGCTCGATGCAATAGCAACTGCAGTAGTATCAGAACCACCTCGACCTAAAGTAGTGATTTCTAATAAATCATTTACACCTTGGAAACCAGCAACTACGAGTATGTCATTTGTTTCAAATGCTTTTTCGAAACGTTCTGAATCAATATCAGCAATTTTACTTTTCAAATGTGTTCCGACTGTTTTTATACCGGCTTGATAACCAGTCATCGCTTTAACACGAACACCAATATCATTTAGTACCATAGACAAGTAAGAAATAGTTTGTTGTTCACCAGTCGTTAAAAGCATTGCTAAATGCTCATCTTTCGGTTGAGTAGTTAATGACTCAATGTTTTCCATCAATGTGTCCGTTGTCTTGCCCATAGCGCTTACAACGACTACTAATTTTTCTCCATTATCAATTCGTGATTTTAACATGTATGCTATGTTTTTAATTTTGTTAAAATCTCCGACGGAAGTTCCGCCAAATTTCAATACACTTTGTGCCAAAATAATTCCTCCTATAAATCGGGAGGTCAACGCCGTAATATAAATAAAAAAACAAGTTCGGCATCCGAACTTGTTTTTATTTATATATACAAGTGATGCACTCCATTATTCTAAAGATAATGACAGACAATTAGCTCTTAACCTATACGTCCAACATAATATTTCTGCAAAAACATTACGTTTCGGCATCGCACCCTTTCACTTCCTCTAGATTGCAGTCATATAGAAAAAGTTACTCATGATTGATGCGCCTCATCAAAACATATTCAATTGGTATGCATTCATTATACATAGAATGAATATTGATGTAAACCCCAGTTAATAATTTATTCAAAAGTTTCCGACAATTCTAAAAATACAGTTGTGAGTAAACCTTCGAAATTATATTTATCATAATTTAATTTTGTTTTTCTGTAATTCAAGAAAAATATTAGTGACATTATATGTAAATTATAATAGAATAATAAAAAAATAAATATTATTACTTTAATATGAAAAGGGGTCTATCTTTGAAATTAACAACACCATACATATCTTTAAACAAAAACAAGAAGACAATATTTTTTGGTATATTATTTACTGGATTTTTATCATCGAATGTTGCATTCGCTCAAGATAATACAATCGAGGATTCAAATGAGACAACTCAAAATCAACCTAACATTACAACTAGCCAAAGCAGCAATACTCTGAATAACACTTCTCATATTAACAATACTCAAAGCAATTCACTACAATTAAATCAAGTAAATGATAATAAAGTGACTGCAAGAAGTAGTACTGATCAAGGAGAAACACAAGCATCTTCGATACACACAGTAAACGTTAATACAGTAGAACAAAGCCAATATACAAGTAAAAACGAAACACATAGAGGTGAAAATCACATCCGCCAGAGCTTAGGATTTGCAGTTCCAGCAAATACCAATGTATATTTACGATCAACTGAAATCATCCCCAAAAAATCTATCACTGCCGAATTAGTAACAATTGCCAATAAAGATGATAGACGATTAAATGTGCAGTTAGATCATAACTGGTACCAGTTTAGTGCGCCAAAGGATGCAGGTTTATTTATTCGTACACCACATACACCTGATTTACGTGTCAATCTAGAATATTATTTTGAGAATGATAATAAAATCAAGATGCCACACTATCAATTACATGACGATAAAAAACAATTTGATAAAGAGTGGGGAACATCTCAAGCTCCTTTTGCAATAGCCGAATCAGAACATGTTCAAATGTTCATTCCAGTAATTGATCGAGATTTTGTTGCAAATTTAAATTCGAATACAGATGCTAATATATTTAAATCATTAGATGAAACATTACTTTATTACGAAGATGTGTTAACTAAATATAATAAATGGCTTGGCTTAGATAATTCTCAGCCAGAACATGTAAATAGTAAACAGCAGTATTTCGTACGTGCAGATAAGACGGGGTATGGTGCTGCCTATTACACATATTCATTAGTAGGTACAAATAGCGAACATATTACGCCGTATTTCTATCGTGGATGGCTGATGCTACATGAAATTGGACATGGATATGATGGGATAAATGTTGATCCAGTATTACCTGATGATATGGAATTAGCAGAAGTATGGAATAATATATACGGAAATTTATACGTATCTACAATAGACTCAAGACAATTTGATTGGTTATACAATGGGAATCAAGAGAAATACCAGGAAAATGTGATTAAACAACTAAAGTCTTCACCAGAAAGTATGTCGTTTAATAAGATAGGTTTAAGAGAACGATTAAATATCATGGCTACAATGCTGAGAGGAACAGGCGTTGATGATTTTATATCATATAATCAATATATGAGAGCAAATCATGAATCTGTTCATCACAAATCTATAAATGATAATATAGCGCAATATTGGGGAATCAATAAAAACGTAATACCATATTTAGAATTATTTGGAGTAAAAATTTCAGATTCAACAAAAAATAACATCAACGCTAAGCCGCTTCCTTTTCTTTATCCATTATCTTTATTAACTCATAATACGAATGCTATTAATAAAGTATTAAGTAAACACCATTTAGCAAATAAACATGAATTAGTTACAAATGAAATGATACAAGATAGTGGGGTAGTCGCGCATAATCAAGTTGTATTAGATTTAAATCATCATAAATTACAATATGACCCTAAAGTGTCGTTAATAAGCAATGGAAACATAATTGCTACTAGCAAAGTAATTAATGGTAGAGCTGATTTCAGCAATATACCAGTCGGAATTTATCAAATACTGCCACCTTATACTGAAAATGGTACTTTACCAAACAGTTCATATATTGTATTTAGTGAACTTCAAGAAAACCCTGTAACACTTATATATCCAACATTAAATGTCCAATCTGTTGGATATAAAGAGCATATTACTGGGTTAGGATTAGGAAATAGTGTACATCTTAATTTAGATTATAATCCACAGTTGAAAACTATGTCTATACAAGACAAGCTAGAAAGCCCACATGTATATTTTTCAACAACTTATATGGATGTGAAAGTAGAATCTAAAGATGGACAATTAAAATATGTCAGAACATTAATTGGCAATCAAAATAGACCAAACGAACTTAGAAATCAAGATCTCAAAATAGAGTATGGCGATAAATTAATTATTTATCATGCTGAACCTGATCGATTAAGATTCGATATACCAGAATTGAATACTAAAACTAAACAAACAACATATATCTTTACACAATTTGGACTTATCAAAGAAAATGAAGATACAGCTTATAATCGCTTCAAAAACTATATAAATGAAAATCTAACAAATTATACAACTTTGATGAACAGTCATATAGATCAAAAATATTATAAACAGGTTAGTGATTTATATGTAGCAATGCATATGTTAAATGAGATAGATAGTAAGGCATTACATCAACAATTCAATCAATTATTTAAATATTATCAGTTAGACTCTCTTAATTTAGAGACGAAAGTGCCTGATTATGCGCCTGTTGTAGATGATTTACCTGAATTTGATCCTAGCCAATTGGTTATTACGAAAGTGCCTGATCATGCGCCTGTTGTAGATGATTTACCAGAATTGAATCCTAGCCAATTGGTTATTACGAAAGTGCCTGGTTATGCGCCTGTTGTAGGTGATTTATCTGAGTTTGATCCTAGTCATTTAGTTATTACGAAAGTGCCTAATCATGCGCCTGCTGTAGATGATTTACCAGAATTGAATCCTAGCCAATTGGTTATTACGAAAGTGCCTGGTTATGCGCCTGTTGTAGGTGATTTACCAAAATTGGATCCTGATTTATTGCGTGTTACAAAGAAAATGAATAAAACATCTGATATTAAAGTGGCACCAATATTGAAAGTATCTAAAATAAGTACACATAAAGATATTCAAAACCAAAAAAATATTCATAGAAATGAAAATCAACATTCTACAAAGGTGTTACCACAAACTGGGGAACATCAATCGAAGACTTTCATTTTCATTTCTACCGTTTTATTAGGACTTGGAATGTTCTTATTCAGAACTAAAAAGGTTAAACAATAAATAAAAAGCAGCTAAAATTCTAATTAAATTAAGAATTTTAGCTGCTTTTGTATTTAATCATCATATGTGATTCAAGGTATTTAGTTATAAACACCTTGGTCTTTTAAGTACTCTTCATACGTAATTTCTTTAGAAATTGCGCCATCTTCTTTAATATCAATTACACGATTAGCAATTGTATTAATAAATTCAAAGTCGAATGATGTAAATATCAATGAACCTTTAAAGTTCTTCAATCCATCATTGACTGCAGTAATACTTTCTAAATCTAAATGGTTAGTCGGTTCATCGAGTAATAAAACATTTGAGTTTGATAACATCATTTTACTTAACATACATCTAACTTTTTCTCCACCTGAAAGTACATTTGCTTTCTTCTTAACTTCTTCACCACTAAATAACATACGTCCTAAGAATCCACGTAAGAATGTCTCAGTTTGTTCTTCTGGTGGGGCATACTGTCTTAACCAATCAACTAGGTTTAAGTTAACACCTTCGAAGAATTCTGAATTATCTTTAGGAAGATAAGATTGTGAAGTTGTAACGCCCCATTTTACTGTTCCTTCATCTGGTTCTAATTCACCAGCAAGAATACGAAGTAGGGTAGTTTTTGCTATTTCACTCTCACCAATTAAAACCGCTTTATCATTCGGATTCATCGTAAATGAAACATTGTTTAATACTTTATTACCATCAATTGATTTAGAAACGCCTTGAACTTGTAATAAATCATTACCAATTTCTCTTTCCATTGTAAAGTTAACAAATGGATATCGTCTTGAAGAAGGTTGAATATCATCTAACTCGATTTTATCCAACATTTTTTTACGACTTGTTGCTTGCTTAGATTTAGATGCATTTGCGCTAAATCGAGCGATAAAGTCTTGTAATTCTTTAATGCGTTCTTCTTTTTTCTTATTTTGGTCTTGTGCCATTTGAGAGGCAAGTTGACTAGATTGATACCAGAAATCATAATTTCCGACGAATAATTTAATCTTACCGTAATCTAAGTCGGCAATATGTGTACATACATTATTTAAGAAGTGTCTATCGTGAGATACAACGATAACAGTGTTTTCAAAGTTAATTAGGAAGTCTTCCAACCATGCTATTGCTTTAATATCTAAACCGTTTGTAGGCTCATCAAGTAATAGAACATCTGGATCTCCAAATAAACTTTGGGCTAAAAGTACTTTGACTTTTTGGTTGTTTTCTAATTCTGACATTTGTTTATCATGTAAAGCATCTTTGATTCCTAAGCCAGAAAGTAATACTGATGCATCCGCTTCAGCATTCCAACCATTCATTTCTGCAAATTCGCCTTCTAATTCTGCAGCACGCATACCATCTTCATCAGAGAAGTCTGGTTTCATATAAATTTCATCTTTTTCTTTCATAACTTTCCATAATTTTTCATGGCCTTTTAATACAACGTCGATTACTTTTTCATCTTCATGAGAAAAGTGATCTTGTTTTAATACTGCTAATCGTTCTTCTTTTCCAAGAGATACATGACCAGATTGAGAATCTAATTCTCCAGATAAAACTTTTAAAAACGTTGATTTTCCTGCGCCGTTAGCACCAATAAGTCCATAACAGTTTCCTGGTGTGAACTTAATATTTACATCTTCAAATAGCTTACGATCACCAAATCGTAAACTGACATTCGTAACTTGTAACATTAAATGACTCCTTTTCATTAATACTTCTATCGATGAATTATATCATATTTACAACAAAAATGGGGAAGAGAATGAATCTCGTTTCATGAAGTAAAGATGCGTGTTATAATATAATAACGAATAAGATAAGAATGGAGAATAACATGGCACAAGATAAAGATACGCTTGTAGGTCGCATAGACTTTTTAAAAGTGGATAGACTAGAAGGGTCAACATACCATTTGATTGGACCAAATAGCGAACAAGTCAAAATGAATGCATCAGAAGTCGACGAAGATGATCAATTAGAAATCGGTGAAGATTATAGCTTTTTTGTATATCCAAGTAGATCTGGAGAATTTTTCGCAACACAAAACATGCCTACTATAACGAAAGATCGTTATGATTGGGTTAAAGTATTAAGAGTAGATCAAGATGGTGCTGCAGTAGATGTAGGATTACCTAGAGAAGTCATTATCCCATGGGAAGATTTACCTAAAGTTAAAGAACTTTGGCCACAAAATGGCGATATGATTTTTTGTACATTAAGAATTGATAGTAATAACCAAATGTGGGCAAGATTAGCAACAGAAACAATCGTTGATACAATGTATAAAGCAGCTGAAGAATCAGTATTACATACACACGTTACTGCTAGACCATATAGATTATTAAGAATAGGAACATTCTTATTATCTAATGAAGGGTACAAAATCTTCGTACACGAATCTGAACGTAGACATGAACCAAGACTTGGTCAAGAATTAGATGTTCGCATCATTGGAGTCAAAGAAAATGGTGAATTAAATGGTTCTTTCTTACCACTAGCTCATGAAAGGTTAGACGAAGATGGACAAGTTATATTTGATTTATTAGTTGAATATGATGGAGAATTACCATTCTGGGACAAATCTGATCCTGAAGCAATTAAAGAAGTATTTAATATGAGTAAAGCAAGTTTCAAACGTGCAATCGGTAGACTATACAAACAAAAATTAATCACGATAGAAACTGGAAAAATCACCATAACTAAACAAGGTTGGGCTCAAGTTAAACACGAAGATTAAACGATATCAGGTAGAGACATCACAGATGTTTCTGCCTGATTTTTTGTTGAAACATGGATATGGCGTCCGCTATTTTGCTAGATTTATCAGTCTGGCTACTTAGGTGCACTTTATTTTGCTAGATTCACTAATCTGGCTACTTAGACCAAAAAAATCGTACAATTCCTTTTTATATAAAGAAGTTGTACGATTTACTTATGTTTTGAAACCATTATATTAATTTATTACCATAAATTTCACGTTCATGCTCTGATAGGTCATCATCTGTAATGACAGCGTCTACTTCATTTATATCATAGAAATTATATAAAGCTTGTACACCAAATTTTGAACTATCTGCAGTAATATATTTCTTTTTAGCATTTTCTAAAATGATATGAATTCCTTTTCCTTCTTCTTCATTTGCAGTTGTCAAATTATCACCATGTATACCATTAACACCAACAAATGCTTTTGCAACGTGGAAGTCTTCCATCATTTTATTAGCAAAATGTCCTATAAATGTACCTGTTTTTGCTCTAAATCTACCGCCAACTAATACTATATCAATGTTTGAAACATCTTTATATTGCATTAGTATATCT
>NZ_PPQZ01000062.1:16195-25158 GCF_002902525.1 Mammaliicoccus stepanovicii
TTGTAATGATGCTTAAGTTTTTATTTTTAATGAATTCATATATTAATTCATTTGTTGAACCTGATCCGATGAATATAATATCTTCTTCATTAATTAAATCACTGCATTTTTTAGCAATTTTCATCTTATTTGAAACATTTAAGGTTTGCTTTTCTTTATGCGACTTTTCATTATAGAAGTTATCATCTACAATTCGTGCACCACCATGAATTCTCTTCACT
Source organism: Mammaliicoccus stepanovicii (assembly GCF_002902525.1). Lineage (GTDB taxonomy): Bacteria > Bacillota > Bacilli > Staphylococcales > Staphylococcaceae > Mammaliicoccus > Mammaliicoccus stepanovicii. The sequence continues at coordinate 16,417 of NZ_PPQZ01000062.1, forward strand.
AGACCTTCTTTTTCTAATTCACTTAGATCACGACGTATTGTCATTTCTGCTACATTCATTTTTTCTGAAAGTGTAGAAACTTTTACTGACATTGATTGATTGATTTCATTCATGATAAATCTATGTCTTTCAACCTTTAACTTCACAAAATTTACCTCCTATAATATACGTTCGAAATTGTTTGTTTACATTGTACCATATAATCACATAAATGGAGGTATATTGGTAATGAATTAGCTCAATACATCATGTATAAAAGTAAAGTGCCATTATCAATTATCATCCTATTTCATCTGTTAATTTTTCTAGTTCATCTATTAAATTACCAATATATTCGATTGTTTCTTTTAATGGTTTGTCATTCGTAATGTCAATTCCAGCTAATGCAGCTAACTCAGTAGGTGACTTAGAACCTCCTGATTTTAATACATTTAACCAATCTTCAACTGCAGGTTGTCCTTCTTCTTCGATTCTCTTACTCATAACTGTACCAATTGTTAAGCCAGCTGAATAAGTATAAGGATATAATCCCATATAATAATGGGGTTGGCGCATCCATGTTAATTCTGCACCTTCTGTTATTTCAACTGCATCTCCCCAAAAATCAGAAATTACTTTCTTTTTAATTTCATTTAAGAGTGGGGCAGTCATTGCTTCACCTTTATCAACATATCTATATACTTCTCTTTGATATTTAGCTTCAAGTAGGTGGGTTACCATATTATGAAAATACGTTCTAGAAATAATTGAGCTAATAACCCAACGTTTAAATTTAGGATCTTCTGATTTTCTTAATAAACTGTTTGCCATCAACATTTCATTCATTGTAGAAGGAGCTTCAACAAAGTACATTGAACAATCTGCTTGATATACATTTTGATATTGATTCGCTAAATTGAAATGACCTGCATGACCTAATTCATGTGCAAGCACAAATACTTCAGTCATTTTGCTTGTCCAAGAAATAAAGATAAATGGATTAACGCCATAAGGACTTGCACAATAAGCGCCTGTTTGTTTACCTTTGTTTTGAGGGAAATCAATCCATCGTTTCTCATAGCTATCATTTACCATTTGCATATAATCTTCACCGAGAACACTTAACGCTTCTTTAATATATTCTTTTGAACCTTCAATTGAAACATCTGGTTCAAAGGTTGGATCAAGTGGAATTCTTAAGTCCTCAAATTTAACTTTGTCTAAATTATTCGTTTGTTTTAAAAGTTTAGCATAACGTCTCATGTGTGGTGCCAACTCTTCAGAAATGACATCAATTTGTCTATCATACATTTCACGTGTTACATCTTGGGAATCTAGTAAGAAATCAATTACTGAATCATATCCACGTAATTCAGATTCTATTTTTTCTTGCTGTACATGTGCATTATATGTTGCTGCAGTTGTATTTTCATATTTTTTAAGTGCTCCGCTAAATTTTTTGAAAGCAGCTCGTCTCGTTTCTGTATCAGAATGAACTTCAAAATCACCTTCAAATGAAACATAATCTAGTGGATATTCTGTACCATTTGCTTCAAAAGTACCAAATTCAATATCTAACATTTTCGTGATACCATACATTTCATATGGAGCGCCAAAAGTAGGTGATAACATCGCTAAAGTCTTTTCTACTTCCGGATGTAATGTATGTTCTTTTTGTCGTTTTAATAACGATAAATATTTAGGGTAATCAGATTGTTTAATTAATGCATTAAATGCTTCTTCTTCAAGTTGTAGGATTTCAGATTCTACAAATGATAATAATCCAGATACTTTCCCATAAGTTGTAGAAAAATGTGAAACTATTTTTTGACTTTCTGCATTCGTAGTATCCGTAGAATACAGTAATTCTGCATATGTACTTAAATGAATGATGTTGATTATAATATCAGCTTGTTCTTTCAATGCTGATTCGATAGTTGAAACATCTGTCAGTTGTCCAGCATACTTTTTATTGAATTCCGTAACATCTTGAACTAATTTTTTTAAAGATACATAAAATTCATCATGATTGTTATACAACGAAGTAAGATCCCATGTTTCTTGTTCTGAAACGTCTTTTCTTAGTACTTGTCCCATTTAATCCACCCTTTATCAAATATTTTCAATGTTCACTCTATTTATGTCATTTATTATACATGTCATTATTCTTTAAGTCATGTAAATTATACTTAAATCCAAACAATCTTACTCATTATTTGATTTATTTTGTTTTATTTTGTTTGAATGAACTAGATTTAGTTAATTAATATGGTTATACTGTAAAGAAAGCGTTACCAAAAAAATTGAATAAGGATGATTAAACATGATTAAAAAATTATTTATTTCATTTACTTTAACAAGTGTTCTTAGTATAAACGCCATAAATATAGATGCGTTAGCAGTAGAAAAAGAAGAAGTAGCCACACATATTTTCAATACAGATACTTTTAATACTCAAGCTTATCGTATTCCTGCATTGCTTACCACATCGAGCGGTGTTACTTATGCAGGAGCAGATGTACGTTTTGGCGGTGGCGCAGATAGTCCAAATAACATTGATTCTGGTTTAATTCAATCAAATAATAGTGGCAAAAGCTGGATGAATACACAGTTCACTTTCCATTTTGATGACTATCCAGATCAGCCAACAAAAAATGTAACTGACAGTGCTTCTACAATAGATAGCCAATTAGTTGAAGGGCATAATAATAGAATTTTCACTTTTGTTGATATGTTTAAAAGTGGCATTGGCTATCCAAATACTGAGGTAGGGTCAGGATATACATTATTAGAAAATAAAAAATATCTAAGATTAACAAATAATGACAATGAAGAATTTTATGTTAAAGAGGGCAAAGTTTATGATAAAAATAATAAACTAACAAACTTCAAAGTAGATAATGAGTTTAATTTACTTAAAGACAATATAAAAGTTAGTAATATTTTTTATAAAAATAGCACTTTAACGGTAGATAATACATCATTTATATGTATGAAATATTCGGATGACAATGGTAAGACATGGTCTAGTCCTGAAATTTTGAATAAAAATTTAAAAACGGATGATATGAAATTCTTTGGAACTTCACCTGGTAATGGCATTACAATTAAAAATGGCAAAAATAAAGATAGGATTGTGGTTCCTATATATTACACAAGTACAAAAAGTAAAACTGAAAATGCAGCAGTCTTATTCAGTGATGATAATGGCCAAACTTGGAATAGAGGTGAAACACCAAATAAAAATAGAATAGGAGGAGAAAGTAAGATTAGTGAATCACAGATTGTTGAAATGCCAAATGGACAATTAAAGATGTTTTCTAGAACGCCTGGCAAAACTGCTATTTCAACTAGTTTTGATGGTGGTGAAACATGGGATCCAAACGTTGAACTTATTGACGAATTAATTAGCGATAAAAATGCAGGTGTTCAAACATCTGTTATAAACTATAGTAAAAAATATAATAAGAAAAATATCATAATCTTTTCAAACCCAGCATCTTACAATCGTGAGAATGGAACAATAAGAATAGGACAAATTAATAATATCGGTAGATATGCTAACGGGGAACCTAAATATGAAATAGATTGGATTAGTAAAAAAGCAGTCTTTAAAGGCGCATTTGGATATAGTTCCTTAACCGAATTACCGAATCATAAAATAGGGATACTATACGAAGAGAATCATAATCAACCATCGACTAACTACCTTGCATTTAAATCATATACACTTGAACAATTAATGAATAAATAAGATACAGTCCCATTCTCTAAAACATAATACATGGTGTTTAAATAGAAAAAAATATCATTAAAGTAACTAAAAAAGGGTATAATGATAGTCAGTATACATAAAGGAGGCGCATACCCTTGAATATCTTTGATTTTCCAAATTACCTATGGATATCTATCGTAGTAGTCGTTATTTTTTCTATTTTATCTTCATTAATTATGAAGAAGCATTTTATTAGTGCGATTTTAACATTTATTGTTTTAGGCATCATTGCATTTATTATTCCAAATTTTTATAAAATTACATATGAACCATTATTAGGTTATGCTGCCTTCATGGCTATAGTAAGTTTATTTGTAAGTTTACTTACATGGTATTTGATGAATAAAAACAAACAGAGAATTGCTAATAAACAGAGTAAGAAGATGAATAATACACAAGAAGAAGCGCGTAAATTTGAGGAATTAAAACGCAGAGAAAAATAATTCTTAAATGAAATGATAAGTTAAGTCTTTATATCGAACAAACAAAAATGAAGGACACAGTAATGTGTTCTTCATTTTTGTTTAAAGTGGATAGGTGTTGTTAATGCGTATAATACTTCATTGATTAATTTCGTTTCATTAGCATTCAGATCTGAATTTTTCAACATACCTTCACGTTCGAATTCACAATCCTCAATCGTTTGGATGCTTTTAACATTCTTAACATCAATATAGGCTTCAATTCTCACAAATTGACGATATTCAATTAAATATTGGGTTATTTGTCGTATTGCTTCAGTCATATATCCATTTCCTTGTTGTGAAGTAACTGTCCAATATCCAATTTCACAAGATGGTAACCTATAGTCAATGTCTTGAAGCACAACAGAACCGACAAAATCCATAGTTTGTTTTTCAAACAAAAAATATCTCAGAAAAGAACTGTTGTTACTAATATCAGTTGTCATGTTTATAAATTCAACTACTTTAGATTCATCAAAATTATAATTAAAAAAACCAATCCATTCTTTTAAATCTCTCGCTGAGTTAATCATTTCTTCCTTAATCGTATCCTTATATGCCCAAACTTGATTGCCAGCTAATATCACCAATCGCTCAGTTTCTAATTTCAAATCAAAACTCTCTAAACTATTCATATTAAATCTCCTGTCTATCTAAATATCTTAATATAACTATAACACCTAATTATAAAAAAATTAATAAAATTAGTATTGACCCTAACGTTACGTTACACTTTATAGTAATGATATGAGGAGGTTAAGTTTATGAGTATGACGGTTAAAGAAGTTTCAAAACTAGTTGGAATCAGTGTGCGCACACTACATCATTATGATGAAATACAGCTACTTAAACCAGATAATGTTTCATCTGCAGGTTATCGTTTGTACTCAGAAGAAAATTTAGATACATTACAGCAAATCTTGTTTTATAAAGAACTTGATTTTCCTCTAAGCAAAATTAAAGCAATATTAGATGATCCTTCATTCGATAAATATGAAGCATTATCCAATCATAGGAACAGACTATTAGAAAGACGAAATCGTATTGATAACATGATACAAACAATTGATCAAACGAATCGTTATTTGAAAGGAGAAATACAAATGACAAACGAAGAAAAATTTACAGGATTTAATTTTAATGACAAGCAATACGAAGAAGAAGCACGTGAAAAGTGGGGCGACAAGACAATTCAGGAAGCAAATAAACAAATAAATGAATGGACTACTGATGAAAAGTTGTCTAAAGAAGAAGAAATGAATCAAATTTTTAGAACTTTTGCTGAACTAAGAACAGGTTCACCAGATTCAGAGAAGGCACAATCAACAGTTCAAAAATGGTATGACTATTTAAATTCAAATATCAATTACACGTACACATTAGACGTACTTAAAGGTTTAGGTGACATGTATGTAACTGACGAACGATTTATGAACAATATAGATAAATTTGGTACAGGAACTGCACAATTTATTAAAGAAGCAATTGATATATACGTAAATAATCAACAATAAGATAAATGCACATATAGAACGTAAATATTACGTTCTATATGTGCATTTTACAATGATACAATATGTGACTTATTTGCAATAACAATTTCAATCAGCCATAAATTATCATAAACTTAATCAATCAACATAACAGACATAAACAAATATGAGATTATAAGATCAAAGATATATGTCCATAAACAAACATATCATTTATAACATTAAGTTAATGAGAACATCTTATGAACTAAGTTAGAATAGGTGCCCTATAATTACAATATACTTAACTTCCTATAATATATATTATGTAAACTAAATGATAGAATTTAAATTATTACTTCTAATTTAGCAGATTCAAGATTAAACTTAAAACAAGCTGAAAGTTCTTAAACTTTCAGCTTGTTTTGTTATCTTTTAATTTTTGATCTTACTTTTTGCATTGTGTTGTATAGGAAGTATTTTTTCTTATTGATTGGCTTATAGAAATCTCCTATTAATTCTTCTACTTGTACATTAAAGCCACGTTTGAATCTATAAACGCCGTAATCTTCACTGTTTTCAGTAAAGTCGCCTGATAATCCATAGAAATTATATCGATCAAATCCATTGTCGATACAATATTTAATCATATGCCAATGCATCATATATGGTCCCATAAAGTGATTGTATTTTTCACTTGATCCTCCTGAGAAATAATTGATTTCATAAGCGTTTTCAAAGAATACTCCTGAAGCTAAGTTAAGTATTTCTCCATCTGTTTTAATTAATTCACTTGTATCTAGTAGTTCCTTTTGTGCGTGATCAATTTGTTTGTCTGCTTCAGCAATTTTCTTCATTTGTTTTTCTGATTTGTTTTCTTTCGCCATCATTTGGTCACGTTTAGCTTCTAATTCATTCAAGTTTTCTTGTGTTGCCTGGATATATTCATTTAAATCGATATATGCTAATGGTACTAATACTTTTGAACCATATGTATCGATAAAGTTTAAGAAGTATTCATCTGTTTTCGAGATAAATCCAGCTCTTTCTTCAGTTTCTCTATATAATTTAAAGAATATATCTAGTTCATCTCTCTCTAGGAAACGTACTTTTACACCATAATTCGTCGCTTTATTAACATTACGTTTTCGTTGACTGTCGAATCCTTTTTTAACTTCTGCTAATGATTTATCTTTTAAATTTAATACGCCCATCCATCTAACTTGACTTGATGGATCGTATTTCGTTGTAAACCCGTGATGCTCATAACCGAATGATTTTATTAAATTAACGATATCATCATTCGGGCCATTTTCTTTAATTTGGTTAATATCTTTATCGTATATGTTGTAAATCCAGTATGGGTCGACTTTAACATAGAGACATTGATGTTGTTTCAAATATTTTTCTAGTGCTTTGAAATAAAACTCTACTAATGCATGATCACTGTAATCCATTACCGGCCCGCGATTAGAGTAGTATACGTAACTGCCTAGTGTTGGTATTTTTGAGAATAGGCTTGCTGCCAAAACTTGATTGTTGTTATCTTTAACCCCTAGTAATACAACTTGAAACCCATCGTTTTCTCTTGTCTTGATGTTTTCTTTTACTTGAAAGTAGTGACTTTCATATTGACTATCAGATACGAAATCGTCAAATTCAGTAACTGTTAATTCTGTAAATTTCATATTATCTAAATTCCTCTCTTACTGAAAATCATTTATTTTTTTAATACTTTTTTAATTGTAGTATACGCTTTGTATACTGGTTTATTAATTGGTTTAACAAAATCACCGATATATTCATAAACATCTGCATTGTAGCCTTTTTTAAATTTGATAACACCTACATCTGGTGCTTCTTCTGAAAAATCACCGCTAATGCCATAGAAATTATATCGATTAATGTTGTGGTCTAATGCGTATTTAATCATTTCCCATTGTATAGCATAACTTCCTGCAAAGTGACGATATTCATTTGAAGAACCACCTGCATAGTAAACAACCTCGAATGGATTAATGATGAAGAATCCTGCCGCTATTGGCAGTGTATCTCCATGTTCTTGTTGTAATTGTTGTGCTTCTTTAATCTTCGCTTCATTCGCTTCTCTTTGTTGTTTTAAATTTTCTATTTTGTTTACAGTCTTCTGATTATCTGGTTTTTTCTCTAAATCTTTTTCAGCTTTTGCAATATCTTTATTATATTGTTCATGTTCTTTTTCTAGTTGAGGAATATATGTTTTAAAATCAATATATGCTAATGGCACTTTGACATTATCAAAGTATTTAAGTCTATTGTAATAGAAGTCGTCTCCACGATCGTTAAAATCTTTCTTCTCAGTTGTATCTTCCATAAACTGACGGAATATCGGCATTTCGTCTTCACTTAAGAAACGTACTTTAACCCCATTTTTTTGTACTTTCTTAGTATTTCGCTTTCTTAAACTATCCATATTCTTGATTAAAGATTTTTCATCCATACCTTCTAATTCGAGTACAGAATGCCATCTAATTTGATGGATTGGATGAAAGCCTGTTGTAAATCCTTGATGTTCGTATCCTAATGATTCAAATTGCTTAATTAAACCGTCACGGTTAAAAGTTTTTTTGATATTGCCATCATGATCTCTCAATTGATATGGCAAGTATGGATCAATTCTAAAGAACAATCCTTTTTTATTTTTTAAATAAGGTACAATTTCTTTAAAGAAAAAGTCAACGAGTTCTTTATTATCAAAATCCATTACCGGTCCTCTATTAGAGTAAAAGTAATTAAATTTTTTCATAACCGGCACACTTGTTAATAAGCAGGCAGCTATTACTTCATCTTGATCATCTTTAACCCCAACTAAATACGTTGAAGTGCCTTCTGATAATTTTAATTCATAATTACCCACTGCCTGAGTAAAATGAGCATATGGCATTTTATTAGTAAACGTTTCAAATTCACCAGTTGTTAAATTTGTAAATTTCATTTAAACAATACTCCCAATCTTATATTTATGTATTTGTTACAATTATACAATATTTTATCTCGATTCTAAAACAATAGT
>NZ_PPQZ01000062.1:25168-42552 GCF_002902525.1 Mammaliicoccus stepanovicii
ATTTCATAAAGAAAAACCTGTCAATTGACAGGTTTTTCTTTATGAAATATAAATTTTTAAAGTACATTGACTATTTTTTGAGCAACTTCTTCGCTTGAATTCGGATTTTGTCCAGTAACAAATTTACCATCTGCAACTACATGTGATTCAAAATCTACTCCTTTAACAAATCTTGCACCTTGCTTTTCAAGTTCTGTTTGTAGTAAGAATGGCACTGAACCATCTAATTGCATGGCCTTTTCTTCACTGTCAGTAAATGCTGTTAATTTAACGCCATCAACTAAATAATTACCGTCTGGCAGTTTAGCCCCAATAAATGCACTTGGTCCATGACAAACCGCACCTACAACTTTGTTATTATTTTTATAATATGCAAGCATATTTTCTAAATCTTCATTGTTAGGAAAATCAAATACCGTACCATGTCCACCAGGTAAGAATATACCATCGTAATTTTCAAAAACGATATCTTTAATTCCTTTTGTATGTTGTAATTTTTCTAATACATCATGATATTCTTTAGCTTCATCATTTTGAGTAGAATTTGGATCAATCGGTACGCTACCCCCACTTACAGAAGCGATATCAACGTCAACACCATTTTTAATAAATACTTTGTAAGGAATTGCTGCTTCTTCTAGCCATAATCCAGTTGGGTTACCATCCTTAAATTGAGATGCATTTGTAACAACTATGAGTACTTTTTTGCTCATTAGAAACACTCCTTTTACATTTGTTAAATTTAATTATACATGATATCTATTTCATTTTCTTCTTGTAAGGGTTATACACAATTATGCTTCGTCTAAAGCACTTCTAATAGATTGCAAGTAACTGATTGTATCATTAATTTGATCTCGTTGTAATCTTTTGACGATTTCACTTCCAATTACGATACCATCACTAAATGATTTAAATTCATGTGCATGTTCGACTGTTTTAATTCCAAACCCACATACTACAGGAACATTTGAATGTTTCTGTATGTAAGCTATTTTATTTTTAAGGCCTTCATGAAACCCTTTATCATCTCCTGTTGAGCCATTCATTGTAACAGTATAAATAAATCCTTCAGCTTTTTCTGCAATTTTTTTAATTCTGTCTTCACTAGATGTCATCGCGATAAGTGAAATGAGTTTCACGTTACTGCCTTTTAATTTTTCTTTAAATTTCTCACCTAATTCAAACGGTAAATCAGGAATAATTAGACCATATACATTTGCCTCAGAAATACGTTTAATGAAACGTTCAACACCATAATAATCGATTAAATTGTAATATGTCATAAATAAATATGGTGTTTTTATGTCGTCTTTATGCTCGATTAGTTGGTCGATTATCTTATTGACATTCATTCCTTGTTGGATTGCTTCTTGTCCAGCTTTCATTATCGTTGGACCATCTGCCACCGGATCTGAAAACGGTAAACCAATTTCAATAAAGTCTGCTCCATTATCATCCATTATCTTAAGTGATTGTATGAAATCTTTATTTCCCATTATATAAGGTATAAATAGTTTACTCATATTGACCAGTCTCCTCACCTTGCATATACTTACGAATTGTTTCCATATCTTTATCTCCTCTACCAGATACAGTTACAACTATAATTTCATCTTTACTCATTTTTGGTGCAAGTTTTTCTACGTAGCTTAACGCATGTGCACTTTCGATAGCTGGAATAATACCTTCTAATTGTGTGAATCGGATTAGTGAATCCATCGCTTCTTTGTCACTAGCATTAGGGTATTCTACACGACCAATATTATGATAATAACTGTGTTCTGGTCCAACACCAGGGTAATCTAAGCCTGCTGAAATAGAATGTGCAAGTTCAACTTGTCCATCTTCATTTTGAATTAAATACATTCTAGAGCCGTGTAATACACCTGGTTTACCTTTATTAATAGCTAAAGCATGTTTATTTGTATCATTACCTTTTCCTGCAGCTTCAACGCCATATAATTTAACTGAAGTATCATTTACAAATGGATAGAATGTACCAATTGCATTAGATCCTCCACCAATACAAGCAACGATTGCATCTGGAAGTTTATTTTCTTTTTCTAGAATTTGCGTTTTGATTTCTTTGCCGATAACACTTTGTAAATCTCTTACGATGGTTGGGAATGGGTGTGGACCAAGTGCTGATCCAAGTAAGTAATGCGTATCTTCTACATTTGAGACCCAATATTGTAATGCTTTGTTTACTGCATCTGACAATGTACCTTGTCCATCTGTTACTGGAACAACTTTCGCCCCTAGTAATTCCATTCTAAAAACATTTAATGCTTGTCTTTCAATGTCTTCTTCACCCATAAACACGATAAGTTCCATATCAAATAATGCTGCTATTGTGGCGCTTGCTACACCATGCTGTCCAGCACCAGTTTCTGCCACTAATTTTCTTTTTCCCATCTTTTTAGCGATTAGTGCTTGTCCTAATGCGTTGTTTATTTTGTGTGCGCCAGTGTGATTTAAATCTTCACGTTTTAAATAAATTTTTGCGCCACCAAGTTCTTCAGTATAACGTTCGGCATATGTTAATGGCGTTTCTCGTCCTACGTAATCTTTTAAATATGCATTTAATGTGCGATGAAATTCAGGATCCTGTTTTAATTCTTGATAAGTATCATTTAATTCTTGAACAGCAGGCATTAATGTTTCTGGTACATATTGACCACCAAATTCCCCGAAAAATCCTAAATCATCTGCTTCAAGCTGTATATCTTTAACCATTTATATCATCCCTTCAATTCTTTGAGTAACGTTTTAATTTTAGTAATATCTTTCATTCCATTTGATTCAATTCCACTTGAAATATCATAACCTGTATTATTTAAATCGAGTGTTTCGATATGTTTTATTTTTTCTAAATCTAAACCACCAGCAATTAAATACGGCATATCTTTTATGCTTTCTAACATCGACCAATCAAATGAAACACCTGTCCCACCATATTGTTTAGATGGCGTATCAATTAAAAATAAATCTACATATTCAGAATACATTTGAATATTTTCTAGAAGATTTTGATCGGCTGGTATCGCTTTAAATATTTTAATTTGTGGGTATTGTCGCTTCGTATCTTTAATAAATTCGATACTTTCATCACCATGAAATTGAATAGTATTTATTGACGTTTGTTCAACTAAGTCATTAATTTCTTGTGATGTTGGATTAACAACTACTGCGACTTTATCCACTTCATCTGGGATGTTGTTTGCAAGTATTTGAATATTTTCTACAGATACAAATCGTTTGCTTTTAGGGTATGTGATAAATCCAATTGCATCCACTTTATTATCAACGGCAGCTTTAATGGATTTCGATTCTTTAAATCCACAACATTTAATGTACATCCTTTCCACCTCTTTTTAACAATCTTAAACTTGGTAAAAATGTTGATAAATCAGGATGTTTCATTAAGGATTCGCCTATCAGGACACCATCAATACCACTACCGACAATAGTTTCAACATCTTCTATCGTACGAATGCCACTTTCTGATATATATGTCACGCCCGGTTTCATATCTGTTAATATTTCATTTGTATGATTAACTTTCGTCACAAATCGTTTTAAATCTCTATTGTTTACACCGATTAATTCAGAATTAATATGATGTGCAATTTCTAATTCCTCTTTATCATGAACTTCTACTAATACTTCTAGACCTTTGCTTTTAGCATAGTCGTATAATTCTTTTAATTTATCTTCATTTAATACATTCACAATTAACAATATGATAGATGCACCAACATGTTTTGCTAAATCAATTTGTTTCTTATCAATCATAAAATCTTTGCATAAAACAGGTAATGATGTTTTGATTGTTAACTTCTGTAATCGTTCATAACTACCATCAAAATACTTTTCATCAGTAAGAATGGAAATAGCTGAGGCACCATATTGCTCGTATTGCTCTATTTGCGTTGCCATATCCTTTTTAGGAATATCTGAAACGGTCGGACTTTTTGCTTTTAGTTCCGCAATAATGTTTAACTTATCATCGTTTTTCACAATGCTTAAAAATGTATCTTTGTGTTCTATATTTACTGAATCTAATTCAGATAGCTTTTTGTCATAATAATTTTCTGAAAGTAAGGCTTTCTTATATTCTACAATTTCATCCAATATTGTCATAAACTTCTCCTCCAACTTTCTCAAGTATGTTAATAGCTTCGCCGTTATCAATTAAGTGTTTAGCCATTAATATTCCGTTCGCGATTGATTCTACTTTATCACCAATATATAATGCTAACGCAGCATTTAATACGACGACATCACGTTTCGGCCCTTGATCTACTCCAGTCAAAATATCTAGCGTAATTCTTTTGTTTTCTTCTGGCGTGCCACCTTTTAATGCTTCATTATCTGCAACTTGTAGTCCAAAGTCTTTAGCATTAACTTTATAGTTTTTAATACCATATTCTCTTGAAACCTCATAAATATGATTATCTCCTGACAACGTTGCTTCATCCATTCCACCAGCGCCATGTAGAACAATTGCACGTTTACGCCCCATTTTGTACAGAGCGTTCGCAATAATTTCTAACTTACTTTCATCGTAAATGCCCATAACTTGATAATCTAACTCATAAGGATGAATCATAGGGCCAATTAAATTAAAAGTTGTTGGTGTAGGAATAGATTTCCTTACAGGTTGTATGGCTTTCATTATAGGATACGTTTCAGTTGCACTTAAGAAGGCTAAGTTAGATTGTTCAACTACATCTGTCGCTTCTTGTATAGGTGTCGTGTGAATGTTTAAAGCTGATAATATATCAACGCTTCCTGTTTTAGATGTAATACTTTTATTCCCGTGCTTTAATACTTTTAATCCAGCAGCTGCAACTATAAATGAAGCTGTCGTTGAAATATTAAAGCTACCTGAATGATCTCCACCTGTACCGCAAACACATATACTATCTTGAACATATGGTCTTTCTTTATATGTTGTTTCAATTAAGTTTTCTGCCAAGTTTGTAATTTCTTGTGAAGACACACCCTTCATACTCAATGCTACTAAGTGTGCTACTTTTAATGAGAAATCTTTTTCTTCATCCGTCAAAAATTCCACAAATTCTTTCATTTCGTTCTCATTTAAATCACGATATTGTATCAGCTGTTTTAATGTGTTCATACTGAGCACCTTCCTTCGTTATTTCAATAAATGATTTGATAATGACTTCACCATAATCAGATGCAAATGATTCAGGGTGATATTGTATGCCAAAATGTGGTCTGTTTTCATGTTCAAAAGATTGAATAGCGTCTTCAGTTCTTCCAGTGACTATCAAATCACTTGGAAATGATGTTTCGTCACTTATTAATGAATGATATCTCATAATATTAAAGCCATCTTTGCATTGTTTATATAATTTAGAATCATTTACCAATGAAATTTGATCTACTTTACCATGTTTAACTTCTTTACCAACTATCACATCTCCACCATAATATGAAGTCAATGCTTGTGCACCTAAGCAAATACCTAATATTGGTTTATGTGCATATGCATCGATTATTTGTCTTAAATCATTAGTATCGTCTGGATGTCCCGGCCCTGGTGATATGACGACTCCATCTACTTCTAAATTTAACGGTGCTTCGTCAGGGTGAAGAATAATCACGTCATCAAATTGTTTTATTAAATCAACTAAGTTATATGTGAATGAATCATAGTTATCAATTACTAAAATCATGGGGATACCTCCAGTAGACTTTTTGCTTTTATCATTGTTTCTTTTAATTCTTTTTCTGGATTTGAGTCATACACAACGCCACACCCAGCCTCAACATTTACATATGTTTCATCAACTACCATTGTTCGAATTGTCAGCGCAAAATCTAAATCATGATTACAATTAATGTAACCTACTCCGCCAGCATAAATGCCTCGCTTTTGTTTTCTATTTTCATAAATTCTTGTAATGGCTCTTGTTTTAGGTGCTCCGGATACTGTCCCAGCTGGTAATAATGCTGAAATCATTTGAAGCGGTGTAATGTCAGGTTTAATTTTCCCTTCAACGATTGTCACGATATGCATAACATGTTCGAATTTTTCAACAATCATAAGCTTTGGCATATAAACCGTGCCAGTTTGAGCAATTATATTTAAATCATTTCGACCTAAATCAACAAGCATTCGATGTTCAGATAATTCTTTCTCGTCTGTGATTAAATCCATTTCATTTTGTTTATCTTCAGCATCTGTTGTCCCACGTTTATTTGTGCCTGCTATAGGATTTGTTGTAATTATATCGCCTTGTTTCTTTATAAAACTTTCTGGTGAAGAACCAATAATTGTCCTATTGTCATCATCTAAATAATACATATAAGGGCTTGGATTTTGTCTTTTTAATTTTTTATACAATTGAAGTTTGAGTTTGTCTTTATTTAATTCATCAAAATAATGTTTATATTTATAAATTCTTGAAGGCACTACTTGGAACATATCACCTTGAGTAATAAGCGATTTATAATAAATAACCTCATCAATAAAATCTTGTTCAGAAATATTCGTTTCTAGCTCACCTCTTACATGATGTTCAATCGCATTTTGAAATACTGGTACTGCTTTTAAATCTTGAACCATTTGTTGAACTGTTTTCTCAATAGCTGTTTCACTTTTCCCACTAAACAAATTAGTGGCAATAATGTATAGTTCTTCTTTAAAGTGATCAAACACATATACGGATTCAACAAGATTAAATGAAGCATCTGGATACTGTGACTCAACTTTAATATCTCTTAAAATTTTATTTCTATATCTTACTAAATCAAAACTACAATAACCTATCATTCCAGAGATAAAGGGTAAATGTTGTAATTCATCAGGAATATTTGAAACTTTCATTTCATTTATAAGATCTTCTAATGCGTTATATGGATCTTCTTTAGTTTTTTCTTCTTTATGATTTACTTTTACTTGAAGATATTCATCATATAAATTCACTTTACCTATTGCATCAAATGCAACGATTGAAAATCTTCCTTTCATTTGATCGGTACTTGCACTTTCTAAAATCATTTTGTTGTTTTTTATTTGACCTAAAGTTTCTGGTGTTATATCTGCATTTAATTTTTTAAATTGTATATTCATTATGATCCTCCTAAAAATAAAAACCGCGCATAAACATCCTAAATAACAGGACGCATATGCGCGGTACCACCTTGATTAATAAGTATATACTTATTCACTCATTCAATATTCATTTGTACGACATAATCCCCAATTTTAAATTAAAGTGTGTTAGTTTTCATCAACCACTAACTTTCTGTTTGCTACTTTCTTTAATTTATACTTATGATTACTGATTTTTTGAAACAAAAAAGACACCACAATAACGCAATCTGTAAGGACGCGTTACCGTGGTGCCACCTTAGTTAACATTTAAAAATTATGTTCACTTTAATTATTATAAAATTATAATTGAAAGCCCAATTCTCTCATTGTGTGTTGTGCTAATTTACATCACCCATTAGCTTTCTATTTGCTACAAACATCACGAGATACTTATCTTTCAACCCTCGAAGCATTTACTTCGAATGAATTAAGTAAAACTATACGAGAAATAATTATAATTGTCAACCCTATTTCATAAATTAACTGTTTATTTCCGAAAGGCAATACGCTCTCAATAATTTTTCACTTTCAATAATGGAATCTTCGTGCGTTCTTTCTAATGCATGAGACGATTCAATACCTGCACCGAATAATCCATGACGAATATCGGCTCCAGCAGATAACGCGGCCGAAGCATCTGACGCATAATATGGGTATATATCCAGTTTATACTTGATATCATGTTCTTTACATAAGGATACGAAGTGATTTCTTAAACCTACATGATATGGACCTGACGCATCTTTCACACAAATGGAAACAGTATATTCATCTGACGCTTGACCGTCACCTAATGCCCCCATATCAAATGCAATCAATTCTACTACGTTTTCTGGAATGCTTGAATTCGATCCATATCCAATTTCTTCGTTATTTGATATATAGAAAATAGTAGTATGTGGTAATTCAACATGATCGTCTTTTAAATATTTTAAAAATTGTAAAATCATAGCCACACTTGCTTTATCATCTAAATGTCTTGATTTTACAAAACCTGAAGAAGTATGTACGAATCTAGGGTCAAAACTGATAGCATCCCCTATTTCAATTCCAAGTGCTCTCGTATCATCAGCAGTGAATACTTTTTCATCTATACGAACTTCCATATGATCTTTATCTCTAGGAATTTCATTATTATTCTTGTAAACATGAACACTTGTTTCATGTAAACAAATCGTACCTGTAATCTCTTTGCCTGATTGCGTCGTGATGGTACAATATTCACCTTCAATTGCATTGAAATGAAAACCACCAATCAAATCTAATTGAATTCTACCATCATCTTTAATATCTTTAACGATTGCACCTAGTGTGTCGACATGTGCAGTTATGAGTCGCTGTTCTTTATTGTTTTTACCAGGAACATGAATTAGCAAACCGCCTTTATGTGTTACACTCGTATCATAATTTAAAGATTTAGCAAATTGATTGCAATAATCAATTGCCGGATCTGCAAAACCTGATGGACTGTTAATATTAACTAGTTCTTCAATAGTGTTGATTGTTTCTTGAACATTGATAGTCATTTTCCCCACTCCTTACATCATTTATGTTCATTTTATACTTTTAAAAAAATAAATCAATAACACTTGCTTTTACTCACTATCTTACTTTAAACTATTAAAGTATTGGAGGGATTTTATGCAACGCATATTCATAGTAGGACTCGGTTTAATTGGAGGCAGTTTAATTTCGAACATTAAATACCATCATCCACATATACATATTATCGGTTATGACTATTTTGAAAAACATTCTGAAATCGCAAAATCAATGGGTATGATTGATGAAATAGCTGAAGATTTTGAAAGTGTTGCTAGCACCGTTGATTTAATTATATTAGCCACACCAGTCAAACAATCAATCGAATACGGTAAACGACTTCTTGAAATTGAAACTAAAAATGGATTAATCGTAACGGATACTGGTAGCACTAAATTAGGTTTAAGTACTTTAGAAACAGATTTATTAAATAAAAACATTCACCTTATTGGTGGACATCCTATGGCCGGCAGCCATAAATCAGGTGTTACTAATTCTAAGAAACACCTTTTTGAAAATGCCTATTATATTTTGATACATGATCATAAAGAAAATGAAGTAGCACACGATGAAGTTAAATGGCTATTAGAACAGACGAAAGCTAAATTTATTAAAATGTCAGCCAAAGAACATGATTATGTAACGGGGGTAGTTAGTCACTTTCCACACGTTATTGCATCAAGTTTAATTCACATGAATGAAGAAAATACACAAGTGTCTGAATATGTAAGAACACTTGCGGCTGGTGGCTTTAGAGACATTACGCGAATTGCAAGTAGTAATGCAGATATGTGGCGAGATATTACACTTGAAAATAAAGACCATCTCGTAACGTTAATGGAAAATTGGATCGAACAAATGGAACAAATTAAAGATCTTATTAGTGAGGGTAATCCTACCTTAATACACGATTTTTATCAATCAGCCAAAACATATCGAGATGAACTACCTATAAAAGAACAAGGGGCATTAACATCTACATTTGATTTATATGTAGATATCCCCGATGAGCCGGGCATGATAAGCAAAGTCACACAAATTCTTGGTTCTAATCGAATATCTATTACCAATATACGCATCCTTGAAGTTAGAGAAGACATCATGGGTGCACTAAGATTAAGTTTCAAATCAAGTTATGATAGGGATAGAGCAATAGAAGCGTTAAGTACTTTCGATACGTATACTTTATAACATGTTATAATTAGCCTATTCTGTTGAAAAGGAAGATTATTTTGACACTTAAAAAGATAAGCCCAAATATTTATATACTCCCATTTGATAAAGAAAGAGATCGACCAAATATCGGCTATATCCATGGCGATAAATACAGTATGCTTATTGATACTGGTAATTCACCTGCACATTTAAATGATATGTTAAATGAAATTAAACAACTAAATTTGCCAATACCTACAGTTGCTTTAATCACACATTGGCATTGGGATCATACTTTTGCAATGCACGCATTCGATGGCATTACTGTTGCAGAACGAGAAACGAATCAAATGTTAAAAAAACTTGAAACATGGAATTGGACGAAAGACGACATGCAACAAAGATTAGTTTCAGGTGAAGAATGTGAATTTTGTGATACCCATATTAAGATAGAATACGAAGATGTTTCGACAATTCAGGTCGTTCATTCAAATATTGAATTTGAAGATCATATACATTTTGATTTAGGTAATATAACAATTGAAGTACAAAGAATGATAAACCCACATTCTGATGATGGTGTTATCGCTTATTGTAAAGAAGAACAAGTATTATTTGCTGGAGACGCTGATTCTGGTGAATACTATTTATTGGATGGTGGTTATGATAATGAAAGATTTTATCATTATATAAAATCAGTAGATAAATATGACTTTAACACTTATATTCATGGTCACTTAGATCCAATGAACAAAGAAGAACTGAAATCATTTTGGAAACAAATAGAAGCGGAAGACTTGTAATCACTTGATAACTAAAAAATAAGAGTTGAAGACATCAATTGTTTCAATCTTTATCAAAACGAGAAAATCACTTGCCATGATGATTTTCTCGTTTTTATGATTGTATAGACTTTTTCAATTGAATTATGATATGCACTAAACAGTCTTGGATTACGTCGGCAATTAATCCACGAAATGATGAAAATCATGGAATTTATAATCTTAACTTCACAAATTAAAGCAGAAGAATTTCAGATTTGAATCTGATTTTCTTCTGCTTTTATGTTTCAGTATCTTCTTTGTCCTATAATAGTTTTATTATATAAACAATTAAATCACACTATATTGTCTCTGTTGCTTTTTTAGTGAAGTACATTGTATTCACTAAATATAATATAATCATGAGTGTAACTGAGACAAATTGATTATGATTTGATACCAATGAATATATTGATGAAATAGCTATAAATGTGATTATTAATTGTTGATTTAGCACGTATGTTTTGTGTAACGCTAATAGTGTAATATATTGTTCACCACTATCCATCATATTAATCAATTTTTCATTTAATTTTTTATCACCTGGCTTTGGATAATCTCTTTCTGGATATATTTTACCCATTTGTGTTAAATAGCCATATGAAAGCATTGCACCAACAAACATCGTAATAATCATAATACACATAGAAAGTAAACTAGGTTTTTCAGCTATATTAATGATGATATTTATCATGAATAAACCAATCGTCGTAATTAATCCTAATATGACTGGTGGTACGATTAATAATTTTTCAATACGTTCTTCAATTTCATCTTCATTTTCTATACTAATATTTTGCATTCTAAGTTTCTTTATTTTTCTATAAACGTTCATTAATGTCATGACTAAAATGACGGCGACAATCGCTAAAATGATAATGATTACATTGCTTTGATTTGTAGTAAGATTAAAATCTATATATTTATGATTATTCACTAATATCCAACTCACCATTAAGCCTACAAAGCCACCAATTAATCCGTATAATACTAAGTAACCAAACAGCACGATTTTACTTTTTTTCATAATTCTTCCTCCTCAAAAATAAATACTTCCTCTACGTTTTCTTTAAGTATTCTAGCAATCCTAACAGCAGTTAAAATTGAAGGCATAAAATTATTTCGTTCAATTAAGGAAACAGTTTGTCTTGAAATACCTGCCCTCTTCGCAAGTTCTGTTTGATTAAATCCTTCACGAGCCCTCAATTCTTTAACTCTATTTTTCATAAGTATCACCTACCATATTCAATATACACCATAATAGTCATAATGACAAATATACTTGTCATTATGACTATTATGGTTATAATTTTTGTTTATCTTCTAAAAATCTCATTTACTATTCGTTCATAATATGAAATGATTTAAACTATCATATAATTCAGAATTTTCAAATGGGGGGGTATTTTTATGGAGCATTTTGGTTTTTGGTCAATTATTCCGCCGTTAATAGCGATTGTTATGGTCTTATTAACGCGAAGTGTTATCGTATCGCTATTTATAGGGTTATTTTCAGGTATTCTTCTTATTACAAGTTTTAATCCTATATCTTCATTAAAAAAACTATTAGGTGATTATTTATTTACTACTGTAGCAGATGAATATAACGCTGGGATTCTTATTCTATTAGTATTTATTGGAGGATTCGTTGCTTTACTCGAACAATCAGGCGGAGCAAAAGCTTTTGCCAATAAGTTTATTTCAGGCTCCAAAAACAGAATTAAAATTCAACTTGCTGCTTGGTTTAGTGGTATTGTCATTTTCTTCTCTGAAATGGGTACACCACTAATTGTCGGTCCTATTTATGAAAGTCTATTTGATAAAGCAAAGATTTCAAGAGAAAAATTAGCATGGATTATAGATTCAACAGCGTCACCAGTATCTGTCATGGTGCCATTTATTGGTTGGGGTGTTTATATTATGGGGTTAATCGATACTGAGTTTAAACGATTAAATATCGACATCACGTCATGGGATGCCTTTATCTCATCCTTACCATATTTTATTTATCCAGTTCTTGCTGTGTTTATCGTACCTTTAATCATTATCTTAAAATTAGATTTTGGTCCAATGAAAAAAGCAGAAGATCGTATAAAGCATACAGGTGAGATATATTGGCCAGATTCTAAACCACTTCGTGAAAGTGTAAATTCTGATGATAAAACTGCATCTTTAAGTAAACCGATATTAATTTGGTTACCTATTTTAATTTTAATCATTTCTTGATTTAGTTTACTTGCTCCTAAAGGGTTTCCATTTCAAAGTGTTGAAGGCAAAGATTTCAGAATTGCATTATCTTTATCTTATTTCTTTGCCGCGATATCAATCATACTTATGATGGTTATATTTAAGATCAAAACGATTAGTCAATCTCTTAATATATACACATCTGGCATGAAAAATATGATGGATATTTTGATTATTTTAGTATTGGCTTGGTCCCTAGGAAGTGTGCTAGATAAATTAGATACAGCGAACTACATCGTTCAAATTATTGATGGCACAATACCACCTGCAGTTGTACCAGCTTTAATCTTTTTAGTTGGTGCATGTATGTCATTTGCTAACGGTACATCTTGGGGTACATTTGCAATTATGTTACCATTGGCAATACCTTTAGGCCATCACTTAGACATTCCATTAACAGTATGTATCGGAGCTGTTATATCAGGAGGTATATTTGGAGACCATAGTTCGCCAATATCAGATACAACTATATTATCTTCAACTGGAGCTGGTGCAGACCATAAAGATCACAACAAAACACAAGTGCCCATTGCAATATTTAATGGATCTGTAACAGCAATTGCATTACTTATTACAAGCATGATAGATTTTAAATTCACACTTTTATTCGCCCTTTTCCTTATGATAATTGGCGTGATAATATTAAGTAAATTTAAGAAAAACCAATATCAAAAAACTTAAATAAAAACAGCTCATATTTTAAGGATAAATAAATCCCTAAAATATGAGCTGTTTTATATATAAAATCTAGATTGATTTACTATTCTTGATGGGTATAACATAAATCCCAACCTATCCCAAATTTATCAATAACTTTAGCATAAGTTTGATTCCAAAACATTTCTTGTAATTCCATCTTAACTTGTCCATCTTCTTTAAAAATATTATAGACTTCTTTAAGTTTATCTTCACTTTCAAATTCTAAAACAATATATATGTTGTGGCTTTTATTCAGTGAATCGTCATCATTCGGTATATCTGAAAACATAAATAACTGACCATCCACTTCTAACTGTGCATGTAAAATTCTCTTAGAATCTTGTGCCGCATCTATACCTGCGTCACCATAAGTCTGTGATTCTCTTACACTTCCATCTAGCGCTTCACTATAAAATGCCATTGCATCCTCGCAAGTTCCATTAAAGTAAAGATAAGGTGTAACTTGTTTAATCAACATGCACCACTCCCCATATTTAATTGTATACGTATATAAGTATATAAATGAGTGTAATTTTTGTCAAATCTTTAAATAATACACATTTCCAAATTACGTAAATTAAGAAATTGTACGTTCACTAGTTATTATACTACTATCTTTAACCATCTTTAAAATAGATTCATTTCTTAATCGTTCATATTCATTAATAAACAAATTTAACTCCCTTGCTCTAGCCGGAATAAATGTATTTAAAGCAATACTTATAGATTTGTAATAAGCATGTTTATCACATAATTCTGAAGCAAAACTCCATATAATCTTGAATATATCTGTAGATAAATTAGTGCCGTCTCTTAGTGTGTATGTTTTAGTGATTTCACCATCAGTCATGTAATCCATTGTAAATGAAATGGATGTCGTTAATAAATCTCTATGTCTAAGTTGGTTAGTTGCTTCTTCTACTAATTCTAACATGGCATGTTTAGTTTCTAAGTAATGGTATTCATATTCAAAATTTCGAATTAAATGAATATTTGGTCTCTCAATCGAGTGCGCTTTGCCAATTACATTTACATCTATTCCGTTGGCATGCATTTGTAATTCTTTAGCAAGTAAACCTACTTTATCACTTAATGATGCTTGTGACATGAGGGCAATATCACCAACCGTAAAAATACCACAATTATTTAAGAGTTGTTCCACTCTTTCGTTGATCCCCCATAGCGTACTGAGTGAATTAATTGCCCATAATTTCTTCCTAATATCTTGATAATCCCATTCAATAATCGTTTCACTATTAAATGCTGTTTCAACATCTTTCGAAACTTTACTTAATAACATATTTGGTCCGATACCTATTAAGCATTGAATATGACATGCTTCTTTAATTTCAGTTTGTATGTGCTCAGCTATCAATGAAAGATTCTTACCCGTAGATTCAATATAATCCGTAAAATCTATAAAAATTTCATTAATATCATATTGATAAATATCTTCGAATGTTACATAACGAAAAAGTATATGATATAACCTATTAGTAAAATCTACATAGTATTTCATATTTGGATTAATGATGTAAATGTCATTTCGTTGTGGGAGTTCAAACAGTCTTGATCCAACTTTTACACCTATATCTTGCAATCCTTGCGTTGCAGCCAATACGACAGCTCCTCGTTTCTTTGTATTAGAAATAACCGCTAGCTTGTCTACTTGTGGATTTAGACCTTTAGAAATACAAGAAACACTAGCAAAAAAATCACCCAAATCTATGCATAGTACGTTCCTTTGTTCGTATAAACTATTATCAAACATGACATCACCCTCAACCGTTTAGTATTTAATATCATTATATACGAACATACGTTCTATTTCAACAATTATATCCCCTTCTAATTGATATACTCTTATCAGAACTTATATATACATATTTCTTCAATCATTGAATGTATTTCGTTATAAAAATAAATAAAGCAGTAAAAACTCTTATTAAAGAATTTTCACTGCCCATTATATTTCAATATATTTACTTATATAGTCCTAATGCTTTAGATGTTGAACTATTAATTTCATCAAATAAATCTGGATGATCAGATAATTGTAATCTAAATGAAGGTATCATTTGTTTAATTTTATCTTCCCATTGTGGAAAATCTTGTGGGAAGCATTTTTCGAGTAATTGTAACATAACATGTACAGCGGTTGACGCACCCGGAGATGCACCTAATAACGCTGATATTGAACCGTCATCACTTGTTACAAGTTCTGTACCAAATTGTAGTGTACCTTTACCGCCTTCTTTAGTATCTTTAATGACTTGTACACGTTGACCGGCAACAACGATTTCCCAATCTTCTAATTTAGCGTTAGGTATAAATTCTTTTAATTCTTCTAAACGCTTTTCATCAGATAATAAAACTTGCTCAACTAAATACTTAGTTAGACCCATTTCTTTTAAACCTGCTGATAACATAGTTAAGACATTGTTTGGCTTAACTGATCCTAATAAATCTATATTAGATCCAGTCTTCAAGAATTTTGGTGAAAATCCTGCAAATGGTCCAAATAGTAAAGACCTCTTACCTTCAATGTATCTTGTATCTAAATGTGGTACTGACATTGGAGGTGCGCCCACTTTTGCTTTACCATAAACTTTAGCATCGTGCTTAGCAATAACTTCATCATTATTACAAACCATAAACAACCCACTAACTGGGAAGCCACCTATATTTGAGGCTTGTTTGATACCTGTTTTTTGTAACAATGGTAAACTTCCACCACCAGCACCGATAAATACAAAATTAGCATTATGATATTCTGTTGTTTTTGTTTCACTATTATAAATTTTTAGTTGCCAAGTATTGTCTTGGTTTCTTCTTAAATTTTGAACTGAATGATTAAAATTCAATTCAACACCTTTATCTTGTAAATCATCAAATAAAGAACGTGTTAAATTACCAAAATTCACATCAGTCCCAGATTCGATTTTAGTAGCTGCTATTTTATCATGAGATGGTCTACCCTCCATCATTAAAGGCATCCAGTGCTTTAAAGTTTCAAAGTCATCAGTAAAAGTCATACCGTTAAATAATGGGTTTTTAGATAATGCGTCACAACGTTTTTTAAGAAATTCTATATTATGATCACCGTAAACAAAACTCATATGTGGAACTGGACGAATGAAATCTTCCGGATTAGTTAATTGTCCTTGATTAACAAGGTATGTCCAGAATTGTTTCGATAACTGAAATTGCTCGTTAATTTGTATTGCCTTATCTATGTTAACTGAACCATCTGATTCTTCTTTCGTATAATTCATTTCACATAAGGCTGAGTGACCAGTCCCTGCATTATTCCATTCGTTTGAACTTTCTTCAGCAGGTTTTGATAATTTTTCAAATAATTTAATTTCTAAGTTTGGTGATAATTCCTTAAGCATCACACCTAAAGTAGCACTCATTATGCCACCACCAATTAATATTACATCTGTTTTCTTATGTATTGACTTCATAATGAATTACAGAGCCCCTTTCAATATTAATCTACTCATCTATATATGCTTAAATATAAGTATACAGAATTTCAGTTATAAAATTTGTTTACATAATCCTATGTATATTCTCATTATAAACCTTATAAACACATTTAAAAAGCAACAACCAATTAACAAAGTGTAATAAAACAAAAATATGAACTTCTTACATTAAAATAGCGATTAAATAGTGTGTCATAATGAGGAATTTAACATAATTAGTATAGCACATTTCTTAAATATAGGTTTACTATTTTTTAAAAAAACAATTATAGTTTACATAATAAAGTTATGATAATT
>NZ_PPQZ01000063.1 GCF_002902525.1 Mammaliicoccus stepanovicii
CCTGATGTACTCGTCGATAACGACGTGCTTTCGCTCTCGGAACCACTTAATGATGTTGATTCACTTTCAGATTCTGACGTACTTGTCGATAACGATGTACTTTCGCTCGCTGAGCCACTTAGTGATGTTGATGTACTTTCAGATCCTGATGTACTCGTTGATAACGATGTACTTTCACTTTCTGAACCACTTAATGATGTTGATGTGCTTTCCGATCCTGATGTACTTGTCGATAATGATGTACTTTCGCTTTCTGAACCACTTAATGATGTTGATGTGCTTTCGGATTCTGATGTACTCATCGATAACGACGTACTTTCTCTCTCTGAGCCACTTAATGATGTTGATGTGCTTTCGGATTCTGATGTACTCGTTGATAACGATGTACTTTCACTTTCTGAACCACTTAATGATGCTGATGTGCTTTCAGATCCTGATGTGCTTGT
>NZ_PPQZ01000064.1 GCF_002902525.1 Mammaliicoccus stepanovicii
ACACCACCTTCTAAACCAGTAATCGACACAGATTTAACAGGTAAAGCTGGATCTACTGATCCAATCACAGTTACGGCTGAACCAGGTTCTAAAGTTGAGTTGTTCGATAAAGATGGGCATAAGATTGGTGAAGGCGAAGCTGATGATCAAGGTCACGCTACGATTACACCAACACAACCTTTACCGGAAGGTAATGTCACAGCGAAAGCAACAGATAAGGCGGAACATCCAAATACTTCTGAATCATCTGATCCAGTAAAAGTGACGGATAAAAATGATTTAGATGGCGATGGTATCAACAATAAAGATGAAGAAGTTGCGGGCACAGATCCAACAAATCCTGATTCTGATGGAAATGGTACACCAGATGGAGACGAAGATGCGGATAATGATGGCATTCCAAACAAAGAGGAATCTGATCCGAACGGCACAACGGTAACGGATAAAGATAACGATGGAAAGCCTGATATCACGACACCTAAGGTGAATGACACTGATGGCGACGGCATTCCTGATGACCAAGATCCTGATATCGATGG
>NZ_PPQZ01000065.1 GCF_002902525.1 Mammaliicoccus stepanovicii
AAGTCATGGAATAATGAGGAAGTTAATCCACGAAAAGGGCGAAGTCATGGAATAATGAGGAAGTTAATCCACGAAAAGGGCGAAGTCATGGAATAACGAGGAAGTTAATCCACGAAAAGGACAAAGTCATGGAATAACGAGGAAGTTAATCCACGAAAAGGGCGAAGTCATGGAATAACGAGGAAGTTAATCCACGAAAAGGACAAAGTCATGGAATAACTCCATAGTTAAGCCAAGAGATCAGCAGAAATTATATTCAAAACTAACATGAAATTAGTATGCAACAAAATAAGGCTACTCATCTTCTATAGAATTCAAGAAATGAGTAGCCTAGAAAATCGAGTGTTTACTTTTTATAGTCTGACCACGTTTTAATCATCCAAGATAATAGGACGAATGGTACGGTAAGTACTGGGAGACCAGTGATTTTGAACAATGTAATGAGTGCAAGGTTTAATAATACTTCAAGTATTATTGCTGAGAATAAGATAATATATTTTTCTTTTTTATTTTTATAAAGACCCCAAACAACAATCATAAGTAGGATGATGTTATATCCAAATAATCCGTGATTGAGTAATTCCATATTTCCTTCCATAACCATGATAATTACAATGCCTATTGCGCAAGAAATAAGTGTAAGTAGACCGAGTATTTTATCTGCAAAGAATATCCCCACTAAAATGAATATACCACTCATTACCCCAGATACTAAAAATATTTCTGAATAGCCATTGAATAATGCGTTGAAACCTTGCAAATCTACATGTGGAAATTGGTTGTTGTCAATATCTGATGGTAATAGATGTAAGTTAGTCTTTATTGTTTGCGTTGAATTAGTATTGTTGATCATGACCCAACTCGTAAGTATAAATGGCATTGTATAAACCGATAAGTATATTCGATTAAGCAAAATTTCCATAACTTTATGTATAAATAGTGTGACTGGTATAGAAATTAACATCAGGATATAAGTAGCCAGTGACGGTGTTAAGAAAGCACTTAATGCTAATGTTGTAAGGATAGGGTTATAACCAGCAACACCTATATTGATTTGTTCTTTCGAAAATTTAAAGTACGGACCGAGATAAATTGACAATAAACTTGTAATAATTACACACACAGCAGTCTGCCAGTCAGCAATGGCGATCGCAATTAATATACTTAAACCAGTCCATTTGTTTTCGATTAAGATAACTTGAGAAAAATTATTTAGTACACGATTTGTTAAACTCATAAATTCCACTCCTTTTGTTAAATTCATAAATAATTAATTCAGTATATAACTAAATTTAAGCGTTCGCTATTATTTATCAATTTTGTGACATTATAGCTTTATATTAGTAATTTGTAAAAAAAAGGAATAATATAATTAAGTCAATTGGTTATATGACAATTTTATATAAGAAAAGAAGGCGATTATATGAGATTTACTCAAAGAGAAGCAGACAAACTCATGTTAGTTGTAGCTGCTGACCTAGCAAAAAGGCGAAGAGAAAGAGGATTAAAGCTGAATTATTCTGAAGCACTGGCTTTAATTAGTTATGAATTATTAGAAGGTGCAAGAGATGGAAAAACAGTATCCGAACTAATGAGTTTCGGTAAAACAATTCTTAATGAGGATGATGTAATGGACGGTGTTGAAAACATGATAACCGATTTAGAAATTGAAGCAACATTCCCCGACGGTACGAAACTCATTACTGTACATCATCCAATAATATAAGGAGGTTCGATTATGAAACCAGGTGAAATTATTTCCAGTGAAGGAACAACTATTATAAACAAAGATCATGATATAACAATAGTTAATGTGAAAAATGTAGGAGATCGACCAATTCAAGTGGGTTCACATTTTCATTTTTATGAAACAAATAAAGGATTATCATTTGAAAGAGAAAAAGCTTACGGCAAGCGACTTGATATACCTGCAGGAGCAGCAGTTAGGTTCGAGCCAGGTGATGAGAAAGAAATCCACTTAATTGAATACTCAGGTAAACGTAAAGTATTTGGGTTCCGTAACTTAGTTGACGGTCAACTCGATGAAGATAAAGTTTATAAACCAGAAAAATAATAGAAATTTAATATGATTAAGGGTGGTTATACTATGGGATTTGAAATGCAAAACTCACAATACAACAGTCTGTATGGACCTACTAAAGGTAGTTCTGTAAGACTTGGAGATACAAATTTATTTGCAAAAGTTGAGAAAGATTATGCTGTATATGGTGAAGAAGTTTCATTTGGCGGTGGTAAATCAATTCGTGATGGTATGGCACAAAATCCAAATGCAACGAGAACGGATAGTCGTGTAATGGATTTAGTTATTACGAATGCTTTGATTATCAATTACGACAAAATTGTTAAAGCTGATATCGGAATTAAAGATGGTATCATCCAAATCATTGGTAAAGCTGGTAACCCAGATATCATGGATAACGTAGATATGATTATCGGTGCATCTACAGATATTATTGCTGGTGAAGGTAAAATTATTACAGCAGGTGGAATTGATACGCATGTTCATTTTATTAATCCTGAACAAGCACAAATTGCACTTGAAAGTGGTATTACGACACATATCGGTGGTGGTACGGGTACTTCGGAAGGTACAAATGCAACTACAGTTACACCTGGAGCATGGTACATACATAGAATGCTCCAAGCAGCTGAAGGATTACCAATCAACATTGGATATACAGGAAAAGGGCAAGCAGTAAATAAACAAGCATTGATTGAACAAATTGAAGCAGGCGTAATTGGCTTAAAAGTGCATGAGGACTGGGGTGCAACACCTTCTGCATTAGATCATGCTTTAGAAGTTGCAGATGAATTTGATGTACAAGTTGCACTTCATGCGGATACGTTAAATGAAGCAGGATTTATGGAAGATACTATGGCAGCAGTTAAAGATCGCGTATTGCATATGTATCATACAGAAGGAGCAGGTGGTGGACATGCACCTGACTTAATTAAATCCGCAAGTTATTCCAACATCTTGCCATCATCAACAAATCCGACTTTACCTTATACAGTGAATACGATAGATGAACATTTAGACATGGTTATGATTACGCACCATTTAAATTCATCAATTCCTGAAGATATTGCTTTTGCAGACTCACGTATTCGTAAAGAAACGATTGCTGCTGAAGATGTACTGCAAGATAAAGGGATATTCAGTATGGTAAGTTCCGATTCTCAAGCTATGGGACGTGTTGGAGAAGTTATTACACGTACTTGGCAAGTTGCACATCGTATGAAAGAACAATTTGGTGCACTTGATGGTGACGGAGAATATGATGACAATAATCGTATTAAACGCTATATTGCAAAATATACAATCAACCCAGCAATTGCTCATGGTATTTCAGATTATGTAGGTTCGATTGAACCTGGAAAATTAGCGGATATTGTATTATGGAACCCAGCATTCTTTGGCGTGAAACCAGATATGGTCATTAAAGGGGGGATGATTAGTACAGCAATTAATGGTGATGCTAACGCGTCAATTCCGACAGCGGAACCAATTAGATTTCAATCAATGTACGGTCAATTAGGATCTAATATTGCTAATACATCGATGACATTTGTTTCAAAAGCAGCATATGATAATGGAATTAAAGATGAATTGAATTTAAATAGAATGGTTCGTCCAGTAGGAAATATTCGTAATTTAACTAAAAAAGATATGAAAAACAATGGTGAAACTCCAAAGATTGATGTAGACCCACAAACTTATGAAGTGTTTGTAGATGGTGAATTAGTTACGAGCGAACCAGCAACTGAATTACCTTTAGCGCAAAGATATTTCTTATTCTAGGAGGGCAAAACATATGATTATCGAAGAAATTCAAGGAAATATAGCAAATTTATCAGCAGCAGAAAAAGAAGTACATATTGAGAAAGTTTACTTAGAAAATTCAGATCTTGTTAAACGAATTCAAAGAGTTGTTTCAGATCATGGAACAGAAATCGGTATTCGTTTGAAAAAACCAGTCGATTTAGAATATGGAGACATATTATATAAAGATGACAAAAATATGATCATCGTAGACGTGAATAGCGAAGATATCATTGTAATCAAACCAACATCCATCAAAATGATGGGTGAAATTGCACACCAATTAGGAAACCGTCATATACCTGCGCAATTTGAAGGCGATGAAATGCTTGTTCAATATGATTATCTTGTGGAAGATTTATTGAAATCGTTAAATATTCCATATGAACATACAGATCGTAAAGTAAACAAAGCATTTAGACATATTGGACATTCACATGATTAATCAACAAGATCTAAGACTATTTCAATTTTGTGATTCACAAATACCGACGGGTGCATTTAGTCACTCGTTTGGTTTAGAAACGTATATTCAGAAAAACAGAGTATATGATGGACCGAGTTTCACACAGTGGTTAAAGCAATTTTTAAAAGAACAACTCGTATATTCAGATTGTTTAGCAATGCGCGTAATATATGAAGCATTAAAAAATAATGACATGGATACAGTTATGAAATATGATAATTTATTATTTGTTCAAAACTTGCCAAAAGAAACAAGAACAGGTAGTAAACAGATGGGAACACGATTGTTAAAACTTGCAATGGAATTATATGAATCAGAGTGGTTAGTACAGTATCAAAAGAAAGTATCAGAGAAGAAAGCATACGCCCATCCGGCTATATGTTTTGTCATGATAGGTTATAAACTTGAAGTCTCTATAGAACGAATTATTGAGTACTATTTATATCAAAATATAGTAAGTTTGACGCAAAATGCTGTTAGAGCTATACCTTTAGGTCAAACAGAAGGTCAAAAAATGATAACGACGATTATTCCTGAAATTGAGAGCATGAAAAATATGGTCTTTGAACTAAAGGAAGAAGATTTTGGTATAACTGCACCTGGATTAGAAATAAATCAGATGGAACATGAACATTTAGGTGTAAGAATATTTATATCTTAGGAGGATAAATAATGAGTCTAGTTAAAATTGGAATTGGTGGACCAGTTGGTGCTGGTAAGACACAATTAATTGAAAAAGTAGTTGCAGAACTTTCAAAAGAAATCAGCATAGGTGTTATCACGAATGATATATACACGAAAGAAGATCAAAAGATTTTAGTCAATACAGGTGTGCTTCCAGAAGATAGAATTATAGGTGTAGAAACAGGAGGTTGCCCACATACAGCGATACGTGAAGATGCATCTATGAACTTTGCGGCAATCGATGAATTATTAGAAACACATGATGATATAGAATTAATTTTTATTGAATCAGGTGGAGATAATTTGGCTGCGACGTTTAGTCCTGAACTTGTAGATTTCTCGATTTACATCATTGATGTTGCGCAAGGAGAGAAAATCCCACGTAAAGGTGGTCAAGGTATGATTAAATCAGATTATTTCATAATCAATAAGACAGACCTTGCACCATACGTTGGCGCATCTTTAGAACAAATGGCAATAGACACAGAAACTTTCCGTAGTAACAAGCCTTATACATTTACTAATTTAAAAACAAACGAAGGATTAGAAAATGTAATAGAATGGATTAATCGCGACTGTCTATTAAAAGGGCTTGAATAATGGAAGATTGGATAGGCGAATTAGACATTACGATTGAGCAGAAGAAAAATCGAAGTGTAGCAACAAAAATATATTTTCAAGGTGCATTAAAAGTCATAAAACCAATTTATCTACATGAAGAAAACTTCCCGACTTTCTACTTATCCAATGTAGGTGGAGGTTATTTAGATGGCGATCGTTATAGAATGCAAATAGATATCAAAGATAATGCAGAACTCTCTTTAACGACACAAGGTGCAACTAAAATATATAAAACATTAAAAGATTGTGTTAAACAATATCAAACATTTAATTTAGGAGAAAATGCTTATTTAGCATTTGTTGGCGATCCGATCATAGCATATAAAAATGCAGATTTTTATCAAAAAAATATTTTTAAATTACAAGCTACAAGTGCACTTTTTTATACTGATATATTAACACCAGGCTACGATGAACAAGGAGATACCTTTACTTATACACAATTACAT
>NZ_PPQZ01000066.1 GCF_002902525.1 Mammaliicoccus stepanovicii
GATGACCAAGACCCTGATATCGATGGCGATGGTATCAATAATAAAGATGAAGAAGCTGCAGGTACAGATCCAACAAATCCTGATTCTGACGGTAATGGTACACCAGATGGAGATGAAGATGCGGATAATGATGGCATTCCAAATAAAGAAGAGTCTGATTCAAATGGTACAACGGTAACGGATAAAGATAACGATGGTAAACCTGATATCATTACACCAAATAAAGATACTAAAGTTATAAATACTAATAGTAACAATAACACTTCTACTAAAAAGGGAGAGAATAGATCAAATGATGCAAATAGTAATAGACCAACTAGTAAGTCATTAGACAAACAAAGAAAAGAATTACCTAATACAGGTGAAGCTGAGAGCAATACTTCAACTTTATTTGGAATCACAACACTATTCGGTGGTTTAGCGCTATTATTTAGACGTAAAAGATCAGAAGATAATGAATAAATAAAGTATCTCACCATATTTAATGTAATAACTTGAACAAAATTGAGTCATAATAGGCTCGATAAAAGTAAAACCGTAAAATTTCTTTAAACAACAAGGAAATTTTACGGTTTTCTTTTAAATTTTATTTAAATGACTTATCTAATTAAATGTGCAAAGAACCATTAATCATTAATTTTACCATTTCTAAACATTGATTTCGCTATATATCCAAACGGTACGTTTGTAACTGTTGTAAGTAGCTTCAAGAAGTAAGTTGTTAAAAATATTTCAACAATTACATAATTTGGTAAATTACCATAGAAGGCGATTATAACAAAAATTGCAGTGTCTATGATTGAACTTATCGCAGTACTTCCATATGCTCTTACATAGAATGTTTTATCAGACGAGAATGTCTTCTTAATTAATGTAAATAAATAAACATCTAAATGTTGGCCAATAATGTATGCAATAATTGAACCTAATGCAATTCTTGGTACTATACCAAATATTGTATCTAAGGCTTTTTGTGATATGTCTTCTTGTGCTGGAATAAACATTAATGAACATTGCAATAATATTACCATGACAATAACAGATGAAAAACCTAGCCAAACTGCTTTTTTAGCTTGTTTTCTACCATATATATCATTTAAGATATCAGTTGCGAGATATATCGATGCAAACATTACGTTACCTAATGTTGCGCTCACAGAAAACAGCTCAACTGTTTTAATAACTTGTATGTTTGCTATAATAGTACCTATAGCAACCCACACAAACAAACCTGTTTTACCAAAAAATCTGTAAAGTAATAACATTAATATAAATGTTATTACAAATGTTCCAATACCGAGTAATTCATTATACATAACATTGTTCCTCCTAAATTTTGATATGCGGGTGTTTAGAAACCGCGATAATCGAACTTATCAATTATAATGGTCGAAGTTATATTTTGCAATAAGCTTTATGATAAACATTTGTTAGTATGAATGATATAATAACGGTCTAAGTTAGGAGTGACGCTTATTCTAGCTAAAGAAGATAAAATAGCTATTAAACAAATAGATGAATTGATGGAAACCTATTGTAAAAAGTGCTTATTGAAAACGCATTATAGAGAAACAATGGGCAAACATAAAGCTCATCAATATTGTATTTCTGAATGTTCTATCGGTATACGTATTAAGCAAATAGGGAACCAATTGCAATAAGGAGGATATTATGGAAATTGTAAGAGTAGAACCAACACCGAGTCCTAATACAATGAAGATTGTATTAAGCTTTAAGAAGGAAGATCGTAGTTCTCAAACATATACTGAGACGAGCGACAAAAATCCAGAATTTATAAATCGTATTCTTCAATTAGAAGGTATTAAATCTGTCTTTCATGTTATGGACTTTATCGCAGTGGATAAATACCCTAAAGAAGATTGGGATTCATTACTTAAACAAGTAACTACTGCAATATCTGGTACTGATAATCAAGATGGAGCAAATGAAACAACAGTTAACGAACATTTTGGTGAAGTTAAGGCAGAAGTTTTAAAATTTAAAGGCATTCCTTATCAAATTAAATTAACTACTCAAGATGAAGAAAAAAGAAAACAATTACCTGAAATTTATATTGATAGTATGTTAAAAGCTACGAAAGACTCTGATAACGTAGTATTTTTACGTAAATGGGAAAATTTAGGTATTCGTTATGGTGAATTAGATCAAGTGCTAGAAACGGTACAAGAAGAAATTCTCGCTTTATATCCTGAATCAATTTTAAATGAACTCGTTGAAGAAGCATTGACGAAAGACATTACAATACCAGAAAAGAAATTTATTCATGTATCTAAGACTGAATTTGAACAGGAAGAAGATTGGAAAGCTAGATTAAGAATGTTGAATGATTTTCCAACGCCTACAGAGGAAGATTATGAATTGTTAGATTTAGCTCTTAATGATAAGAAACCTCAAATTAGAAGAATGGCGATTGTCTTGCTTGGTATGATAGAAACGAAAGAAACGTTACCTTATTTATATAAAGGTATGAAAGATAAAAGTGTATCAGTTAGACGAACAGCGGGTGATTGTTTAAGTGATTTAGGTTTTAAAGAAGCATTACCAGTCATGATAGAATCACTCGAAGATCCTCAAAAAATTGTAAGATGGCGAGCAGCTATGTTTATATTTGACGAAGGTGACGAAACAGCTCTAGAAGCATTAAAGAAAAGAGAAGATGATCCGGCATTCGATGTTAAACTACAAGTTCAAATGGCAATAGAGCGTATTGAAAATGGAGAAGCAGCGTTAGGTTCTGTATGGAAACAAATGGCAAACAGAAAGAGAGAGGAATAATACTATGAATGCATATGAACAATATATGAAAGAATTAGCACAACCTATGAGAAGTGAATTAACAAATCAAGGATTTGAAAGTTTAGAAACTTCAGAGCAAGTAACTCAATATATGGAAAATATCGGTCCGAATGAAACTGCATTTATTGTTATCAATTCAGTATGTGGTTGCGCTGCAGGACTAGCAAGACCAGCTGCTGTAACTGTGGCATTGCAAAATGATAAAAAACCTACAAGAACTGCGACAGTATTTGCTGGACAAGATAAAGAAGCAACTGAAACAATGAGAGAATATATTGCCCAAGTACCTTCAAGTCCTTCAATGGCAATATTCAAAGGTAAAGAATTAAAATACTTTATGCCACGTGAACATATAGAAGGAAGGGATATCCAAGAAATTTGTATGGATATTAAAGACGCTTTCGATGAATACTGTGACTAAAGTTAGATTAACTACTGCAGTCAAGACAAATGCATCTCTCTACAAACAAGTAGAAGATGCATTTGATATGTTAAAGTCTAATCTTAATATTAAAGATGTATGCATTGTAGAACGTAAAAAACTTACAATTACACAACTTTTTGCAGTTGATCAATCACCAGTCATTGTATTCTTAAGTAATGGGCCTAAATTATACTTTTCGCCTAGAGTACCGATATATTTTCATTTAGATACAACCAAAGTAAAAATCAATATGCAAAAAGAAAACAATCAGCCTATTTTAATCGATATGCTAAATCATATTCAGCATCCACAGCAATCGTTTCATTTTGTTGATGGCACAATGGGATTTGGCAGGGATAGCTATTTAGTGTTAAACAGTTTCCCAAATGTTGTCGTTTATTCAATAGAACAGAATCCACTTATACATTTTGTTATTTCAGAGGGTATGAAACGAGCGTTAACAGAAGATGTATTGAAACGTATTTATTTTATTAATGA
The DNA here is from genome assembly GCF_002902525.1 of Mammaliicoccus stepanovicii. Lineage (GTDB taxonomy): Bacteria > Bacillota > Bacilli > Staphylococcales > Staphylococcaceae > Mammaliicoccus > Mammaliicoccus stepanovicii. Next base: position 3,740 of record NZ_PPQZ01000066.1, read on the forward strand.
CGATTATAACCATTGGATAAAACGAAATAGTGAAAAAGTAAACATATTATATTTAGACCACATGTTTGAAGAAACGATGAACCCAGATGATAGAATGGGTGAACTATCTAAACATATAAATTCCAACAAGTGTATGGACCTATCAAATAGTTATGAAACATTAATTTTAAAGGCACATTATAAAAGTCCGTTATTTAAACAATTTAATGTATTTCAATGTATTCGTAAAAGTTCAAAAACACATTATGGATTACGCAGAAATAAAAGAAAAAACTCATCATTAATATGAAAAAGCTTTTTTGAAGCAATAAAAACGCCATTATAAAATGGCGTTTTTATTTTAGAAGCTTTGAATATAAGAAAAATCATTTCTTCTTAATCTTATTCTGTAATACACATACTTATCATGTAACTTAGTAATAAGAAAAATCCTAAGACAGCAAATATTTCATTCATTGAAATTGCCTCCTTTAAAAAGTGTTCTATTTATATTTAACTCCATTATACATATTAATCGTAAAACTTACCATATTATATCAGTAGTAAATTGTGGTTTTTTTCGTTAATATAGATAGAGAATAAATAAGTAAAGAGGTGCACTTATGAATAATTTCGATAAAGCGTATCATGATTTATGTAAAAAAGTCTTGTCTGAAGGTGAAAGTAAAGATGACAGAACAGGGACCGGAACCATATCAATTTTTGGACATCAGATGAGATTTGATTTATCTGAAGCTTTCCCTTTACTCACAACGAAAAAAGTTTCATTCAAGCTCATTGCCACTGAATTAATTTGGTTTATTAAAGGTGATACGAATATTAGATATTTACTACAGTACAAGAATAATATTTGGAATGAATGGGCATTTAAAAAATGGGTCGAAAGCGAAGATTATGAAGGACCAGACATGACGGATTTTGGTCGCCGTTCACTTGTTGATGATAACTTTAATGAACAATATAAAGCGCAACTTGCAATTTTTAAAGATAAAATTTTAAATGACGATGATTTTATGAAGAAATTCGGAGATCTTGGTAACGTTTACGGAAAACAATGGAGAGATTGGAAAGATGTTAACGGACAAAGATTCGATCAACTGCAAACTTTAATAGATAATATTAAACAAAATCCGAACTCAAGAAGACATATCATTTCTGCATGGAATCCTACTGAAATAGATACAATGGCATTACCACCTTGTCACACATTATTTCAGTTTTATGTTAAAGATGGGAAATTAAGTTGTCAGTTATATCAAAGAAGTGCAGATATATTCTTAGGTGTCCCATTTAATATTGCGAGCTATAGTTTATTAACTCATCTTATTGCTAAAGAATGCAATTTAGAGGTTGGCGAATTTGTTCATACATTTGGTGATGCACATATTTATAAAAATCATATAGATGCAATTGAAGAACAACTTTCCAGAGATTCATTTGACCCACCAAAACTAAAAATCAACTCAGACAAATCCTTGTTCGACTTAGAGTATGAAGATTTAGAAATTGAAGGCTATAAATCTCATCCAAGCATCAAGGCGCCTATTGCTGTCTAAAAAGGAGAATCCAATGAAATCAATAATAGTATGTCATGATCAAAACAGAGTAATAGGGTTAGATAACAAAATGCCATGGCATTTACCAAATGACTTAAAAAGACTCAAAGCACTAACAACTGGTAATACAATAGTTATGGGCAGAAAAACATTCGATTCGCTTGGTAAGCCACTACCAAACAGAAGAAACGTAGTCTTAACGTCTAATAAATCTTTTAAACATGAAGGCGTTAATGTCATTCATTCACTTGAAGAAATTGATCAACTTGAAGGTCATGTATTCATATTTGGTGGTCAAGGACTTTATGAACAAATGATGAACCAAGTTGACGATATGTATGTCACTGTTATTGAAGATAAGTTTCAAGGTGACGCATTCTTTCCACCATATACATTTAATGATTGGACAGTTTTATCATCTGAAGTAGGTAAGTTAGATGACAAAAATACGATCCCGCATACGTTTATGCATCTAGAAAGGAAGCAATAATATGTTAAGAACAGCAAGAACAATAAGTTATATACTTGGATACGCAGCAATCGTAACAACACAATTACCTAAAGTAAAAGAGAAAAAGCAACAATTTAGTGATATAAGAATGCAAGACAAAATGGTGCACTTATATGCAGACAGATGGGCAAACAAAATATTAAATTCAGTTGGTGCAAATGTCCATGTATCTGGTAATACAGAAGAATTAAATGAACCTGTACTATATATTTCTAATCATGAAGGGAATTTTGATATACCCGTTATGATTAAACATTTACCACAGCCTTTTGGATTCATCTCCAAAAAAGAAGTTGAACAAATTCCATTCTTAAAAGGTTGGATGGAAGAGATGAATTGCATCTACTTAGATCGTTCAAGTAGACGAGCTAGTTTACAAATGTTCAAAGATGGTATAAATAAATTGAATGAACAACACTCTTTATTAATTTTTCCTGAAGGTAGTCGAAGTAAAGGAAAAGGGGTTCAAGAGTTTAAAGCAGGCTCATTCAAACTTGCTAAATCAGCAAAAGTTAAAATAGTCCCAGTCGCAATTTGTGGTACTTCTAATCTAATGGAAGCACAAAACTCAAAAAAAATGGTTCCTGGTGATGTTTATGTACATATTCACGAACCAATAGAACCCTCAATTTTTGAAGACAAGACGATGCAAGAAGTAAGTCAAATCGTGCAAGAACAAATAAATAATACGGTTCAATCACTAAAGGAGAATTTCAATGGCAAAAATTAAAATCGTTGTAGATTCAACAACAGACTTATCTAAAGAATATCTTGCTAAAAATAATATATCTGTTGTCCCACTCAATATTGTGATAGACGGTGTCACATATGAAGACCAAACAGAAATAAGTTCTACAGATTTTCTTACTAAAATGAAAGAAGCTGATTCATTACCTAAAACTAGTCAACCTGCAATCGGTAAACTTGTTGAGACATATGATGAACTAGGTAAAGATGGTAGTGAAATTATTAGTATTCATATGACCTCAGAGTTATCAGGAACATATAGTGCCGCACAACAAGCAGCTCAAATTACAGAAGCAAATGTTACTGTAATTGATAGTAGGTTTATATCTTTAGCTTATGGTTTCCAAGTTGAAGAGATTGTGAACATGATTAACAAAAATTACACTAGTGAACAAATCGTAGAAGAAATAGAAGTAATGCATTCAAATTTAAGATTGTTTGTCGTAATTGGGAATATGGAAAACTTAGTTAAAGGTGGTAGAATCGGTAAAGCTAAAGGCTTAATCGGCTCATTGATGAACATTAAACCAATTGGAGAAGTAATTAATGGTAAAATTGAAATGTTGCATAATGCAAGAACACAAAATGCAGTCATTAAATTTTTAATGAAAGAATTGGACGCCTTTTTAGAAACGAAAGAAATTATTAAAATTGGTATTGCAGATGCAAATGCTGAACAACTTGTGAATAAATTAATGAACACAATTAAAGATAAGAAAAACATCCAGCACTTTGATACAGCAGTCACAACACCCGTTATTTCAACACATACCGGTGAAGGTGCAATAGGTGTCTTCTATTATGGAAAATAGACATTGGATGAATCATCGCTTTTGGTTTTTTGCATTTATAACGATTATTATATTTATTTTAATAGCGATGGTTTATGTTTATATGTCCGTTTCTGATAGTCAAGGAACACCTCCGAAGAATGCTTATTCCGGAAAAAAAGATTTTACGCTTGCACTCAATAACAATGAACTAGAAACATTTATCAATAAATCACTTGTTGATTATGATATAAAATCAAATGTATCGAGGAATAACTTATCGTTTTATACACGTACAAAAATATTAAGTAAAAAAATCGATATTAAATTGAATACTAAACCCGAGAAACTAAATACAAACACAATAAAATTCAATATCAAATCGATAGATATAGGTAAACTCAATATATCGAATCCTTTTGTGCTTTCTCAAATTAAGAAGTATGGAAATTTTCCTGAATATATTTCAATAAATCCAAAAGATGAATCCATTTACTTATCTCTAAACAAAATAAAAATAGAAAATGTCGAATCAGTTAAAATTCAAAGATTAGATATTTCTGATAAAAAATGGTATTTTGATATTAAGTTAAAGTAAAACCATTTAAGGGAGGTACAACTATGACATATGCAACTTTAGCAGGTGGATGCTTCTGGTGTCTTGTAAAACCATTTAAAGAATATCCTGGTATCATAAATGTAGTATCTGGGTACAGTGGCGGCCATGTTGAGAATCCTACCTATGAAGAAGTCTGTACAAATCAGACTGGTCATGTCGAAGCAGTACAAATTGAGTATGATGAATCAATTACTGATTTTGAATTTATATTAGATGTGTATTTTAAAACATTTGATCCAACTGATAATAAAGGACAATTTTTCGATAGAGGCGAAAGCTATGAACCTGTCATTTTCTATCATGACAATCACCAAAAAGAAATCGCATTAAGTAAGATTAATCAATTAAATGAGCAAGATATTTTTGATAAACCCGTTATTACACCAGTCAAACCTTACAAGAATTTTTATCCAGCAGAGGAGCATCACCAAGATTACTATTTAAAAAACCCTGCGCACTATCAAGGTTATCAACAAGGTTCTGGACGAAAAGCATTCATTGAAAAATACTGGGGGAATTAAAATGTTAAAGAAAAATAAATCAGAATTAAACGAAATGGAATATTTAGTGACTCAACAAAATGGCACTGAACCACCATTTCAAAATGAATATTGGAATCATTATGAAAAAGGTATATATGTTGATAAAATATCAGGTAAGCCACTATTTACTTCTGAAGAGAAGTTTGAATCTAATTGTGGTTGGCCAAGTTTCTCAAAAGCTTTAGATGACGAAGAAGTTATTGAGCTTGTTGATAAGACACATGGTATGATTAGAACAGAAGTAAGATCAGAAGATTCAGATATACATTTAGGTCATGTCTTTAATGATGGCCCTAAAGAAGCTGGTGGATTGAGATATTGTATTAATTCTGCTGCAGTTCAATTTATTCCTTACGAAAAACTTGAAGAGCTTGGATATGCAGATTTAGTACACCATTTTAAATGAAAATAAAGAGGAGACGATTATAATGTTCAAAAAATTATTTGGCGGTAATAAATCTAAAGATACAAACGTAGATATTTATGCACCAATTTCAGGTGAATTTGTCTCAATTGAAGATATTCCTGATCCAGTATTTGCTCAAAAAATGATGGGTGAAGGGTTTGGCATTAAACCAACTGAAGGCGTTGTTGTTGCTCCATTTGATGGCGAAATTGTAAATGTATTCAAACCTTCAAACCATGCTGTAGGCATAAAAGCAGCAAATGGATTAGAAGTGTTAATTCATGTTGGATTAGAAACTGTTCAATTAGGTGGCGAAGGTTTCGAAGCACTTGTGAATACAGGCGATGTAGTAAGTAAAGGTGATGAACTCTTAAAATTCGATATTGAAACGATTGACAAAAAAGTAAAATCAGTAATAAGCCCTGTTATTATTACGAATACAGATGATGCTGAAGATATTCAAATCGAATCACTAAGTACACTTGTTAAAGCTGAAACAAAAGCTATCGAAGTGAAAATGAAATAAATGAAACAGTATTCTTTTTATCAATATGCACTTACAAAACGAAATGAAAATAGTGAAATGGGAAAATTAGCTGAATTAATATTTAGCGATTTATCTTTCCCTAAATTCACAGATGATTATCATACACTTTCTGATTATATGGAAACAGAAGCTATGTTTACTCAACCAATGAGTGTATTTGATGACTTATTTGATTCATATGAAGAATGGTTAAAGTTCTAATTGTTTACACTTTGGTGTTTTGTACGCCAAAGTGTTTTTATTTGAACTCATAAACTGTTAAAATAAATTATATTTGACAAGAAAGTTGTGAGTACATGAAAAAATTTAATAATAAATATCCTAAACAAGTGACAATGCCACTATATAAATTATTACTACTTATATTTGTCACTGTATTATTAACATCAGTAGTAACGTTCGCGTCATACAAATTTGGCTTAAATTTCGGAAACGATCAACAAAAGAGCTTAAATAAGATTGAGGAAGCATATAAACAAATTGATGGTGATTATTATAAAGATGTTGATGACCAAAAACTTACTGAAGGTGCAATTAATGGCATGATTAAATCTTTAGATGATCCATATAGCGAATACATATCTTCCAAAGATACAACATCATACAATGAAGAAATCTCAGGTGATTTTGTTGGTATTGGTGCGGAAATGGAAGTACATGACAAATACGTACGTATTACAAGTCCTATGAAAGATTCTCCAGCTGAAAAAGCTGGTATCCAGCCATTAGACGTTATTACGAAGGTAGACAACGAATCAATCAAAGATAAATCTTTAAAAGAAATAGTCAATAAAGTACGTGGAAAAAAAGGAACTACAGTAAAACTGACGATTAAAAGAGACAATAGAGAACCATTTGATGTCAAAATTAAACGTGATAAAATTCATTTGACTAGTGTAAACTATAGTAAGAAAGAAGATACGGCAGTCATTTCAATTAGTAAGTTCCAAGGTAAAACAACAGATGAACTAGAAGATGCTTTGAAAAAAGCAAAAAAAGATCAAGTTAACCACGTTGTACTTGATTTAAGAAATAACCCTGGTGGTTTATTAGACGAAGTTGTTTCTAGTGTAAACTTGTTTGTCGATAAAAATAAACCTGTTATATACTTGGAAACTAAGGGTGATAAACCTCAAGCAGTTGAAACAGAACACAAAAAAATGCCTGGACTAGATAAAATGAACTTCTCTGTTCTTGTAAATAAAGGTTCCGCTAGTGCTTCAGAGATATTTGCTGGTGCGTTACAAGATTATAAAATAGCTGACGTATTAGGTACAACTACTTTCGGTAAAGGTATTGGCCAAGTTCATAAAGAATTTAAAGATTCAAGTATTCTAAAATATACTAATATGAGATGGTTAACACCTAATAAATCTTATATTCACAAAAAAGGCATAAAACCAAACAAAGAAATCAAAGCACCTGAGTATGAAGAAATAGAAATAATTAACCCTCATAAAACTTACCAACTTAATGATAAATCTAAAGAAATCAAATCAATAAAGATTGGTCTTAAGGCCCTAGGGTATAATATAAATAACAAAAACGAATCATTTGATCAAAATCTTGAAACAGCCGTTAAATCATTCCAAACTGATAACAAGCTACAATCAAATGGCATATTTACCGATAAGACAACGAAGAAATTCATAGACTTATTACGCAAAAAAATTCAAAAAGAAGATTTACAACTAGATCATGCAATTAAATATGTTCATCAATAATGGAGGTGTATATTTTGAGAAAAGCAACACGAGATGATATTCATCATATAAATAGACTGACAACATTAGCTAAAAATATTATGCAACAAGATGAAAACCCTCAATGGGATGATAGATATCCAGTTGAAAAAGATTTCTATCAAGATATTGATCATGGTGATTTATACTTATATGAAGAAGATGAGCAAATAGTAGGATATGTATGCATTAATCAATCACAAGCTGATTGGTACAAAAACTTTAATTGGCCAGTATCGATTCAAGAAGCATATGTTATTCACAGAATGGCAACGGATCCTAAATTTAAAGGTGTTGCACAAAAACTAATGCAATTTGCAATCAATTTAGCTAAAGAACACAATGCAAACGTTATTCTTACTGATACATTCTCTTTAAATAAACGTGCTCAAAAACTATTTCAGAAATTTGATTTTAAATATATTGGGGAATATGAAACAGATGAATTTCCATTCGATAAGAATGCACCATTTTACGCATATTATAAAATATTAGATTAAGAGGAGTTTCAAATAATGAAGAAAATCGCATTTACTGGTGGCGGTACAATTGGACACGTCGCTGTAAACTTAGCACTCATTCCTGAGGCAGAAAAACGAAATATAGAAACGATTTATATTGGTTCAAAAAATGGAATTGAAAGAGAAATGATAGAAAGTTCGGCTACTAATACGCAATATATACCAATTTCAAGCGGAAAACTTCGTCGTTATTTATCTTTTGACAATTTGAAAGATATTTTCAAAGTAATTAAGGGTATTTTTGATGCTAGAAAAGCACTTAAAAAAGAAAAACCTGATTTTGTATTTTCTAAAGGTGGGTTCGTTAGTGTCCCTGTTATCATTGCAGCTAAATCTTTAAAAATACCATCTATCATACACGAATCAGATGTTACACCAGGATTAGCAAACAAGATTGCTATGAAATTCTCAAACAAACTTTATACGACGTTTGAAGAAACTTTAAAATACGTACCTAAAGAAAAATCAGATTTTATTGGTGCAATTATACGTGAAGATTTAAGAGACGGTAGTAAAGAAGAAGGTTATAAACTCACTGGATTTAACAGTGAATTACCAGTGCTTTTAATAATGGGTGGTAGTTTAGGTTCAAAAGTCATCAACAAAACAATTCATGATAATTTAGATTATTTAACTAAAAAATATCAAATTATTCATTTAACTGGTAAAGGTAACGTAGATCCTAACATTAATAAAGAAGGATATGTACAGTATGAATTTGTATCAAAAGAACTTATGCATTTTTATGCTATAACTGATACGGTTATAAGTAGGGCAGGTGCAAATGCTATTTATGAATTTGCGACATTACAAATTCCAATGTTACTAATTCCATTAGGCCTTGACCAATCACGAGGTGACCAAATCGATAATGCGAAAATTTTCGAAGGTAAAGGATTCGCAAAAGTTCTACAAGAAAAAGAAGTCAATCAATCCAATTTAGTTAGAAATCTAGATCAGCTTGAAAATGAGAGAGAAACGATAATCAAAAAAATGTCTCAATTTAAAGAAAGTTATACGAAAGAAACATTATTCAACAAAATTGAATCAGACATAAAGTAAAGGGGATTTTAAATGAGCCAAGCAAATCGTACACTTTTAATTCTTATATTTAGTCTTATTTTTGGTGTAATAGCATTTTTCCATGAATCCCGAATCGGGAAATGGATTGATAATGAGGTATATAATTTTATTTATTCAGCAGAGAGCTTTATTACAACTTCAATTATGCTTGGGTTCACAAAATTTGGAGAAGTATGGGCAATGATTGCCTTATCACTTATAACGATTTGTTATTTAAAATTAAAAAAATATAACATCGAAACATTATTTTTTGCGTTAACTATGATTTTATCTGGAACATTAAATCCTTTACTTAAAAATATCTTTGACCGTGAAAGACCAACATTATTACGTTTAATTGATATTTCAGGCTTTAGTTTCCCGAGTGGGCATGCGATGGGATCAACCGCATTTTTCGGTTCAATCATCTATATTCTTTACAGAGTTTCTAATAAGACAATGAGACCATATTTAATGGGTATTTGTGTTTTATTTATAATCATGATATCTACTTCAAGAGTGTATCTAGGTGTACATTATCCGACAGATATTATTGCTGGAATAATTGGCGGTATAATATGTATTCTATTAACACAAAGTATGTTGAAAAATAAATTAACTTAACACAAAAAAGACCTCCGTGACTTGGACAGAATCACGGAGGTCTTTTTCTTCTATGGGCATAAAAGGGGGTTATAGAAAATGTTCAATCTATATACTTAGAGGGGGAACTCTTATATTTGATTGATAATCATTTTCAATTACTATTATAACCAACTGAGAATGAATGTCAATTAGTTATTTAAAGTTTTACTATTTTAAATGATAAAATAGTAATGCTCATATATAATGTAGATTATATATAGGAAAATGTTATCTATGATTAGAGGGGGTACTCTTTCATTGATAATCATTTTCAATTATAATTATATCTAAATGAGAATGAATGTCAATTAAAAAGATAAAAATATTTTAAGAAATTTGAGGTGTCAGCATGAAAAATATACTCATCATAGAAGACGAACAAAATTTAGCACGATTTATAGAATTAGAATTAAAACATGAAGACTACGAAGTTGATATATGCAACGATGGGGAAAGTGGATTAAATTTAGCGCTTGAAAAAACTTATGACTGTATACTATTAGATTTGATGTTACCTAAAATGAACGGACTTGAAGTCTGTCGTAGAGTAAGGCGTGAGAAAGATACACCTATTATCATGATTACAGCAAAAGGCGATACGTATGATAAGGTGATTGGACTTGATTATGGTGCTGATGATTATATCGTGAAGCCTTTTGATATTGAAGAACTGCTAGCAAGAATTAGAGTTATCATTAGAAGAAATGTAACGACTGCACCATCTCATAGCACTATAAAGGTGAACGATATCACGATCGATAAAAATGCATTTTCAGTAAAGATTGATGATGAAACAGTTGATTTAACTAAAACTGAATATGAATTATTGTTGCTCTTAGCAGAAAACCAAAATTTTGTACTTCAACGTGAACAAATACTCAATCATGTTTGGGGATATGAATCCGAAGTTGAAACCAATGTTGTCGATGTATATATTAGATATTTAAGAAATAAGCTCAAGCCATTTAAGAAAGAAAATATAATCGAAACCGTGCGCGGAGTTGGGTATGTGATAAGATCATGAAACAACAATCATTAAAAACGAAATGGATGATGCTTACAACGACCATTACATTTATTATATTCGCTTTATTTAGCATGTTTATCATTTATTTCATCAGTCTTTATTTAAAAGACCAAGAAACTAAAGTAGCTACTAGAAGTGCATATGACACTATCAATTTGCTAGAATCTAAGACACTTGGTCAAATCACTTCGACAGATATTAACGCTTCTATAAATGATAATCAAAAAATCATATTATATGATAAATTCGGAAAACAAATCTATGAAGATTCACATAACGATCATTTAGATCACACGCCAAACATTAAAGGTGTGAACAAACTAAAAGTGTATGAAACAAAGGTACATAACAAAACTTATCTAGTTGTCCTTAGTCCAATAAATACAAGTTATTTTAAAGGGTATGAAGCTATCGTTCATCCTTTAGATAGTTATGAAGCTATTATTAAATTTATGATTATTTTAGCAACTTTATTTGGTCTTACTGCGTTATTTTTAATAGCATTAATTAGTTATATCTTCTCTTCTCAAATCACGAAACCAATTACAATCTTATCTGACAAAATGAAACAAATTAGAAGAGATGGTTTTCAAGAAAAACTTGTAGCAACAACAAATTACGAAGAAACTGATGATATGATTCAAACATTTAATAATATGATGGAACAATTGGAAATTTCATTTGAACAACAAAAGCAATTTGTTGAAGATGCATCACATGAGCTACGAACACCGTTACAAATTATTCAAGGACACCTTAATCTCATACAGAGATGGGGTAAGAATAACCCGGAAGTATTAGAAGAATCATTAGATATTTCAATAGAAGAGATGGATAGAATTACGAAATTAGTCGAAGAATTATTATTATTGTCTAAAGACGCACGAACAAGTACAGGTGATGATATTGATATAGTAGACATAAATTATGAAATCCAGTCTAGAATCAAATCATTGAAAAAACTACACCCTGACTACACATTTGATTTTAATTCAAATTACAATGCGATAAGAATGAATATTAATAGATTTCATTTTGAACAAATGTTATTGATTTTCATAGATAACGCGATGAAATATGACACTAAAAATAAAAACATTACAATTAACACGAATTTGAAAAATCGAAACATCACACTTGATATAATAGATCACGGAATGGGTATACCTAAAAAAGACCTTGAATTTATATTTGATCGATTTTATAGAGTTGATAAATCACGGTCTAGAAAAGAAGGCGGTAACGGTCTTGGACTATCCATTGCCAAGAAACTAGTCAATTCATATGACGGTACTGTAAAGGTAGATAGCATTGAGAATGAATACACTAAAATTTCAGTTGTATTTAAAGAATCATTTATCAATAAATAAGATGTATTTATAATATTTTTGCCTTTAATTCACTACTGTTAAGTGCTAAAATGGAAATGTAAACGGTTTATAACTTTCTTGGAGGGTGGAACATGAAGAATGATAATCATGTCGAAGCACCTGTAAGATTTGGAACGAACTTGGGGTTAATGTTAGAAATGTATGATACTTACGTTAATGATCCAGATTCAGTACCAGAAGACTTACAAGTGTTATTCGATGAATTAACAAGTAACAACACAGGCACTGGACAAGCATCGGGTACGGGGGTAGATAATTCTAGTGTTAAGCGTGTAATGCGACTTATAGATAATATTAGACAATATGGACATTTAACTGCTGATATTTATCCTGTATACCGTCCTGAAAGAAAAAATGTCCCAAAACTAACACATCAAGACTTTGGACTTTCTAAGGAGACATTAGAAAAACTTCCTGCAGGACTCGTTTCAGAACACTTTGATGGTGAATTTAAAAATGCATATGAAGCAATAGAATATATGACTTCATGTTACCAAGGACCTATAGCATTTGAGTATACACATATCAACAACAATGAAGAACGTGTATGGTTAAAGAGATATATAGAGTCTACAAAAACAATCGAATTTACTAATGAAGACAAAATTGAACTATTAAAAAGTTTAGCCGAAGTAGAAGGCTTTGAAAAATATATTCATAAAAACTTTGTTGGTGCAAAACGTTTTTCTATAGAGGGCGTAGATACTTTAGTACCTATGTTACAACATGTACTTAAACGAACTAACAATGCCAACATACCTAATATACAAATCGGTATGGCTCATAGAGGAAGACTAAATGTATTAACTCACGTTTTAGAGAAACCTTATGAAATGATGATTTCTGAATTTATGCACAAAAATCCATTAATTTTCTTACCTAAAGATGGTTCTTTAGAAATCACTGCAGGTTGGACTGGAGATGTTAAGTATCACCTCGGTGGTACTAAAACAACTAGTAAATATGGAATTGAACAAACCATTACATTAGCTAATAATCCAAGTCACCTTGAAATTGTATCTCCAGTTGTACTTGGAAAAACACGTGCTAATCAAGATACAACAATCGATGTCGGTAGACCATCACAAGATGTGAACAAATCACTAGCTGTACTCATTCATGGTGATGCCGCATTCCCTGGTCAAGGTATTAATTTCGAATCAATGAACTTAAGTAATCTTGATGGTTATACAACTGGTGGTTCTTTACACATCATTACGAATAATAGAATCGGTTTCACGACTGAAGCAACAGATGGCCGTTCAACAACTTATTCAACAGATGTCGCAAAAGGTTATGACCTTCCTATTATTCATGTTAATGCAGATGATGTTGAAGCAACGGTTAAAGCAATCGAAATGGCAATGGACTTTAGAGAAAAGTTTAATAAAGATTTCGTAATTGATTTAGTTGGTTATAGACGTTATGGACACAACGAAATGGACGAACCATCTATTACTAACCCTATGATGTATAAAGCTATTAAAGAACATCCATCGATTGAAATTAAATATGGTCAAGAATTAGTAAATCAAAATATTATTTCTAAAGATGAAATGAATGAGATTTTTGAAAGTGTAACGAAAAGATTACGTAGTGCACACGATAAAATTGATAAAGACGCACAAATGGATAATCCTGAAATGGCATTGCCTGATAAGATTAACGAAGGCCAAGATTATAAAATTAAAAATATGTCATATGAAGATTTAAAATCTATTAACGACGCTATGTTTGATTATCCTGAAGATTTTACTGTATTCAAGAAATTAAGCAAAGTATTAGATAGACGTCGTGAACCATTTGAAAAGGATGGACTTGTAGATTGGGCGCACGCTGAACAATTAGCATTTGCTACTATTTTACAAGACGGTACACCAATCCGTTTAACTGGACAAGATTCAGAGCGTGGTACTTTTGCACAAAGACACGCGGTATTACATGACGAAAATGATGGTAAGTTATTTATACCACTTCATCATGTACCTGAAAGTAAAGCTTCATTCGATATTCATAACTCACCATTATCTGAAGCAGCGGTTGTTGGTTTTGAATATGGATACAATGTAGATCATCCAGAATCGTTTAATATTTGGGAAGCACAATATGGTGACTTCGCAAATATGGCACAGATGATTTTCGATAACTTTATGGCAAACAGTAATGCTAAGTGGGGCGAAAAGAGTGGACTTGCTTTATTCTTACCACATAGTAATGAAGGCCAAGGACCTGAACATTCATCAGCAAGGTTGGAGAGATTTTTACAATTAGCTGGCGAAAATAATATGACGATAGCTAATTTAACAAGCTCATCAAATTATTATCATTTATTAAGAAGACATGCTAAATATTTAAATACTGAAAAAATGAGACCACTCGTTTTAATGTCTCCAAAAAGTTTATTAAGAAACAAAATAGTTTCTAGACCTGTTGAAGAGTTTACTGAAGGTCAATTCGAACCAATATTGGTAGAACCGAATAAGAAAACTAAAGTTAAGAAAGTTCTTATCGCAACTGGAAAAATGTTTATCGACTTAAAAACAGAATTGCAGAAAAATCCAAATGACGAAATTTGCTTAATAGCTTTAGAACAGCTTTATCCATTCCCTAAAGAAGAAATTAAAAATGTTCTATCAGAATTTAGAAATTTAGAAAAAGTTAGTTGGGTTCAAGAAGAAGCGAAAAACCAAGGAGCATGGACTTTTGTAAGTTTACAATTACAAAGCATCCTTGAAAACAAGAAAGTAGAATTAGATTATCATGGCCGAAAAGTACGTTCTTCAACTGCAGAAGGTGACGGCGAAATCTACAAAATTCTACAAAGCAAAGTTATTGAAGAAGCGTTAAACCACAAATAGGGGGAAATTTAAAATGTCAGAGGTAAAAGTACCAGAATTAGCAGAATCTATTACAGAAGGAACAATCTCAGAATGGCTTAAAGCTGTTGGAGATCAAGTTGAAAAGGGCGAAAATATCGTTGAACTTGAAACTGACAAAGTCAATGTAGAAGTCATTTCTGAATCTGCAGGTGTTCTAACTGAAATTAAAGCTGAAGAAGGCGATACTGTAGAAGTTGGTTCAGTCATTGCAATTGTTTCAGAAGATGGAGAAGCAACACCAGCAAATAACGAAGGTTCAAAATCTAATGAAAGCAAAGAAGATAAGCAAGTTGAACCGCCTAAGGAAGATGCTGCTAAAGAAGTAGCAGTTTCAAATGATAATTCCTCATCAAATGAGAGAATTCAAGCGACGCCTTCAGCACGTAAATTAGCTCGCGAAAAAGGAATTGACTTATCTAAAGTTAAAACACAAGCAGGTGATGTGATTAGACCTGAAGATGTTGAATCAGCTGCAAAACCAGCTACTCAATCTAAGCCAGCATCACAAAACAAGCCAGCTCAATCAAATGCTGACATTAACCCTTCAAAACCTGTTATACGTGAAAAATTGTCTCGTAGACGTCAAACAATTGCTAAGAAATTATTAGAAGTATCTAATAATACAGCAATGCTAACTACATTTAATGAAGTTGATATGACTAATGTTATGGAACTTCGTAAACGTAAAAAAGACAAATTCCAAGAAGATCATAATGGAACACGTCTAGGATTTATGTCATTCTTCACAAAAGCTGCTGTAGCTGCATTGAAGAAATATCCAGATGTAAATGCTGAAATAGATGGTACTGACTTATTACTAAAACAATTTTATGATATTGGTATTGCCGTTTCTACAGAAGAAGGCCTTGTCGTTCCAATCGTTAAAGATTGTGATAAAAAGAACTTCGCTGAAATAGAACAAAATATTTATGACTTAGCTGTAAAAGCGAAAGACAAAAAATTAGGTTTAGATGATATGATGGGCGGTTCATTCACTATTACAAATGGTGGTGTATTTGGATCACTTATGTCAACGCCTATAATTAATGGTACTCAAGCTGCAATTCTTGGTATGCATTCAATCGTAACAAGACCAGTCGCAATCGATAAGGAACGCATGGAAAATAGACCAATGATGTATATCGCATTAAGTTATGACCACAGAATCATCGATGGTAAACAGGCAGTAGGATTCTTAAAAACAATTAAAGACTTAATTGAAAATCCAGAAGACCTATTATTAGAAAGCTAAATTAAATATGTAATTGAGAGCCTAGGACATAAATTTATAGTCCTAGGCTCATTTTTATTTATATATAAACACATTTTCAAATTGATTGATTTGTCATAATTAATATTTGTTTGGTATAATTTACTAGACTAATAAATAGGGGCGATATTCATGATTGGACTAAGAAGTGTAACTTTATGGACGCATGATTTACAAGAAACCGAATTGTTTTTTAAAGATATACTGGGTTTGAATACATTATTAAATAAAGATACGAATATCTTGCATATTGGCGATGCTCATTTAGCGCCAGGTACGCGTGTAATCTTTAAGAAATATTTAGGCGAATCTACTAATTTAGAATCTCATTTTTATGGCGTAGCATTACGTGTTCCAACTGACTTAGCTTTATATGAATATAAAGAACAATTTGATAAACATAATGTGAAATATGAATCTGTTCATCAATTGAATGGAAAACATTTGTTTAAGTTTTATGATAATAATGGCCATGCATTCTTCTTAATTTCAGATGAATTAAACGTAGGCATACCACTTGGAACTGCTAATGATGCCGGCCCAATTAGTCCTATACATCAAGTCCAAGGTATCGGACCAGTCATGATTAAATCACCAGAAACACCAGTAACTGGTGGCTTATTAAAAAATATTTTTAATTTGCAAATGCTAGCTGAGTACAAGACAATAGAAGATGAAGCAGCTTTAGTATTCAAGATTGGCTCAGGAGGCAATGGAGGAGAGTTACATTTAATTGATTCACCTCAAGCTATTGAGTCCTTAGATACACCAATTGAAAGAGTAGCAATTTCAATTGATCAAGTTGATCATTTCGAGGCAATTGTTAATCAATTAAAAGAATTAGAACTTGAGCATCAAATTATTCAACATGAAGAAGGATTAATATCTTTATATGTGCGGGATATTACAGGTATCATTATTACAATTACATTAGATACAACGAATTAAAGGAGCGTTTTATATGTTACATGAAACATGGAAAGAAAATCACGTCTTGAAACAAGTAGAAGTTACACATACCAATGCAGATAAGTTTAAAGTATCAGATATGCTTACAGTTGGTAAAGTATACGATGTCGTAAATGAAACTGAAGAATATTATCAAATTATAGATAACTCTGGTTTAGTCGGCGGATACTACAAAACTTACTTTAAAGAAGTATAATTGACTACAAATATTAAACACTAGAGAAAAGCTCTATAGCCAATATAGATCTTTTCTCTTTTTAGGTTTATTACGAGAGAATTAAAGGAGATTAATATGTCACAGCTAAAAAAATATATTAACAATGATGAAACAGTTTATAATGATGCACTTACTATGATTAAATTGAAGAAAAATATTTTATTAAAAGGACCAACTGGATCTGGTAAGACGAAATTAGCTGAAACAGTAGCAAATGATTTAAATAAACCAATGTATTCTGTTAACTGTTCAGTTGATTTAGATGCTGAAAGCTTACTAGGATTTAAAACAATCGAAACAAATGAAAAGGGACATCAAGAAATTGTATTTATAGATGGTCCTGTATTGAAAGCGATGAAAAATGGAGATTTATTATATATAGATGAAATTAATATGGCCAAACCTGAAACGTTACCAATACTCAACGGTGTCCTTGACTATAGAAGAGCATTAACAAATCCTTTTACAGGTGAAGTGGTACAAGCGAAAGAAGGGTTTTCTGTCATTGCAGCAATTAATGTTGGTTATATCGGTACTTTACCAATGAATGAAGCATTAAAAAATAGATTCGTTGTTTTAGATGTTGATTATATAGATGGACATACACTTAAGACAATAATAAAAGAGCAAAGTCAATTAACCGATAATGAAATCATAGATTCAATCGTCCAGTTTAGTAAAGATTTACGCATCATGTCGAGCCAAGGCCAAATTTCAGAAGAGGCAGCAAGTATTAGAGCTTTGTTAGATTTAGCAGATTTAGCTACAGTTATTCCAATAAGAAGAGCAATTAAACGTGCAATTATAGATAAAATTGATGATGAACGCGAACAACAAGCCATACAAAATGCGATTGAATTAATATTTGAGTGAGGAGTATAACATGAGTGATCGTTTTATATTATTTAATGATGAACAAATCGACGCACAACAAATTATGATGCTTACTGATTTAGCAAAGTTATTACTTGAAGATCCAAATGTTAAAGTTTCATTCCAAAAATTCCAACACTATGATCCGATCAACAATATTTGTAATGTCAGCTTTAATTGGTTACACAGACCTGAACATATTATAGAAGCAGGTTTAAAATCTGATATCATGCTAGATACAATTGGTTTTAAACAACTAAGCCCTAATATTTACAAAGAAGTTTTGAACGAATCGTTTGAACATATGCATTTTTTCAAACAAGTATTTATGATGATTGAAGAGTACAGGTTATCAAATCATATCATTCAAGCGAGACCAGTAACAAAGAAACTTTTCAAACATAGATTACAAGTTAAAATCAAACAAAACAATAGTCAAATACAAGTTTATAAGACTAAAACAACGTACACTGATTTATTATTCTTAACAATTGAACATGCAATTTTGCATGAGAATTTTATCACTTATCAATCTGTACACGACAAGTTTGATGACGCATTGATCCAAGTATTTAATAGATTACCTCAAATTTTTAACTTAAACTCATCAGAAGATAGTTATAATTTATCAGTAAGCATTATGATTTTATTGGACCATTTACTTATAGAAGATATGTTGAATCAATATTATCACTTGCCTGAACGCATTTATGAATCATTCGATGTTGAATGGACATTAGATGACATTAAGAGACACGATAAAACGAATAGTAGTCAATCTAGCAAAACGGAACATGACGAAAATGATATCATAACAGAAAATGCTGAAACGAAAACCGCAGACACACAATCTGATAGTGACCATTATTTAGAAATGGAACTACATGAAGGTGAAAATTCTGATGTGTTAACAGATAATGAACGTGAAGGTGATGCTTCAGATGATATGACGAATATGATGGAGAAAAAAGGAAAAGGTTCAAAAAATACAATAGATGATGAAGAAGGTGGATCTCAAGGAAATAACAATCCATATAAACTAAAAGGTATCAACCAAAATGTTAAATTAACATTTAATAAACCTGATTATTCATTATCTGATGAAGAAGATTATAAGCAAGCTGTTGAAAGTGTTCAATTCGAAATTAAAGATTTAACAAGTATTATTCAAAAATCAATGAATCACCAATATAGTGATATTCGTGAAAATTTAACAAAAGGTAGATTACAAAAAAATTTACTTAATTGGTTTATTGATGATCAATATAAGTTGTTTTTCAAAAAAGATGCCTTCAGTAGAAAACTAGACGCTACATTCACATTATTAATAGATGCATCAGCAAGTATGCACGATAAAATGGATGAAACAAAAAAAGGTGTCGTATTATTTCATGAAACGCTTAAAAACTTAGATATCAAACATGAAATTTTATCATTTAGTGAAGATGCGTTTGATGCAGATAAATGGAATCAACCTAATACCATTGATGAACTAATTGTCTATAATGAATCAACACTCAATCGTCACGATGCGCGTATTATGACACTTGAACCTCAAGATGATAATAGAGATGGTGTCGCATTAAGAATAGCAACAAATCATTTACTTAAAAGGCCCGAAACTCAAAAATTTCTCATCGTTTTTTCTGATGGAGAGCCTTCAGCTTTCGATTATGCAGAAGATGGAATAATAGATACGCATGAAGCAGTTATTGAGGCTGACAAACAAGGTATAAATGTATTTAATGTATTCTTAAATCAAGGTTCAATTGATGAGCGTACACGAAATACAGTACACAATATATATGGGAAACAGAGTTTATTTGTCGAAGGTGTTGAGAATTTACCAAACCAACTATCTCCTTTGCTAAAAACATTATTATTACAATCTATATAATAAATAAATTAAGTGTCACAATGTATTTATAATTTTCAGATATTTCATATAGACGAAAACTAATTCCAGTGATAGAATATAGATTATTGTATTACATAAAAGGAGTAACATATATGAATAAAAATGTTTTTGTAGTAGGATTTATGCTTTTTGCAATATTTTTTGGGGCAGGGAATTTAATTTTTCCTCCAGCATTAGGGTTAGCTAGTGGCCAATTCTTCTGGCCAGCAATATTTGGTTTCGTAATCACGGGAATAGGTTTACCATTAGTTGGTGTAATCGCTGGCTCAATTGAAAGTAAAGGATATAGAGCTTCATTAAGTAAGATACATCCTGTATTTGCAATTATATTATTAAGTGCAATCTCTTTAACAATTGGACCGCTATTCGCCATACCTAGAACAGCAGCAACATCATTTGAAATGGGTATTACACCAATATTTGATACAACAAGTAAAGGTGCATTATTTATTTTCACTTTGATTTACTTTATAATTGTTTATTACTTAAGTTTTAACTCTAGTAAAATGGTAGATAAAGTTGGTGCTATATTAACACCTTTATTATTAATTTCTATTGTGATCTTAATCATCAAAACATTTATTAGTTTAAGTGGTAATGACGTTGTTGCTGGTGATCCTGAAATTTATAAAGCAGCAAGTACAAGTTTTGGTAAAGGCTTTGTTGAAGGATATTTAACAATGGATGCGATAGCAGCAATTGCGTTCTCAATGATTGTTATTACAGCTATTAAAAGTAAAGGTGTTACTAAAGAAACGGGATTATTTAAACAAACGATTTATGCAGGACTAATTGCAGCAATCGGACTTGGATTCATTTACATTTCATTAGGATGGATTGGAAACCATATGGAGGTTTCACCAGCTACATTAAAAGAACTTAATGCGAATGGTCAAAATATCGGAACGTATTTACTAACGACAGTATCTCAAATAGCCTTTGGTGAATTTGGTAAGTATTTAGTAGGAATTATAGTGGCACTTGCATGTCTAACTACTGCCACTGGACTTATCGTTTCAGTAAGTGAATTCTTCCATGAGTTAGTTCCGAAGATTTCTTACAAATGGTTTGTTACAATCTTTACTTTAGTTAGTTTTATCATTTCTAATCAAGGATTAACAACTGTTATTCAAGGATCTTTACCAGTATTATTAGTATTGTATCCAATCGCAATTACAACAGTGTTGTTAATTGTTTTAGCTACTTTTGTGAAAACACCACCATTAGCACAACAATTAGCAGTTACGTTTGTCACAATTATATCTATCATTTCAGTTCTTAACTCAACGGGAGGAGTTAAGATGAAATTTATTGAAGACCTATATTTAGCTGATATTCAAATGGAATGGATACCATTTGCAGTAGTAGGGTTTATCATTGGATTTATAATTGGTAAAGTTAAAAATCAAACACCGGTAGAATATAGTTAAACATATATAGAAAAGCAGGGGAGCCTGGGACAAAAAAGTTCCGGGCTTTGTTGTGTCTTGAAAATCTAAATATATTAAAAATGAGATTTGAACATAAATGCCTATTCTCAAATAACGTTTTCATTAGATATTGCTTAATTTGTAAATAAAAAGACGAAATTCACTGTCTATCGTGAATTTCGTCTTTTTTTTGAGTTTATGAAACTTTATGTTTCTGTCTCATTTTCATATTTAAATTATTGTTTAAATGAATTTCTTAATTGATGTTGTTCATCTTTCAATTGTAATAGTTTAGTTTTTAAGTCTTGCTCTAAACTTTGAAGTTCTTGTTCTGCTTGTTGACGTTTACGTGTTCCGTCTTCTTGAATTCTTAACGTTTCTTGTATTGTATCTACAATGTTTGTTTGTGTTGTTTTTAATGTTTCTATATCTACAATACCACGCTCATTTTCCTCAGCTGTTCTAATCGCATTCTGTTTAAGCATTTCAGAGTTTTTAAGAAGTAATTCATTAGTTGTATCTGTAACTTTCTTCTGAGCCTCTGAGGCACCTTGTTGTCTTAATAATGTTAATGCAATTGCCATTTGGTTTTTCCAAAGTGGAATACTTGTCAAAATTGAACTTTGAATTTTCTCAGCTAAAGTTTGATTAATGTTTTGAATCATTCTAATTTGCGGTGCAGATTGTAGTGTGATTTGTCTTGATAATTGTAAATCATATATTCTTTTTTCAAGTCTATTTATATATTGTTGCAAGTCTGCTAATTCTTGAACATCCATTTGATTGTTGGATTGTTTTACTTTATTTTCAAGTTTTACTAAGTCATTTTTCTTTAATTCATCTCGTTTTTGTTCTGCTGCAGCAATATAAATATTTAATGCGTCAAAGTAGGCTTTGTTTTCTTCATATAATTGATCTAACAATCCTACATCTTTCATTAACATATTTTGAGATTTTTGTAATTCCACTGAAATTCTATCTACTTGTGCACCAACAGATTGATATTTACTAAACATTTCATTTACAGAACGTTCAGCACGTTTGAAAATTCGTCTCAATCTTGATTTGTTTTGCTTTTGTAGTTCATCAGGGTTAACTTCTTTAAGTTTATTCATTAAATTTCTTAAAGACGAACCGATAGGGCCAACATCTTTAGATTGAACTTGTGTTAACATTTGATGTGAAAATTGTGAAAGCTTATTTTGTGCTTGCTGTCCATACAATAGTAATCCATCGTTATCCAATGGTTTAATTTGTTGTGCTATTTCATTTATCTTTCTTTGATCCTCTTCTGAAAATGTATTCTCATAAGTAGAAGTGACATTTGATTGAGCATCTTGTTGCGATACTTCTGTCTGTTCTGCTGATAATTCGTTCGTAGAATCTTTAAACGGATCCTCAATTAGGTCGTCAAATAAATTTTTATTAGTTTCCGTCATAGTTACGCTCCGTTTCATATTCGTATTTATCTTGTTTCTTATTTAAATTCACCTTTTCTTTAGGTGTATTAGATATCGATTTTGTGTAATCATTTCGATTTTTAGCAATTTCCGAAAGTTCCATTTCTATATCAAGTTGATGATAACTTGATTCATTTAATTGCTTTAAATCTGCAACTAAAGTTCTTTTATTCTCATCAATTGTTAGTTTTGTTTGTTTAAGTTTTGCTTTTTCTTCTTTAGATTTGTTAGGCATTCTTTGTAGCATTGTATAATTGTCAATTAAATTCACTGTATTATCCAAGTGTGAATAGAAAAAGCTCTCCACAGAATAAAATTTCTCTGGTGACTGTCTTACTGTATTGTAAATTGTACGCGCTAATTTGCTAACTTCATTTAAATTCTTAAACTCACTATATGATCTCACACGCATGTAATTCTTATACAATCTTTTTAATTTTGGACCAGCTTCATTTAACTGTTTTCTAATAAAGCGATATTCTCTACGCGTTAATCCCATTTCTTTCAAAAATCGGCTAGAACTGTACCACTGAATTGGTATAAAACTTAAGACATAAGACCCGAAGAATATGCCAATATCTAGCATGAAATTTAAATCTAACTGGAATATGCTGAATAAAAAAACAATAAAGGAAACCGGTATAGCAAGTAAACTACCTAATATATATGATAAATTATATTTCATTGTCATCTTCCTAATTTATAACGTTTTGAAATGCTTTGTAGATTTGTCTAATTCAACATCTTCAATTGTATAATTTTCAACAACTGAAGCTGGCGCTACACCATTAATTACACCTTGAACAAAATCATCTAAATCATTTTGTTCACCACTTGCATATATTTCTACATAATCATTTACGTTTTCAACAGTTCCTACTATATTATATTTTCTAGCTAATTGTGTCGTAAAGAATCTAAATCCTACTCCTTGAACACGACCAAATACTTTAATTAATTTTCCGTTCATAAATATCACCTCATATATCTATTATAAAGGCTTATGACAAAAAAAACTAATATTTAGAAATAGTATTAAAAAGCTTTTCATTTGATTTAATTGGAAAATCGATTTAAATTTATTCTAAGGTAATTTTATAAATAGGGGAGTTTTTCTAATGTGGAAAGTCGTAACTATACGTGCTGACTATGAAGGCTGGTGGCTTTTTGATGATTGGAAAGAACATATCATTAATGAAATAATATGCACAGAATATAATGAAATGTTAAAAGAATATTTAAATTTAATAGAGAAATATAAATCAAAATTTGCCAACGAAGTAATTGGAAAACATAATATACATGCATTTTATAATAATTGTGAAATTGCATATTGTGAAGATTGTGAAGAAGACTTACAAATATTTTACAGTGTTTTAATATTAAATGACAATTCTATTTATACACCATTACCAAATTAATAAATTCTGAAAATATCTGAAATAGTATTGCATTTCAAAAATGAGTAACGTATAATAAGTAATAGCAATATCGTTATTCCATATTGCAAATAACATTAATACAAATTGTGTTTTTTGTAATATGCGAATATCGCATATTGAATTTTAGTCTTGGAGGTTTCACACTTATGAAACAAGGTACAGTAAAATGGTTTAACGCAGAAAAAGGATTCGGTTTTATCGAAATCGAAGGAGAAAATGACGTATTCGTACATTTCTCAGCAATTAACCAAGAAGGTTACAAATCTTTAGAAGAAGGTCAAGCAGTAGAATTCGAAGTAGTTGAAGGCGACCGCGGCCCACAAGCAGCAAACGTTGTAAAACTATAATATATATGAATTTGAACGACTAGAAAGAAACCCTAACTTATGTTAGGGTTTCTTTCTGTTTGAAGGTAGATATAAATTCTTGCTATATTAAATATTTCTATTTATAAATGAGGAGAATCATATTATAATA
>NZ_PPQZ01000067.1 GCF_002902525.1 Mammaliicoccus stepanovicii
ATATTATATTCTTAGTCAAAAAAAAGCTTTGAAGTTACTTGAAGATGATATAAATAATAACCATGATGAAGATAATTCAAAACTAATGATTAAAGATATAAAAATTACGAAAGAGCAGTGGGAAAATTTACAAGATATAATAGATGAATTTTTGAATACTGTAGATAACGAAAAAAGTGAATACAATATTCAATTATGTATGTCTGCTATAATTGACTAATTTCCAGTTCTATAATATGCCTATTTTTTTATTAGTTTTACATTTTAAATACTTGAATTACATAAAAAAGAACATTCAGAATTAATAACAGTTGACGCAATTATTAATCTATCACCTCCCCCTAACATCGGCAAATGCTTTACAATGTTCCTTCTGATGTTCATTTAATATCTATTTGCTACTCAATAAATTTAGACAATATAATAATGCTTTCAGACATAACTCAAAAGAGTGCAATCCGTTGATAAAAAAAGGTTTGCACTCTTTTTCACACCCATTAAAAAATAAAAATGGCCAAATATCAAATACCTAGCATCTAGAAAAATTTTGAGAACAAGGTGGAACAAACTAAGTAATGAGCACTTTTTTATTAGAATTTATCATATCGATAAAAATTTGTGAAATAATAAAATGAATTCTTTAATTACTAACAAACAAATTATACATCACTTAATATTTGCAACATTCTGATAAATTTAGCCTTTTTAAATAAAAAATGTTATTCACTTTGTAAATTTTAACAAAGAAGTTGATTTTAATTTAAGTTACAATTAAGAAGGAAAAGT
This sequence comes from Mammaliicoccus stepanovicii, assembly GCF_002902525.1. Lineage (GTDB taxonomy): Bacteria > Bacillota > Bacilli > Staphylococcales > Staphylococcaceae > Mammaliicoccus > Mammaliicoccus stepanovicii. Next base: position 787 of record NZ_PPQZ01000067.1, read on the forward strand.
GTAAAGGAGCGAATATAAAAATGAGTGAATTAAAAATACCAAAAAGATTAATCATGACACCAGGTCCGGTAAGTGTTGACCCGCGTGTTTCTCAGGCAATGAGCAACTCTATTTTAGGTCAATTCGACCCAGACTTTACATCTATAATGGATGAAACAATGACATTAATTAGAAAGTCATTTTTAACTAAAAATCAATGGTCATTTCCTATTGATGGAACAAGCAGAGCTGGTTTAGAATCTGTAATCTCTAGTATCGTTGAACCAGGTGACCGTGTGCTTGTACCGATTATTGGTCGCTTTGGACATTTATTTGCTGAACTTGTACAACGTGTAGGCGGTATTGTACATACAATCGAATGTCCATTAGGTGAAGTATTACCACAAGAAGAAATTATTAAAGCGTTAGATATGGTAAACCCTAAAGTATTGGCAATTGTTCATGGTGAAACATCTACTGGACGTTTACAGCCTATTGATCAATTAGGGAAAGCTTGTAAAGAACGCGGTATATATTCAGTTGTCGATGCAGTTGCAACATATATGGGTACGACCATTCCTGTCGATGAATGGGAACTTGATGCTGTCATCGGAGGCGCTCAAAAGTGCCTTTCAGTCCCATCAGGCATCACACCTATAACGTTTAATGACCGCTTTAGTGAAGCTATTAACACAAGAAAACGTGTTGAAGAAGGCATTCGTACTGATGAAAAGACTGAAAGAGAAACATTCATCAAGAGTAATTACTTTGATTTAACACAACTCCAAGATTATTGGAGCCCTAAACGATTAAATCATCATACAGAATCAACAGTAATGGTATATGCATTAAATACTGGTCTAAAAATTGCTTTAGATGAAGGCGTTGAACAAAGAAGCGCTCGCCATGAATATCATCATAAGGGCTTAAAGAAAGCACTTGAAGCGTTAGGCCTTAAGATCTATGGTGACAAAGATCATGAAATGAAAATGGTCATTTGCGTTGAAATACCAGATGGTGTTGAAGCGAACCAATTCAGGCAAGAGTTGCTAGAACAATTTGGTATCGAAATCGCTGGTTCATTCGGTGAACTTAAAGATGCAATTTGGAGAATTGGATTAATGGGCTATGGTGTACAAAAACAAAATATTCTTACGTTTATATCAGCATTTTCATTATTATTATCACAACAAGGTGTTAAGGGTATTGATCCTACAAAAGCACTCAATACATTGATTAAATATTATGAACAAGCATAAATAAAAACACCTGAGACATCATTTGTTTCAGGCAGAATCAAACCGAGAAAATCATGATAAAAAGTGATTTTCTCGGTTTTTTTGATGCACACTGTTTATAGATAAATTCTGAATCAACTGTTGAGGTGGACGACAAAGTCTTGGAATAACTCAATGGTTAATCCACGAAATAAGCGATGTCTTGGAATAACTTAATAGTTAATCCGCAAAATGAGCAATGTCTTGGAATAACTCAATAGTTAATCCACAAAATAGGCGATGTCTTGGAATAACTCAATGGTTAATCCACGAAATGAGCGATGTCTTGGAATAACTCAATGGTTAATCCACGAAATGAGCGATGTCTTGGAATAACTCAATGGTTAATCCACAAGATGATGATAATAATAATCTTGAGCAATCATTCCCTATTCAAAATGCAAAAAGCAAAAGAAAATCAGATATAAATCTGATTTTCTTCTGCTTTTTTGAGTTTCGGAGACATTATATCCTAGACTTTTATTATTCGTAGTCTTCTATATATTTGTCCTTTGCTGCTTGTAACGCAAATATAAAGAATAAAACAGATATCACAAGTAATGAAATAATACCTACGTTCCACCCACCAAATGCATCATGTAAATATCCGATTAAGAATGGACCAATTGCTGCTATAAAATAGCCAATTGATTGTCCAAATCCTGATAAGGACATACTCCCTTTACTTGTTCTAGCACGGATTGAGAAGAATGTCATACATAAACTAAAACATGCACCCATCGCTAACCCTGCTATAATCATAGCGATTGCTAATAATGCAGTTGATTGAGTAAACAATAGACTGAATCCAATTAAGAACAATACAGTAACGATTGTTACTAGTATTTTTTGGTTTTTCATTTTAGAAGCTATAATTGGAAACATAAACGTCATTGGTACTTGTGAAAACTGATTCAACATTAAGAAATAACCAGCAGTCGATGGATCTAATCCTTTATCTATTAAGATTGAAGGCACCCATGCAACAACTGTATAGAATACCATTGATTGGAATCCCATTGTTAATGCAACTGCCCATGCAAGCTTGTTTCGTACAATATTAGGCTTTGGACCTTGTACTTTCGATTGCATTTCTTTAGTTGCTTTAATTTCTTCTTCTTTACCACCTTTAACTTGTGGCCACCAAAATATCAATGCTAATACTGTTAATACAATCCAAAATGACAATGACAGACGGAAACCTAATGGTGAAATTTGTGATAACGGATAACTTAATCCGCCACCTAATCCAGCTGTGAAGTTCATCGTTGCACTATAAATACCAGTAAATAGACCGATTTGTAGTGGGAATCTCCATTTAACATAACTTGGTAAACAAACATTTCCAAACGCAATGGCTATCCCAAGAATAATTGTACCTAATATAAATAAATTAATATCGCCTGCAACTCTTAATAATAGACCTACTATTAATAACAGTAGTGCATAAACAATTGTTCCAGACATCGTTAATTTCGTTACAACTTTAGATACAATCGGTGAAACGAAACCAAATATTAATAATGGAATAGTTGTTAAGAAACCAGCTAAACTATTATTGATTTCTAGCGTTGATTTTATAAGATCTACGACTGGACCAACAGATGTTAGTGGTGCTCTCAATGTAGAAGCAACAAAAATCATGCCCAATAAGATAATCCATATGTCTTTAATTCTATATTTTTTGATTCTTTCTTCCAAAACATCACTTCCAAATAATTTTTTAGGAAAATGGGCATAAGATCTAATCTCTTTTGCCCCAGTCTAGACTTATTAGACTTATTTTACAATGCGTGTTCCAGCTTTTCCATCTAGAGCATCAACAGCTTCATTTAATGAACAGATAATAGATTCTTTACCTGTTTTTGCGAATTCAATAGCTGCTTGAATTTTAGGAAGCATGCTTCCAGCTGGGAATTGACCTTCACTTACATATTGTTCAGCTTCTTCAACTGTAATTTGTTCGAGTTTTTGTTCGTTTTCTTTACCGAAGTTAATGTAAACATTTGATACATCCGTAAGCATCATGAACACATCTGCTTCGACTTGTTCAGATAATTTTAATCCTGATCTATCTTTATCAATAACTGCTTCTACACCGTTTAATTCACCGTCTTCTGAACGATATACAGGTATACCGCCTCCACCTGATGAAATAACAATTGTGTTATCAATTAATGATTTAATTTCTTCAACACCATGGATAACAAGCGGTTCTGGAGAAGGTACTAATCTGCGGTATCCTCTTCCTGCGTCTTCACCCATTACAAAGCCTTTTTCAGCTTCTAATTTCTTAGCTTCTTCTTCATCAAAGAACACACCAATTGGTTTAGTTGGATTTTCAAATGCTTGATCATCTTTATCAACTTCTACCATTGTTAATAATGTACTTACATTTGATTTGATATTTGCTTTGTTTAAATGATTTTTTAATGCCATCTCCATCATATAACCAATCATACCTTGTGATTCTGCATTACATACGTAAATTGGTAAAGGATGTACTGAATCTTTAGCAAATTCGTTTTGAGCAATGATATTACCAACTTGTGGTCCATTACCATGGGTAATAACGATTTTATGTCCTGCTTCTTTAATTTCGATCATTTTTTTAGTTGCTGACATTACATTATTAAATTGATTTTCATATGTAGCTTCTTGCTTAGGTTGTAATATTGCGTTTCCACCTAATGCTAGAACGACTCTTTTACTCATTTCTTCCACTCCTTATTTAGTGAGATATAAATACCGTATAAAGTATCCATTCCCGATGATGAGCCTACTGATTTCAGCTCTTCAATTGATTTCATTGACGCATCATGTTGTAATTTTGTTATTCTCGAACTAAACATCCCTTTAACTGCACTCTTTAAGAATGCTTCACTTACAACTGTAGTTAAAGATTGATGCATTAACGTTTCGATTGTTTTTAAATGTTCATCTAGAATAAAATTCTTCAAATTGTGAACATACAATATCCCCGTCAAAATATCATCACCTGTTGGCGTTAATCCTTGCCCTCTTCCAATAAAGTAACGTAAGTGTTTTGTAATATTCGAAGATTCAGTCGCTAACATATTTAACAGTTCATCGACTTGCTCTAAAGAAAAATCCGATTCATTATATTCTTCGAAAGATAGCTTATTTAGCTGTTCTTTAAGTAAAGTTATATTACATTGTTCAAAGTCATTTTCAATATTTAATTCATTAACTTCAAAATTCAATTTGATATCGTTCACATTTAAAGTATGATGTTTAACAAATAAAGTTTGACCAATTTTAATATTAGAAAGCATGATTTGTTTCGTATATTCATCAACAAGTAACCCAAATGGAAATCGTCCATTTTCGTCTGTACCTATAAAAATTAAATCTTGATTATCATTCAAAATATTGAAACCTTTTTTGAAAATACTATGCACATAAAATGTTTCGTGATTTCTCAATAAATCAAGTGCGACTTTACCAGCCGCACTTGCATTTAAAATCATTTATCAAAGCCTAATTTCTCAGCATATGCTGTAATTGCTTTTTCGAAACATTCAATTGGTGGGTGTACTGTACCCGCACCAATTTGGCCGAATCCAGCTACTTTATGTGCAATACCTGTATTGATTACTGGTGTAATACCAGTTTCTACTACTTTTCTTGCATCTATACCTAACACAGCACCTTTAAAGTTCCATGTAGGAATAGAGAAGTTTGGATTTTCACCGATTGTGATTTCAGTCATGTCATTACTTGTTTGTAATGCGTCATCAAAACCACCTGTACCAACAAATCGTGTAACAGCTGGCGCTGCGATCATCGCCATACCACCTACACCAATTGTTTCAGTGATAGCTGAATCACCCATATCTGGGTTAGCATCGTCTGCTGAATAGCCTGTGAAATATAATCCTTGTGGCGTATTTACCGGTCCAGTGAACCATTCATCGCCCATACCTGCAATACGAATACCAAATTCATGACCATTACGAGTCATCGCAGTTACAACTGTACCTGCTTCAATTTGTCTAGCAGCATCCATCATTGCTTTTCCAGTAGCCATAGCTACGTTTAAGAAGAATTGATCTGTGTCAGCTAAGAACTGAAGTACTTCAGTACGTTTAACATTATCAATATGATCTAATGAAGAGATAATCGGTGCTACATCACGTAAGAAAGCATATGATGCTGCGATGTTACGTTGATGGAACTCATCACCCATTGCAATTGCTTTAGCAATTAACACGTTTACGTTCATACCATCATCCATTGTACGGATAGCTTCACCTAATATTGGACCTAATACATCTTTCATCCAGTGTAGACGATTGATAACTTGTTCATTATATGCACCGAAACGCATAACAGCGCCAATACCTTCATTCATTTGGCAATAAGCTTCATTACCGCTTTCTCTATTTTCAACGACTAATACTGGCATGTTCATTGACGTAATACCGCCCATTGGACCAACAGTATTTACATGATGACAAGGAATCAATTTGATTTCGCCGTTTTCTAACATTTTTCTTGCAGATGCTTCGTCTTCTACCCATCCTTCGAAAAGAATAGCGCCTACACATGCACCTTGCATCGGATCTGTCATATCTTGATATGTCATTGGTGGGCCTGAATGTAGAAGAACATGTTCTTTAAGTTCTGGAATTTTCGTTTTAGCTGGCACAACATCTACTAAGAAAGGTGCAGCTGCAACCATCTTATCTATGACAGCTTGATTGGCTTCATCAATTGTTTTGAATTCCATTATACTGATTCTCCTTCATAATTATTTAAAAATTGTAATACTTTCATTAATTTTTCATTACCGCCTGCGATTGGTCTCCAATTAAATTGAACAACTTCTGAACAACTTTGTTCAATTGCTTCAGTAAAGCTCTTAAGACCAATATTGATTACACTTGGTTTCATATTAATTAAGTTCATGATTTTTTCGTCAACTTTAAGATCAACTTTAGTTGGTTCAAAAGTTTTCACTTCTAATACAGGTTGTTCAACTTTTCCACCTACTAATTCGATTGCTGTACGAACCATTTGATCGTTTGTATCACAAATAATAGCGCCAGCTTCACGTAATGTTTGTTGTTGTTGTTCATAACCTTGATGATCATGTTCTGTACCAACAACTGTTGCTAAAATCGCAATATCTCTACCTTGCTCTTGTACTTTAGCTTTAATACGTGAAATAGTTGGTGCAAGTTCATTAGCCATATCATCATGGCTTCCGTAACCGATAACGTTATCAATCATAATAACAGCTGTTGAAGCTTGGTCAGCTGAAGTTTCTAACATTTCAATACGTTTTTCTGGATCAATCATTGGGTGAGGTTTACCTTGAGTATACATATCGTCACCTAAGTCAATCACTTCATGATCTCCAGCTTTTAATGCAAATCCTTCTGCTTTATCACTGTTTACATTAAGTGCATCTTTAATAAGCATCGCTGCTTCTGACGCTAATGTACCACCAGAATAGTAACCTTTGATTGCTTTTTGTTCGTCGTCTAATTTTACTTCTACATCTTTAAGAACAGATGGTGTAAAGTTTGGTTCTTCTTTATTTGATAATTGAACAGATACACGAGCTGCTTCTTCTAGCGTATATGCATGATAAATGTTTGCTTCAGTATATTCAGGTTTGTGTCCTAAGAATAAAGTCACAATTGGTTTTTCAATGTTACGTAATACATTTAATACTTTATCTTCAACTTCTTTAGCTGGTGGCTTAGAAATAACAGTAATCACTTCTACTTTAGGGTCTTGATTTAATGCTTTAATTGAATCAAGCATTGTAATCGCACCAACTTCAGTAGATAAGTCACGTCCACCTGTTCCTATTGCGTTTGTTACACCTTTACCTTCACGGTCAATAATAGTCGTTACTTCTTGGATTCCTGTGCCTGAAGCACCAACTACACCGATATCTCCTTCATTTACAATGTTTGTAAATGCTAAAGGTACACTATGAATAATACCTGTACCACAGTCAGGACCCATAACCATAAGTCCTTTTTCATGGGCTTTTTGTTTAAGTGCTACTTCATCTTCTTTAGCAACATTGTCACTGAACATAAATACGTGCAATCCATTATTAAGTGCATTGTCAGCTTCCATAGCTGCATATTGTCCAGGAATTGAAATCATCGCTAAGTTTGGATTATTTGCTAAATCCATAGCTTTATTCCAATTATTAGCTTCTTTACTGCTTGAAGATTCGTCTTTTTCTGCATTGCCTTTTAATTCTTCATCCACAGCATGACTTACTTCATCAACTTTTGCTTCATCATCTGTATCTACTACGATGACAATATCATTTGGTTTTGCTTTTTCTAAATCATCTGTACCTAAACCTGAAGATTTAAATATATCTTTATTTGCCGGTGTTCCCATCATGATTGATACTTTATTCACACCATCAATTGATGATAATTTGTTTGATAAAAGCATCAATACAATTGAATCTTGATATGTGTTTTCTTTTATAATTGTATATAACATTTTTTCCTCCAACTATTATTCGGCAAATCTGTTTTTGCCGTGATATTTGTCAAAATGTACGTCATCAGAAATAAGGTAGTTGTAAATATCGTCAACTATCTCTATTCCTAATTCGTCATATTTTTCACTTCTTAGTTTTCCACGCTCACCAGGATAATAAATTTCTCCAAATCCTTCTGCAGCTGGTTGTGCTTTCAATTCATCTAACATTGTTGTGATTTGTTCTTTAAATTGTTGTAAATCTGTAAAGTATGCTGGATTAATTACAATGTGTAATTGTCCTAAATCTCTACCTTTTGTTAAGTCTTTATACATTGAAGACACATGTATACCGTGCGGTACGCCTAACAAGCTTCCAGACAGAATATCAACCATCATCATCAATCCGTACCCTTTAGGCCCAGCTACTGGTACTAAAGCATGTACGTCACGAGAATTCGTTGTAGGTTCACCTTTATCATTTACCGCCCAAGTGTCAGGGATGGACTCGTTTTTACTACGAGCATCTAAGACTTTTCCCCAAGCTTGAACAGTTGTTGCCATATCAAACGTTATGATGCGATCATCATTTGATGGCGCACTGAAAGCAATTGGATTTGTACCAAAGTATGGTTCTGTTCCACCAAATGGTACGACCATTGGATCTGATTGACACATACTTAAACCAACCATGTCTTCTTTAGCTGCCATTTCAACAAAGTA
>NZ_PPQZ01000068.1 GCF_002902525.1 Mammaliicoccus stepanovicii
ATTAGCCGATGGCAAAGAAACAGGAAAGACAATTACATTAAATGAAAGTAACAATTGGACACATACGTGGACAGACTTAGCAGAAAAAGCTAAAGGGAAAACAATTGATTATACGGTAAAAGAACTGACAGAAGTTAAAGGATACGAAGTATCTATTAATAATCAAGATATGGGTGACTTAAACATCACAAACACATATAAACCTGAATCTACAAAAGTATCAGGGGAAAAAGTATGGAAAGACCACGACAACCAAGATGGTAAACG
>NZ_PPQZ01000007.1 GCF_002902525.1 Mammaliicoccus stepanovicii
ATCACTGTTACATGATGTTATTTTGTTGTAAACTATATAGAGGTATAAAAAATAGGAGTGTTATGTATGAATGTCTTTCAAATGAGAGATTTATTAAAAGAACGATTGAGAAACTTGGATGCTAATTTTAAGTTTGATCGTGAAGATGAAAGTTTACGTATAGAACGAATAGATAATCAAAAAGGCCTTTCTGTAAAACTAGCTCCAATTATTGCAAAATATAAAAGTAATGGAGACAAGACAATTGACGAGATTGTCTATTATGTAACAGAAACGATTAATGCTATGCAAGATGAAGCAACTAAAGAAATTAAAAAAATAGAGATATTACCAGTAATACGTGCAACAAGTTTCCATAAAGAAACTAAAGAAGGTGTGCCATTTTTAATAGATGAACATACAGCAGAAACAAATATATACTATGCACTTGATTTAGGTAATACTTATAGATTAATTGACGAGTCCATGATTGAGGAACTTAAATTAACTAAAGAACAAATTAAAGAACAAGCTTTGTTCAATATTAAAAAGAAAAAAACAACTTATAAAACAGATGAAGTACAGGGAAATACATTTTACTTTGTAAATACTAACGATGGTTACGATGCTTCTAGAATATTAAACCAAGCATTCTTGAAAGATGTCTACCAAAACATCGAAGGTGAAATGTTAATCGCAACGCCTCATCAAGATGTATTAGTTATTTGCGATATTAAAAATGAAATCGGTTATGATGTTATTGCTCAAATGACAATGCACTTTTTCCAAAACGGTTTAGTGCCAATAACTTCTTTATCGTTCTCTTATGAACCAGATAAATCACTTGAACCAATTTTTATATTAGGGAAAAATCATTCTCGTAAAAGAAACCAAGAAGTAATTGAACGACTTGAAAAAAACAGAGAAATATTCAAAAACATGAAATCAAATCAAAAGAAACTGTAAGGAGATAATGAAATGAATTTATTTTATAACAAACATGGTGTAGGCGACGTATTAATGGTCACAATCGAACCAACAAATGAAGGATTAGAATATGATGTACAAAACGACATTACCATTATAAAAAGTGATGACAAAATAGTGGGATTCAATATATTTAATGCGTCAAAATATATACAAATAGATTCAAATGGAAGTATTAAAGTTGAAGAAAAACATGTGAATAGTATCCAAGATTTATTGGAGAAAAATAACATTGATTTTAAGTTAGATGTTGATTTATCACCTAAATTTGTAGTAGGTTATGTAAAGGAAAAAGCAAAGCACCCAGATGCTGATAAATTATCTGTGTGCCAAGTAGATGTTGGAACTGGAACATTACAAATTGTATGTGGAGCACCTAATGTTGACCAAAACCAAAAAGTAGTGGTAGCTAAAGTTGGCGCTATTATGCCTAGCGGTATGATTATTAAAGATGCTGAACTTCGTGGCTTACCATCAAGTGGAATGATTTGTTCAATGAAAGAATTAGATTTAGAAGGTGCGCCAAATGAAAAAGGTATAATGGTACTAGATGATAGTTATACTGTAGGAACACCATTTTTTGAAGACGAAAGGTAGTGAACCTATGAGTTGGTTTGATGATATATTCGGACAATCCAAAAATAAAAATAATAATGAAAAACAAAATAATGAAAAAGTTTCTTTTAACAATGATCCGGATGATGAATCTATAAATGAAGAAGTATACAAAAGACCTAAAGGTAAATTTAGATTTCCAATACAAATGGAAAATGATCATGAAGAACAAAGCACTTCTGATGAACGTCAATCTCAAGATAATCAGCAAGAAGAATATTATCGAGATGACAGGTTTTATGAAGATAAAGCGTCATCTTATCCTACGAACAGACGTAGAAGACGTAGAAATAATAGAGATTTAAATGACAAAGATTATAAAGTAGAACCAAAAGTTAGAAATAAAGAAAATGATTCTTATCATTATACTAAGTCATCTTCTAATAGGAGAGAGTCCTATTCTTCGTACGATGATAAAGCTTTTAACGAACGCCTATCTTCTTTGCATCAACCAAAGTTTAAAGCTTCAGAAGTCCCTTCTGCTATCTTTGGTATGCGTCAACAAAAAGAAGTACCAAACAGTGGTTTGAAAGGCCAATCACCATATGAAAACACGCAAGATAAAAATGGGAATAATGATAATCAAGAACTAGATAACAATAGAAATAACCCTAAAAAAACAAGTAGAGAAGTCGTACAAGACGTCCCTACTTATTCAAAGACGGATAATACAATCAATATCGAAAATATTTATGCTTCACAAATTGTTTCTGAAATTAGAAAAGAACGTGAAAAGAAATTACAAAAGAAAAAGCAATTTGAAAAAGCATTAAGAGAAAAGCGCGAACAAGAGTTGAAAAATATAGATTCTGAAAAAGAAAAATCTAAATTAAAGACTCAAGATTATTTCTTAAAACAACAAGCTTCTTATATCAAGCATAATTCTGATTCAATTGAAACTGAAGATGATGACTATGAAAACAATGCACAAGAATCATTACAATCACATAATCTAAATTTTGAAGATCAAGAATCTGCTATCGAAGAACAAACCGAGGCATTTCAACCAGATGCACAAGACCCAACTACATATGAGTTTAAAGAAATTAATTTAGATTTTGAAGATTATGAGAATGAAGAAGAAGTTGAAGAGCATGATCTTACGAATGAGTTTAAATCAGTAGATAATGAACAAGAAGAAGTATTAAACCACGAGAATGCACTTTTATTCGAAGAGATTGAAGATATCGAGCCGGTTGAAGAAGTTAATGATTTCAATAAACCTACTAGTGAATCTAATATTGAAGAAGATAATCCGGTTGAAGATGTTAACTTGAACCATTACTTAGAGGATGATATGAGTTTCGAAGAAGATGATGAAGAAGTAGAAGATTTATCATCAAACCAACCTCATTTTGAAGAAGTTATAGAACCGGATGAAGAAGATATAACTCATATCCAAGATGAAAACGACGTAGAAGAAGTGGAATCAAATCAAGAAACATTACAAGAAGTAGCTGATTCTGAAGTAAGAATAGATGAGCATGAAACACCTATAGAGCATGCATCTAAAGAACCTGTGTTAAGACCTGATAGAAAAAAAGTTTCGCCATTTAATGTGCTCATGACACCATCAGATAAGCGTAAATATAAAAATATACACCAAAAAACAGAAACTATAGATAAGACTAGTCACGACTTAAATGAAACGCGAGAAGATGAGCAGTCAACTGAATCAAATGAAACTGCTAAAAAACGAAAAGGCCCACTCTATGTATTGCCTCCGATTTCCATTTTAGATGATGTTGTTGAAACGGAAGATAATACTGAATGGTTAGAAGCAAAGAAAAAAGAATTAGATGAAGCATTCTATCATTTTAATGTGCCTGCTCATGTGGTAAATATGATTCAAGGTCCAACTGTAACTAGATTTGAACTCTCCGTTGAAAAAGGCGTTAAAGTTTCTAGGATAACAGCACTTCAAGACGATATTAAAATGGCACTTGCTGCTAAAGATATAAGAATTGAAGCACCTATCCCTGGTACAAGCTTAGTTGGAATTGAGGTTCCAAATCAAAGTCCGAAGAAAATTCCTTTAGGACAAATGATTACTTCTAAACATTTTCAACAAGCAGAAAGCAAATTAACAGTTGCAATGGGCTTTAAAATTAACAATGAACCACTCTTAATGGATATTGCTAAAACACCACATGCACTCATTGCGGGTGCTACTGGTTCAGGTAAATCTGTTTGTATTAATGCAATTTTAACGAGTTTATTATACAAAAATCATCCAGATGAATTAAAATTATTATTAATCGATCCAAAGATGGTCGAACTGGCACCTTATAATAATTTACCACATCTTGTTGCACCTGTTATTACAGATGTGAAAGCAGCAACAGCAAGCCTTAAATGGGCTGTAGAAGAGATGGAAAGACGTTATAAACGCTTTGCTGAATTACACGTTAGAAATATAACTGCGTTCAATAAGAAGGCAAATTATGAACAAAGAATGGCCAAAATTGTTATAGTTATTGATGAGTTAGCTGATTTGATGATGATGTCACCACAAGAAGTTGAACAATCAATAGCTAGAATAGCTCAAAAAGCAAGAGCATGTGGTATTCATATGATACTTGCAACACAAAGGCCGTCTGTTAATGTCATAACAGGATTAATAAAAGCGAATGTACCTACTAGAATCTCATTTATGGTTTCATCTTCTATTGACTCTAGAACAATTCTTGATGTTGGTGGTGCAGAAAAACTACTTGGAAATGGGGATATGTTGTACTTAGGAAATGGTATGAATAAACCAATTCGAGTACAAGGTGCTTTTGTATCAGATGATGAAATTGATGAGACAGTTTCTAATGTAAGTAAACAAATGAAGCCTAACTACTTATTTAAAGAAGAAACATTACTAAAAAAAGTAAATGAACAACCAGCAGATGCACTTTTTGATGATGTGTGTGAATTTATGGTTAAAGAAGGCCACATTTCAACTTCATTGATACAAAGGCATTTCCAAATTGGTTATAATAGAGCAGCAAGAATGATTGATAATCTTGAAGAACGTGGATTTATTTCAGGTCCAAATGGCTCTAAACCAAGAGATGTATTAATAACACAATCAACATTGGAAGAGAAAGATAGTGACAATTAAGAAATAGAAGGAGTGACATGAAATGACATTATTTCATTTTGTTGGAATCAAGGGTGCTGGTATGAGTTCATTAGCGCAAATTATGCATGACATGGGACATAACGTACAAGGCTCTGATATAGAAAATACTGTATTTACGGAATATGCGATAAGAAATAAAGGTATTAAAATATTACCTTTTGATACAAATAATATTAAAGAAGGTATGACTGTTATTGCAGGGAATGCCTTTCCTGATAGCCATCCAGAAATTGCTAAAGCATACGATTTAGGTTTAGAAGTACATCGATACCATATTTTTCTTGGTGAATTTATGTCTCAATACACATCAGTTGCAGTTACTGGTGCGCACGGTAAGACATCTACAACCGGATTATTATCACATGTGATGAATGGTGACCAAAAGACATCTTTCTTAATAGGAGATGGGACTGGTATGGGCTTACCTGATAGTTCTTATTTTGCATTTGAAGCATGTGAATATAGAAGACATTTTTTAAGCTATTTCCCTGATTATGCAATTATGACGAACATCGATTTCGATCATCCAGATTATTTTAAAGATTTAGATGATGTAACAAATGCATTTCAAGAAATGGCCAAAAATGTTAAAAAAGGTATCATAGCATGGGGTAACGATGAAGAACTTAAAAAAATTAAAGCAGATGTTCCTATTTATTATTACGGATTTGAAGATAATAATGATATATTTGCCAAAGATATTAAAACATCCTCAAAAGGTACGACATTCGATGTGTATTTTAAAAGTGGCAACACATTTATAGGTACATTTACGACGCCAATGTATGGTGATCATCATGTGCTAAATGCATTAGCAGTAATAGCAGTTTGTTATCTAGAAAAACTAGATATAGACAATATTAAAGAAGCACTCCTTACATTTGGCGGTGTGAAACGAAGATTTAGTGAAAGTTTCTATGATAATCAAATACTCATAGATGACTATGCGCATCATCCTAGAGAAATTAATGCGACGATAGAATCTGCTAGAAAAAAATATCCTGAGAAAGAAGTAGTGGCTGTTTTTCAACCTCATACATTTTCAAGGACTGAAACATTTTTAAATGAATTTGCTGTGAGCCTTTCACAAGCTGACAAAGTATATTTGTGTGATATTTTTGGTTCAATTAGAGAACAACAAGGTGAACTGACGATACATGATTTAAAAACATTAATACCGAACTCAGATTTAATTAGTGAAGAAACAGTATCACAGCTCAAAAAACATGAAAATGGTGTTATACTATTTATGGGTGCAGGAGATATTCAAAAAGTTCAAAAAGCTTATGTCCAATCACTCGGTGAATAATACGTGACATTAATCTAATTTATGTTTATTCATAATGAAGAAGGGTATTATTTATTAGTAAATCATATAAAGTTTTATAATTATTTAGGAGGCGTTTAGTATGGATTGGTTATTACCATTAGCAGGAATTATTGCTGCGGTTGCGTTTTTAGTAATTTGTGTAGTATTAGCTTTATTCTTAATGCAATTATTAAAAACAGTTAAAGGTATCAATGAAACATTAGATGGCATTCAAGGCCAAATTCAAGGTATTACACGTGAGTCTACAGATTTACTTCATAAAGCAAATCGCTTAACTGAAGATATTCAAGACAAATCATTACGTTTAAATTCAGTTGTGGATGCTGTTAAAGGTGTTGGTGATTCAGTACAAACACTTAATACTTCTGTAGATAGAGTGACAAACTCTATTACGCATAATATTTCACAAAATGAAGATAAAATTTCACAAGTAATCCAATGGTCAAATGTAGCAATGGAAGTTGCTGACAAATGGCAATATAGAAAAGATCGTAGAAGTAACGTATCATTTAATAGTAAAGCAACGTCTTCTAACGAATTTGAAGCAAAAGTTCCAAAAGATTACAACGAATCGACAACACCAGGCGACAACTTAGATGAAGATAAAATTGGTGCTGGATTGAAAAAATAAACTTAATACACTTATAATCTTTATTATAAGTGTATTATTTATTTTAAATAGGAGGAAATAACGATGGAAAACAAATATAATAGAGATTTATATACACATGGTTTAGAAACATATGAAGCTGAATGCAACAAGAATACAAATGGTAGAGACTTTGTATTTGGTGTTGTATTAGGTACTGTAGTTGGTGGTATTGTAGGACTATTATTAGCACCAAAACCAGGTAAAGAATTACAAGATGATTTAAGTGAAAAATCTAATAAAATCTTAGATGATGTTAAAACGAAGACTGATGAATTAAAAGGTCAAGCACAAACTAAAGCTGAAGAAATTCGCACACAAGCTGAAGAGAAAAAAGTAGAAGTTAAAGCAAAAGTAGAAGAAAAGAAATCAGAAGCTCAAACAAAAGCAGAAGAAGTAAAAGCAAAAGCAGAAGAAAAGAAATCAGAGGCACAAACTAAAGCAGAAGAAGTTAAAGCAAAAGCTGATGAGAAAAAAACAAACGCTAAGAAAAAAGCAGAAGAAGTTAAAACTAAACAAGCTGAGAAGAAAGCTAATAAAGGCGTAGTAACAGCAGATGACGTTGAAAATGAAGAATTAAAAGCTCAAAAAGGTGCAATTAAATCTGAAGTTGAAGATCAAGATTTAAAAGGACCAAAAACAGTAGTAGAGAAAAAATCATTCGATAAGAAATAACAATTTGAAACATCTAAATAAATCTCCTAATCCGTTGGATAATATTCAAGATACGGATTAGGAGATTTTAATTATAGAAACTTACAAAAAAGTGTAACTTTTCAGAAAAAATATATTATAATAAAGACTATTAAAATAAATTTTCAGAAAATCAAAACTAAGGGTTGAATACAGTCTTTTATATTGTTATACTAACATCTAATTACTTATATATTTTATCGCTTTAAAGTATGTGAGTTAAATTGTTTACATGAGGTGAATAGGATGTCAAATGAACTAGAAAAGTTAAGAGAAAGAATTGAAGTAATTAATGATGAAATTTTAGCATTGTTATCCGAACGTGGAAACATTGCAAAACAAATCGGTGAAGAAAAACGTAAACAAGGTACTCGAGTATTTGATCCTCAACGTGAGAAAGAAATGTTAAATCATTTAATCGATCGTAATGAAGGACCATATAATGACAATACTATCAAACAATTATTTAAAGAAATATTTAAAGCTTCAACAGATTTACAAAAATCTGAGAATGAGAAGCACTTATATGTGTCACGTAAACTTAAACCAGAAGATACAATTGTACAATTCGATAATGGTGCAATTGTTGGAAATAATAAAAAATCATTTGTATTTGGACCATGCTCAGTAGAGTCACAAGAACAAGTAGATACTGTTGCTAAAGATTTAGCAGCAAGAGGTGAAAAATTCATAAGAGGTGGTGCATTTAAACCACGTACATCTCCTTATGACTTCCAAGGACTTGGAGAAGAAGGTCTACAAATTCTTAAAAATACAAAAGATAAATACGGCTTAAATGTTGTGAGTGAGATTGTAAATCCAGCTCATTTCGAAATGGCAGATGAATACTTAGATGTATTCCAAATCGGTGCTAGAAATATGCAAAACTTCGAATTATTGAAAGAAGCAGGAAAAACAAATAAACCAGTATTATTAAAACGAGGATTATCAGCAACTATTGAAGAATTTATATATGCTGCAGAATACATTCATTCACAAGGTAATAACAATATTATCCTTTGTGAAAGAGGTATTAGAACATATGAAAAAGCTACAAGAAATACTTTAGATATTTCAGCAGTACCAATCTTAAAACAAGGTACACATTTACCAGTAATGGTTGATGTTACACATAGTACAGGTCGTAAAGATATTATGTTACCATGTGCTAAGGCTGCATTAGCAGTTGGTGCAGATGGCGTAATGGCAGAAGTGCATCCAGATCCATCAGTGGCACTAAGTGATGCTGGACAACAAATGGACTTAAATGAATTTGATGCATTCTACAAAGAAATTGTACAAGCAGCAAAATTATACGAAAAATAATAAATTAACAAAGCATCTGGGACATTAAATGTCTGAGATATTAAGAGAACAGTAGAAATTCATTTTTTAAATGGATTTCTACTGTTTTTTCTTATTCAGAAAGACAAGCGCCTTAGAAAATCCTAAGGCGCAAGTGGAAACAGAAATATACAAATATTAGCTATGTTGTTATTTTGTCATGGTATGTTCGTTTGTTTTCTGAAAAAGAATTTACAATTTACAATTTATTGCTTTATTTTGAGTTTATTTCATCGACAACAGAAATAGAATCTTTTATAATTAGTAATTGTGAGTTCGCTTTCATTAACTTTGAAAACAAAATGAAAACGTGTTAGAATGTACAAGAAAACGTTTTCAAATAGGAGGAAATTATGACTGTAACTATATATGATGTTGCAAGAGAAGCAAAAGTATCAATGGCTACTGTATCACGTGTTGTTAATGGTAATCCAAACGTTAAACCAACTACACGAGATAAAGTAAATGAAGTAATTAAAAGACTAAACTATCGTCCAAATGCTGTTGCACGTGGTTTAGCAAGCAAGAAAACAACAACGGTTGGTGTTATTATTCCAGATATTTCTAATGTTTACTATTCTGAATTAGCACGTGGATTAGAAGATATCGCTACAATGTATAAATACCATACAATTATTTCTAATTCAGATAATGATAGTGATAAAGAACAAGAAATTTTTAATAATTTATTAAGTAAACAAGTTGATGGCATAATTTTCCTTGGTGGTACTCTTAAAGATGAGACAGTTGAATTAATTGAAAAATCATCTGTACCAGTTGTTGTATCAGGAACTAATGATAGAGAATCTAAATTAGCTTCAGTCAATATTAACTATACAGAAGCTAGTAAAGAAATTGCTGAAACATTAATTGATAATGGTGCTAAGAAATTTGCTTTCGTTGGTGGTGGCTATTCTGAGAAAGCACAAGATGATGCATTCAAAGGTCTAGAAGAAGCACTTTCTAATGCAGGTTTGAAAATGAATAATGATGCTAAATTTGTAGGAAACGAAACTTACAAAGATGGCAGCAATGCATATGATGCAGTGTCTAAGATAAACCCAGATGTCATTCTATGTATTAGTGACGAACAAGCTATTGGTATCGTACATGCAGCTCAAGATGCTGGCGTTAAAATACCTGAAGAATTACAAGTAGTAAGTTTTAATAATACAAGACTAGTTCATATGGTTAGACCACAATTATCTAGTGTTACACAACCTTTATATGATATCGGAGCAGTAGGCATGAGATTATTAACAAAATATATGAATGATGAAAAAATTGACGAACCTAATGTCATTTTACCTTATCGTGTTGAATATCGTGGTACGACTAAATAAATATTAGTCATGTTATAAATAAAGCAGTGAAAAATCTGAAATTAGATTTTTCTCTGCTTTATTTTGTTATGTTAGCCAATCAAGAATTCTTAATTTCGTATTGTTGTTTTTCTCAGTTATTTCATTTCTTCTTGGAATTTCCATATAGTCGACTTGTTCATCTAACCAAGATTGAGGTAGTGGAAACGGTGCTTCTGGTTGATATTTACTAAGCCAAGATTGAGGTATAGCTTCGCTTGGTGTTTGAGTATCATTTAATGCAAACCAAACATGTGACCATGCTCTTGGAACAACTCTCCAAATATTATATCCGCCACCACCAACCATAATACATTTGCCGTCACAATATTGATCAGCAAGATTTTTGACTATATAAGGAATTTCATAAAGTGTTTTTAAAGTACAACTTAAATGTGTTAATGGATCTAAGTAATGTATATCTACACCATTAACACTTAAGATAACATCTGGTTTAAACGCTTTGCATGCAGCTTCAACGGTTTCTTTAAATACATCTATATATGAATCATCCTCTGTATAAGCATCAAGTGGGACATTTACAGTTGTACCGAATCCTTTTCCATCTCCACGTTCAGTTAATGCACCAGTTCCAGGAAATAAATATCGACCGGTTTCATGGATTGAGTAATTCATAACTTGTTCATTAGTATAAAATGTCCATTGTACGCCATCTCCATGATGGGCATCGGTATCGATATATAGGACCCTTTGATTATATTTGGATTGCATATATTGAATGGCGACGGCGCTATCGTTATATATACAAAAACCACTAGCTTTGCCTTTAAATCCATGATGTAAACCACCACCAAGATGACAGGCGCGCACAGATTCTCCTGTCATAACAGCATCAACAGCACTTAATGTTCCGCCAACTACTCTCGCGCTATTTTCATGCATGTTTTTAAACTGTGGAGTATCTTCACTGCTTAGTCCATATTTTTCATATTGTTCTAATGGTAATTCACCGTTACCTGCCATTTTTATTGCTTCAATATAATGTGGTTCATGTACGAGTTCTAGTTCTTCATCAGTCGCTATTCTAGGCTTAATGATTTGATTTTCATTTAATTTCCCTAAGTCGAGAAGTAAATCAGTCGTGAGTTTTAAACGCATTTGATTAAATGGATGACTGTCTGAAAAACGATATTTCAATAAATCTTCAGAGTAAACATATTTAGCCTTTATCATTTTTTAATACCGAAAGGGTAAATGACATTATAATGATGCGTTTCTAATAATTTATAAATTCTCTCTGGATTCATTGATTTTACTCGTAACATGAGATATCTTTTGTTTGTATTTTGTAGATCGCTATAAGCTAGAATATTTAAAATGTCTATATTTTGCTGTTTAAATATGGCAGTTATGTCATGCAAAGCACCAACTTTATCATCAATATGTACCTCAATAATTGATCCAGGCATCGTGACACCTGTTAATTCAATGAAGGTATTTAACATATCTTTTTGGGTAACGATACCGATTACTTTATTATTGCGTATAACTGGAATGGAACCAATCTCCATTTCATAAAAATCAAGAGCAATATCTTCGACAAAATCTAACGGATGACATCTGATAACATTTCTCCTCATTATTTTAGAAACTGACAATGACAAACTGTGACTTGGGTCATCTTCAGATAAAATACTGGGTAAAGCCATTTTAATATCTCTATCAGATATAATACCAATCAATTCATCATCCTCATTTACTATAGGCAAATGTCTAATTTCTTTCTCAGTCATCAATTCCAATGCTTCCTCAATAGACTTATTACCAAGAATTGTTGCGCAAGGTGAAGTCATAATTTTTTCTACTAACATCCAAATACCTCCTAAAAGAAAAATCGATTCATAAATCGTAATCGATCAAATGCTTCCATTTGTTCTTGTTTAATATTTTTTCCGATTCTTGCCATTAAACTATTGGCAGGATGACTTATAATTTCTGGATCATCGGTAGCAAATACTTCTAGCCCTCCAGCACCCATCATTTTGTGCATGACTTTTTGGTATTGATATACATCTAAGCCACTGTTTTTTAAATCCCAATGCCAATAATATTCTGTTGTAATGACGATGAAATCTTCCATTTCAGGTGAGCGCATCGCAAGTTTAAGCATTTTTTTGCCGAGACCGTATTTTCTGTAATTTAAAGATAGTTCTATTGCGCCCAATTCTAGAATATATGGTAAATTGCCGTCAGACCAACGTTCCAATGGATCTGGATATAGGTAAGTCGTATAACCAATGATGTGTTGATCAATTCTACAAATAATAATTCTACCTTCAGGAAGCTCTGCAATTTCTATAAGTGCTTCGAACTGTTCTTTTGGTACACGAAAGCTGTCTAGCCCTTTGTCAAAGGTCATTTGTTTTAAGTCATCTGGGGAGACAGGGCCTTCAATAATAATCTCTTTATCTTTGGAATATGTAACGGATTCTGAAATAAATGTCTTTATATGCTTCATATAATACCTCCTTTCTATTTGAATATGATATTGTATATTCATAAAGTTTATTTTGAATAATCGAATTTTTTTGAAAAGTTCATCATACTTATATTATAATGAAATTAGGCTTTATTGGAAACGATTACATTTGAAAAAGGGGAGATTTAAATGAAAGTCGAAATTTACGAAGCATTAAATGAAAATTATAATCTTGCAAATTATGACGAAGCAGTCAAAAATCATAATTGGAAAGATATAGAGAAGAATTTTAGTTGGAGCGAAACAGGTAAGATTAATATGGCATATGAATGTATTGATAGACATGTGGACAATGGTAAAGGGGACAAAATCGCGCTCCACTATAAGGATCAAGATCGTCAAGATAGCTACACTTATAAAGATATGCAAGTAGCGAGTAATAAAGCCGCTAATGTACTTAAAAATAATGCTGCAGTTGAAAAAGGTGACAGAGTATTTATATTCATGCCTAGAAAGCCAGAATTATACTTTGCATTGCTTGGAACACTTAAAATCGGTGCCATTGTTGGTCCATTATTTGAAGCATTTATGGAAAAAGCAGTTAAAGATAGATTAGAAAATAGTGAAGCAAAAGTTATTATCACAACGAAAGATTTAGTAGGAAGAATTCCTAAAGATGAGTTACCTCATTTAGAACATATCGTTATTATTGATGAGGATGTTCCAGAAGAATATGTTGATTTTAATACTGAATATGAAAAAGCAAATGAAACATTTGATATTGAATGGTTAGATAAAGAAGATGGCTTAATCTTACATTATACTTCAGGTTCTACAGGACAACCTAAAGGTGTATTACATGTTCAAGAAGCTATGCTCGTTCATTATATATCAGGTCAATATGTATTAGATTTCAAAGAAGATGATGTATATTGGTGTTCAGCAGATCCAGGTTGGGTAACTGGGACGTCCTATGGTATCTTTAGTCCTTGGTTAAATGGTGTAACAAATTGTGTAGCAGGTGGACGTTTCTCACCAGATGGATGGTATGATTTTATCCAAACATTTAACGTTACAGTTTGGTATACGGCCCCAACTGCATTACGTATGTTAATGGGTGCAGGTGATGATATCATTGAAAAATATGATTTATCTTCATTAAGACATGTATTATCGGTAGGAGAACCTTTAAACCCTGAAGTAATTAAGTGGGCACATAAAGTATTTAACCATAGAATTCATGATACATGGTGGATGACTGAAACTGGTGGACATATGATAGTAAACTATCCATCCATGGATATAAGAGCTGGCTCAATGGGTAAACCTTTACCTGGTGTAGAAGCAGCAATTGTCGATGATCAAGGTAATGAATTACCACCTAATCGAATGGGAAATTTAGCATTGAAAAAAGGCTGGCCATCAATGATGAGAGCAGTTTGGAATAATAAACCTAAGTTTGATTCTTATTTCATTAATGATGAATGGTATGTTTCTGGTGATTCTGCCTACAAAGATGAAGATGGTTATTATTGGTTCCAAGGTAGAGTAGATGATGTTATTATGACTGCGGGTGAACGAGTTGGACCATTTGAAATTGAGTCAAAACTTGTTGAACATCCTGCTGTAGCGGAAGCTGGTGTTATCGGTAAACCAGACCCAGTTAGAGGAGAAATCATTAAAGCATTTATTGCCCTAAGAGAAGGTTATGAAGAATCAGATGAATTAAAAGAAGAAATTAGAAAGTTTGTGAAAGAAGGATTAGCTGGTCATGCGGCACCACGTGAAATAGACTTTAAAGATAAATTACCTAAGACTCGTTCAGGTAAAATTATGCGTAGAGTCTTAAAAGCATGGGAACTAGATTTACCAGCTGGAGATTTATCTACAATGGAAGATTAAACGGTCATATATTCGAGATATGTGTTAATTGGCATATTAGAAAGTCGTAAAATTTCTTTGGAATACAAAGAGGTTTTACGACTTTTCCTTTTATATCATGTTTGATAGACGCTCATTTGAGCTTTATACATATCTTTAATTTTTTTTTTACAAATTTCATATACTTAAATTACAATATTTGTGTTTTATATCGACTTTTTCTTCATATTTGTATATTCTTAAAGAGGAAGTATGAAAGGGTGTACATTCATATTTGTAATTTAAATTTAAGGAGTGAGCAGTTTGAGTCATTTATCAGATTTAGATATTGCTAAACAAAGTACTTTAAAGCCAATTAGTGAAATTGCTGAAAAAGCAGGAATTCCTAATGAAGCTATTGAACCGTACGGTCATTTTAAAGGAAAAGTTAATATTAACAAATTAGAAAATTTAGATTCAAAAGGAAAAGTTGTACTGGTTACAGCATTAAGTCCAACTCCAGCTGGTGAAGGTAAATCTACGGTAACGGTAGGGTTAGCAGATGCATTTAATCAATTAAATGAAAAAGTAATGGTTGCGTTAAGAGAACCTTCGTTAGGGCCAGTATTTGGTATGAAAGGTGGCGCTACTGGTGGTGGTTATGCACAAGTATTGCCAATGGAAGAAATAAATCTACATTTCAATGGAGATTTGCATGCTATCACAACAGCGAATAACGCATTATCAGCATTTATTGATAATCATATATACCAAGGAAATGAACTGAATATAGATTCTAGACGCGTTGAATGGAAACGTGTATTGGATATGAACGATAGAGAATTAAGACAAGTAGTTGTTGGTTTAGGTGGCCCAGGTAGAGGTGTTCCACGAGAAGATGGATTTGATATAACAGTTGCGTCAGAAATTATGGCAATCTTTTGTTTATCAAATAACATTAAAGATTTAAAAGAAAATATAAGCAATATAACGATTGGATATACTTTTGATAGAAAGCCAGTAACTGTAAGAGATCTTAAAGTAGAAGGCGCGTTAACACTTATACTTAAAGAAGCAATTAAACCAAATATTGTTCAAACTATCGAAGGTACACCAGCACTTGTACATGGTGGTCCGTTTGCCAATATTGCACACGGTTGTAATTCAATTATTGCAACTAACACTGCAAGAAAATTAGCAGATATTGTTGTTACAGAAAGTGGTTTTGGTTCTGATCTTGGAGCTGAAAAATTCATGGATATTAAAGCGCGTAAAGCAGGATTTGATCCGAGTGCAGTCGTAATTGTTGCTACAATTAGAGCGTTAAAAATGCACGGTGGTGTTAATAAAGATTCGTTAAAAACTGAAGATGTTGAAGCAGTGAAAAAAGGTATCGTTAACTTAGAGAGACATGTGAATAATATTAAACAATTTGGTGTAGAACCAGTTGTCGCAATAAATGCATTTATACATGATACAGATAAAGAAGTACAATTTGTATTAGATTGGTGTAAAGAAAATGATATTAAAGTAGCACTTACAGAAGTGTGGGAAAAAGGCGGAAAAGGTGGAATTGATTTAGCTAAAGAAGTTTTATCTGTTTTAAATTCTCCACAACAATTTAAACATTTATATGATTTAGATCTTTCAATTGAAGATAAAATAAACACAATTGTTCAAAAAGTCTATGGCGGAAAGTCAGTTAATTTTAGTGACAAAGCGTTAAAACAACTCAAGACAATTAAAGACAATGGATGGGACAATTACCCAGTATGTATGGCGAAAACACAATATTCATTTACTGATGATGCTAAAGTATTGGGTGCACCAACAGATTTTAATATTACAATAAGAGAATTATCACCTAGAACAGGTGCTGGATTTATAGTAGCACTGACAGGAGATATTATGACAATGCCTGGACTACCTAAAAAGCCTGCAGCCCTTAATATGGACGTTGCAGAAGATGGTTCAGCAATCGGACTATTTTAATTAAAAACAATAAAAAAGCTCAGCTTACTCGGACTATAATCCTTGTAAGCTGAGCTTTTAATGTTGTTAGTTTCCACCTGGTGGCGCGGTACTTGTACCGCTTTCTTTATTTGTATCTTTTTTCTTATTGCCTTTAGCGTTGTATGACCATGCTTCTTGTGAGTTTTTAGCTACTTTTTCTTTAGGCTTAACTTTTCCAGAAGTATTAGGGTCAATTGCTATACCAAGTCGTTTTAATACTGAGTCAGAATATAGATCTTTTTGAGAAGTATCTACTTTGTCAGATATTAACGTAGAGGCTTTAGATTCGCCATTGCTACAACCACTTGTTGAGTTTGTATATTGACATATTGTATTTTCAGTTACAGTGTCAGGTTTGCTGAATTCGCTATCGTAACCAAGTTTTTCTCGGTCTGTTGATGATAATGCATTTACCATATCTCTCCACATGAATAGTTGGTAATGACTATCCTCATCAAATGCGATAGGTTGATCGTAACCCATCCAAA
This sequence comes from Mammaliicoccus stepanovicii, assembly GCF_002902525.1. GTDB lineage: Bacteria > Bacillota > Bacilli > Staphylococcales > Staphylococcaceae > Mammaliicoccus > Mammaliicoccus stepanovicii. The sequence continues at coordinate 16,890 of NZ_PPQZ01000007.1, forward strand.
TACCTAGCGTCACTTTAGGTGTATAACCTATAAATAAGCTATCTTTACCAGATTCAGATGTACCTGTTTTACCGGCCCAATTTCCGTCAAATGTATCTTTGATTTGATAACCAGAACCATCGTCTAGAACACCTTTTAGGATATCTGTCGTTAAGTAAGTAGTTGATTCACTAAAAATTCGTTTAGGATCTTTCTTGTGTTGATATATGACTTCACCATCACGCGTCTTAATTGAATCAATCATATAGCTGTCATTATATTCACCTTTATTTGCTAATGTACTATAACCATTAACATCTTGTTCTAAAGTGAAGTCCGCAGTACCAAGTGTTAATGCTAATCCATTTTGAATATCTTTAGGCACGTTCATATTCATCTTATTTAAGTATTCCCATGGTTTATAATCTTGTACATTACTATATAACCTGAGTGTACTTAAATTTAAAGAATTTCTTAAAGCATAATCAACTGTTACAGGACCAAACTCGCGTCGATCGTAGTTTTCAGGTGAATAGCCTTGGTAGTTAAACTTCTTGTCTAATAATGCTGTGTTAGGTGTTATGAGACCATTTTCGAATGCTGGTGCGTATGTTGCTAATGGTTTCATTGTTGAACCTGGTGAGCGTTTGGCATGTGTTGCGTGATTAATTTGTGATGATTCATAATCTCTACCACCAACAAATGCTAAAATTTTACCTGAATTGTTTTCTTTTAATAATGCGCCAACTTCATGTTGAAACTCTTTAGATGCTTGTTTGCCTTCAATATCTGTATATTCTGCTTCTCGATTCCATGAATAGCTACCTGAATTATTTTTAACTTCTTGAAGTTTATCATACATGTCTTTATCTATTGTTGTTTCTACTTTATAACCTTCAGTTCTCATTGCTTTATTAGCTTTTTCAGTGTACTTAGTCATTAAAACAGGCGTTTGATCTAATTCTTTTTTAGAAATATTGTCTTTATTCGCTAAATGATATTTTAAAATATCAACTGTGCGATTTTCAACTTCTTCAGTTAAGAATGGATATTTTTGCCCAGGTTCTTCAACTTTATCGACAAATGATTTCTTTAAATCAAATTTTAAAGCATCTTCATATTGAGATTTCGAAATTTTCTTTTCTTGATACATTCTTTTGAGAACATAATGTTGACGATTAAAACCAAATTTCAATGATTCATCATCCTTTAAATCACCATTTGGTAAGAAAGGTGTATAAGTATAAGGATTTTGAGGTAATCCAGCTAAGTACGCAGATTGTGCTACGTTAATATTTTTCGCTGATTTCCCAAATACGCCTTGTGCTGCTGATTCAATACCAGCAACATTCGAACCATTTGAATTTCGTCCAAAGGATACTACATTTAAATAACTATCAATTATTTCATCTTTGGAAAGGTTTTTCTCAACATTCATTGAAAGGAGCATTTCCTTTGCTTTACGTTCAAATGATGTTTCATTAGTAAGTAATTGATTCTTTACCAATTGTTGTGTCAATGTACTACCACCTGATGAATTAGAACTACCCAAAACTTCTTGCACTGATGCTCTAATAAATGCTTTAGGCACAACACCGTTATGTTTATAGAACTCTTCATCTTCTGTGGCTATAAGTGCATTTTTAACATTATCACTTATATCTTTACCTTTAATAACGTCCCGTTGGACATCACTTTTTAATCGACCAAGTGACTCTCCAGAACCAAAATAAACAGTCGTACTTTCGGTCATAGAATAAAGTTTTTGTTTTAAATCATGTTTAGACATTACTTTTTCATCTTTGACTAGTCCTGCGAAGTATCCGCCACCAATACCAATACCTAACGCTAGTAATAAACAACCTATAAAAAGAATAATAAAAAATAAATTACTTACTACATTATAGGTCGTATGGAATATTAATTTAGGAGACCATTTTGTTTCTTTAAAAGTGTTTTTATATTTGTTACTTGAACGATTAAATTGATCTTTGAATTTGTTTTTAGACTGATTTGAACCCAAAATTTTACCTCCAATCTAATCAATATAATTATAACATATATAGATAATATTGACTTTTAAAAATGTTAGCATTATACTTTGTAAATAATTAGATAAAGTAATGAACTAGAGGAGAAGTAGTGGTTATTTGCTTTTTAAGAGAGTCAGTGGTGCTGTGAACTGATAAGGCGATAATTATGAATACACCTCTATAAAACAAGTTCAACGTTTGTAATGTACGTAACATTATAAAGCGATGATGCGTTCGCATCATAAGTATGGTGGTACCGTGTATTCAAGCACCCTTACAATTTTGTGAGGGTGCTTTTTTGTATTTTAATTTAAAGGAGGAAACAAAAATGACAAATGCATTATTAGAAGATTTAAAATGGAGAGGTCTCATTTATCAACAGACAGATGAAAAAGAAATAGAATCATTATTAAACAGAGAATCTATTAAAATTTATTGTGGTGCAGATCCTACTGCAGATAGTCTTCATATTGGACATTTATTACCGTATTTAACATTACGTCGATTCCAAAATCATGGACATACACCGATTGTTTTAGTTGGTGGCGGTACGGGTATGATAGGTGATCCATCAGGAAGAGATTCAGAGCGTCAACTCCAAACAGATGATCAAGTTGATGAGAACGTTCGTGGCATAATGAATCAAATGCATAAAATATTTAACTTTGAAGGTGAAGATGCTGCCATTCTTGTAAATAATAAAGATTGGTTAAAAGAAATCGACCTTATTTCATTCTTAAGAGATTACGCAAAACACGTTGGTGTTAATTACATGTTAGCGAAAGACTCTGTTAAAGCACGACTTGAAACAGGTATTTCGTATACGGAATTTACTTATATGATTCTACAAGCAATTGACTTTGGTTACTTAAATAAAAACTATGATTGTAAAATGCAAATAGGTGGTTCAGACCAGTGGGGTAACATCACAACAGGGCTTGAACTTATGAGACGTATGTACGGGGAGACCGAAGCATATGGCATGACAATACCACTCGTAACGAAAGCTGATGGTAAAAAATTTGGGAAATCTGAATCAGGTACTGTTTGGTTAGATAGAAGTAAAACTTCAGCATATGAATTATATCAATTCTGGATTAACTCATCAGATAACGATGTTATTAAATATTTAAAATACTTTACTTTCTTAGATAGACAAGAAATAGAAAGATTAGAAAAAACAGTAGAAGAGGCACCACATTTAAGAGAAGCTCAACAAGTCTTAGCTGAACAGATGGTTGAATTTATACATGGATCAGATGCGCTTGAAGAAGCAAAGCGAATCACAGATGCGTTGTTTAAAGGTGATATAAAATCATTAACAAAATCAGAAATAGAATTAGGTTTCAAAGATGTACCGACTGTAGAAGTTAGTTCAAATACAACTGCTCTAGTTGATTTTATAATTGAAGGGAAAGTATCACCTTCGAAACGTCAAGCTAGAGAAGATATTAATAATGGTGCAATTTATATTAATGGTGATCGTGTAAATGATGTGAACTATGTTATATCAGATGAAGATAAAATCGGTAATGAATTCACGATTGTAAGAAGAGGTAAGAAGAAATATACGATGATTAAATACATTTAATATCGATAATTTAAATTAAGGATAACTAACATGATGTTAGTTTATCCTTGTTTTTATATAGTTGTTATATGTAAAATTGAGTCAGTATAAGTATTTACTTACATAT
>NZ_PPQZ01000069.1 GCF_002902525.1 Mammaliicoccus stepanovicii
GGATTTTGGACGTTTACCATCTTGGTTGTTTTTATCGTCCCATTGTTTTGTTACTGTTGCCGTTGTCTTACCTGGTGTATATTCATTTGTGATGGTATGCCCATCTATTGTTGTACTGTAGTCTTTTACATGATCTTCAGTTACTGTGTATTTAATTTCTTGACCATCTTTGTATTTTGGTAATTGATTAAACTCATATTGCCATCCATCTTGTTCACTGACTTCTACTGAATCTATTTTTTCACCATT
>NZ_PPQZ01000070.1 GCF_002902525.1 Mammaliicoccus stepanovicii
TCCTGATCTCGATGGCGATGGTATCAATAATAAAGATGAAGAAGTTGCAGGTACAGATCCAACAAATCCTGATTCTGATGGAAATGGTACACCAGATGGAGATGAAGATGCGGATAATGATGGCATTCCAAATAAAGAGGAATCTGATCCGAACGGTACAACAGTAACGGATAAAGATAACGATGGAAAGCCTGATATCACGACACCTAAGGTGACAGACACTGATGG
>NZ_PPQZ01000071.1 GCF_002902525.1 Mammaliicoccus stepanovicii
TTTTACATTTACGACTTCACCTTCATTTAAATGTACATTTCCTGGGATATCTATTGTGTAATTACCGTCTTTATCCGTTGTACCTGTTGCTGTTGTGCCATCTGGGAACGTCAGAGTTACCGTTGAGCCTGGCTCTGAGGCACCTGTAATCACTTTATCTTCACTTGTTACAGGCTTAACAGTTGGTGCTGTCGGTGCCGTTGTATCTTTAACTGTTGTTGTCGTTTCTTCCGATTTGTTACCTTCAGCATCTGTTGCCGTTACAGGTAATGCTTCTCCTCCAACTAAGTCTACATTTGAAGGAATATTTATTGTATAATTGCCGTCTTTATCCGTTGTACCTGTTGCTGTTGTGCCATCTGGGAACGTCACAGTTACCGTTGAGCCTGGCTCTGAGGCACCTGTGATCACTTTATCTTCACTTGTTACCGGATTGACGGTTGGTGCTGTCGGTGCCGTTGTATCTTTAACCGTTGTTTGTACATCAGGTGAAGTATTTCCATCTTTGTCTGTCGCTTTTACATTTACGACTTCACCTTCATTTAAATGTACATTTCCTGGGATATCTAT
>NZ_PPQZ01000072.1 GCF_002902525.1 Mammaliicoccus stepanovicii
ATTAGCCGATGGCAAAGAAACAGGAAAGACAATTACATTAAATGAAAGTAACAATTGGACACATACGTGGACAGACTTAGCAGAAAAAGCTAAAGGAAAAACAATTAGTTATTCAGTCAGAGAAAACAATAAGAAACAAAATTATAAGGTGACTGTAAATGATCGAAATATCGGTAATATGATGATTATCAATACATTAATAGATGATCAGCCAACACCTAAGAAACCAAAGCCAAATGAACCGAATAATTCAAATGATCTAAATAAACCAAAGCCAAATGATACAAATAAATCAGAACATAAAGGTCAGAACAAAGATAATAGTAGCAATGGTTTACCCCAAACAGGTGAAGCTATAGCTAAATCTTGGATTACTTGGGTTGCAATCTTATTATTAGTAGCGGGTATTTTTCTAATTAGAAGAAAGAGATAACCGTAAAATAGTGATATTTTATAGATATTAATTAAATTTAAAACCACTCAATTCATTGAACAAATGAATTGAGTGGTTTTTAGATTAAATAGATTCGACTTTAAATGTACAATATTTTATAAACCCGCTAACACACCACTAATATATACACCGAGTGCGAGTAATAAACCAAAGATAGTATTGGTCTTACCTGTAGCTGCCATAGCAGGCATCATAGTTTGTGGTGTATCATTTTTATTGAAGCGACGTACTGCTTTTATAGGGAACGGTATTGATATTAAAATAAGTAACCAGAATATCGATCCATATGATTTGAATAAAGCTAAGTAAATGACAAATACATATGAGAATATATAGAGTATTGCCATTACCATTAATGAAATACGTTTACCAAAAAGTATAGCGAACGTCTTTCTTCCACTTTGTTTGTCTTTTTCACGGTCTCTAATATTATTGGCTAAATTAATTAATCCAATTGTTATAGATACTGGGATACTTAATAATGCTGGGAAGAAACTGATTGTACCTGTTTGTATGTAGAATGAAATCATTACAATGACAAATCCCATAAAGAAACCGGCAAATATTTCGCCAAATGGTGTCCATGAGATAGGGTAAGGACCGCCAGTATATAAGTAACCAACTGCCATACATACTAAACCAATCGGTATAAGTAACCAAGTGCTCATCATACAAATGTATATACCAAGAAGCAGTGCAATAATATAAAATGCTATTGCGAGATTATAAACTGACTTTGGAGACATACCATTTCTAACGATGGCGCCCCCGATGCCAACCGACGTATGATCGTCTAATCCGCGTTTATAGTCAAAATATTCATTGAACATGTTAGTAGCTGCTTGAATTAATATACTTGCTAATAACATAGCGAATAAAACCGTAAGTTTGATTGTGGCTTCAGAACCCGTCAAGAAAATTCTTGAAGCTGCCGTGCCTAATAAAACCGGTACAAATGATGCTGTGAGGGTGTGTGGTCTCATAAGGTGATAATATTTTTTTAATCCAGAATGCGTTGATAAATTTTGTGCCATTGAAATACCTCTTATATTAATATTTTTGTCAGTATTAGTATATGCTTTAGAGTACAATTGGTCAATCTCTGTATTTGTGTAATATTATCACATATAATCTTTTATAAAAGTTCAATATATACGCATGTTATGTTAAAAAATGATAAAATGATTAGGTAGATATTTATCGGAAAGAAGTTGAAATGAAATGGCCTTGAGGACGGATTTGAAGCAAAAAATGATTTCTGAAATCAATGGGGATAAAAGTTATATTTCAGTTGAAATTGAGCTTCAATATCAACCGGATTTAATCCATTTATTAAAGAAAGAAATCAAATATGAAGGACAAAGGTTTTATTACAATTCTAAGAATCATCAATTAGAAATGTGTGGGATTGGTTACGTGCTACAAGCACGATACTCACATTTGAAATATGATGAGACATATGAATATTGGCAAAATGTCAAAGAACAACTAGAGAAACGTGTCTTTCATGGTGGGCAACACCATCTTAAATTTTTTGGAGGCTTCCAATTTTCTGAACATGCATTAACAAATGAATGGAAAGATTATGGTATGAGCCACTTTGTTTTACCAAAATTTTTAGTTACGATTGAAGATAATACATGTTATGTAACATATACAGAACAGAGTAAGCATTTTGATATTAACGAAATGGATGAATTTCTAAATCAACTAGAATCGAACAAGATAGTTATGGAAGAGAAAGAACAAGAAATCATGTCAAATAAAGATATTCAAAGTGAAGAATGGAAAGATTTGGTAACTAAAGTTGTTAATTTAATGAATGATTCTGTCGCACTTCAAAAAGTAGTTTTGTCGAGAAGAAGAAATATTATTTTTAAAAATAAAATCGATATAGAAGACGCATTGCAAAGATCATTAAACATAAATGAATCTAGTTATTTAATATTATTTGAATCAGGAAGCTCTCAATTTATATCTCAGACACCTGAACAATTATGTCAAATAGACAATGGGAAACTTTACACTAATGCTATTGCAGGCACGATTTTAAGAACACATGATGAACAAGAAAACCAAAAATTAAAGGAAACATTATTAAATGATTCAAAAAATTTGTTTGAACATAGATATGTTGTAGATAGTATTATTCATGATATTCAATCTTTTACTAAAAACTTGAATTATGAAAAAAAACCTACAATTTTAACGAACACCCATTTATATCATTTATATACTAATATACAAGCCGACTTATTATCTGAAAACGTATTGGAAATTGTGAATCAGCTACATCCAACGCCAGCATTAGGGGGATTTCCAAAATTAGAAGCAATTAAATTCATAGAGAATGAAGAATTTGGTACAAGAGGATTTTATGGTGCCCCTATTGGTTATATGGATTTAGATAATAATGGTGAATTTGTTGTATCTATCAGATCAATGTTAGTGAAAGATAATATGGCAACATTATATTCTGGATGTGGCGTAGTAAAAGATTCTAATGCTGATTCTGAATTTGAAGAAACAGATTTGAAATTTAAACCAATGTTAAAAGCACTAGGAGTGATGTAGATTTGAATACACATACAGAAAGTTTAACGAAACAAGTCTTTACGTTTGTTTCTAAATTATACGAACATGGTGTTGATGATGTAGTGATTAGTCCGGGATCTAGATCTACACCTTTAGCAATAGCATGTGAGAGACATCCACATATAAAGACTTGGATTCATCCGGATGAAAGAAGTGCGGCATTTTTTGCTATGGGTATAATCAAAGCTAGTCAAAAGCCAGTTGCTATTATTTGTACTTCAGGTACAGCTGCTTCAAATTATACACCTGCAGTCTCGGAATCATTTATTAGTAAATTACCACTTATCGTTGTGACAAGTGATAGACCACATGAACTTAGAAATGTTGGTGCACCACAAGCAATAAATCAAGTGAACATGTTCCAAAATTTCATTAAATTTCAAATTGATATGCCATTAGCAGATGAGACAGAAGGTACTATTAATGCTATTAATATGAATATGATTAAAGCAGAGAAACATTTTAATGGGCCTCAAAGAGGGCCGGTGCATTTTAATTTTCCATTTAGAGAACCTTTAATGCCTGATGTTAAATTAAGAAGATTCTTATCTTCTAAGCGAAAAACAGAAACTAAATATCAAAAATCAATTGATTTTACTAATATACAAACGTATATAGAAAAGCCGCGTGGCGTCATAATTGTTGGGGATACACAAGGACAAGATTTATCACAAATATTAACTTATTCTGCTATTCATAATATACCGATTTTGGCAGATCCGTTAAGTAATTTAAGAAGTTTGAACCATAATAATATTATTTCAACATATGATGCTTTATTTAAAGGTGGGCTTAGTATTGAGCCTCAATTTATCATAAGAGTTGGACAACCTGTTGTATCGAAACATTTAAATAATTGGTTGAAAGAAGTTAAATGTCCACAAATATTAGTTCAGAATAATGATACACCAGATGCTTATCCGAAAGTACCAACAATATCAGTTGAAATGAGCGCAAATGATTTCTTCAGACAAGCTCAAGATGTTACACCTACCCAAAATAAAAATTGGTTGGACAAATGGAAGACGATGGACCAAGAAGCAAGAAAATATATTGAAGCATATATTGAAGAAGAAACAGATGAAGGTGCAGTCGTAGGGAGTTTATTGAAAAAAATGACATCTAAAGACACACTATTTGTGGGAAATAGTATGCCAATTAGAGATGTAGATACATTTAATTTAAATTCTAAAGCAGAAATCGCAGCGAATAGAGGTGCAAATGGTATTGATGGTGTCGTTTCTACAGCTTTAGGTATGGCTATTTATAAAAAAGTCACACTACTTATTGGAGATGTTTCATTCTTCCATGATATGAACGGCTTAATAATGAGTAAACTGCATGATTTAGATATTACAATTATATGCTTAAATAATAATGGTGGAGGCATATTTAATTACTTATCACCTAAAGAAGAAGCGCCAGAACACTTTGAAAAATTATTTGGAACGCCACTCGATTTAGATTTTCAACATGTAGCGCATTTATATGAATTAGGTTATGAAAAATATAATGATGTCGCAGAGTATAAACGCCAAACCTTACCACAATTTGGTTCATACTTATATGAAATAATGACAAATCGTGAAGAAAATACTGAAACCCATCAAGCGCTTTTTGGAAAAATGAAAGGGATTCAATATGTTAACACATTACGTTAATGATATTGACCACAATAAGCCAACTGTAATATTGTTACATGGTTTTATAAGTGATCATACAACATTCCATTTAATTATAGATAATATTTATAAACAAAATATTAATGTCATAACGATTGATTTGCCAGGTCATGGAAAAGACCATTCTACACATGATGTCACTTGGGATATGGCTTATATATCTAAAGAAATTGTAGAAATTATAGATTATTATAAATTAAGTAATGTATATTTACATGGCTATTCAATGGGTGGACGAGTAGCACTTAGTGTCGCAGTAGAATACCCCAACAAATTAAATGGTCTAATACTTGAGAGTGCGAGTCCAGGTATAAGCAATCTAAATGAAAAATTAAATAGAATTGAATTAGATAACATAAGAGCTGAAAAGATTAAATCGATAGGGATAGAAGCATTTGTTGACGAATGGTCTAAAATGCCATTATTTGATAGTCAGTTATCTTTATCAGATGTTGAGAAGAATAGAATTAAACAAATGAGATTATCTCAATCTCCAGAGGGTTTAGCCAAATCATTAACAGATTATGGAACGGGTAATCAACCATCAAATTGGAAAGCGTTGCACCAATTAAATATACCAACTTGTATCTTAGTTGGTGAATATGATGAGAAATTCATTAATATTGGACAGAAGATGAAACAATACATTAATAATAGTGAATTTCACATTGTAAATCGTGCAGGTCATACAATTCATGTGGAACAACCTGAAAAGTTTGATACAATAATAATAGATTTCATTTTAGGAGGCAAATTATGTCAAGACAATGGGAAACTTTAAAAGAGTATAAAGAAATTAAGTATGAATTTTTCGAAGGTATTGCGAAAATAACAATAAATCGTCCTGAAGTACGTAATGCATTTACACCATTAACAGTACAAGAGATGATTGATGCATTCTCTAGAGCACGTGATGATCAAAGAGTTGGATCAATTATATTAACTGGTGAAGGTGATTTAGCATTCTGTTCAGGTGGAGATCAATCTGTTCGTGGTCATGGTGGATACGTTGGTGAAGATCAAATACCTAGATTGAATGTATTAGATTTACAAAGACTAATTCGTGTTATACCTAAACCAGTAGTAGCAATGGTTAGAGGTTATGCTATCGGTGGTGGACACGTACTTCATATCGTATGTGACCTTACAATTGCTGCAGAAAATGCTAGATTTGGACAAACTGGACCAAAAGTAGGATCATTTGATGCTGGATATGGTTCTGGTTATTTAGCAAGAATAGTTGGACATAAGAAAGCTCGTGAAATATGGTTCTTATGCCGTCAATATGATGCTCAAGAAGCAATTGATATGGGCTTAGTAAATACAGTTGTACCATTAGATAAGATTGAAGACGAGACAGTCCAATGGTGTAAAGAAATGATGCAACATTCACCAACTGCTTTACGCTTCTTAAAAGCAGCTATGAATGCTGATACAGATGGATTAGCTGGTTTACAACAGTTTGCTGGAGATGCAACATTACTATATTATACTTCAGATGAAGCAAAAGAAGGCCGTGATGCGTTTAAAGAAAAACGTCAGCCTGATTTTGATCAATTTCCAAAGTTCCCATAATATAAATATCATGTGTTAGTCAATATGAACGCAATACACAAACAGGTGAATGGGATATAAATACCCATTCTTAAATAAAGAAAGCTAATCCAACATATTTTGGATTAGCTTTTTTTATTCTATTTTGCTAGATTCGTTAGCGCGCTCTTATTACATAAAAAAACCGGAACAAATTTGTCCCGGGTTCTTATATATAGTCGAAATTATAATATTTATAATAAATGGTTCTTAATTACATGCTCGATAATAAATGGTATTTCTTCGAATGCACTTTTAACATGAATACGTTCAGTTACTTGATGGGCGTCTTTACCGATAGGTCCTATATTAATAACAGGTGCACTGATCGCTTTGATATCTTCAAAAGGAATTTTGTATGAATGATTAAATACAGGCGTTTGATCAACGTAACTTTGAAAGCCATCATCATCTAGTCTATATTTAGCATAACTTAAATCACTTATCCCGTTAAAGAAATATTGTCTTTTAGAAGTTCTATTAAACTGTTTAAGAGAAACTTTACTAACAGTATTTACAATGTTGTCTATAAATGGATCTTCTGATGAATGAGCAGCTGGATAATAAGGCGGTGCAAAGAAAGTCACAACTGTTGGACCTAAACCTTTCATTATTTGCATGAAGCGGTCAGTGATTTCTATCGATTGGGCTCTTTTATCAGGAATTTGATCAATGATTTGTTTAATAATCATATCTATATGATCTTCTCCAAATTCATCAATGGCCATATTTTTTAATTCATTATAAGTCATAACATTGATATTTATTTCTCTATTTAATCCTTCATCATTTACGATTTCTTGATATGCATGAGCACATTGATGAACTGCTTTATGTACAACTTCATTGAATATTGTAAATACTTGTTTAGCATTTCTATTAAATAAGAAAACGTTATATAACGCAATTGATCGAAATGGTGTTTGAACATCATAATGCTGTTTAATATCTCTACTCATTAAAGATACAGGTAATGGTGTGACTTCATCTTTGTAATGTTCTTTAAATAGCTTAGAATATTCCATCTCTTTATTAATAAAACTTTGAATATAATTCGAACTTATACCATTCATTGGTTGACCAACATGCGTCTCTTTACCATAACAAAGAACAGAGGGCATGATTTTACCGATGGTTCCAGAATAGATATAATGATTTGAATCATTTTCAGCTTGTGAAAATGTAGGTTCACTATTTAAATGTAATACGATATCTAAATGATCTTCTTGTCTTAATTGGTTCAGCTTCTCTACAGCTTTGTGCATACCTTTCGATTCAACCTCTTCATCAGGTACAGATATAACAATTATGTTGATGTCCCATAATTCATGTATAGCTTTCTCAATTAATGACATATGTATCATAAGTCCTGGTTTCATATCCATTGAACCACGTCCAAATAGATAATCACCATTCTTGATGTCGTCTTTCGCATCTGATGTTAAGAATTTATCATCTTGTCTGAAGATTTTTGTGATTTCATCCATATCGAATGCATGAGATGAATATTCACTAAAATCATCAATACCTACAGTATCAAAGTGACTTATACAAACTAAAGTTTTCTTTGATGTAGGTGCTTTATAATAAGCAAGAACAGCATGACGCCCATCCCCAGTTGGTTGTAACATGACTTGTTCTTCATTTTGTTTAAAGTAATTCAGCTTTAAGTATTGCTCTTTTAGAAAATAGGGAAAAGTTTTTTCACCTTCTGAATGTGTTATTGAATCGTGTTTTACTAATGATTTTAATAAATTTTCCTTTTCTTCTGCTGTCTGCCATAATAAAGTCATTAATTTTCAGCCCCTTAAAATAATTCTTGTATCATTTTTTCTAATCTATTTAGTCCTATCTCTAATGATTCAATATCATAAGCATATGATATTCGAATATAGCCTTTACCTAAATGTGTAAATGCTGATCCTGGTACAATCGCAACGTGATAATCTTCTAATGCTTTCATACAAAATTCATAATCATCTATACCAAATTGCGAAATTTTTGGAAAAATATAAAAAGCACCTTGTGGCATTTCATCTATGATAAAGCCCATGTTGATAAGTCGTTCATATACATAATCTCTTCGTTTGATATATGCTTTATTCATTTCTTTAGGTGAATCAATCGAATGCGTTAACGCTTCAATCGCAGCATATTGACTTGGAACATTTGCGCAAATACAGTTATAAGCATGGACAAATGTAAGTTGCTTCATAAGATATTCTGGACCTAATAAGAATCCTATACGGAGTCCAGTCATTGAATGCGACTTACTTAAACCACCCAATAATATACATTGATCTTTAATGGATTCGTAAGATGCAAATGACGTATGAGATTGTTGGAAAGTATTTTCAGCATAAATTTCATCACTTATAATAAAAATAGGATATTCCTTTAATACATCAACAATTGCCGTTACCTCATCTTTATTTAAAATAATACCTGTTGGATTATTAGGATAATTTAATAAAATTGCTTTAGTTTTTGATGTGATATGTTTTTTAATTAATTCGGGTGTTATTTTTAAATGAGTATGGGTAGTATCTATATAAACAGGTGTAGCACCTAGTAGCTCAATTAAAGGTACGTACCCAGCGTAAACAGGTGAAGGAATCAACACTTCATCACCTTGTTCGATAATACCGCGTAAAGCCGTATCTAATGCCTCGCTAGCACCATTTGTTATTAGAATTTCATTCGTATTAAAATGTGCACTAAAACGTGTTTCATAATACGTTTTAACAACTTCTCTTAATTGGATTAATCCAGCATTATGAGAATATGACGTAAAATTATGATCGATTGCTTCTTTCATGGCGTCCTTAACACGTTGTGGAACATGAAAATCAGGTTGTCCAACAGTTAAGTTTATTACATCATCAATTTCAGGTATTCGGTTTGAGATTGCTCTAATACCAGATACTTTAAGTTGAGACGCAAATTTATTTAATGGTAATTGCATTTTACTTCACCTCTTCAAAACGATATTTTCATTATAACTTTAAAAACATAACAAAGAAATGAATATAGCAAAAATTTTGAAAACGTATTACAATAAGGAGAAGATTACAATAATAGGGGATGAATACATGGTAGATTTAACTAAAATGAATCAACATCTTAGATTGTTATTATCTTTAAATATATTTGATTGGTTACCACATCCGACGTTTGTGTTAGTTCAAAACAATAATGAACAATGGATGGTTACATTTGAAGAAGATGCCATTCGTGTTTGTAGAGCAGAAGAACAATTACAACATTTTCATAGATATTATTTCGGAGAAGATAATCGACTTATAAAAAACTCGCAATTTCATATAAAATTTAAACCAAAGTCAGATTTATCATTTGATGAGAGAAAATTTGTGTCTGATTTCATGCAGCCATCAGAAAAATGTGAAAATCCAATCTTATTCATTCAAGCTGAAACACCATATACACAAGAGTGGGTAGATTATTTAACATATTTACTAAGCGCATGTTATGAGGTATTAGAAACACTTCATAATCAGAACCACGAACTAGCACCTGTTACGCATAAGCAAGTTCAAATTCCTGCATATTTATTAAATAGTGATGATAAATATATCGGAACGATTCCTTACGAATCTTTAATAAGATAAAGAGTTTACAATAGTAAATGTCTGAGGAAATTTAAAAAGTAGAAATTCATTTTGAATATGAATTTCTACTTTTTCTAATTTATATAGCCCACAAACGACTTAGAAAAAAGTAAAGCCCAAGTGGGAGTAGACAAGCGCCATAGAACAAAACAAAAAAGAAAGAAAGAACCTCTAACATTTAAGTTATTGGTTCTTTCTTTTTGAAATTTAATTAAATTTTATTTCTTTTTGGGTGGTTTTTTTAAGTCAACAATGGGACTTGCATAATGTTTGACGATATCACTACTAAAGAAATAAACGATTACTATTGTAATTAAAATGACTGCTACCCATACGTAAGGTTGATTTAGAAGCATTGTATCCCATTCTTTAGAACGGAATAATCCAACAAATAAACCATGTAATAAGTAAATAAACATTGTACGTGAACCTATATATGTTAATGGTAACTTTCTTTCAGGTATGAGGTTCATAAAGCTCAATGTTGATGCAAATATAACGACATAAATAAACAGTCGTTTGAATGCACTATAAATATCAGCTTCACCATCTAATTCAGAGTATGGTTTACTCCCGAATAACCATTCAAAATTATAATCAGTGAAGTAATATGCTATAAATATCACAGTTAAACATATAGTAGACATCCATAAATGTTTTTTATTTCTTAAAATAAATGATTGTTCTTTATTTATATAATAGCCTAATAAGAAGATAGGGAAGAACACAAATGTTCTTGATAAACTTAACTTTTCATCTATAAAATCAAAATAGCCTACACCTAATCCTATTATAATGGATATTATAAATGTCATATATGGATTGAAGTTTCTCACAAAATGCAAAATAATGTGCCATGAGAATAAGCTGACTAAAAACCACATTGCCCATTGTGGATCAAATGGACTTATATTTAATGTATCATCACGATCAATGTAATAATAATATAACCCATAAAATACTTGGAATATGATATATGGAATTAAGAGTTTTATGGTAATTTTTTTTATGTAACCAGGTCTTCCGACACCTTTCGCAAAAAAGCCGGATATAAGTACAAAAGCAGGCATATGAAAACTATAAATAAACATATAAATTGCTTTAAAAATATGACTCTCATTAACATATGATCTTGTTAAATGACCAAACACAACTAATACTATTAAGAAAAATCTAGCGTTATCAAAATAATGGTCTCTTTCTTTCTCTTTTGTCATAAAATGTGCTCCTCTAAATCTATAATCTACTTATTCCCGCGAACTAGATTATAAGTTAAATATGGGCAAAGTACAACTAATTATTCATAATAATACTGTGCAATAAAAATTGAACCAATATCAAATTTTTGATATTGGTTCGTTATCAATTTAATTTAAAACTTACGATTTATATTGATCGATGTCATAGTATTGTCCGTCAGATTGAATTTGAGTATAGAAATCACTAATTCGTATAGCGTTAGATTTCGCAAAATCTACGCCTGTTGCATATTGATGGACACCTGGATTTTGTGGATTGAATCTCATTTTATAAAGTGTATTTTGTCCAGCTTTAATATAATTTTTTGAAATAAACTGAGCACCACCTAATATTGCTTTTGCAGGTGAGTTCCATCCAGCTTGTTGTGCGTATTTAATGCCACCATATAAAGCGTTATTATCTACTGCGCCAATTCCAAACATATTATAGTATTTTGTCTTAGCTTTTAAATCCACTTTTCCTTTAGAATCAATTGCACCACCATTAGCTAATTTACTAGTACCATTTCCTGATTCTAATAATGCATGTGAAATTAAGTAAATTTCATTAATTCCAACTGCTTTTGCTGCTTGGCTAAATGCTGATCCTTGATTTTCTAAAATACCTTTACCTCGAAGTAGTTGATTTAGCTTATCAACAGATATATTCTGAGATTTGTTTAAATCTAAGAATTGATATTTTTGAACTGGATCGTTGACATATTTAGTCGTATCCATTGCATCACGTACTTCAGCTTTAGTAGCTTTTCGGACGCCACTTGTTAATACTTTTTTAGGTTCAGCACCATTTTTTAATGCCATTTGTTTAGCAAGTGCTTGATCTAAAGTATAAGGACTTTTAGTAACTTTAGTAGATTCATTTACTACTTGTAAATGTTTAGCGTTAATCCAAACTGTTTTACCATTTAAAATACCTTTATACCATAATTCATTTCCAACTTTTTGAGATGAGGTAACTTTAAAGTACGCATTTTGATAATTTTTTAAAGAACCTAATAAATTATTTTTAGATACACTTGGATTACTATAGAAATAACCGTTTATATCAAAGATTACATAGTTTTGATAAGCTTCCGTCATCGCAACTGGTTTTGAATTTACAGTATTAGCTTTAACTGATGTTGTTTGTTTAGGTTTAGTTGTAGTTGGTTTGCTAATTGATTTTGGTTTAGAAGCTGTTTGTAATTGTACATCTTGAGCTTTAACCCAACCAAGCGGCACTTGACGATTGTCTTGTAATAAATAGAAAACTTGATTGTTATAAGTTGATTGTTTTCCAATTTTATATGATTTTCCTGCTTTATCTAAGGCAGGAACTGATTTGTTGTTATATACAGAAGTATATACGCCAGAAATGTTTTTATTAACGGTTCCTACATAATTAACATTTGTTGTTTTTGGAACACTATTTTTTACGGTTTTAGGTTGAGCAGGTGTCTGTAATTTAACGTCATTAGACTTAACCCAACCAAGTGGTGTGCCTTTGTTATCTTGTAATAAGTAGAAAACTTGTTTATTATATGTCGCTTGTTTACCGATATTAAATGTTTTACCAGCTTTAGTAGCAGCAGATTTAGCTGTCTTATCAGTAACGGTGCTATAAATACCTTGTGTGTTTTTATTAACTGTTCCAACATATTTAACTGCTTGAGTTGTAATTGGACTCGTAGCAGGTTTAGCTGCCGGCTTAGGTTTAGCAACAGGTTTAGGTGCAGGTTTAACTGCTGGTTTAGGTTTAGCAACAGGCTTAGGTGCAGGTTTAACTACAGGTTTAGTAGTAGGTTTTGCATTAGATTGTAATTTAACGTCATTAGACTTAACCCAACCAAGTGGCGTACCTTTATTATCTTGTAATAAGTAGAAAATTTGATTATTAAAAGTCGCTTGTTTACCGATATTAAATGTTTTTCCTGCTTTTGAGGCAGCAGATTTAGCAACTTTGTCAGTAACAGTACTATAAACGCCGTTTGTATTGACGTTAACAGTTCCAACATAATTGACTACTTTAGTTGTAATAGGACTAGTCACTGGTTTAGTTGTCGGACTAGGTTTAGTAACAACTGGCTTAGGTTTAGTAACGACAGGTTTAGGTTTAGTAACAACCGGCTTAGTAGGTGTAGTCACTTTATTAGTTTTGCTGTAATATTTTTCACCAACTAATTCTACTAGTTCATCAAAAGTATAGTTGTTTTCAGCAAACCAACCGTAAGGATCACTATGATTTGTTCCTCCAAGGAATTTTGAAATAGCATCATGTGACCATAATGTACCTTTACCATCGTATTCAGCACTATCAAGTGGTAAGCCGTAATATACAAGGTTTGTAGCTAAATAATCAGCGTAATTGTTAATAGAACGAGCAAATCTATCCCCACCGTAGACACGTACTAATTCAACATGAATGAATCTAGGGTTTGCTTGAGCACCAGCTCCCCAAGCTAAATAGTCAGTTGGCGCAACTTCGATAATGTTTTTATCATCTACGAATGCATGTACAAATGCACTTTCGTAATTATTCTTCATATAAGCAATTTCGCCTTGAATAGTAGAATTTGGATTTGCAGTTTCATGTGCAATAATCCCTTCAGGCTTACCAACACCATTTCGGTAAGGAATTTTTGGAATATGACTTGAAAAATCTTCTACATATTTAGGAACAGTATAGTTATTGTTACGAATTTGATTATTTATAGTTGATGAAACAGCTGCTTTATAGGCTCTTGGTGCCGCTGAAATCATTTTTCGCTTAGGTGTAGACACTAATCTTCTAGCTGTAGTTGTGCTTTCAGACGATACTACATTATCATCAGCATTCACATCAGAAGTAGGTTGCTTAACGTCTTGATTGTCTTGATTAGCAACATCTTTGTTGTCATCAGCATTAGTAGCGTTATCTACGTTATCAACGTTCACATCAGAAGCAGGTTGTTTAACGTCTTGATCGTCATTGTTGTCATCGTTTTTAACAGTGTTATCTGCGTCCACATCAGAAGCAGGTTGCTTAACGTCTTGATCATCATTGACAGGAACGTCATTGTTGTCATCGTTTTTAACAGTGTTATCTGCGTCTACATCAGAAGTAGGTTGTTGAACGTCTTGACTGTCTTGACTAACAACATCTTTGTTGTCTTCAGTCTTAGTAGTGTTATCTACGTTATCAGCAATCACATCAGAAGTAGGTTGTTGAACGTCTTGACTGTCTTGACTAACAACATCTTTGTTGTCTTCAGTCTTAGTAGTGTTATCTACGTTATCAACGTTCACATCAGAAGTAGGTTGTTGAACGTCTTGATTGTCATTGACAGCAATATCTTTGTTGTCAGTAGTATTAGTAGTGTTATCTACGTTATCAGCAATCTCATCAGAAGCTGGTTGTTGAACATCTACAATTGAAGGATCTTTATATTCTTTACTACCAGTTATATTTAATGATTGATTCTGTAATTCTTTTTTCTCATTTTGAATTTGTTTTGCATTGTCATGTTGATCAATGATATTTTTATTATCATTGTTTACAGTTTCCTCTGCATTTGCCTGATGTGAAATGAGTGTAGTGCCTGCTAGAGTCATTGCAACGAGTGCTGGCGTTTTATAATAGAATTTTTTGTCCATGAACAATCTCCTTTGTTTAGGTATTATTATTTAATAACAGTATAATGCCAATTTAAAAGAATTGTTCTAAAATTTCTAATTTGTAATGTAACTTTAATATTTGATATATATAGGAATTCTTAAGTAAATATTAATTTCATACGGTAATGTGGAATGTTTTCTTCTAAAAATTCTTCGCCTTCAATTTCATATCCTAACTTCTCATAAAATGTTCGTGCATGTGATTGTCCGTTTAAAACAGTTCCAATATATCCTTCGGTTTTTGCTGCGTTATTGATGAAAGACATTATTTGATTTCCATATCCATGTTTTCTATATTCTTTTAAAATTGCGACACGTTCTACTTTCGCAAACCCATCTTTGTATGTACGAAATCTACCAACACCTGCCGGAAATTGATCATGATATAGAATGATATGTTTGGATGTGTCTTCAAATTCATCAATTTCTGCATCGATTGAAACACCTTGTTCTGCTACAAATACTTTTTTTCTTATATTTAGGGCATCTTGCATTTCTTTATTATTTTCTACTAATTTAATTTTCATATTTATTCCTCCAGTATTTTAAATTAGCTTATTATAAAAAAGTGATTTTATAAATAAAAAAGCATCCAAAAACTAAATCTTACGATTTGTTTAAGGATACTTTTATAAATTATAAAGCTTCTCTTCTAACAATTGCTGTATATTGCCAAAATAGTCTTAGCTGATGAATGTTCCAATGTGTTATACCCATTGTATATCCACTAGGTGTAAAGATTTGTATTTGGCTCGTTTCAAGTGCAGCTGCAACAAGATATTGAAAATGAACACTAAGTGATTTCATTTCTTCAGTTAAACCTGTTTCAGTATATACCCATGAAAAAGGAAGTGGGTTATCAAAAATATTAATAACATTGAATATTTCTGGTATAGCAATCACATAACAGGCGCCATCTATAATAGGATCACTGTTTGCTTGACTGTAATAAAGAATCAATGCTTCATAATTTTCTCTATGCTGATGATTAACATAGTATAAGTGGTTTCTTAAATGTGATAAGTCCCCAGATTCAACTATTTGTTGTTCTAATGCATCAAACATTGAGTTGATTTGTTCATATTTTTCATATGTTTTACGTTTCCCCATTTTATACCTCCTTTACTAGTAGGTTTCAATACTCGGTTGTTGTTCATTTGGAATACCGCTTTGTGCTTCATTACCTTGTGCTTGCTGTGGTACTTCTTGAGATGGTGCTTCTTGCGGAACCTCAGCGGACGGTTCAGGTTGTTGAACAGATGGTTGCTCACTCGGTTGTTGAACAGATTCTTGACTATCTGGCTCAATTGCTGGTTCAACTGTATCTGCACTGTCCGATTTATTAATTTGTCCGTTACCTTGTTTTAAACTTTTTTTGGTAACTTCTATATATGGCATTAAATCTCCATATGTTTGCGTCATTAGATAATTCATAAACTGTTTTTTGTTAGTTTTAGGTAAGTCCAAGTCTTTTCTTAATTTATTAGATAGTTTAACAAGGTTTTCTAAATCTGGATTAAAGAAATAGGAACCGTTAAAGTTGGCATCAGTACCAGTGACTTGTTCTGTTTTAATTGTTACTATGCTGGAAGAATATGATGTTGCTAATGTTTGAATATCTTCAAAACTCAAATTATGTTTAGCATTTTTACCAACTATCTTAACTAAGTCATCTAATTTATTAATTGAATTTGTTTTTTGAGCTTTCTTGATGATTGCTTTAATCATTTGCATTTGTCGTTTACCACGTTCTAAATCTGAATCTTGTTTTCTAGAACGTACAACTGCAAGTGCTTCATCACCGCTTAAATTATGTTTACCTTTTTTAACTTTGATTCGACCTTTATCTTCCGTATTAGGTTCGTCTAAGTTGAAAGGTACATCATATTCTATTCCACCAAGTTCATCAACGACTTCAACAAAAGCTTCCATATTGATACGTGCATAGTAATCAACGGGTACATTTAATGTAGATTCAACACTTTCCATTGAACCTTTAGGACCATCGATTGCATGTGCATGTGTAATTTTGTCGTAATATTTAACTGCTGGAATATAACTTAAAGTATCTCGAGGAATACTAACCATTCTTATTTGTTTCTTATCTCTATTAAACGTTGTATAGATCATTGCGTCAGTACGTGATTGATTGGCTTTTTGTCCACCTTTACGACGTGAATTACTATCGTCCACACCTAAGAAAAGCACGGAAACATGATCTAAGCTAGGGTCTACTGGTTTGTCTCTTAAGGATGATTTGCTTTTTTTAGAATCAAGAAACGAATCATTAATCGCACCCTTAGTCTCCAGATAAAGCATTAACCCAAATACAACTGGAAGAATCATGAGTATTACTGACATCAAAAGTAAGACTATCTTTGGGAATCTCTTCATATTATATATTGACCTTTCCATTTGTATTATTATCGTACATTAAAAAAATTTACATATACTACATCATATATGATTATACAAGTAAAATTCAACAATTTAAATGAAATTAGCTTTTTTGTCTAAATATATTCAATGTTAATTTGTTGTAAAATTTATAGAAATGGTGTAAATTATAGGGAAGAATGTGAGGTGATACAAATGGCAAAAGTACTTGAAAGAGATTTATCAAGTGTAAGAGAGCAAGTTGTCTTAAAGCAAAATAATCCGTATGATGTAATAAAACCGCAAACGATTAATGTGCTCGGTTTGCCATTTGCGAACCTAACGGCAAATGACATGGTTGATCGCATTAAATATTTTGTTAATCAAGAAACGGTTGATAATATGTTTATTGTAACAGCTAATCCAGAAATTGCACATTATGCTTACCATAATAATCATTATCAAAGACGCATTAAACATGCTGATTATATTGTGCCAGATGGTATTGGTATAGTTAAAGCTGCAAATTATTTGAATACACCATTGAAAGAACGTATTCCTGGCATAGAATTAATGGAAGAAATGTTGAATATTGCAAACGCTAGCAACAAACGCGTATTTTTATTAGGCTCTTCTAAAGAAGGGGTTAAAGAAACTAAGCATATACTAGCGCAACAATATCCAAATATTACATTTGATTATAAACATGGTTATAAACATGTACTTGACCATAAAGTTACAAAGAAAATCAAAGCCTTTAATCCAGATTTCATCTTTGTTGCTATGGGATTCCCTAAGCAAGAAGATTGGATATATTATAATAGACATCACTTTGAACATACTGTGATGATGGGTGTAGGTGGTTCATTTGATGTTATGAGTGGCAACGTCAAACGTGCACCAGATTTATTTAGAAAGTTAAATCTTGAATGGTTTTATAGAATCATTACAGATTTAAAGAGGTTAAATCGAGCATTGAAGATTCTATTATTCTTAAAGGAAGTACAATTTCAAAAAGCAACTTCATCTAAGAAAAATAAATTTGATTATATGAAACATCGTTAAGCAACGACTTGATAAATAATAAAAAGGATCCCGACTTGGGATCCTTTTTATTATTTATAGAAAAATCTAGTTTTATCAATTTCATCTTTGAATGCTTTTTTGTCATGAGCAGATTTTTGGTTGAATTCTTTTAAAAATTCTTGATATTGAGGAAGCACTTCTTCATTAGAACCAAATGCTTTTAATTTACCGCCTTCAATCCAAGCAATTTTAGTACAGAAATCTTTAACTTGTCCGATATTATGACTAACAAAGAATATTGTTTTGCCAGCTTCTTTAAACTGATTCATTTTGTCTAAACTTTTTTTTGTGAAAGTTTGGTCACCAACAGATAAAGCTTCATCGATAACTAGTATGTCTGGATTGACCATAACATTTATAGCGAAGCCTAGTTTAGATTTCATACCACTTGAATATTTCTTTACTGGTTGATATATAAACTCGCCCAATTCAGAGAATTCAATAATTTCAGGTGTTAGTTCTTTAATTTCTTTCTTTGTGAAACCAAGGAGTAACATCTTATATTCTATATTATCTATTCCGTTTAATTGCGTGTTTAAACCGGAGTTAATGGCAATAACATTAACATCACCGTGTCGTTCAATCGTTCCACTCGAAGGTTGAAGTGAACCTCCGATAATATTACTTAATGTTGATTTACCAGACCCGTTAATTCCAACTAGGCCAATAATATCGCCTTCGTATGCTGTAAATGAAATATCTGTAAGCGCATGGAATCTCTTAGATTTATGGCGTGGCAAGAAGACGTCTTTCAGTCTTTCTTTGTTAGTACGGAAGATTTTATATTCTTTTGTTAGTTTATGTATAACAACTGATTCCTTCATAGTTAATCCATTCCTTAAAATTATTAGCATTACTATTATGCATTATTTTTTCAGTTTAGTAAATTTATTGTAAATTCTTTGATTATCATGTAAATTATATATGTTCTATATTTATTAGTTTTATCGTTATAAATATATCATCTATACTAAATTGATGCTATATTTATGATTAAGGTTATAAATGACTAAACGAGAGAGTGATTTCCATGAATGCTGTATTTACAGTGATAAAAGAGCACTTTAAAAACTTTTATTTAATACAAAGATTAGCGCAGTTTCAATTAAAGATTTCAAATCATGATAATTACCTTGGTTTAGCTTGGGAATTGATTAATCCTGTATTACAAATTTTTGTATATTGGTTTGCTTTTGGTGTCGGAATAAGACAGAACAAACCAATTGATGATGTACCATTTATATTTTGGCTACTTGTCGGAATAAGTGCTTGGTTCTTTGTGAATCAAGGAATATTGGAAGGAACGAAATCAATAGGTACAAGATTCAATCAAGTTGCAAAGATGAATTTTCCTTTATCCGCAATACCTGCTTATATTTTAACAAGTAAATTTTATGGTCATCTAGTCTTAACTTTCGTAATTGTTATTATTTGTATGACTACTGGAATTTTTCCATCATTGTATCTTTTACAGTTATTGATATATATGCCAATGTTATATGCCTTCGCATATTCTGTATCAATGTTAACATCAACTTTAGGTGTGTTAATTCGTGATACACAAATGGCAATGCAAGCAATTTTAAGAATGCTCTTTTATTTATCACCAATACTATGGATTCCAGATAAAGGATCAATAGTTGAAATGATTATGAAATTTAATCCAGTATACTTTTATGCTGAATCATATAGGGCAGCGATTTTATATGATAATATTTACTTATTAGAACATTGGAAGTTGGCATTATATAACGTTAGTATAATAGCATTATTCTTTGTTATAGGTTCTATCTTACACATGAAATTTAGACAAAGATTTGCAGATTTTCTATAAAATGATAATAAAAGAGCCTGTGGCATATACGATGTCTCAGGCTCGTTTTATAAATGCGTAAGATAGGAAGTGGAAAAATGGCGAGAAACATCGTAAAAGGTATATATATTTTATTGTTATTTTTAATAAACAAAATGTTTAAACATAAGATAGATTCTCATAATGTTGTTGTTTTTATGACATTTAAGGAAGATGTATTACCTGTAATTGAAGCACTTAAAGAAGAAAAATATCATATCACGATAATTGCTCATCCAAAGTGGATTGACTTTGCTCATGAGTTACAAGTCGATAAAGTTATAAACTTGAAAAATAAATATATTATCCAACAAATTAAAGCAATTAAATCTAGTAAAACTGTGATTATCGATACGTATTATTTACTGTTAGGCGGTATCACAAAAGCTAACAATCAAACCGTTATTCAAACTTGGCATGCTGCAGGTGCAACAAAACAATTCGGTTTAGAAGATAAAAGTGTCGATATACATAATGAGAAACTCATTAAAAATTATTTAAAGGTATATCACTTTACTGACTACTATTTAGTAAGTTCAAATATTATGAAACAGATTTTCATTCGGAGTTTAGATGCTAAAGAAAGTCAAATGTTGCCATTTGGACTTCCAAGACTTGATCATTACAAAAATATAAAGCCTGTTAACCATAATAAGAAAATAGCACTTTATCTACCGACTTATAGAGACTATACAAACCAAATTCATACAATTAATAAAGAAGAGTTTGAACGAGCATGTCCTGAATTTGAATTAATTACAAAGTTACATCCGAGTATTTCAAATCACATGTCAGATGATCGCAACACTCAAGATTTAATTGAGGTAGCTGACCTCATTATTACGGATTATAGTTCGTTAAGTATAGAAGCATCATTACTTGATAAGACAATTATTTTCTATAGTTTTGATGAAGAAATATACAATCAAAAAAGAGGTTTGAATCAATATTATTATGAAATGACTGAAACAAATAAAGCCTATGATGTACAGACTTTATATCAATTAGTTAACCATAATAAGATTAATGAAAATATTAAACAAATGTGGCATGAATATACTAATTTTAATGCTACTGAACAATTAATTAAATTTATTAAAGAAGGAGATTGTAAAGATGAAAGTTAGTGTAATTATTCCGGTTTATAATGCCGAAGAAACCATAACTGAAACAATAGCATCGATTCATTCTCAACATTCTCACGAAATTATTTGTATTAATGATGGTTCTAAAGATAATAGTTCAACAGTTATTAGTAATTTAAATCATCCTAATGTCGTTCTAGTCAATCGTGAAAATAAAGGAGCAGCTGCATCAAGAAATGAAGGTATTAGTTTAGCACAAGGCGAGTACATTATGTTTTGTGATGCTGATGATAAACTTGGTGATAACATTATCGATAACATGATCAAAGAGATTGAAACATACAATACTGACATAGTCGTAGGTCAAGTTCATCATTTAATTGGAGAAAAAGTTTATCCTATTTCTACTTATAAAGATTTAAAAGCAGTACATGTTACAGATTTAAACAGTACACCTGAAGTAATTCAATCAATAGGACCATACGGTAAACTGTATAAAAAGTCTAAACTAGAAAATATTAGATTTGATGAAGATATAACGTTCTGCGAAGAACATACGTTTAATTTAAAAGCATGGGTAAATAGCAATATTTCAGTAATTGATGATTTAGCCTATTTATATAACATTGGTATAGAGGATTCAATTGTTGCAAGTAGTTATAAAAATATAACTAAATATTTAAGTGACGGCGCTAAAGTGAGAAGTAGGTCTCTTGAAATTTTGAAAGACTTAGATCAAAATGTTAGTGATTATTATAGTTATAGAATGGATAAATTAATTATATTCTATCTCATTAGAAATAATTATCTAAAGGTTAATAATATGAAGTCGTTATTGGACAGTGCAGTGTTATATTTAGATGTTATTAACAATATTAATACTACTAGTGCGAAAGAATTAAAAACACTCGTTCTAACGATATCAACGGTAGAAGGATATGATCAGTTTAAACAAATAGCAATGAAACTAGAAATTCCATCAGATAAGAAGACATATAGACAATATCAATTAAATGCTCAAAAACTAAAACTAAAAATGAAACTACGAAATATGAAAAATAAAAGCAAGAAAATATCACATTAATCAAAAGAGGCCAGGACAAATCATGTCCTAGCCTCTTATTTAAATATATTTTAGGTAAAGTATTAACTATAATAGACAAACAATAAAACAAAGCGAGTCTAAGAAGCAAGAATGTTGAATCTAGCATAATAGGAGAGTTCTAAGTGGCAAGACTGATTAATCTAGCAAAATAGCAAAAAAACGTAAAGCTTCTAGGATTGCAGAAGCTTTACGTTTTTATTTTTATTTTTGTTTTAATTCTTGATGAAGAATTTGTTTGTAAATATACTTCAACATATTCTCGGTATTACTTTTATAAGGTTGGTATAACTGATTACTCGCTATCGTAACGATATATTCATCGTTAGAATAAGTCACGATATCATTAGCGAAGAATATGCCTCTATATCGTTCGTAGTCTTTAAATTTATAAAATCCATATCTATATGATGAAGGATAATAGCCCTGATCAGGTAATGATAATAAATTTTGCGTAGATGTTTTTGATACAAGCTTATTCTCTTTAAATTTCGAGACGAGTTGTGCCATATCATGTGTAGAGATATAAACATTTCCTGCACCATCATATTTATCTAAATTGTTAGGCTGTATATAAATATTTTGGTTATTTATATTTTTATAACCACTTACAAAGTACTTTTCATGACTTTTTGAATCATAATTTGAAGTGTATTTTAAGTTTGCTTTATTAATGATGCGATGTTTCAAATTATATTCAAATGATTTATGTGTAACGTTCTCGATAACCTTAGCTAAAGTAATGTAATTAGCATCATTATATTGGTAGGTACGATAATGCGAAGGTACGATACCTGTACTTTTAATGGTACGTATTGAACTATCTAAACCAAACTGAGACCAATCTGGCTTGAATTTAGCTAAACCACTTTGATGTAACATTAAATCTCTAAGTGTAAGTGGATAATTTAATTGAAAGTCAGGAATATATTTATTCACATTGTCATCGAGATTGAGTTTGCCTTCTTCTTCTAATTGTCTAAGCATAATTCCTGTGAGGAATTTATTTGCTGATCCTATTAAATACATCGAATGGTTATCATTCTTTATGTTATTCTCAAAATTTTTGAAACCATATGATTCATCCATAATGAGTTTGTTTTTCCTGAAAATCGTTATATTACCATTAAAATGATTTGATTTTAAAAATTCATCAACATTTAGTTTTGTTTGCTTATCTAATGGCTCGTTATTGTCTATATTGTCGAGAGGTTTGACTTTAGATGTTACTTGATGAGTTGGTTGATCTTGCAAGGGTAATTTCACTTTAAATATACAGAATGAAATTACACATGTAATACTGATAAATAATAGAAATAGAATTAATTTTTTCATATGTCACTCCTGATGTTCTTACAATTAAATACTTTTATTCAATTAATTTACAGTATTGACTAATAAAAAGAACACAGTATTTGTGTTCTAATCAGTACCATAAAGTTCCTTCTTAATTTGAGTTGTAGAAATACCTTCAGTTCTCTTAAGGTAAATGACTTCGCATTCATCTTTCAAGAAATCAAACTCGCCTTCCCAATCATGACCCATAAGGAAAGTATCGACATTGTAGTTTTTAACATCTTCTGTCTTTTGTTCCCAACCATTCTCAGGTATAACTAAATCAACATATCTAATAGATTCTAGCATCATCTTACGTTGTTCATAGTTATAGTAAGATTTCTTGTTCTTTAGTTTGTTGAACTCGTCTGTAGATAAAGCAACAATTAGATAGTCGCCATATTGCTTTGCTCGTCTTAAAAGTTCGATATGGCCATAATGTAATAAATCATATGTACCATAAGTAATTACTCTACGCATATTATCTTCACCTCTTTAACTTATATAGTAAAGCTTAATATATAAACAAATCAATGTAAACAAATTGTATTAATTGTAAAGAAAATGTATAAGCTATTATATAAACTCTGAAGCTATTTGTACAGTAGAAAGTATATTCATTAAGGTAATAAAGCGTTTTTATTTTTAATAATATTAGTGTATCATCATATACAAATATGAAATATCTGTATATTTAAAAAAATACACTTTATTGAGGAAGGAAACTTTCAACATTATGGAAGAAAAATTATTTTTAATGACCGAACAGTCATTTAAAGAAACAATTTCATTTTTTAGTAAACAAGATCAAGTTGATAAAGAAGATCGGGAACAATTATATGATTATTTGGAGAAAGTACTCAATCCACAGTTTCCATTTAAATTCGATTTTATTCTTCAAAATAAACAAGTGCTGTCCAATATATTAATAAAGTTGAATTATCAAGTGTCTAAAAAAAGTATCTTCAAATCACTGGAAATTAATGCCATAAAAAAATATAATTTTAAACAGGCATACAAAATATCTAGAGTCAGAAGGTTTATGAGTTCATTAAAGTCTAAATATTATGTTTCAAATATATTTAGTGAAAAAGTAAAAAACATTGTGATATATGAATCATTTAATGGCAAATCATTTTCTGATTCACCTAAGATGATTTATAACGAATTATCAAAAAGGCGAGCAGACTATAGACATGTAGTCGTAACGAATAATGAAAAATTAAAAAATACATTATCAAAGCAAGGTATAGAAACTGTAGATAAAAACACAAAAGCATATTTTAAATTGTATAATCAATCAAAAGTATGGATAGCCAATACAAGAATATCTCCACAGGTTTATAAGAAAAAATCTCAAATTTTCATTCAAACTTGGCATGGTACGCCGTTAAAGAAATTAGCTAATGACCAAACAGTGATATCCATTCCAGAGGTGACATTAGAAGAGTATCTATATGGATTTAATAAAGAGACAAGTAGATGGGATTATTTGTTGTCTCCAAGTAAAACTGCTACTTCAAGGTTTAAAACAGCGTTTAATTTACCTGAATCGCACATATTAACACTTGGATATCCACGAAATGATGATTTAATAAATTATAATAATTCGATACATATTAAACAATTAAAAGAAAAACATAATGTTCCATTTAATAAGAAAGTGATACTTTATGCGCCAACTTGGCGTGATAATGACCGTGTAGATATCGGCCAATATAATTTTAAATTAAAGTTAGATTTAGATTATTTTGAAGAAAACCTAAGTGATGACTATATTTTAATAATTAGGGCACACTATTTAGTATCAAATGCATTAAATTTAGAAAGTTATAACAGTGTCTATGATTTATCAAAAGCTGAAGATATAAATGAATTGTTTTTAATCAGTGATATTTTAATAACGGACTATTCTTCTGTATATTTCGACTTTGCAAACTTAGAAAGACCAATATTATTCTTTGCCTACGATAAAGAAAGTTATGCAAATGATATAAGAGGCTTTTATGTACCTTATGAATCTGATTTACCTGGACCGATATTTAGTAATAGTCATAAATTATTTTCATTTATCAAAAATGAAAATTATCAAGCCATTCCTAATTCGCAACAATACAAGCAATTTAACAAAGTATACAATGAATTAGATGACGGTAAAGCGACAAGTAGAGTGGTAGATAGAATCATACAAATTCTATAAAATGGAGAGATAAATATGAAGAAGTTAAACATTTTTCAACAAGAAGACCTATTAACAATCGAGTTTGACCAATCAATCGTAGAAATTAAGAATGTATACATAAAAAACGAATTTGATGAGCTTCAGTTTTTTCAGACGAATAAACAAAATAAATTTATTATTAATCTGAAAGATGTATTAAACACATTTAAACAATATGACAGAGAAACTATCTACTTCTTATTGGAAAAATCAGATGGTATTACGCAATCCATTCAAAAAGTTAATGTGAAACGATATGACTGTAAAATTCGAGATTTTGAAACAGTTTCACAAGATGATGCTTTCATTACACCTTATTTAACTAAAAATGGTGTCCTTCAATTTACGATGAAGTCTGAACTTCCAGTATCTACATACTTTGCAAGAAGACATATAGATAAATTAGCCATTTCTAATAAAGAAGTATTTATTAAAGGTAAGTTTTCAATTCAGAATTCAAATCTAGAGTATGCAAAACTAAATATCACGTCAAGACTCAGTGAAAATGTTACTGAAGTAGAACTCAACCCTACAGTGTTCAATATATATAAAGATTTAAATGCCACTAGTTATGATTTTGAAGTGAACATATTAGAAGAGATGAAACAATATTTATGCCATCAGTTTGATTCTGAAGACATTATTGATCTGTTTTTAAACATTAAAGTTAAAGAGTTTAAACATGCATTTCAAATTAAGCTAGGTAATCCAAGAATTATGGTTGAAAGATTCGCTAAAGGTGAAATTTCTGTTGATTTTGGTGAAGTTGTGAAAACAGCTGTGCCTTATTACACAATGAAGGGTAGAAATTTATCTTTCCGAATTTCAGAATACAATAAAGAAGATTACAAAGCATACAAAAAATTAATGCGGGATTATCCTACTTTAATCAAGAATAATTTAAATAAAAATAAAGTTTGGGTTATCGGTGAAAAGTCATATAAAGCACAAGACAATGGATATCATTTCTTTAAATATATGAGATTAAATCATCCTAATGAAGAAGTTTATTATGTTATTGACAAAAACTCAGAAGAAAGAAAAAATGTTATACCATTCGGCAACGTTATTGATTTTAAATCTAAAGAACACTTTGAAATTATGATTAAAGCAGATGTTATTTGTAGCACGCATCATACTGAATTGCTATTTCCAAGTCATGAAGCAAACTATGTAAGAAAAATTAGAGCAAAAAGAATTTTTCTTCAACACGGTGTGTTAGGCGCTAAAAACTTAACACAAATTAATGGTAAACAATTAAAGTAACTGGTTTGGCAAGGTTTGACGAATTATTTAATGATAATGTAGATACAAAGGAACAAATATTGATTATTCCAACTTGGAGAGATTGGATTACAAATATAAATAGTTTATTAGGTTCAGATTATTTACGAAATTATAATACATTATTAAATAAACCTGAATGGAAAAATATTGCTAAAGAGAAAAATATCGACATCGTATTTTGTTTACATCCGAACATGCAATCATTTATAGAATACTTTAATATTCCTGATTATATTAAAGTCATTAAACAAGGCGAAGTAGATGTTCAAGTATTAATTAAAGAAAGTAAATTAATGATAACAGATTACTCAAGTGTTGCATTTGATTTTAGTTTTCTTGGAAAACCAGTCATATATTATCAATTTGATAGAGATTTATTTTTAGGAAGTTTGCCATCGCATTTAAATATGGATGAAGAACTACCTGGTAGAATAGTTGATAGTGTAGAAGGCGTGTTAGAAGCGGCTCAATATTATGTGGATCATTCATTTGAAAATGAACAATCTATTATAAACAGAACGAACCGATTTATCGCTTATAAAGATACTGATAATTCTAAACGAATTTATCAAGCAGCTAAAACTTTCAAACGAAAAAATAAAATTAATGATCTCGTAAAATATGATATTTTATCACAGCATATCTTAACGAGGTTTAGAAAAAACAGCAAATACTTTGATGTGATGAGTTATATGAATAAATTTTTAGTTAAATTTGCGAAAATCGATCCTAAATTAATCGTGATAGAAAGTAATTTAGGAAAACAAGTTACAGATAGTCCTAAAATGATTTATGACCAACTGAAAACTTTAAATAAAGGATATAAAATTGTATGGGTAACGAATAAAATTTATCCATTTGATGATGAAAATGTTGTGACAGTTAAAAGGTTGAGTCCGGAATATTTCAAATATTTATCTATAGCAAAATATTGGATTAATAATCAGAATTTCCCTCACTACATTGAGAAGAAAAAAGAAACAGTCTACATTCAAACTTGGCATGGAACACCTCTAAAGAAAATGCTGAATGACGTTGAAGAATTTAGTGGAAGAGATGAGGGTTATATTGATCGAATAAATCATTCTGTATCAAAATGGGACTACCTCGTTTCACCTAGTCCATATGCTACACAATGTTTTAAATCTGCATTTAACTTTAAGAAGGAAATGTTAGAAGTTGGATATCCAAGAAATGATGTTTTTTATCAAGATAAAAATGAATTATTAA
Source organism: Mammaliicoccus stepanovicii (assembly GCF_002902525.1). Lineage (GTDB taxonomy): Bacteria > Bacillota > Bacilli > Staphylococcales > Staphylococcaceae > Mammaliicoccus > Mammaliicoccus stepanovicii. The sequence continues at coordinate 28,420 of NZ_PPQZ01000072.1, forward strand.
ATAAGCAAAACATCATTAAGAGAAAATTATCAATTCCAAAAGATAAAAAAGTCATACTTTATGCACCAACGTTTAGAGATGACGAAGTTTCGGCAGCTAAAAAACATTTAATCAATTTAAAATTAAATTTATATCAAATGAAACAAAATCTTGGTGATGAATATGTATTATTATTAAGACCACATATTATCATCAGCAATAATATTATCATCGATAAGTCATTAGAACATTTTGTATATAATGTTGCGAGTTATGAAGATATTAGTGATTTATATTTAATCAGTGATATTTGTATAACGGACTACTCTTCAGTTATGTTTGATTTTGCGAATACTAGAAAACCTTTATTATTCTTTACGTATGACTTTGAACATTATAAGGATAATTTAAGAGGATTTTACATGAATTTCGAACAAGAAGCTCCGGGTCCATTATTAAGAGACAATGACGCATTAATCGATGCTATAACAAATTTAGACAAGGTAAACGAGAATTATAGCGACAAATACGATAAGTTTTATAATAAATTCTGTTCATATGAACATGGAGATGCAGCAAAACAAATCGTTGATAAATTATTTTAATATTAATAAAGAAAAAGTCTGGGACATAATGAATAAGTCCCAGACTTTGTTGTATATTGGCAGTAGATGACTGAACTGAAAATACGCTTTATATCAAGCTTTTTTCAATTCTAGTCATACTTGCCGGGTTAGGACAAGGAAATCTTTTTTGATAAAATGAGATTTCTGCCCCACTCCCTTTTCTTGTAATGATTACAATTTATATATAAATCATTACTAAAATTAACACATTCATGTATCATTAAATTATTATAATAAAAGTAAAGTTCATGAATGAATACGAGGTGCAATATGATTGAAATCATAAACAAAGAAAAAATTGTGAATATTGAATCGATACAATCAATAGTGAAGCAAGAAACAACGCATATTATTCTAAAGGATAAACATACCCAAATTTATGAAAATATTCTTGAATACGTAGATTTAGGTAAAGAATCCATCGTAACAGATTATACATATAATGGTTATTACATAAACGATTGTCGTTATTTTGGAAATGACTTTATAACAATAGAAGACTGGTTTAATAATCATAACTTACAGCCCAATATAATATATGAAATGAATGATCTTCAATGGTTAATTTCCAACTTTGAATGGGAAACAAGTTTCGATATTGCCTTAAATGCAATCATTCATTTAAACAACATAAAAATAGAATCACATGTCATATTTGATTTTACTAAAGAATGTCAAATGAGTTACACGAGTCTCAAACAACCACATCAAAATGAATTAGATCCAGTTACTCAATTTTATTTAAACAAATTAGCACGTTTAAAACTAAGGAAAATACCTTTCAATGTGAATCATACAACTTTGCCACGAAATGCGAGAAGTATGGATAAGATTATGTATAAGAGTAAATTTAAGCTTCCAAGTGTTATGTATAAGCTAATGTATCAGTACATTCAACAGAAGCAGATGAAAGCTATTAACATTTATGAGAAAGATAAGAATAAAATAAAGCCATATGTCGTTTTTTTAGGATTTGATTACGGTTATAGAGGCAGTTCTAAATATTTATATGAATATTTTGTTCAAAATAATGTACATCATCAAGTTTATTTTGTAACTGATGATCAAGAAGGGCAGAATTTTATTTCTCCTTCTGATAAAGCAACTAAGAAATTAATAGAAGAAGCAAAAGTAGTGATTTTAGAGAGTTATTCACCAGATCATATAAAAGCAAACGGTACAATTATTCAGATATGGCATGGTACGCCGATAAAGCGATTATTTTTAGATAGCGATGAACCGAAGCAAAATAAAGAAATTTATCATTATCGTGCACGAAAATATAATAAATTGATTAAACAAAATTATTTTGTGACGGATATTGAAGCAATTAATACGAAGTTTCAGTCGGCATTCCCGCTACATGAAACAAAGATTATCGCATGTGGTTATCCGCGAAACCAATTTTTACTTGAAAATATTAATAAGACAGATGTCATTAATCAAATAGAAATTAAGTTAAAATTAGACAAAAATAAACAAACAATTTTATATTCTCCAACATGGCGGGACAATCATGAAAGTCATTATTTACTGGATTTTCCTGATGATATCGCAAAAAATTATAATATTATTTATAAATATCATGAAGAAGACCAAAATGAAAATACTAATGAATATATCATGTATAATGACATTGAGACACAACAATTATTGTTAGTCTCAGATATTGTGATTAGTGATTATTCCTCAATTGTATTTGATGCGTTAACAATTAATAAACAGGTATATCTATATACACCAGATTTTGATTTATATACACAAAATAGAGGATTATACGAAGACGTATTTAACACTATAAATTGCAACCAATATCATGACTCAAAATCATTATTTGAAGCTATAAACAACAATAAATATATAGAAACAAACAATAAGTACGTAAATAAAAATAACCATTCATTTGAAATGATCTATCAGTTGATTGATGATGTGATGAATGGAAAAAGGTGATAATCGTGAAGTCATTTACATTTTTAGTGCATAATATTTATCATATGGGTGGAACAACTAAATCTATTTCGAATTTAGCAAATATATTAAGCGAAAAGGGACATAGAGTAAAAATCATTTCTGTTTTTAAAGCAAGTACACAACCTTATTTCAAATTGAATAAAGATATTGAAATTATACCTATTATCGAATATGCCAAAACACCACAAGGTTTAATTAATATACTGTTTAATCGGATTCATAAATATACACCATTTTTAAAGCCTAAAATCATAAATAAAAATGAACCAGGCTTAAATCAATTTTCTAGTTATGTAGAAAATAAAATCATCAAAAAATTACAACAAATTGATACCGATATTGTTGTTGGTACGAGGGCAAGTTATAATTTATTAATAGCTCAATATGTTGAAGAGCATATCATAAAAATAGGCATGGAACATATGTATTTAAATGCGCATCCAAAATCATATCAACAAGATATAATAAAAGGATATGAAAATTTAAATATAGTGACAACCTTAACGAAAGATGATCAACAAGATTATAAAAAACAATTGAAAAATCCACATATCATAGTAGTGTCGAACATTTTAAATGAACCTAAATATGACATACCGAAGAAAAATGTAATCGTCGCTGCTGGTCGTTTTGACTATGAAAAAGGTTTCGATTTATTAATTGAAAGTATAAACTTGATTCAAGAAGACATGAGAAAATATGATTACGTATTAGAGTTATACGGAGATGGCCAAGAAAAAGAAACATACATTAATTTAATAAATAAATTTAATGTTGGAGATATTATTAAACTAAGACCAACAACAAATGAATTATCTAAAGTATTAGCATCAAGTAAAATTACTGCAGTACCTTCCAGAGTTGAAGGATTTGGTTTAGTTATTCTTGAGGCAATGTACCAACAAAATATAGTGATTGGTTATCAAGGATGTTACGGACCAGAGTTTCTAATAGAGCATAATGTTAATGGTTATTTAATTCCAAGTAATGATATAATTAAATTTAGTAATCGTATAATTGAAGTTATAGAACATTATGATTCAATAGAAATTCAAAGTGTTATAAATGAATCTGAAATCAGAACAAAACAATTTGATAAAAATGAAATATATTCAAAGTTTTTAAATGATATAGAGGGACTTTTTGAACAATAAGTTTATCTTTATTAAAGGAGACAAATTATGACTAAAAAAATTACAAAGGCTATCATTCCTGCTGCAGGGTTAGGAACGAGATTTCTACCAGCAACGAAAGCGATGCCAAAAGAAATGTTACCTATATTGGATAAACCAACAATACAATATATCGTTGAAGAAGCGGTACGTGCCGGAATAGAAGATATTATTATTGTGACGGGTAAACATAAACGCGCGATTGAGGATCATTTTGATAATCAAATTGAGCTTGAACAAAACTTGAAAATGAAAAACAAAATGTCATTATTACATAAAGTCCAACATTCAACTGACCTTGCAAATATGTTCTATGTTAGACAGAAAGAACAAAAAGGACTCGGCCATGCAATTTGGAGTGCTAAACAATTTATTGGAAATGAACCTTTTGCAGTATTATTAGGTGATGACATTGTTGAATCAGACGTTCCAGCAATTGAACAGTTAGTTAGTCAGTATGAAAAGACCGGAAAATCAATTATTGGTGTCCAAGAAATAGATTATAAAGACACACATCGTTATGGAATTGTTGACCCTATGCAATCTAAAAATCGCTTATATGAAGTGAATAAATTTGTTGAAAAACCAAAAGAAGGTACAGCACCTTCAAATTTAGCAATAATGGGGCGTTATGTTCTTACACCGGATATTTTTGATTATTTAGAAAATCAAGAAATAGGTGCAGGTGGAGAAATTCAGCTTACGGATGCTATTGAACGATTAAATCAAGATGATCAAGTCTTTGCTTATGATTTCGAAGGAGAAAGACATGATGTTGGTGAAAAAATCGGATTTGTAAAAACAACGATACAATTTGCATTGAATGACGAAGAAATGTCTGAAGATGTTAAAGCATTTATTAAATCGTTAAATTTAAATTAGAATATAATCCACTTATGATATTAAAAACTAAGTGGATTTTTTAGAAGGTGAACGAGTTGAGAGAAAGATGGGAAGAACAGCTTAGTGAAAGTCTAGTAGAGAAATTTTATTTAACACAGACTGAAGATGAGAAACAAGAAGGTTTTCAGTATGAATTAAAATTTGGCACAGCTGGTATTAGAGGAAAGTTTGGACTAGGAGAAGGTAGATTAAATAAATTTACAGTTCAAAAAATTGCGCTCGGAATAGTGCATTATTTACAACATGAACAAAACCCTTCAATCGTGATACATTTTGATACAAGGCACTTGTCTCAAGAATTTGCACTTATTTTTGCCAACACTTTTTCGCAGTTTAATATTAAAACTTACTTACCAAATACATATAAGACGACACCTGAATTATCATTTGCAGTTAGAAATTTACAAACTAGTCTAGGTATTATGATTACAGCTAGTCACAATCCACCTAATTACAATGGTATTAAAGTATATGGAGCGGATGGAGCACAACTTTCTGTTACTGAATCAGAAGTTTTATCACATGAAATTGAAAAACTCGGTAATCCATTAAATATCCAAACTGCAAGTAAACAAAGTTTATATATACAAGAATTGCCAGAAGGCATTCAAGACCAATACTTTGAACAAATAAAGGCATCAGTAGGTCAAATACCTAAATCGGATTTACGTGTTACATTTTCTAGTTTACATGGCACAAGTGTACCCATAACACCACAACTTCTGGAAAAGTTTAATTTCAAAAATTATGTGTTAGTTAAGGAACAATGTGTCGTAGATCCAGATTTCAGTTCTGTTAAAAGTGCGAATCCAGAGGACCATGAAGCATTTAATTTATCGATTGATTATGCACATCATTACGATGCTCATCTCATGATAGCGACTGACCCAGATGCAGATAGAATTGGTATTGCGATAAGAGATAGAGATCATACAATTACGTATCTTAACGGAAATGAAATAGGGGCATTGTTACTTAATTATCAAATCAAGAAGACACGTCACGTATCTAACCGAGTTGCAATACAATCCATTGTTACAAGCATATTAAGTGATAAACTTGCTGAAAGAAATAATATTAAAATGTACCATGTATTAACTGGATTTAAATTCATTGCAGAAAAAATAAAGCAAATTAATACAAATCCTGAAGAAAATTTTATTTTTGCATTTGAAGAAAGTTATGGATATCTTGCAGCGGATTTTGTGAGAGATAAAGATGCAATACAAATCATACCGCTAATCATTAAATATGCTTCTGAACTACAACTAGAAAACAAAACATTAAGAGATGAATTAAATGATATTTATGCAACAGTTGGACAATGTCAGGATAAGCTTTTTTCACATACATTTGATGGTGTTGAAGGTAAAGCACATATACAAAACATTATGACCAAATATCGTAACAACACACCAACAAAAATAGGTAACTTAGAAGTATTGAAAGTAGAAGATTATCAAAATCAACAATCACATGATTTACAAAGTAATAGAAAGACACCAATAGATTTACCTAAAGCTGATGTTATTAAATTGATATTTAATGAAGGATTTATTGCACTTAGACCATCAGGAACTGAGCCGAAAATAAAACTTTACGTTTCACTTGAAACTGAAGATTTTGAGAATGTATCAGAAGAAATGAATCAATTTATATTTAATAAATAAACGATACGAGAAAATCACGATTAAATGTGATTTTCTCGTTTTTTTATGCGTACATATCTTTTAAATAGAATTTTAGTTCAATTTTTAAGCTACATTACAAAGTCATGGAATAAGTCTGTAATTAATCCACGAAATGGAGCAAGTCATGGAATAAGTCTGTAATTAATCCACGAAATGGTGCAAGTCATGGAATAA
>NZ_PPQZ01000073.1 GCF_002902525.1 Mammaliicoccus stepanovicii
CCATCAGAATCAGGATTTGTTGGATCAGTACCTGCAACTTCTTCATCTTTATTATTGATACCATCGCCATCGATATCAGGGTCTTGGTCATCTGGAATGCCATCACCATCAGTGTCTGTCACCTTAGGTGTCGTGATATCAGGCTTTCCATCGTTATCTTTATCCGTTACTGTTGTACCGTTCGGATCAGATTCCTCTTTA
>NZ_PPQZ01000074.1 GCF_002902525.1 Mammaliicoccus stepanovicii
GAAGATGCGGATAATGATGGTATTCCAAATAAAGAAGAATCTGATCCAAACGGCACAATGGTAACGGATAAAGATAACGATGGAAAGCCTGATATCACGACACCTAAGGTGAATGACACTGATGGCGACGGTATTCCAGATGACCAAGATCCTGATCTCGATGGCGATGGTATCAATAATAAAGATGAAGAAGTTGCAGGTACAGATCCAACAAATCCTGATTCTGATGGAAATGGTACA
>NZ_PPQZ01000075.1 GCF_002902525.1 Mammaliicoccus stepanovicii
TGAAGCTGATGATCAAGGTCACGCTACGATTACACCAACGCAACCTTTACCGGAAGGTAATGTCACAGCGAAGGCAACAGATAAGGCGGAACATCCTAATACTTCTGAACCATCTGATCCAGTAAAAGTGACAGATAACACACCACCTTCTAAGCCAGTAATTGACACAGATTTAACAGGTAAAGCAGGTACACAAGATCCTATTAATGTAACAGCTGAACCAGGTTCTAAAGTCGAACTATTTGATAAAGATGGGCATAAGATTGGCGAAGGTGAAGCTGATGATCAAGGTCAC
>NZ_PPQZ01000076.1 GCF_002902525.1 Mammaliicoccus stepanovicii
TATTAAAACAGTAATATTAAGATATCCATTAGATGAAAACGTTTTAATTATAGGTGTCCATTGAAACTTATAATTCCCTATCTTTAAAAATATAAAAACAATCATATTTTAAGATCAGAAATCTAAAAATATGATTGTTTTATTTATGCTTATTATGATTTACGCATTGCTTTTTCAGCTATTTCAGTAACTTCTCGTTGCAGTTCTTTTGTTCTTTCTTCCAACAATTCAGTTACTTTAGCAATTTTTTCACTCTTCTTCATATCACTTGGCAATTGATTTGGATCAATTGGATCTCCAAATTTAATAAATGATTTATATTTAAATGCAAACATTTGTTTAACTTCTTTAGGCCCTGCAAACGCTGCTGGCACAATTGGTTTGTTACTTAAAACTGAAATCGTAGCTGCTCCACGTTTTAAAGGCGCTTCTCCAGATTCTACTCTTTGACCTGAAGGAAATATCCCTACACTTTTACCTTTATTCAGTAACTTAACAGGAATTTTCAACGTACTTGGTCCTGGCTTTTCTCTATCTACAGGAAATGCATTTAATGAATGGAAAAATTTATTCGACCATTCTTTAGAAAACAATTCTTTTTTAGCCATGTAATTAATTTCAGTAGGATATAAGCTAAGTGCTAACATAATTACTTCAACATACCCACTATGTGTGCACGTAACGATATATGGTTGGTCTGGCACTTTTTCTTTATTTATTGCGATGACTTGTTTGCCAAACTTTTGGAAAACAATATGTAGGACTGTACTTGCAAATTTATACATTTTTTACCACTCTCTTCTTAATGATAATCATATTTTATCACTCTAATTCTCTACGCTCAAGTTTTCATACAAATTATTGTAACAAATTAAATATAGCATATTGTTGGCATTTTCTTGGAATTTCCATAATAATTATTTTAAGGATAGTATTTAGGAGGTATAACAAATGGATAACAATGAAAATAATGAAAACCAATATTCAAATCAAGAAAGATCAACTTCTAATGGGTATTATTTTAAAAAGAAAAATAATATTCCATGGTACCAAAGTTGTCTGTTACCTTTCATTGCTGGTATTCTTGGTGCAATTCTAATCTTAGCTTTATACATTGGTGGAACTAAAATAGTAGATTTTGCGAGTTCTTATAAAGACGAAGCTGAAATTACGAAAGCACCAGCAAATGAAAAAGGTGGAAATATTAAAGATAACAAATCGAGTAATAAATCTGTTTCAAAAATGATTGAAGATGTTTCACCATCTATTGTAGGTGTAACGAATAAACAAAAATCAAGTGGATTCGAACAATTTTTTGGAAGTAGAGATTCTAAAGACTCAAGCGAGCCACAAGAGACAGGTACAGGTACAGGTGTTATTTATCAATCAAATAGCAACGGTGCTTATATCGTCACAAACAACCATGTCATTGAAGGCGCTAGTGAAATTGAAGTACAGTTACATAACGACAAATCAGTGAAAGCTAAATTAGTTGGAACAGATGTTATGACAGATTTAGCTGTGCTAAAAATTGAAGGTAATTATAATATTAAACCCATTAAATTTGCTGACTCATCAAAAGTAAAAGCTGGGGAAACAGTATTTGCTCTAGGTAACCCGCTCGGCATAGAATTTGCAAATAGCGTGACGCAAGGTATCATCTCATCTCAAGAACGTACTATGAGTGTTCAAACTTCACAAGGTGTAACTGAAGCCACAGTTATTCAAACTGATGCTGCAATAAACCCAGGTAATTCAGGTGGTGCATTAATTGATTTAAACGGAAATTTAATAGGTATTAATTCAATGAAAATTTCTCGTTCAGATGTTGAGGGTATAGGCTTTGCCATACCAAGTAATGAAGTTGATCACATCATTAAAGATATTATGGATGATGGTAAAGTTACAAGACCATATATCGGTATCAGTATGATATCTATAAAAGATATCCCTGAACAATACAAAAAAGACCTTAAATTATCTAAAGATAGCGGTGTTTATATCTCAGAGGTCGATAAAAAAGCACAAAACGGTATTCAAAAAGGAGATATTATTACCGAAATCGATGGTAAAACTGTAAATGATGATGCTGATATAAGAAATTACATCTATGATAAGAAGAAACCTGGAGATAAAATTAAATTAAAAATCATCAGAGACAACAAAGAAAAAATTGAGAAAGTAACTCTTTCTGAACAAAATAAATAACTATTCATACAAAATGACAAGGCTGGGACATATATATCCAATCTTAAATAAAGAGAGCTAATCCATATCAATTTTTGGATTAGCTCTCTTTTCTATATTTAGAAAATCATGACAAAACTGATTCAACTAAATCATATAATAAAAGACGAAACTCACTTTTATCGTGAATTTCGTCTTTTTTGATTTTCTGAAACTTTTTGTCTCAGACTGCTCATTATTTATGCTTAAAAACCACGACCTGCTCCTCCACCTGAGAAGCCGCCGCCTCCTCCGAAGCTTCCACCACCGGAGAAACCGCCTCCAGAGAATCCACCACCGTGACCTCCGGACGGACCTCCAAACATGAATGGTCCTCCCATGTGTCTACCCGTTCTTCTTCCGCCTCCTCTAGGTGGTTTACCACCACCATTTTTGAAGTAGGCTATAAAGAAAACAATTATGAAGAAAATAAATATCATAAATGGTATTTTTCCAAGTCCTGAAGATTGTGGCTCTTTTTCAGTGAATTTTTTGCCGTCGTATCCATAACTTTTAGCAATTTCATCCCATACAGCATCATAAAGTTTAGTTAATCCTTTACTATAATATGATTTGGCTTTTTCTTTATCAGATGTTTGAGATGCTTTCTTCTGATACGGCATGAAGTTTGTATCGATTAAATCTCCAACTTTAGAATCATTAAGTACACCTTCTAATCCGTCTCCAACTGCTATATCGATACCTCTGTTGTTATTCTCGTTACCGTTATCTAAGTTTAATAAAATAACAATACCTCTATTATGCTTTTGATCCCCAACTTTATAGTGTCTACCCGCTTCAAGAGCATAGTCTTGTCTCGGCGTTTGACCTATTGATTTCATCGTCATCAACATAATATCTGCATCGGTTCCATCTTGAAGTTTTTGACCTTTTTTATTGATACTATCAGCATCGCTTTGTTCAATAAGATTTGCATGATCTTGTACGAATACAGGTTGTTCTAATTTCGGAAATTTATTATCTTTAGCTTGTACACTTGAACTTATTGCGATTAAACAGACTATCACCAATATTAAACTACGTTTAAAAATTTGATTCATTAAGAATCAGCTCCACCAAAATCGACTTTAGGAGCATCTTTAGCTTCACCTTTTGCTTGGAAGTATTCTTTTTTATCAAAATTAAATAATCCAGCTATAATACTTGAAGGGAATTTACGCGTTGCTTGATTGTATTCATTGATAGACTCGTTATAATCTTTTCTTGCTACAGCAATACGATTTTCTGTACCTGCTAATTCATCTCTTAATCCAGTAAATTGCTTATCTGCTTTTAAGTCTGGATATTTTTCACTAATTGCAATCAGTCTACTTAAAGCACTATTTACTTCACCATTTGCTTCAGCTTTATCTGCTGGTGAATTAGCACCTGCTAATTTACTACGTGCATCTGAAACATCTTTAAATACTTTCTCTTCATGTTTCGTATAACCTTTAACTGTGTCTACTAAATTTGGAATTAAATCAACTCTTCTTTGTAACTGATTATCGATATTTGATAATGATTTATCCGCTTCTTCTTCTAATCCTACCAACCTATTATACGGTCCAATCATAACTAAACCGATAATGACAATAACTGCAACTATCGCAATTAAGGGTCCTAAATATTTCTTCATTTAACAATCTTCCTTTCCTATATACATTTATCTTTATTATACTATATGTAAGTAAATACTTATACTGACTCAATTTTACATATAACAACTATATAAAAACAAGGATAAACTAACATCATGTTAGTTATCCTT
>NZ_PPQZ01000077.1:0-2930 GCF_002902525.1 Mammaliicoccus stepanovicii
GATTGGTTAAGCCAATCACTCTTTGAAGTACTATTAGTACTCAAATTATTGGAATTAACGTTGACATATTGTCATTCAGTTTTCAATGTTCATTTTAACCGCTACAAGAAATCATTATACCAGTTATTTAAATTCGATGCAAGTATTATTTTTAAAAAATAATATTTTGTTTTTTCCTTTGACGAGTTGTTTAAACCGTCATTTGGTTTTAACTAACTTGCACAATTTATATTACATTGTTATTTAGCTAAATACAAGCGTTAAATTTACACTTTATTTACCTTTTTAACAATTGCTTTATTTAAAGTTCCTCGCCTGTTTTGACGACTTTTATATAATATCAAGTAATAGTTTAAACGTCAACGATTTATCTCAACAAAAACGTGTATTTTTTCGCTTTATAAGGTACTGTATCTAATAATAGAAAATATGCTATACTTTATCAGTATTAAATAGTATGGAGGGAATAGATTTGAAACTATTTCGTAAGAAACCTACTAGTAAAATTAATAGAATAAGATCTTTTGCATTAGGATTAATCTTTCTTGGAATGATTGTAATGTATGTAGGTGTATTCTTCTTTTACTATTTTAAAAGCCAAATCGTGTTTAGTATATTCCTAGTTCTTGGTATGTTAGCTTTAGGTTTTTCATTTGTCGTTTATTTTTGGATTGGTATGCTTAGCTCTAGAACAATACAAGTACAATGTCCTAACTGTAACCATTACACCAAAATGTTAGGCCGTGCTGATATTTGCGCAAATTGTAACCAACCATTAACACTTGATAAAAATTTAGAAGGTAAAACTTTTAATCAAGACTATAACAATAAACGTAAATCTAAAAAACTAGAAGAATTAGATGACGCTAAACATGGAGATAAAAAAAGCTAAAGACAAATTGTCTTTAGCTTTTTTCGTTATTCTTACTTTGACATACTGGACAAACACCATATATTTCCATTCTGTGGTGAGTAACTGAGAAGCTCGTAACATGTTGAGCTAACTGCTCTACTTCATCTAGCCTAGGATAATGGAAGTCAGTTATCTTTCCACATTGATCACAAATGATATGGTAATGATTATGTGTTTCAAAATCAAAACGACTTGACGCATCACCATATGTTAATTCTTTAACAAGCCCAGTTTCTTTAAATACTTTTAAGTTATTATAGACTGTAGCTACACTCATATTTGGAAATTGTGGTGAAAGTGACTGATAAATTTCATCAGCAGTAGGATGATTATCTGTTTCTATTAAATATTGAAGAATTGCTTGTCTTTGTGGTGTTAAGCGAACTCCCGTACTTCTTAATGTACTAATTGCATCTTCTAAGAGGTGTTCAACATTCTCAACATTATTTTGCATCCTTACACCCACCTTCTTATTTATAATAATTATTATTTATAATATATCTCTTATAATAGTCTTTTGTCAAACAATTAATCAGTAACCTGTTTGCATATTTATTTCATTTAGTAGCTTACTTTCTACATTATTCATGTAGCTATTTAAATTTGTAATTAATATCTCTGTACATCTTTCAGTATTATGCATATCTTTACCAGTTATATGAGGCGTGATAGTTATATTCTTTAAATCAAATAGACGTGAGTTGCGATTAAGTGGTTCTTCTTCGAATACATCAATAGATGCATATCTTATTTCCCCAGTTTCTAACGCTTCTATCAATATTTCTTCATCTACAACTGTTCCTCTTCCTACATTAATAAAGTGGACATCTTTATTCATAGTAATAAAATCTTCTTGTTTCAATAAATGAAATGTTTCTTCTGTTTCTGGTAAAACATTCACAACAAAATCAGCTTTATTTAATACTTCTCTTCTATTATCTATAGAGTATACTTCATCAAAATTCTTAACACTATGCCCGTTAGTATTTATACCAATTACTTTCATATTAAAAGCTTTCGCAATTTCAGCTGTTCTTTGTGGGATCATTCCTGTACCTAAAAATAAAATTGTTTTGTTATAAATAGTATCTGGTTTTATCTTTGTATCGAATAATCTATTATCTTGGGCATCGATGCTTTCTTTAAATTGTTTAATATCATATAGAATGTAAGCAAAGATATATTCTGCTATTTGTGTAGCATGTACCCCTTTTGCATTTGTTAATTTAATGTTTCTATTTCCTATGTATTCTAATGGTAGATTATTAATACCTGTAGCAAACCAAGCGATCAATTTCAATTTATGACATTTATCTAAAAATGTTTCATTTAATTCATCATGGTAACTAATTAATATGTCCGCTTCTTCTAATACTTCAAGACGAGCTTCATTAGGATGTTTATAGAATGTGAAATTTAAATTCGGAAATGCTTTGACTAATCTTTCTTCTTGATCTTTTAGATGCATTAAAGACACAACATTCATACTATCACCCTTCCAAAAAGTTTTTAAGTTCTTCAATTTGTGTTTTCACTTTTACTTTTTCAATTATATACTCAACAATACCTTCTTTATTCAATACAAAAGTTGTTCTCACTATTCCCATTGATTCTTTACCAAATGATTTTTTTAATTGATAAACACCTACTTCATTTGATAATTTATAATCTTCATCAACTAATAGATCAAAATTTAAGCTATGTTTATTTGAAAAGTTCGTATGTTTTTTGACACTATCCCCACTAATACCATAAACATGTGCATCTAATTCATTGAACATTTCAAGGTTATCTCGAAAGTCACACGCTTCGGTCGTACAAGTTGGTGTATTATCTCTCGGATAAAAATAGACGATTGTTTTACTTCCTTTTAAGTCTTCTCTAGTTATGAATTCTCCATTTTGATTTTTTAATTTAAATTCCGGAAATTTATCTCCAATTTTAATCATGAATTGCACTCCTTATCAACGATAGTTGTTTCATTTTATGATACGATATATATGGAAATAATTAAAAC
>NZ_PPQZ01000077.1:2949-35783 GCF_002902525.1 Mammaliicoccus stepanovicii
TAAAATGGATTTTACAAAAAGTGAATATTTAAAAACACTTTCAGATGAATATATTTTAGGAGGTGTTAATTCACCTTCACGTTCTTACAAAGCTGTGGGTGGTGGAGCCCCTGTCGTAATGAAGAAAGGTAAGGGTGCTTATTTTTATGATGTAGATGATAATAAATACATTGATTATCTACAAGCCTATGGTCCTATCATCACAGGACATGCTCATCCTCATATTACGAAAGCAATTCAAACAGCAGCAGAAGATGGTGTTTTATTCGGTACACCTACTGAATTTGAAATCACTTTTGCAAAGAAATTAAGAGAAGCAATTCCTTCATTAGAGAAGCTTAGGTTTGTTAACTCAGGCACTGAAGCTGTAATGACAACAATAAGAGTTGCTCGTTCATATACTAAGAGAGATAAAATTATCAAGTTTGCTGGTTGTTACCATGGTCATTCTGATTTAGTACTCGTTGCAGCAGGTAGTGGCCCTTCACAATTAGGAACACCAGATTCTGCAGGCGTTCCAAAAAGTGTTGCCCAAGAAGTTATTACTGTTCCTTTTAATGATGTAGATTCATTTAAAGAAGCAATGGATCATTGGGGAGACCAAGTTGCTGGTGTTTTAGTTGAACCCATCGTTGGTAATTTTGGAATGGTCCAACCGAAAGAAGGATTCCTAGAAGCAGTAAACGAAATAACACATGCTCATGGTGGACTTGTCATCTATGACGAAGTGATAACAGCATTTAGATTTCATTATGGTGCTGCACAAGATTTATTAGGTGTATATCCTGACCTAACAGCTTTTGGAAAAATTATTGGTGGTGGTTTACCAATTGGTGCTTACGGTGGTAGCCAAGAAATTATGGAGCATGTTGCACCTTTAGGCCCGGCTTATCAAGCTGGAACAATGTCAGGAAATCCACTATCAATGAGAGCTGGTATTGCATTATTAGAAGTACTAGAGCAACCTGGTGTTTACGAACAATTAGATAAATTAGGTAAACAATTAGAAGATGGACTAAACGCGCTAATTGAAAAACATCAAATTAAAGCAACTGTTAATAGAATAAAAGGTGCATTAACTCTTTATTTCACTGACGAAAAAGTTGAAAATTATATCCAAGCAGAGAATACTGATGGAGAACAATTTGCTAAATTCTTTAAAGCAATGTTGAAACAAGGGATTAACTTAGCACCTTCTAAATATGAAGCGTGGTTCTTAACAACTGAACATACTGAAGAAGACATTAAACAGACATTAATTGCAGTTGATAACGCATTCACTGAATTATAGGGTTGTAATGTTGATTAAAACGTTGTATAACCAATATATGATAAACTTGTAAAATAACTTACAAGCTTCCGTTAATAACAAAAAGGAATGGTTCTATGAAATTTGGGGCAAGAATATTTAAAACAGGAATCGCGATTGTCCTTGCAATTTTTCTAGCAAATTTATTGCCAGGATCATCCATGATTACAACTTTAGCCGGTGTAACTGCTATGGTTGCGATGCAGCCCAGTGTCTATCGTTCATTCAAAACAGTCGTTGAACAATTTCAAGGTAATGTTATCGGTGCACTAACGGCAGTTGCTATATTCTATATATTTGGTAACCATGTTGTTTTCATTGGTTTAACTGCTGTTATCATCATATCAATATTATACAAATTCAATCTTCAACATGTATCCAACTTAGCTGTCGTTACAGCATTAATCATCCTTGGTACACATAATGGTGAATTCTACATGTCAGCCATTTATAGATTTTCACTCGTTATGATTGGTGTACTCAGTGCATTCATCGTAAACTTTGCTTTTTTACCACCAAAATTCGAAACAAAAATGTATTATAATTCTTTAAATATCTCAACTGACATATTCAAATGGTTTAGACTTGTATTAAATGGGACGACAGAGTTCCATTATGTAAAGCAAGACTTAGAAACGATTAGAACAAGAATTGTAAAGTTAGAACAGTTCTACTTATATTATAAAGAAGAACGTGCATATACTAAGAAAGAATCATTTAGTCAAATGAGAAAGAAGATTTTATTTAAAGAAATCATTACTACAACACGTCGTGCTTTCGAAGTTTTGAGAAAGATGAATCGATACGAAAATGATATATTAAACTTAGATGATAATTTCAAAGTACAAATGAAATTTGAACTAGATGAACTTATGGCTCACCATGAACAAATATTAGTTAGAATTTCCCAAAAAGCAAAACATGAATTAACTCAAGTACCAGACTATTTAGTAGAACCATTTAAAGAAGATCTTGTAGAAATTTTCATAAAAGAAATAACAGATAATCCTAACCAAAATGATTACTACATTGAACATGTAATGCAAGTTATTTCAGCGATGTTAGATTATAAAGCCTCAATTCAACATTTAGATCGCCTATCTGCAAGTTTCTTTAAATATCATTCAGATGATAGTGAAATACAAATTGATCAAGAAGATTTCGATTTATAATACTAAACGTTAAAGAGCGTGGGACATCATAGTCCCACGCTCTTTAACTTATTATTTCATCTTTATATAAATTATTTTTATATTTAGAACCATATACAACATCTCCATTTGCAGTACGATAAAGAATATGATTTTCATTAATATGATTTGGACTATTCACACCTACAGCAGCAGCTAAATTAAATAACCCTTCATGTAAACTTACAATATAGTTAGATACTCTATACTCTTTCTCAGTTACAACAAGTGCTGCTTCTTTTTTAGGATCAGTTGTTGCAACCCCAACAGGGCAATTATTAGTGTGACATTGTTGTGCCATTATACAGCCAACATTAATCATTAAGCTTCTCGCAACATTAACCAAGTCTGCTCCAAGTCCCAGAGCAATTGCAATTTGATCAGGTGTAATTAATTTACCAGAAGCAAATACTTTAACTTTGTTTCTTATGTTATGCTTTTTAAGTTCTATATCGAGTAATGGCAGTGCAGTAAATAATGGTAAACCAACACTATCAACTAATTCTTGATATGTCGCCCCTGTTCCACCTTCTCCACCATCAACAGTAATAAAATCAGGAATGATATTTAGTTTTACCATATCATGAATAAGTTCATGTAAATCTTTTATATTACCAACTACTATCTTAATACCTATTGGTTTGTTTGAAAGCTTTCTTAATCTATCAACAAATTCTAGTAATTCTTTGTTATTGTGAAGAAATTCAAATCTATTTGGTGAATTAACTGTTTCAAATGGTTTAACATTACGAATTTCAGCGATTTCTTCTGTTACTTTAACCCCTTCTATATGGCCACCTCTTGTTTTAGCACCTTGTGCCAACTTTAACTCGAATGCTTTAATCTGATCCATCTTCGCTTTTTCTATAAATGCTTCTTCATTAAACTTACCATCTATATCCCTAACTCCAAATAAGCCAGGACCTATTTGAAATATAATGTCACAGCCTCCAACCAAATGATGTTCACTTAAACCACCTTCACCAGTATTCATCCATGAACCGCTTCTTCCTAAACCTTTAGACAATGCTGTAATTGCATTTTTACCTAATGCACCGTAGCTCATACCTGACTGCCCTACTATACGATTTACTTTGAAAGGATGTTTCAAATTGGATCCTATTACGATTTCGTTTTCTTCAGTTAATTTAAACGGTTCAACTGTTTTCTTTGTATTTTTTTCTTTACGATCAAATAGACCTTCGTTTAATATATCGTAAGTATATGTATCGATTTTATTTTTTTGGTTTATTTTTAATTCATCAAAATCAACAGGAAACATTGTATTTTGAATATAAAACCCAGGTTCTTCGAAATTACGTCTAGAACCAAAACTTTCTATTCTATTCTTATATTTCCCCGGTATCACAATATCTAAATATTGTTTTCTTGAAAAAGGCTTTCCCTCATTATCATTCAATAATAAATACTGTCTTAACTCAGGACCTATCATTTCTAAAAAATATCTCACGCGTCCTAATACAGGATAATTTCTTAAAACACTGTGATGTTTTTGTCTTTTATCAATTACATAAAGTGAAACTGCAGCAATTATTAATCCAATAATAATCACGAAAAATAATACGTTAACAATCAACTGTAATATACTTAAAAAAGCCATAAAAAATCCCCCTTATTCTATCACTAATATATCAATAATATCATAGATAATAATAAGGGGTGTTATTTTATCCAAATGATTGGATATTGTATAAATTATAGTAACTACCTTTAGCTTGCATTAATTCTTTATGAGAACCGATTTCATCGATATGACCATTTTGTATGACGACAATCTTGTCGGCATGAGTTATCGTAGAAAGTCTGTGCGCTACTATTAAAGTTGTTCTTTCAGAACTTAAAATTTCAAGTGCATCTTGAATGATTTTTTCACTTTCTAAATCAAGCGCACTCGTTGCTTCGTCTAACACTAAAATTGGTGGATCATTTAAGAATATTCTAGCAATCGAAACTCTTTGTTTTTGCCCACCAGAAAGTTTAACGCCTCTTTCACCAACTTCAGTGTCATAACCATTTGGTAATGATGTTATAAAATCATGCGCATTTGCTTTTTTACTTGCCTCAATGACTTCTTCATCCGTTGCATCTGGTTTACCAAGTAATATGTTTTCTTTAATCGTATCAGAGAATAATATATTATCTTGTTCAACTAAACCAACTTGGTTTCTTAAACTTTCAGTAGTAAAATCTTTCACGTTATGGTCGTCTATTTTAATTTCACCACGTGTTACATCATAGAATCTAGGTAATAAACTTATAAGTGTTGATTTACCTCCACCACTCATTCCAACAAAGGCAACTGTTTCTCCTTTTTGAATGTCTAAATTAATATCGTGGAGTACTTCAGGTTCATAATCATTATATTTAAATGCAACATCATTAAATGAAATTTTTCCGTCATTTATTTTGATGTCTTGCGCATCATCTTCATTTTTTACATCGTATTTTTCATCGAACAAATGAAATACTCTGTCCATTGACGCAATACTTTGAGTTAATGTAGTTGATGAAGCTACTAACCTTCTTAATGGACCATATAGTTGTTCTAAATATGCAACAAATGCTGCTAAAGTACCGACAGTTAAGTTTCCTTGAATAACAAGAAAGCCACCTACGCCAACAACGAGTAATGGACCAAGATCTGTAACAGTATTAACAACAGCAAATGATTTTGCATTCCATTTTGTATGGTCTGTTGCTTTAGTTAAGAAATTCAAATTACGTTTATCAAATCTTTCTTCTTCATTCTTCTCTATGGCAAAACTCTTAATAACTGACATACCTGAAACTCTTTCATGAAGAAAACCTTGAAGTTCTGCTAAACTTTGTGATCTCCTTCTAGTTAGACTACGTAATCTCCCGAAGAAGTAATAAATACTAAATATAAATAATGGGAAAATAGCTACTGCAGCAAATGTTAATTTGATATCAAGTACAAACATAATACTTAACGCTATAACAATTGTTACTAAATCTAACCAGACATTCATTAAACCAGTTAATATGAAATCTTTAGTTTGTTCAACATCATTGATGACACGAGAGATAATTTCTCCTGCTTTATTATTCGAATAAAACCTTGAACTTAATGCTTGTAAATGCGTATATAGTTTCTTTCGAATATCATATAAAATCTTATTTGATGTCCACTGTGCTAAATATTGTCTGAAGTATTCTATAGGTGGTCGTAGCACAATAAATATAAATCCCATTATTAAAAGCGCATATGTTAGTTTCTGAGTCTTCTCACCAACAGATAATGCACCATTATTTATAACATCATCAATTACAAACTTAATGAGTAATGGTAGTAATAAAGGGATACCAAATTTTAAAATCCCAATGATAATCGTACCTACAATATGCCATTTGTATGGTTTTACAAATTGTAAATACCGCTTAATCATACTTTTTCCTCCTAACATGCTCCAAACTAAACAGCCTAGCAAATGCTAGGCTGTTTAACTTTCATTCTCATGATATCTTCTATCTATTGAATGAAATCTTTCTTGCCACACTTTTATAAAGTCTGGCGCAAATGGTCCTTTCTTACGTTCAATCCATTGTTGTAAAATATCAACGTTTCTTCTTAAAATGTCATCAATATCTTTAGGATAATTCATTTGTTTCATATGTTGACGGTATTCATCTTCGTCTAATAAGTGATACTTACCGCTCGGATAAACTTTGATGTCTAAATCATAATCAATGTACTTGATTGCTTCTTCGTCACAAACGAAAGGTGAAGATAAATTACAATAATAATAAACACCATCATCTCGGAACATACAAATGACATTAAACCAATATTCAGCATGGAAATATACAATTGCTGGTTCTCTCGTAATCCAGGTTCTACCGTCACTTTCTGTTACAAGTGTACGATTATTTCCACCTATAATAACATGACTCGTTCCTTTAAGAATTGTTGTTTCAGACCATACACGATGAATATTCCCGTCGTGTTTATAACTTTGAATTTTAATTACTTGGCCTTCTTTAGGTATGGATTCTTTGACCATATTCCACACCACCTTTTAATTATTTACCAAGTTATTATATCATATATATATAAATAAGCTAAAATTATGTTTCAGCCGATTTATCTATTCATTTTACTAAAAATTTTAGACATAGACGTTGAGAATGACAATTGATCTTTTTGTTGTTTAGAAATCCATCTATATGGTGCTTTGAAACTATTTTTTTGAGTATATGCTCTATATACTTCCATATTCCACGTCATATGTGTAAATACATGTTTCGTTGTAAATTCAGGTTCTGACTCTATGTCGATGACTGCATCTAGTTCTTCTTCAATACTATGTATACTTTCATCATGTTCAAACATTGGAAATTCCCACATATTATGCAGTAGTTTGGCACTTCGCTTTCGGACTAATACTTCCCCATTTTTATTAGTAATATATAATACTACGTAATTCACTGTTTTTTTCTTAATTTTCTTCTTCTTAACAGGTAATTCTGTAACGACACCTTGATGAAATGCTTCACAATGCGTTTGTACCGGGCAGAATAAACAAATTGGATTTTTAGGTGTACAAACAGTTGCGCCAAGTTCCATCATAGCTTGATTAAAATCACCTGAATTTGTTTGTACATATGGCATGAGTTCTTCTTCAAATGTCTTCTTCGTCTTTTGTAGTTGAATATCTGCATAATTACTCGTTAACCTACTCCAAACTCGAAGCACATTACCATCCACTGCCGGTAATGGATGATTATGTACTATACTCATTACAGCCGCATTTGTATATGGGCCCACACCTTTTAAATGTTTAAATTCAGTTGGATCAGTAGGTACAACACCATTATAACTTTCATGAACTTCTTTAACCGCTTCATGAAAGTTTCTAACTCTCGAATAATAACCTAATCCTTCCCAATACTTCAGTACTTCTTCTTCTTTAGCATTACTTAAATCTTCAATTGTTGGAAATGCTTTTATAAATGCATTGTAGTAAGGTTTAACTGTATTAACTTGAGTTTGTTGTAACATGACTTCACTTAACCAAATATAATAAGGATTTGTCGTTTCTCTCCAAGGCATTTGTCTCTTGTTTTCATAATACCAATGGAGTAAATCTTCCTTAAAATTAATAGATTCTATCATTTTTGCCACTACTTTCTACTTAATTACTTTCAGATTTCGATACTTATGCTATATAATATATATCATATACATTAAAGTAAAGTGGTGATATTTATGGATACTGGTACACATGTTGTTATGGGCGTTGCATTAACTGGACTTGCTACATTAGATCCACAAGTTACTCCAACATTTGCAGCTGTTGCAACAGGTGTGATGATTGGTTCTCAAATTCCAGATATTGATACAGTTTTAAAATTAAAAAATAATGCCATTTATGTAAAAAATCATAGAGGTATAACGCATTCAATTCCGTTCACTTTATTATGGCCACTTATCTTAACTTTCTTAATTTACATCATCTTTCCAGGTGTAGATGTGTTTCACATATGGCTTTGGACTCAATTTGCCGTATTCTTCCATGTGTTTGTAGATATATTCAATTCTTATGGAACGCAAGCGTTGCGGCCAATTTCTAATAAATGGATTCAACTTAGTATTATTAATACATTTGATCCTATTATTTTTGTGTCACATCTTATCGCAATTTTATTTTGGACATTTGGCGTAAACGCTGGTATTGCATTTGGTACATTGTATATTGGACTTGCTGTATATTATGTCATAAGATTTATACTTCAAGATGCCATCAAAAAACAAGCCTTGAAACAAATCCAACATGAACATAATCCAGTGAAAATATTCGTTGCCCCAACTATAAGATTTATGGAGTGGCGCATTGCAATACAAACTGAAACACATGATTATGTAGGAAGAAGTTATGGTCGTAACGTATCGTTTAATGATGTATTTAAGAGACAAACTTTCCCTAACGACCACATTATGGCACATGCAAAATATGACGAAAATTTAAGAGCATTTTTAAGTTTTAGTTCTATTTATCGATGGGAAGTAACTAGAATTGATAAGGATACAACTGAATTAAGATTTATCGATTTAAGATATTTAAAAAACGGTCACTATCCTTTTGTTGCCATTCTGCATTTGGATGACGACATGAAAGTTACTCAATCATATATTGGTTGGGTATTCACAGAAGAGAAACTAATGAAAAAATTAGCAGCTTAAATTATATGCTTTCAATAGAAGAGCCTAGGACAATTTAATTAGTCCTAGGCTCTTCTACATGTTTAATCATTAATTATCATCGAACAATTCAGTTTTATGCGCTCTATTAACATTAACCCATAACAAGTATATCAATGCAATTTCAAAATAAAACAAGATGTGATATGGCAAGTTCGTACTTGCAGCACTCCCTAAAATCATCGTTTGCTGAAATCCATTAATTACATAAAATAAAGGATTAAGTCTCAAAATATTAACCCAAACTGCATACATATTATTTGGTACATACAAAATAGGTACTAATAATATGAGAAATATGAGTGCACCAAATACTATATACCTTGTTTTATAAAAGTACTTTCCTAACACGCCAATAATTGATGCAAGTGGAACAAGTAAGACGTATGTCATGACTAAATAATAAAAGAATCCAAGGTGATTGATTTCAATCACTTCTGTCATGCTCGTTGAAACCAGTCCTGTTATAGTCATAGCAATTAAGAATATAATCATCATTAAAAATACTTGTGCTGATGTACCTACGTAATAAGGTACGGATAGTCGATTATATAAAGAACCTTGTTTTCTTACTGTTTTTTCTGAATGGAAAAGCGCAAAAAATATCCAAAAATAAGCAAAGAATCCAACTAATTTGAAAAATGAAGTTGTTCTTTGTACATCTATTGTATCTCTAATCAATAATTGACCAAATGTAATTAAAAGTAATAATAGTAAAGCGCCTAATACAATTAAGTACTGTTTATAATGATATCGAACCTCAAAAAAACAATATTTGATCATATGTGGGAAATGTTTAATATGTTGTTCAAATAACTCGTTCATATAATCCTCCTATAATCGAATATATATCCATTTATTTGATTTCAAATCCGCTAGCATATAACCATCTTTAGATTTAACTACCCAAGTATCGCTAGAGATATTATACTCTTTCACTAGTTTATCTTTATGCTTCATATCAAATGTAAAACCAGTTAAATGATCATCGCTGTTAAACACCATGTATACCTTTTGGCCTTGCATTTGTTCGTTAAAACGATTTTTCTTCTCAGGTTCAATTGTTTCAGAAACTTGTTTATGAGATTTACCCATAAAACTATTATAGAAATCTATATAATTTAAATAACTATCATCTACGTACCCTTCTAGTTCTGACCAGTCAACTTCTTCATATAGTCCAGCTGGGTTAAAGAAATATAAGTTATTTTTATCTGAAGTATATGTTTTGCCATCTACTTCTAATCTATATTTAGATTGATTCTCTCCTGTTACATCTACAAAACTATATTGAGGCATGTTCACGTTATGTCCCTTTGAATTCAACTCAATACCATTTTGTAAAGAAACAACATATGCCGACTTATCTATGTATTTTGGTTCTTTATTCGTCGTTATTACTTGTTTTGCTACTTCTTCTTTGTCTGATTTAGAAGTTCCGACTCCGACAAACATAAACATTGAAGATAAAGCTATACCTACTATAAATATTATCGCATAAAATATCATCTTCTCGATTGATTTAGGTAATTTGCCATATTGATATTTACGCATACGTTTATAGCCTTCACCTTTTGATATGGGTAATTCTTGTTGAGACATTTTCCATTTTAAGTCATGTAGGTCTTTTTGTTCTTGGCTATGTAGTTGATTATATTTCTTATAATAGTCTCTATAGTATGACAAAACATCTTTCACGTTGCCTTCTTTACGGACTTGTCCATATGTTAACCATATTAAATAATTGCTCATTTTTTCGATTGAATGAATGTGATCATCAATTAATACAGCTGCTCTATTATTTTCTTTCTGTTCATTTAAGAAGGAATTGAATTTTTTTTGAAACTCTTCATCTAAATATTGAATGATATTTGTAAATATCGCTACTGTTGGTTTCATATGTGTTGCTAAACTTAATAACAGTCGTGCATATTCTTTATCGTCAATTTCTTGACATGATTGAGCTGCTTTATCGGACAGTTCAGCATAATCCAAAATTTCTTTCTGTAAAGAAGGAATTTTATTCGTCTTTGCCCCTGATAAACTCAATGTGCGTATGATGATTTCATTCAATGTTTGAACATCTTCACCTTTATGTGACACATCAGCAAGAAATGTTTGTTCATTATTTGTGACTTTACCTATATTAGGGCTAACTTCTTTCGTCATTAATCGGCTGATCATCTCTTTACCTGATTCTTTATCTCCAATTATTCCTAAAACTTCACCACGATACAAATGCACAGTCACGTTTTTTAGAACAATATCTTTAGATAAATGATTTAACTTAAGTAAAGACTTAAATTTATTTTGATTTTTGTTTTTATAATAATATTTAGTTGCATTAACAACTCTAACTAATATTTGCTGTGTCATTCTGCACCACCATTATAGTTGTAGAAGACTTACTGGAATGCCTTCTTCAATTTTTGATCCTTTCAATCTAAATCCCCAAGCAAATACGCCATTTATTCGTTCAACTTTGAAATAACTTGGTGTGTCTCCTATGAGACCATAAACTTTACCAATTTCTATCTTCGAAGTGTCTACTAAATAACTTTCGGCGATTAATGCTTTTCTTTTATAAACTTCATATTCATTAAGTATACCCATCGCTTCAGCTTTTCTCATCTTCTCACGATAATCAGCAATACTATTTTTTAATTCGTGTTCATTCATTTCAACAAATTTTTTCTCTTCATTCATCTACAATACCACTTTCTTTTAATTTGTCATTAATCATATCAAAAGTATAGCCTTTTCTCATTAGCGCTTGAACAACATGTGTTCTAAGTTCATATCCATTATATTTCTTTTGATATTTATTATATACCCTTTCTAAATCTTTCATCAAAATATTTTCAACATCATCAGATGTAGGCTCAATATTTAAATTTGTCATATGTTCTTGAATAAGTGAAAATGAGTAGCCTCTTTGTTGTAAAGTGTGTACGATCGTTTGTTTTAGTCTATTTGGGGGTTGTTTCTTCTTGGACATTATTTTCT
Organism: Mammaliicoccus stepanovicii; assembly: GCF_002902525.1. Taxonomy (GTDB): domain Bacteria; phylum Bacillota; class Bacilli; order Staphylococcales; family Staphylococcaceae; genus Mammaliicoccus; species Mammaliicoccus stepanovicii. The sequence continues at coordinate 14,696 of NZ_PPQZ01000077.1, forward strand.
TTGCAATATTAGGGATACGGTCTTCGGACATTTCTTGTTCGAACTTTTCTTTATAACTTATAATCAAGTTGGATTCTATGCCTTTTTCTTTCGCTACTCTTTCAAAATGATCTGGACCTTTGTCCGTTGTTTTTAAAATAGTATTTTTAAGACTTTCAACATAGTCCTCATGATTTATGTATTTATTAGATTCACAATAATCGATCACTTGATTTGCTAATTCTAGTGTGTAATCTTTATCGAGCAAATATTTTTCAATTTCATATTTCGTTCTTTTCTTATGTGATAAATAAACTATCGCTTGATTTAATGCTTGTCTATATTGATCATAATCTTTAATTTCTTGTAAAAATTGATTTGTCACTTCCATACCTTTACTCAAATTAAAGAAAACATATGTTGCTTGGTCTATTCCTAACTCAAATTCACCATTTACGAATACATTAAATCTTTCTTTGTTTTTCTTTTGAACTTCTATCTTTGTAATTTTAAGCAAAATATATCCCTCCACACTTATATATAGAATACAATAAAACACACTGAGTTTAAAAGGTTAACCTCTTAAACTCAGTGTGTTCTTTTATTGATTCAGCTCATTAATCGCTTGTGTATACTCTGCTTCAGAAATAAAATGTTGTTGTTTCATTTTTTCTAAAGTTGATTTTATCCTTGTCATGTAACTATCACTAATATTATTGATATCAAAATTTGATGGTGCATTCACTACACTGGCTAAAATAGCACTCTGTAGAACTGTTACTTCTGGTAAATTAGGATTGTTCTTATTGACTGTAGCACCGAAATAATAATTCGCTGCTTCTTCAATCGTATAATTATTTTCACCAAAATAAATGTTATTAACATAATAACTTAAAATATCATTTTTACTATATTTATCTTCTACTCTTTTTGCTACAAACATTTCTTTAATTTTGCGCGTCATCTGTGCCTCATTAGTATAGAAATAATTTTTAACAACTTGCTGGGTAATCGTACTACCACCTTGTGTTAACTCACCATTTTTCAAGGAAACGGCAAGCGCTCTCGAAACACCTCTTAAGTCAACGCCATCATGATTATAAAATCTTTTGTCTTCAACTGCTACAAAAGCATTTTTCGTATAGTCCGGCATATCTTCTACACTCACATATGTGTCTTTGTCTTCTAATTTAACAAGTTCATCTACATCAGACGTTCTTGACCACATGTACATCACAGCTATATAAAATGCAATAATCAAAATAATTAAAATTGCTAAAATACCAAATAACTTTGATACCCTCTTTCGCTTTCTAGGTTGAAATGGTTCTTGGTAATGGTGCTGATATCTTCTATATTGGGTTTCTTCGTTATGATCATTTTGTGAAACTTGCTTATCCTTTTTGCTAAATATCCCCATAGTCATACTCCTCATTTGTATTTCTTACATTATTATATCTTGTAATTTGTATTTTAAACACTGCTTTTTACTTAAAAACAATAAAATCAGTCTGGAGACGTACAGATAAGTATAACTTTTAGCTGAAGGGGTATAGAATATATGTAGGAGGAATGTAAAATGGCAAAAATAAAAGCAAACAATGCACTAGTACAAGTTTTGAAGAATTGGCAAATAGACCACGTGTACGGAATACCTGGTGATTCCATAGATAAAGTCGTTGATGCATTAAAGAAAGAAGAAGACGATATAAAATTTTACCAAGTTAGACACGAAGAAGTAGGTACACTTGCAGCCAGTAGTTATGCAAAACTAACAGGAAAGATAGCTGTTGCCTTAAGTATTGGTGGTCCTGGTGCCATTCACATGCTAAACGGCATGTATGACGCTAAGATGGACAATGTGCCAATGCTCGTATTAGCCGGACAAACCGACTCTAAATTATTAGGTACAAAGTATTTTCAAGAAGTAGATTTACCTAAACTATTTGAAGATGTTGCAGTATATAATAAACAACTCGAATCAGCTGAAAACATTCACGAAATTGTTGATGAAGCAATTAAAACTGCCTATGCTAAAAAAGGTGTCGCAGTATTAACGATTCCAAGTGATATATTAGGTGAAAAAATAGAAGACAAAATTCCAAGAGAACAATATGAATTTCAAAATGCTGTAACTTATGCTAATGAAAATGATATAAAAAAAGCAGCTGAATTAATTAATAAAAGTGAAAAACCCGTCGTGCTAACAGGCGTTGGTGCTAAAGATGCGAAAGAAGAACTTCTAGATTTTATAGACCATATAGATGCGCCTGGACTCATAACATTACCTGCAAAAGGTATCATACCAGATAAACACCCTAACTTTATGGGTAACTTAGGTAAGATAGGTACTAAACCAGCATTTGAAGCGACAAAAGATGCAGACTTGTTGATTTTAGTAGGTACTAATTATCCTTATGTAGATTACTTACCAGACAAAGATATACCTTGTATCCAAATTGATATTAATCAAACGAATATAGGTAAACGATTTAATGTAGACGTTGGTCTTGTAGGAGATACTAAAAACGTTCTTGATTCATTAACTAACGCTTCTAATAAAGTTACTGGTCGTAAATTCCTAAAAGCTTGCCAAGAAAACATGAGAATATGGAATAAATGGCTAGATGAAGATAGATCTCAAAACAAAAAACCGATTAGACCAGAACGATTAATGGCAGAAATCGAAAAGATTTCTACTAAAAACACTGTTTTTTCAGTTGATGTCGGTACGTCTACTGTTTGGAGCACACGTTATTTACAACTAAGTCACAACCATCAATTCATAACGTCATCATGGCTCGGAACGATGGGTTGTGCATTACCTGGAGCAATTGCTAGTAAAATAGCAAACCCCGATAAACAAGCAATCGCAATTACAGGTGATGGTGGTTTATCTATGGTAATGCAAGACTTTGTAACAGCTGTATTATATAAACTACCTATTATTGTTATCGTATTAAATAATCAAGAATTATCATTTATTAAATACGAACAACAAGCAGCAGGTGAATTAGAATATGGCATAGACTTAGGTGATATTGATTTTGCTAAATTCGCCGATAGTTGTGGTGGTATCGGATATAATGTAGAGGACGTTAACGATTTAGCACCTACTTTAGAAAAAGCTAAAAACAGCAATCAACCTGTTATTGTAAATGTCAAAGTAGATCCAGATGCAGCACCTTTACCAGGTAAAATCGTATGGGATGAAGCACGTGGATATGCTAAATTTGAAATCCGAACTGCACTAGAAGAAAATAGATTAGAAAAAATGCCACCACTTAAAACATTAATAAGAAGATTCTTTTAAGAATCAACGCAAAAAAAGACTTAGCCAAATAAATGGCTAAGTCCTTTTTCATGTTACATTTATTGAAGCAATGCAAGTGACTCGCGGTTAAAGTCCTCCAAGTCATCTGGAGTACGACTTGTAACAATGCCACTGTCAACGACTACAGATTCGTCAACTACATTTGCACCTGCATTTTTTAGATCTTTTCGGACAGACAAGAAACTTGTTACTGTCTTCCCTTCTAATAAATCAGTGTCAATTAATAGTTGCGGTCCGTGGCATATTGCAAACGATGGTTTTTCATTTTGAACGAAGTGTTTAACAAATTCACCGAAGCGTCCTTTTTCGTCTCCACGTAATAAATCTGGAGAAAATCCACCTGGTATTAAAACTGCATCAAAATCTTCAGGTTTAGCTTCTTCAATACCTAAATCTATTTTAACTTTTTCACCTTTTTTACCAGTGATTTCTTTACCTTTTTCTTCACCAACTAATATAACTTCATGTCCTGCATCAGTTAAAGCTTTCTCAGGGCTAGTTAATTCTACATCTTCAAATAAGTCTGTTACGACTGCTGCTATTTTTTTACTCATACTCATAATCTCTCCCTTTCTAACTGTATAGTTTATAAATACCACTTAAGGGAGTGTTTTAAACGTAATTAATTTTCTTCTTGCATAGCGTGAACTTTTTTCTCAAGCTCATCTAATAACGCAATCCATTCATCTATGTCAGATACTTCTAAATCTTCCATGTTCATAGATTCAATTTCATCAAGAAATTCAGATAACCTTTGCTTGATTTCACTTAGTGACGATTTACGACTCATAACATTTCTCCTTTAAACATTGTTAGTTTTATTATGAATGATTACTAAAATAAAAACAATCATAAATCAGTATTGGAAATTTGCTACACTAATGGTACGCTCATAGATAGGAAAAAATTCAGAAAGAAGGATAAAACATGATTTATGACTTGAAAAGTCCTATATCAATACAAAATGACCCTTGGGAAGCCTATAACGATATCGATCAGCATGGGTCACTTCAACTTAGTAATATAGAATTTACGACTACAACATTATGTAATATGCGTTGCGCACACTGCGCAGTTGGATATACATTACAACTACGTGACCCTGATACGTTACCGATGGAATTAATTTTAAAAAGACTAGATGAAGTACCACATCTAAAGACAATCTCTATTACAGGTGGAGAACCTATGTTCAGCAAAAAATCCATTAGAGAAACGGTTGTACCACTTTTGAAATATGCACATAAGAGAGGCATCTATACTCAAATGAACTCTAATTTAACGTTACCGTTAGACCGTTATCTTGAAATTGCTGAATATATTGATGTTATGCATATTTCTCATAACTGGGGGACGATTGATGAATTTAGTGAAGTTGGTTTCCATGTTATGGAGAAAAAACCACCACTTAAAGCAAGATACAAACTGTATGAGCAAATGATTCAAAATTCAGCAACTTTATCAGAGCAAGGTATGTTTGTATCGGCTGAAACAATGCTAAACAAAAGTACGAAACCATATTTAAACAAGATACATACTGAAATTGTTCAAGATATGAAATGTAGTCGACATGAAATTCATCCAATGTATCCTTCAGACTTTGCGAGCCAGTTAAATATATTAAGCTTAGATGAAATGAAAGAAACGATTCATGACATACTAGATTTCAGAAATGAAGATATATGGATGTTATTCGGTACACTACCTTTTTATCCTTGTTTTAAGAGTGATTCAGATCAACAATTATTATCCAAATTACACAACGCTAAAAATGTAACGCTAAGAAATGATCCTGATGGTAGAAGTAGACTCAATGTCAATGTATTCTCAGGTGATGTCATTGTGACAGATTTTGGTGACGAAACTGGTTCCATTGCAAACATTAAAGAAGATAAATTACAAGACGTATACCAAACTTGGATGGATTCTAATTTGGCCAAATCTCTAAACTGTCATTGCCCTAAAGTAAGATGTTTAGGTCCAAACTTATTAGTAAAAGATATGTACTATAAAGATGTAGACTTTAAAGCAAATGAAAAAATGATGAATAGATAATTTAAGACAGCCTAGGACGTAAATGATGTCCTAGGCTGTCTTATATACGATATTCATTAAATAACAGAATGATCAGGCGCGCCAACTTGTCATATTAAAGCCCCAGATGACAAATTGAATGCGTTATATATATAGTTTTGTAGACATAAAGTCTAACGTTTTTTTACTTTCATCTCTTCTATCATGTCTTAATTGGACACGTTCTTTAGCAGTTTCGTAAAACCACTTTTCATCTTCTGTCTCGGGATAAATACTAGGTACAAGTGCTTTATTACCTTCTTTATCTAATGCTACAAAAGTTAAAAAACTATATGCAGATAAATGTTTTTGATTGTTAATGATATCCTCACTAATCACTTTTACACAAATCTCCATTGAAGATTTCCCTGCATGTGTCACAAATGAAACGAGTGAAACTATCTCACCTGTTCTGATTGGTTTTAAGAAGTCAACAGAATCTGTAGATGCTGTTACAACGGAACTTCCACTATGTCTCATTGCAGCAATTGCCGCTATTTCATCAATTTCAGCCATAAGTTTACCACCGAACATCGTATTATGATGATTTGTATCTTCCGGAAAAATTTGTATAGACTTAACGCTTCTTGATTCTTTCATTGGTTTTTTCTCACTCATATTAATAACCCCTCATATTTTTATTTTTCAGAAAAATAAAAGCCAGGTTTCCCTGGCTTTTAAAAATTATTAATGATAGTGTTCCTCATCATCGAACACTTTTTTCTCTAACGCTTCTTCAGCAGTATCAATTCGTACTGATTCTCTACCATCAAATGTTTTTACTAAGTACATCATTAATGCACCACCAAATGTGAAAATCGCAAATATAAATGCAATCATAATACTCCATTCCATAGGTGTACTCATGATATCCCCTCCTTTAAATAACAAACTAATTATAATCTATTACCTTTCATTATACATGATGTTTTTTAAATAAGCTATGGTTTAAAATGCCCAATTCCCATTTCTAAAAACAGGTTCTGTAGTACCATCTTCCAATATGCCATCTATAGATAAATCCTTACTTCCTATCATAAAGTCAACATGCGTTGTAGAATCATTCAATCCATTCTCAGTTAATTCTTCAGGAGACATTTCTTTCCCACCTTCAATACAGAATGCATATGCAGATCCTAAAGCAATATGACAAGAGGCATTTTCATCAAATAATGTATTATAAAACAACGTATTCATATTTGAAATAGGAGAATCTACAGGAACTAATGCGACCTCTCCAAGTCTTCTTGCACCTTCATCTGTTTCTAGAATACTTTTCAGAATATCTTCACCAACACCTGCATGATAATCTACAACTTCACCATCTTTAAAAGTTATCGAAAAGTCATCTATAATATTACCTGAATAACTAAGTGGCAATGTGTTTTTCACTGTTCCATTTACACCATTCTTATGGGGTGCTGTAAAAACTTCTTCTGTAGGCATATTCGCAACAAATGAATTACCTTTAGAATTAATAGAACTAGCACCGCTCCAATATTGACCTTTAGGTAAATCAATTGTTAAATCAGTACCTTCTGATGTGTAATGAAGTGCTTTATATTTCTTAGAATTTAAATAGTTTGCTTTTTCATGGAGTCGTTTATCATGTTTTTTCCATGCATTAATAGGATCTGTGTCATCTACTCGTACTGTTTTAAGTATTGTTTCTAATAATTTATTAAATGCTTCATCTGCATCTAAATCAGGAAACATCATCTTAGCCCATCCTTCTGATGGATAAGCAGCAACGCACCAACTCATTTGATCACTTTGTACTGCCACCATATAATCCTTTAATGCTTTACCAGTTGCTGACATAGCTTTGCTAATTTTCTTAGGGTCAGCATCTTTTAAATTATCTGGGCTTGATGAAACTACTGATAAAAATGCTGCTTTACGATTTAAATAGTCCATTCTTTCATCTACAACATATTGTTTAACATCTTCAAAAAATGCTTCACTTTCATATTGATATTTCAATTGTGAAAGTCTATCATCACTATAATTAACTTTAACATCTTCTGCACCTGCTTTATAAGCTTCTTCAACTAGTAAATGTACAAATTGATTAGACTCAATCGTAGCTTGAATATAAACAGGCTCCCCTTTTTGAACATTTAGCCCAACTTTAATTAATAGTTCAGCATATTTTTGTAATTCGTCTTTGTAACCCATATAAAAATCCCCTTTATTATTTATTTTCTTAACTCCCCTAATGCATGTGTGATAGCTGTCATTTCACTCGCTGAAATATTCTTTCTAGACATGACCATCGTGTGAATATCTTTTAAATCTTCTTTCTTTTCTTCAGGAATAGCATCCTTATTAAGCACACTCGTATTAACTAATCTAAGTTTTGTTTTTATATCATCTACCATTTGTTCAATTGATTCTGTCATTTTTATCATCCTTTCCAAATTAGTTTATCAAAAAGTTATGACAAAGAAAACATAGAAAGGCTTCAAGAAACTTTACATTTTATATAAAAACTATATACAATTAAGAAAATAATAAGAAAGAGGGTGATGACTTTGGCTATTCAAGATATACTTTCATGGACATTATATGAAAAAGTTAATGTCCCGAACGATGTTGATAACTACTTAGTTAATGGAGAAGAAGCTTATAGTGCCTTTAAAACATTTAGGGATACTGCAATATTTACAAATAAACGTATTATCATACGTGATATCCAAGGTATTACAGGCAAAAAAATCGAAACATATTCTATTCCATATAGCATTATTTTAATGTGGTCTACTGAAAATGCTGGAAAATTATTAGATTTAAATGGAGAAATAACGTTATGGACTAAAGCAGGTCATTTCAAAATTAAAATCGGAAGAAACTTAGACATTATGCCATTCGAAACTTTACTTTCAAACGCACTTTTAACATAAATTGTGTTTAATAATGGTCAAATCTGGGAAAGATTATAAATAGTAAATTTATTAGTATGTTAAATAACCTATATCAGTTAATAACGTCGTCATTTATGATATGATATGTAGGTGAATACTTTTTATAAATTTTTAAAATCGAGAGGGGAAACCATCATGCAAAACAAATTAGTTCCTGCAATATTAATAGGCGGTACTATAGGCGCTGTTATCGCTTTAGCAGATAAAGGTACACGTCAATCATTAACAAACCAAGTACAAAACATTAAAGAAGGTAACACATCAAGACAACCTTCGAAAGTAAATCAAATTAAAGATGAAGTATTATATTGGAAAGATGTAATTGAAGAAATTCGTCGCAAAAATCCAGAACTAGAACAATCAATTATGGATGCTAAAGACACATTTGTTGAGAAAAAAAATAACAGAAAAATTTCAGGCCCTACACATTCATAAATTTTAAAAAGACTAGGAATCTTCTCTTCCCTAGTCTTTTTTAACATTACATATTTTAGGAGATACGCTATGGGAAATGATAAAACAAGTTCTAAGTTTTTAGAACAAGCTAAAAACTTTAAAAAAGAACAAAAAAAATCAATCAAAAAAGAAAATTTCATACCACCTCAGAAATTCGAATCTAAGCAAGCCAAAAAAGATAACCAAATTTTCTTCGTTTCGAAAATAAACAAACCTGCAAAATACACGAAAGATGGAAATATATTATCAACATTGCTATACAGAATTGGTAAAGATAATGCCACTGGGTTAGCAGCACAGTTGTCTTATTATTTCTTACTAGCTCTATTCCCTACTCTTATCTTTATGTTGACTTTAATACCGATATTCCAAGTAAATCCAGATACGATTACGAATATGATTTCTGATAATGCTCCTGGAGATACGGCTAAATTAATTACAGGTATAATCAATGACATTATGGATAACGCTAGTGGTGGACTATTCTCATTTGGTTTGATAGCTGCACTTTGGTCAGCTTCAAATGGTATGACAGCATTAATGAATGCGTTTAATGTTGCATATGACGTTGAAGATGGCAGAAATGCAGTCGTATTAAAATTAATGAGTATATTCTTTACAATTATCATGGTTGTTGTTTTCGGTTTAGCTATTGCTTTACCTATCTTTGGACAACAAATTGGCAACTTATTATTTGGTCCATTAGGCTTACAAGATGAGTTACGCTGGATCTTTAGCTTAATTAAAATAGTGTTACCACTAATCGTAACTTTCATCGTCTTTATTACACTTTACGCTTTAGCACCAAACATTAAGATTAAACTGTTATCAGTTGTACCTGGTGCTGCTTTTACAACTATTGTTTGGTTAGGCGCTAGTGCTTTATTCGGTACTTATGTAAATAACTTTGCTAATTATTCTAAAACTTACGGTAGTATCGGTGGTATTATTGTCCTTATGCTTTGGTTATTCTTAACTGGATTAATTATTATAATTGGTGCAGAAATCAACGCTGTTTTACATCAGAAGAAAATGCTCAAGAACGGTTCTCCAGAAGAACAAGTATTTGACAATATTACAGAAAAAGGTGAACAAACTAATGCCTCTATTGAATGATATATTGAAATTTAATGCTAGCTTTGTAGATAACAAAGACTATGAAAATTTTATTACCACTAAAAAACCAAGTGCAAAAGCAGTACTTTTAACGTGTATGGATACGAGACTAACTGAGTTATCAACACGAGCATTAGGATTTAAAAATGGAGATGTCAAAGTTGTTAAAAATGCTGGCGCTACAATTTCACATCCTTACGGTTCAACAATGCGTAGTTTATTAGTAGCCATTTATGCTTTAGGTGCTGAAGAAATTATTATCATGGGACATAAAGACTGTGGTATGGGGAACCTTGACGTAGATAGTGTTGTAAAAACTATGAAAGAACGTGGTATCACAAATCAAACTTTTGATATTATCGAACATTCTGGCATAAACATTCAAAACTTCTTAGGTGGATTCAGTGATGTAACAGCAAATGTTAAGTCTAATATAGAAACCATATATCACCATCCATTATTTGATCAAACCGTACCTATCCATGGATTAGTTATTGATCCTCATAACGGTTCATTAGAAGTAGTTCAAGATGGCTATAAAAAGTTAAATCAACTGACATAAATCAGAAAAATAAATCGTAAAACGTCTTTAATTAATAAAGATGTTTTACGATTTTTCTTTGCTATTTTGCTAGATTCTCAAGTCTGGCTACTTAGCGCGCTAACTTCTACATATTTGCCATAATGATGTAATACTCACTTGATATGTAATAAGGCTAGGGCATCAAGTGATGTCCTAGCCTTATTTTTATGATATTAAATTATGCTGGAATGCATATATGACAGCTTGTGTTCTATCTTGTACTTCAAGTTTACTCAATATGTTGCTGACATGCGTTTTTACAGTTTTAATTGTGATATGAGATGCACTTGCTATTTCTTGGTTCGAATATCCTTTAGCAATTAATAGTAAAATTTCCATCTCTCTTTCCGTTAACAACTCGAATAGTTCTGCTTTTTGGTTCATTCTGTTTCTCATCTTCACAAGTACTTCCGCTTCAAATACAGATTCTTTATTGAACGTCTTTCGAACTGCATTTGCTATATCATCAGCTGAAGATGTTTTTAATATATAGCTATCAACGCCAGCATCTAATGCTTGGTATACTTCATTATCTTCAATAAAGCTCGTTAACATTACTATTTTAACGCTCGGTTGATTCTGTTTAATATGTTGTGTCGCTTCAATACCATTCATGTCATCCATCACTAAATCCATTAAAATCACATCGGGTTGAAGTTCTTCTGCTTTAGCAATGCCTTCCCTACCAGAAGCAGCTTCACCAATAACGGATATATCTTCTTGTGTTGATAAGTAACTTGATATTCCTATCCGAACCATCTCGTGGTCATCCACGAACAATACTTTAATTGTCATATTGCTCCTCCTTATTATTAGGTACTTTCACTTCAATACGTGTTCCTGATTCAGGCATTGAAATAATATTAAGCGTTGCACCTATTTCTAATGCACGTTCATTCATTGTATTAAGCCCATAACTTTGTGGGTCTCTCTTTGTTGTATCAAAGCCTACACCGTCATCTTGAATACGTAAAATAACATAGTCGCTCGTTTCGATAAGCTCGATTGATACTTTGTTTCCTTTTGAGTGTCGTAATGTATTAGATATTGCTTCTTGTGTAATTCTAAACAAATGATCTTCAGTTCCTTTAGCAATATCGATATCTTCAATATCATATATGACTTTCATAGGTATCTTTTGTTTCAAGTCGATTACTAAGTCTTTAATACCTTCACCTAACGATTTGTTCTTCAAGCCTAATGGTCTTAAATGTAACAGTAAGGCTCTCATTTCAAGTTGTGAATCTTGAATCATTTTTTCTAATAAATTCACTTGTTTCGTCAGTTGTTCATTAAGTTCTGAAGATTTAATCGCTGATAACATCATGCTTGCAGCAAACAATTGCTGACTCACTGAATCATGTAATTCTCTAGCTAATCTCTGTCTTTCATCTTCGATTATTTTCTTTACGACTGAGTCTTGCATTTGATACGAATCATTTATAATTTGTTGTGATTTCAATCTTAATGTATACAGTTCATCATGTAACGGAACTAACGCATAATATAGCTCCATCGTCTCTTTATGTAAATCAATTTCATGATGATTCACACCGAGTACTTCACCTTGAAAAGATCGTTCTAGTTGGTCTTTTATCCAGTGGTGTTGTTGATTAATTTTATAAGCAACAGCTGAACCAATTATGATACATAACAAGATAACGACAATATTAATAAATAAGAACGCTGGTATCCCCATTATTTGTGTATAAAATAAACCTTGAAAATAAATAATGTTTATAAAAATTCTATCTAAAAATGCAATGACAATAAATATGCCATAAACAAGTATTAACATTGAACCTATGATACGTGTGTAATTATTCATCGGAATATCACCTCAACATCTCCCATTAATGTTGATATGAATATATTCACTTTAAAGCCTTTTTTATGATTATTCGCTTCGTAATGTACGGTTTCATTTTTAGCTTTGTATACAGAATCATTCATATATAATCTTCCATATAAAGCTGAAAAATGCACGTTCACATGATAATTATATGGGACTATAATTTGAGTTTTCCCTACTAATTGTCTAATGACAATTATATTGGATTCAGTTAAATTTGCTGCTAAAGATAAGTCTAGTTCTATATCTCCAATTGCTTGTTGGACTTGAATATCTTCCCATTTATAAATGTAATGAGGTGTTTTCTGTGGCGAAAACCATCTTTGCTTGATGAATGACTCATTAATATTTTCATTTGAAGTCGTTTCTACATGTTCTATTTTAAGTGGTTTTTTTCTGTATATGATATAACGGATAACTAAATATATTAAAAACAAGAATAAAATCGTTAACATATACGGATTAGATAGCAATGCATAAATCAACAATATTGCACCTAACCAAAACATTATAAGTCCTCTCAATTTATGGAAATATAAATATCCTACATAAATTAAAATCATGCCCATAACTACGACAAGTAATAGTCCTATCTTTTCAAAGAAGATATAGTAAATATTCGACAACAGTATTAATGTTGAAAGTACAATCAATAATTCTGTTGAAATAAATTTATTCTTCAATATACCACTCCTAGCTTAGAGAAGTGAATTCATCTCAGATAGCATAGTACGTTCAGCTATTGCATTTGCAATTTGTTTCAATGTACATTGTATAGCTTCATCTATTTTAGCTGAATCACTTTCTAACTTGTTAATTTGTTCTTGCAACCACACTAAATCATGATCATCAATTTTATTTGCATAAGCAATTTTAAAGTCTTCAATTCTATCGATATATTTATTGTCTAATTCTATTGTATATTTTTCAATCAAATTAAATATTTGATAACGTTTTTCTTCTAAATATGAAACATATTCTCTCATTGCATTTATTTTAACATCTAATTGCTTTGCACATGAATCTAAACTTTCATAATAAGATACAATGATAAGTTGCTTTAATTGATTAGATACTACATTTAACATAGAATCACCCACTTCTTTCAGATTAGATTCTATTATAAAATGTATTTCCAAATTTCGTAATGGACCTTTGTACGAACTTATAATCAGTCCTAGGTCCTAGAAAAGCTCAAGCGTACGACACGTAACGCTTGAGCTTTTATTTAATCTTCTAATTTAGTTAATAATAAAGGACCGTCTTTTGTTACAACGATCGTATGCTCAATTTGGGCAACATAGCTTTTGTCTTTAGTTTCAAATGCCCATTCATTTTTACCGTCTGATACAATTGTAGCATTTGATGAAATAAATGGTTCTACTGCTAAAACCATGCCTTCTTTAAGAAGTTGTGTTTCTAATGGATCATAATAGTTCATTACGTGTTGTGGAGAATCATGTAATGATCTACCAACGCCATGACCAGTTAAGTTTTTAATTACTTTCACACCATTTTTACGTGCTGTAGCATTAACCGCTCTACCAATTTGAGATAATTTAGCTCCTGGCTTAACTTTTTTCATAGCTTCTTCAAATGCCATTAAAGCAACATCTACTACTAATTGTTTCTTAGGATCGTCTGCATTACCGACTACAAATGAAATACCAGTATCAGCGTAGAAACCATTTTTACGTGCAGAAACATCGATATTTACTAAATCCCCTTCTTTTATAACACGTTTGCCAGGGATACCGTGCGCAACTTCTTCATTTACACTTATACATGTATAACCAGGAAAGTCATATTCCGCAATTGGTGCTGATTCTGCTTCTAATTCTTCAAAGCGTACCTTTGCGATATTGTCTATCTCTTTAGTTGTCATACCGGGTTTAGTTGCTTCTTTCAATTCGTCTCGAATTATTGCACATATCTTGCCTATCTCTTTAAGGCCTTCAAGTTCTTCATTGTTTTGAATTATCATTTAAATCCCGTTCTTTCTTTTTAAAATTTTTTGTCGTCTATTATTATATCAGAAATAATCTGTTATACTATAAAAAAATGACTTCGGAGTTTTGTATATGAAAGAAAATTGGATTACGAGATTAATTGGTGCAAGAATTATCAAGACTGGATTGGCAACATTTTTAACTGGTTTAATTTGTATGTCTTTAAACTTAAACCCTATATTTGCTGTAATTACTTCAATCGTCACAATAGAACCAACTGCTAAAGCTTCTTTAAAGAAAGCATTTGTTAGATTCCCCGCTTCTATATTAGGTGCTTTTATAGCAGTCATTAGTACTTTCTTCTTCGGAGAATCACCACTTAGCTACTCTTTAGCGGCAACCGTTACAATATTGATATGTTATCAACTCAAATTAATGGATGGTATGCTAGTTGCCGCAATTACTGCTGTAGCAATGGTCCCTGTTATTCACGATGCGTTCGTTTATAACTTTGTTTCTAGATTAGCGACCACGACGATAGGATTGGCAACTGCCGGTTTAGTTAACTTTGTTGTTCTACCTCCTAAATACATTAATCAAATTGAGCAAATCAATCATGATATGGAAAATAAAATTTTAGAAATTTATACGAATAGATTGAAAGAACTTTTACTTGGAGAATATGTATCAAATATTTCAATGAAACGTATGTCAGCTCTACAACAATCAGCAAGTAAAATTGAACAATTAATTAAATACCAAAAAGAAGAATACGATTATCATCGTACAAAGAAAGAATCAAAAGCATACATTAGAAAAGTTGAAATGACTTATCACACTAACCGATTATTAAATGCCCATTTATTGAACTTAATATATTTACCAGAAAACACTCATATGATATTCACAGAACAGGAAAGAATCGCAATTAGCAAATTTATTAAAGCATATGAAGCGCTACTTCAAACACATAAATATTATAAACCTAAGAAGTCAGCAACTACTTTAAAAAACAGTGTTAAAGGATTAAATGAATTTGATATTAATCAAATTAAAAGTCACTTAATCTATGAAATACTCATGATAGATAAAATTATAAATGAACGATACGGTAAGTCTATTGAATCTAAATCAAAATAAAATAGAGTCAATCCATTAAAAATAACGGATTGACTCTATTTTATTTTTTATCATTTAATAATCTTTTAATAATAGCTTGTTTCGCTGCTTCTTCAACTGAATTATTTAATTTTTCTGGAGTGAAAGGTATATTCTTTCTTTCACAAGCTTTTCTTAATAAATAGTCAGTCATTTCGTGATTTTTAGGTAATATTGGCCCATGTAAGTACGTACCTAATAAATTTTTATAATGGATACCTTCTTTTTTATCATCTTCATTATTACCGAATCCACTTACAACTTTGCCCAGCGTTGGATATTCATGATATGTTCTGCCTCCATGATTTTCAAATCCAACAATTTGTCCAAAAGTCTCTGATTCAATGACTATATCTCCGATGAGACGTTCTTTTTTTGATTCAGAATAAATATCAAGAATATTTAATCCTTCTAGTCTAGTACCATCTGGTGTTACATATTCTGATCCTAAAAATTGATACCCACCGCATATTGTTAATGTCGGCATCCCATCTTCTATTGCTTCTTTTAATTGTGTTTTAATTTTCCTTAATTGTTCAGTAGCAAGACTTTGCTCTCTGTCACTTCCACCACCAATAAAGAAAATATCACAATCATCTAGGCTTAGACCATCCGTATCAGTTATATTTACAACTTCTACTTCAATATCACGCCATTTAGCACGTTGTTTCAATGCGATAATATTACCTATATCACCATATAAGTTTAATTTATCAGGCATAAAATGAAATATCTTTATAGGTGACATTAGTTTTCCTCCTTAAATGCTTTTATCAAAGTACGATGCATTGGTGATAATGAAGTATAATTTGGAATGGCGACCGTAAATTGTGGATATTGCATCGACATTTCAGTTGCTTTTTCAATTGAATGCTCAACAATCACATCTGTCTCAACTTCAGCATATTTCAATCTTAATGCAAGTTCTTCAGCTCTTTGACCAGTACAAATAATAGCTTTAATGTTTTGTCTTGATAATTTTTCAAAGTCAGCATCATAAATCCATGAAATGTCGCGACCATCTGCTCCATTATCATTTAAACTTATCAGAAAGACTTTTTCACCTTCTATTTGTTCTCCTACAGATAAGCTTGCATTAAGTCCGGCTGGATTTTTCGCAAGATTTATTAGTGCTTCTTTATTAGTATTTTTAAAGTATTGCATTCTTCCATTATCAGATGTATAAGACTCAAATCCAGCTTTAATGCGTTCATTATTTAATCCAAGTTCACGTAACACAGTATATGCAGCGATTACGTTAAACACATTATAATCACCAGCTATTTTTAAATCGAATATTGCATCATTTAAGCCAACTTTAATAAATGGTTCTTGGCTAAATTGCGTCACTTCATATTGAGGAGTTTCTCTCTTAAAACCACAACTACAATAATAATGACCAATTTGATTATAATGTACATGTGTATAATTTAATAATTTACCACAATTAGGACAATATTTGCTTTCAACCATCGTACTTTGTTCAAAGTCATGAATGCCTTGTTTCATACCATAATATACGATATCATCGCTCGCTATTTTGAGTCTACTTACAAATGGATCATCTGCATTGAGTAATAATTTAATACCTTTATTGTTAATAGCATTCGCAATGTTATCTACCATAGTGTCAATTTCACCGAATCTATCCATTTGATCTCTAAAAAAGTTTGTTACAACCATCATAGTAGGTGTCATTTCATTTAGTACTCTCGGAATTGAGCCTTCGTCAATTTCGATAACTGCGATTTTAGTGTTTTTATTAGATTGAACAATAAAACTTGAAGTAATACCTGCTGCCATATTTGCGCCTTCAGTATTATGTATAATATTTATATTATTCTTCTTTAAAGTGTGACCAATTAAATTAGATGTTGTCGTCTTACCATTCGTACCACTTATCATGACGATTTCATCGACATCTTGAGCTAACTTTCTTAATATTGATGGATCTATCTTACGTGCGATTTGTCCCGGAAGATCCGTACCTTGTTTCCCTACTTTTCTACTCGCAAATCTGGCGAATTTGGCCATATTTGTTGCAACATACTTCTTCATACGTTACCTCCTTATTCTGTCATATCATTATAACACGTTCAAAAGTGTTTCAAAAAGCGATTCACTATGTCAAATCTTGGTTTTAAGATTATTAATATTGTATAATAAAAATTGTAAAACAATTAACAATAGAAGGGAAGATTTTTATGTTATCTAAAAATATACTAGATGCTTTAAACAATCAATTAAACCATGAGTTTTATGCAGCACATGCATATATGGCTATGGCAGCCTATTGTGCAGATAAGAGTTACGACGGTTTCGCAAACTTCTATATTCAACAAGCCAAAGAAGAAAGATTTCACGGGATGAAAATATATAACTATATTAATGATCGTGGTGAAAAAGCTATCTTCACACAATTAGATGCGCCAAAAACTGATTTCAACTCATTGTTAGAAACATTTAAAGATGGTCTAGCACAAGAACAAGAAGTAACACGTCGCTTCTACCATTTATCTGAATTAGCTAAAAATGAAAATGATTTCGCTACAATTTCATTCTTAAACTGGTTCTTAGATGAGCAAGTAGAAGAAGAATCAATGTTTGAAACGCACATTGATTATCTTGAAAGAATTCAAGAAGATAATAATGCATTGTATATATATGAGAAAGAATTAAGTGCACGTCACTTTACTGAAGAAGCAGAATAGTTCAAATCGAAAGATATACTTAAGGACAAACCTGATCAATTTATGATTAATAGGTTTGTTCTTTTTTTGATCAAACAAAATTCTTTTCTCGATTGTTATTTTTCTTTATACTTAGCATTCAAAGGAAGTGATAATTTGTCATCATTTGTAGCGCTTGATTTTGAAACAGCTAATGGCCAACCAGAAAGTATTTGCTCAGTTGGTATGGTTAAAGTTGTTGACCATCATATAACAGAGAATTTCTATACACTAGTAAATCCTAAAGATTATTTTTCAAAATTCAACATAAAAATCCATGGCATACACCCATCAGATGTTGAAAATTCACCAACATTTGATAAAGTATTTCCTTATATGATGGATTTTATAGGAGATTTACCAGTCGTCGCACACAACGCAAAATTTGATATGAATGTGCTGTTTAAATCACTTGTAAAGTTAAATATAGACGTACCAAATATAACTTACTTTTGTTCATGCATACTAGCAAGAAAGACAGTCGATAACCATCGATATGGACTTGATCCCATGATGAAATATTATAATATTGATTTTAAAGGCCATCACCATGCATTAAATGATGCCAAAGCATGTGCAATTATTACATTTAGATTGTTAAAGTATTATCCGGACTTAAATACAGTACTTAGCATTTACGGGAAAACATTATCAGACAAAAAATACGTCTAATTAAATATAAAAATATCTGAGTCATTAATATGATGCGCCACTTATTTTTCAATATGTTCTAAGGCGCTTGTCTACCCGAACAAAAAAAGAACAGCAGAAAGTCATTTTAAAAATGACTTTCTGCTGTTCTAATAATTTCACAACAAAATTACTGTAACTATTTATTCTTTATTTTTGAATTCTTTTTTAATATCTCTTCTCAAACTTGCTTTATTAACAGGTCTTTCAAGTTTTCTATCTGCCCAGAATAATAATAATGCAATTG
The DNA here is from genome assembly GCF_002902525.1 of Mammaliicoccus stepanovicii. Classification (GTDB taxonomy): domain Bacteria; phylum Bacillota; class Bacilli; order Staphylococcales; family Staphylococcaceae; genus Mammaliicoccus; species Mammaliicoccus stepanovicii. The sequence goes on from NZ_PPQZ01000077.1 coordinate 33,786, forward strand.
CAATAATACCTAATAATTTAACTATATCAAAACTTCCAGTATCTATTGTACTTTTAACGAATAGTACAATTAATAATACTGTTATTGCTATAATGGAAAATTTAAATTTCATATTCGTCTCTACTTTCTTGATTTTGAATAATATCATAATACCCAATTAATTATATATCAAAACTTTATTTAGAACCTTTATTATGATACTAGCCTATTGCACAATATTCAAGTTATTTGACTATATGAAGTCATATATTGTTAAATTCCGATAAGTTCTAGATACTAAGTTACCTATTGAAACACCTATTAATCTAATAGAAGTATCTTGATCTTTCAAGCTATTATATAGTTCATATGCAATATTGTATATTTCAATTTCATCATGAACTGGCGTATTAACACTCGTCTGTTTTGAGAGCGTCTCAAAATTATGTGTCTTCATCTTCACAGTTATAGTTCGTCCAGCTAATTCGTGTTTATCAGCTCGTTTGGAAACCTCACCACTTAACTGTCTTATTTTATTTAATATATAATCATCGTCATTTTGATCAGTTTCAAAGGTAGTTTCTCTACCAATAGATTTACGTATTCTTGTTGGTTTAACAGGCGAATTATCTATTCCACGAACTTTATTATAAAAACTAGAACCCCTCTTCCCAAATAATTGTATGAGTTCCATTTGTGTATATTGAAATAAATCATAGCCAGTATTGATTTCAAGCTCTTTCATTTTCTCTTCAGTCACTTTACCAATACCTGCAAATTTCCCAATTGGTAAAGACATTAATATGTCATGTGCATTTTCGTAATGAATGACTGTACGTCCACTAGGTTTATTCATTCCACTCGCAAGTTTAGCTAAAAATTTATTGTATGACACACCCGCCGAAGAAGTTAACTGTGTTTTATCATAAATATCTTTTTGAATATATTGTGCTATTTTGGACGCTGGTAAATCCCTTCTTACAAGATCTGTTACATCTAAATAAGCTTCATCAAGTGATAGAGGTTCTACAATTTCTGTATAACTTTTAAATATGGACATAATGTCATTAGATACGTCTCTATAATGACTGATTCTAGGTCTTATATAATAACCATTAGGACATAACTGATAAGCACGAGCCATTGGCATAGCCGAATGAACACCAAATTCGCGAGCCTCATAACTAGCTGTTGAAACAACGCCTCTACCAGATGCAGGCCCTCCTATTATAACTGGTTTATCTTTTAATTTAGGATTATCTCTTACCTCGACTTGAGCAAAGAAAGCATCCATATCTATATGAATAATTCGCCGTTCCATTGTAAACACCTCAATAAAAAATAGGAAAATGGTTACCCAAATTCCTATATATTATAACAAAATTCATATTAACTTGTTGTTATGCCATTCGGTTTATCTGTATATAAATTAATGCCGACTTCAGTATCTTCAATAAACTTCATATGTTTATTACTATATACCATTTGAGCCATATAAAAATCTCCAATACAAGCAGCACCATGAAAAGCAAATATATAAATAATGGAAGTCACTTGCATCCATATTAATGCAATAAACAGTAACAAACTAATTATAACAAATGGCGCTAGTAATATTATATAAAACTGCTTTCTGTTAAATATCGTTTCAGGCATTGAAGCATAAAACATACCCTTCTTGTAGCCATATTTAACTTTTCCATTTGGATTAAATATTTTAAAGAAAATACCATGTATTAACTCATGAAAAATTATTGAAATGAATAAGCCAATAAGCCCAACAATAATATTTCTGAAAAATCCTTCTTCATATATGTAAATAATATTCGCTATAAGCTTAAAGCTTATTAAAATCAATGATAGAAATAATACAAACTGTAATAAAGCTAAACGTTTCAATATTGAAATGTTGTTTATTAAGTCTATTTTTAACATCAAATTCCCCCATGTAACCAAGTCTTAATATCCCATACAATTACATTATAAAATAAAACTAAAATTAATACTATTTATTGTCTG
>NZ_PPQZ01000078.1 GCF_002902525.1 Mammaliicoccus stepanovicii
TGTTACTACTGTTGTTGCTTCTGGTGATTTATTTCCATCTTTGTCTGTTGATGTGACTGGTAATACTTCTCCTCCGACTAAATCTACATTTGTTGGAATGTCAATTGTATAATTTCCGTCTTTGTCTGTTGTACCTGTTGCCGTTGTACCATCTGGGAACGTGACAGTTACGGTTGAGCCTGGTTCTGCTTTACCTGTAATTACTTTGTCTTCGCTCGTCACCGGATTTACTGTTGGTGCAACAGGTGCTGTACCATCTGTAACAACCGTTGTTGCTTCTGGTGATTTATTTCCATCTTTGTCTGATGATGTAACTGGTAATACTTCACCTCCGACTAAATCTACATTTGTTGGGATGTCAATTGTATAATTTCCGTCTTTATCTGTTGTACCTGTCGCTGTTGTACCATCTGGGAACGTGATA
>NZ_PPQZ01000008.1 GCF_002902525.1 Mammaliicoccus stepanovicii
GTTGGGCTTACGTTCCGCGAGAGTAGGACGTTGCCGGGCAAGTAATAAAAATGGATGCGATGAGCCGCACTCGAGACCTGTTAGGTCTCTTTTTTTTGGTTGTATTTAGACGTTTACATTTATCATTGTTATAATGAGGGAAAATCTTTAATTGAGGTACTTTAATTATGAGTTTAAACAAAAAACTTAAATCATTGAAAGCAAATCGTGCAATTTCATTACATGTCCCAGGTCATCACAATAATACAATTGGAAATTTAAAGGATTTAAATTTAGATATGGATATGACGGAAATAACGGGATTAGATGATTTGCATCAACCTGAAAGTTGTATAAAAACGAGTATGGAACAAATGGATAGGTACCCAGGGTATAGTGCGCAATATTTAGTGAATGGCACGACAGTAGGTATTTTATCTACTATTTATGCTGTAGCACATTTAGAAGGCGAGATATTGATACCTAGAAATGCACATAAATCTATATATAACGGTCTGAGTTTAACACAACAGAAGGCACGATGGATGGCTATGACAGTATCTTCAAAAACTAAAGAATATGATGGCGTTAAAGGTTTAGAGCAGTTAGATTTGTCTAAAGTAAAGTTGGCGATATTTACATATCCTAATTATTATGGAGAAACTTTTGAAATCGAAAAGTGTATCAAAATATTAAAAGAACATAACATACCAATATTAGTAGATGAAGCACATGGTGCACATTTTGGTATCAGTTCATATTTTCCAAAATCATCTTTAGAATATCAAGCAGATATCGTCGTTCAGTCTTATCATAAAACGTTGCCAGCTTTAACGATGGGATCTGTTATATACATAAAAAACACATTAGAATTCAAGCATATCATTCAAGAACATTTAAGTATGTTACAGTCTTCTAGTCCTTCTTACCTGATTATGAGTAGCTTAGAGTATGCGGAAGAATTTTATAAACAATATAATGATGAGAAGTTTCAGCTCAATAGAAATCTATTGATAAAATGTTTAGAAAGTAAAGGTTTTACAGTGGGAAGACTGACGGACCCTCTAAAATTAATTGTGTCACAAAGATGTTTATCTGGTTTTGCTGTACAAAATATATTCGAAGAGGCAAATATTTATGTAGAGCTTAGTAATCATGACTTCGTATTGCTTGTTCTGCCACTTTGGGATATATCAGACCACTTTCCGTTTGATGAGTTGCTACAAAGAATTCAAAATTTTAATTTAAATATAAAAGAAGTGAAGAGCTATACAGAAACAATTGAGTTGCCAACTGACTCAATTGAATGTTCAATTGGAAAATTGAATAATCTTGTAACAATACCAATAGAACAGGCAATCGGAAGCGTGTCTGGTACTAATATCATACCTTATCCACCAGGTATACCTGTCATCCTAAAAGGTGAACTTATAACTAAAGAGGTTGCAGATTCTCTTTTACAATGGATAGAAAGTGGTGGTAGAGTGGAAGGTATAATAAATAAGCAAATAAAGGTAAAGGGTGAAGAATGAATGGGTCAATTTATATCATTCGAAGGTCCTGAAGGATCGGGTAAAACAACTGTCTTAAAAGAATTATATGAACGATTAAATACGAGTTACGATGTGATTATGACGAGAGAACCCGGTGGTATTAAGATTAGTGAATCAATCCGGGCACTTCTGTTGGACAGTGATGACGAAATGGATGAAAGAACTGAAGCATTACTATTTGCTGCTGCTAGGAGACAACATTTAGTTGAGAAAATTTTACCACAGCTAAATAAAGGTGGTATAGTGCTTTGTGATAGATTTGTTGATAGTTCATTAAGTTATCAAGGTTACGCTCGTGAAATTGGGGTAGAAGAAGTGAAAGCAATTAATGAATTTGCAATTGAAAGTGTTTATCCTGATTTAACACTGTACTTTGATGTACCAGCAGAAGTTGGTTTAAATAGAATAAAAGATAATAATAGAGATTCAAATAGGCTAGATAAAGAAAAGATTGAATTTCATCATAAAGTATCCGAAGGTTACAAACAATTAATTGCTGAGTACCCTGAAAGAATTAAAGTTATTGATGCGACCCAGTCTTTAGAAAGTGTAATAGAAGACGCATATCAAGTGATTGTAAATTTCTTAAATCAAGTATAAAATATGATATAATAATTGGAGAGGTGTTTTATTATGAAAATGGTTATAGCGATTGTCCAAGACCAAGATAGTCAAAATTTATCTGAAGCGCTAATCGAAAAAGATTTCAGAGCTACAAAACTCGCAACAACAGGCGGATTTTTAAGAGCAGGTAACACAACTTTCTTATGTGGTGTTAAAGATGAACGTGTAGACGAATTATTACGTGTAATAGATGGAACATGTGGTAATCGTGAACAACTCGTCTCACCTATTACACCAATGGGAGGCAGTGCAGATTCATATATACCGTATCCAGTTGAAGTAGAGGTTGGAGGCGCAACAGTCTTTGTGATGCCAATCGAAAAATTCCATCAATTTTAGAAGTGATGAGCTGCCATTAGTGCAGCTTTTTTATTGCAAGGAGCGTGCATAATGCAATTAACAAAAGAAATCGATCATTTACTGAATGCTGATCAGTTATCACATGCGTATTTATTCGAAGGGGATAATATGTTTGAAATGAAATCTACAGCAATGTATTTTGCTGAACGTATTTTATGCCAAAATGAAAGTACGTGCAAAGTAAAAGTTCAGACATTCAACCATCCTGATTTTGTATATGTTCAATCAGAAGAAACGACTATAAAGAAACAACAAATAGAAGAATTATTAAGAAAAATGAATCAAAAACCAATAGAAAGTCAATATAAAGTTTACATTATTGAAGCTTTTGATAAACTAACAGTACAGGGTGAAAATAGTATTTTGAAATTTTTAGAAGAACCACCACCAAATACAATTGCCCTGTTACTTACAACTAAGAAAGATCAAATATTACCAACCATACATTCAAGATGTCAGCTTGTTCATTTTAAACCTTCATCAAAGGAAGCATATATCCAAGAATTAGAAGCCTCGGATGTTTCGTCTGCGATTGCTCATACGTTGAGTTTTGTTACATCTGATAAGGAAGAAGCACTCACTTTAATAGAAGAACAATCCTACATTCAAATTAGGAAGTCAGTAACGAAATTAGCTAACTTAATGATAAATGATCAGCAAAAGGCTATGATATATTTGATTGAATGCATAAAAATTGCTAATTCACGCCCTTTACAGCAATTATTTTTAAATAGTTTAAATGCGTATTTTCAAGATTTATTGCATGCAAAAGTAGAATTAGATGTCACAAAAGCATATCCGGATTTGGAAACACAAATTGCGGAGATGTCGACAAAACTCACTTTAGATAATATCTCTAATTATATACAAGTAATAACTGAGGCGAATCGTAAATTAGCACAAAATGTTAATGCAACATTAGTACTCGAACAAATGGTTATAAACGGGAAGAGGTGATTAAATGTATGAAATCATAGGTGTTCAATTTCAAGAAGCTGGAAAAAAAGAATACTTCTCACCAAATGGGATTCGTTTCAAAGAAAATGATTTAGTAGTTGTTGAATCAAAACGTGGTATGGAGTTAGGTAGAGTTAAATTAACAAATAGACACGTTGGAAAAGATGATGTTGTATTACCTTTAAAAGAGGTTCTAAGACTCGCTACAGACGATGATATAGAAAAGTATCAGTCTAATTTAAACGATGCTGAGGAAGCGTTAAACCTTTGTAAGGAAATGGTAGCAGCACATGAGTTGAATATGCGCCTAGTAAATTGCGAATATACATTAGACAAAAGCAAAGTAATCTTTAATTTTACTGCAGATGATAGAATTGACTTCAGAAATTTAGTGAAATCATTAGCATATGAGTTAAAGACACGAATAGAATTAAGACAAATAGGTGTAAGAGATGAAGCTAAATTATTAGGAGGAATAGGTCCATGTGGTCGTTCCTTATGCTGCTCTACATTTTTAGGTGATTTTGAACCAGTTTCAATTAAAATGGCGAAAGATCAAAACTTATCTTTAAACCCATCCAAAATTTCTGGGGCATGTGGTCGTTTAATGTGTTGCTTGAAATATGAGAATGATTACTATGAAGAAGTAAGAAATGAGTTGCCGGATGTTGGAACAGCAGTCGTTACACCTGAAGGAGACGGAAAAGTTGTAGGACTGAACATTTTAGATGTGACAATGCAAATTAAAGTTAAAGGTTTCGAACAACTTTTTGATTATAAACTAGATGAATTACTTGAAGTCCATTCATAAGGGAGGATTTTATTGTGAATAGGGACGAGTTGTTTGATACAATAATGACTTTAGAAAATGAAATTAAACAAATTAATATTCATATGGAAAAATTAAAAAATCAAGCTGTCGAACTAGTTGAAGATAATGTGGCGCTTCAAATGGAGAATGAAAGTTTGAAAAGAGTAGTAGAATCAGAAGAAGTAGATAGCCAGAAAAAACCTAACAAAAAAGTAAGGCCATTACAAAGTAGAGATAATTTTGCGATGTTATATCATGAAGGTTTTCATATTTGTCGTGGTGAGCTATTTGGTAAACATAGACAAGGACAAGATTGTTTGTTCTGTTTAGAGGTGCTTAATAGAGAATAATTCAGTCAGGCATGTTATATGCCTGATTTTTTAAATGAGGTGAATTAATGTTAAATGATGGTGAGAGATTAGACCAACTTATCAGAGAAGGATATGAAATCATACAAAATGATGAAGTATTTTCGTTTTCAACTGATGCATTGTTACTAGGACATTTTGTAAATACTAGAAATAAAGATAAGGTAATGGATTTGTGTACAGGAAATGGGATTATTCCATTGTTATTGTCACATAAATCACAATCGGAAATCCAAGGTATAGAGATACAAGAAGCATTAGTCAACATGGCTCAAAGAACAATCACACATAATCAGCTTGATCAACAAATCTCAGTGAACTTGTTAGATTTAAAACAGGTAGCACACAAATTTGAACCTTCAACATTTGATGTTGTGACGGTTAATCCACCCTATTTTAAAGAAAATCAACAAATGAAACATCAGAAAGAAGCACATAAGATTGCGAGACATGAAATATATTGTACACTTGAAGATGTAGTACGTGCGAGTAAACATTTACTTAAACAAGGTGGTAAATTAATGATGGTTCATAGGGCGGAAAGATTGATGGACGTCTTAAGTACATTTAGAATGTTTAATATTGAGCCTAAACGTTTAAGAATGGTGTATAGCACGCCTGCAAAAAATGAAGCTGTCACAATATTAGTAGAAGGTAGAAGTGGTGGTCAAGCTGGATTGAAAATTGAAAAACCATTTTACATTTATAATGAGCAAGGTGACTACTCTAATGAAATGAAGGAAGTCTATTATGGGTAACCACTATACATATATTTTAGAATGTAAAGATCAAACGCTATATACTGGTTACACAACAGATTTAGAAAGAAGAATTAAGATGCATAATGAAGGTAAAGGTGCTAAATATACTAAAATAAGACGACCTGTAAAGCTTGTTTACCATGAAGTATATGATAATAAGTCCGACGCCTTAAAACGAGAGTATGCAATGAAACAATTGAGTCGAGCAAAAAAGCTCGCACTTATAAAGGAGGGGTAATATGTCTATATTATATTTAGTTGGTACGCCAATTGGCAATCTTGAAGATATAACATATCGAGCAGTAAGAATATTGACAGAAGCGGATTATATATTTTGTGAAGATACACGTGTTACAGCTAAATTATGCCAACATTATAGTATAAATACGCCTTTGAAGTCTTACCACGAACATAATAAAGATAAAGCTTCTAAACAAATATTGGAATTACTAGATACTGATAAGACGGTTGCTTTAGTTTCGGATGCAGGTTGTCCATGTATTAGTGATCCTGGCTATGAATTAGTCAATCAAGCTCGAGATAAAGAAATACGTGTAGAAACAATACCGGGACCTAACGCTGCAATTACAGCGCTTATGACGAGTGGTTTACCTTCTTATAAATTTGTGTTTTTAGGTTTTTTACCTAGGCAGGCAAAAGAAAAACATGATGTACTAGATAAATGGATGCAAAGAGAATCTACCGTCATGATTTATGAATCGCCATACAGAGTTAAACAAACTGTAAAAGCAATAAGTGAAATAGATTCAAATAGGAAAATATCACTAGGTAGAGAGCTAACAAAAAAATTCGAGCAAGTTGTAACTGAAGAATCAACAATCATTGAACAAATGCTTGAGAGTGAAGAAATTCCTCAAAAAGGGGAGTTTGTGATATTGATACAAGGTCAGGACGAAAGTTTGCAAGATACAACATGGTGGGAAGAGATGAATTTAAAAGAACATGTTGAATTCTATGTTGAAAATCATGAAATGCGATCAAAAGATGCAATTAAACAAGTATCTATAGATAGAAAAATGAAAAAAAGAGATGTATACGAAGCTTTTCATATACAAGAGTAAAAAAAGACACCTAACTAAAAAATCATACTGATTTTTTAGAGGTGCCTTGATTTTTATATAAAGCTAAATACATTAGTTTTAGATTCGACTATTTATATTTAAGACTTTTTTTCAATTTCTGAAACTAGTTGTTTAGCGCCTTCTTTACTTAGCACGATTTTACCATCAGCTAATACAAAGTTATCTTCTGAAACATCACCAGTAACTTGACAAGTCATAGTTGGAGAATATTTCTTTAGAATAATTTTGTCATCGTCAGTATAAATTTCTAGAGCATCTTTTTCAGCGATATCTAAAAGACGTCGTAATTCGATAGGGATTACAACGCGACCTAGTTCATCTACTTTACGTACAATTCCAGTTGATTTCATCTCTTTACCTCCGTATAATATATCCATAATTATCTAATTCGACATTCATTCGACAATTACATATTTAGAATACTAATACTTTTTGAAGAAATTGTCAATAAGAAAATATGTTGCATGCATTTAATTTTTTAATTTTCAGAAATCACCAAGAGTTATTACCATATTAAGGTAATATTGAAAAAAACCTTAATTTTAGGTATATTATATAGATAAGATATTAGGAGGAAACGCCGATGACGAAAGAGACTTTTTACATTACGACACCGATTTATTATCCTAGCGGGAATTTACATATAGGTCACGCGTATACAACGGTTGCTGGTGATGTAATTGCTAGATATAAGAGATTGCAAGGTTATGACGTTCATTATTTAACAGGTACAGATGAACATGGTCAAAAGATACAAGAAAAGGCTAAAGAAGCGGGTCTTTCTGAAATAGAATATTTAGACGGTATCATTAACAGTATACAGGCACTATGGAAAAAATTAGATATTTCAAATGATGATTTTATACGTACGACAGAAAATCGACATAAAATTGTTGTCGAAAAAGTTTTCGAAAGATTATTAGCCCAAGGTGATATTTATTTAGGAGAATATGAAGGATGGTATTCAATTCCTGACGAAACTTATTACACTGAAACGCAATTAGTAGATCCAGTCTATGAAGGCGACAAAATTGTCGGAGGAAAAAGTCCGGATTCTGGTCATGATGTCGAATTAGTTAAAGAAGAAAGTTATTTCTTTAAATTAGATAAATATGCAGATAGATTATTAAAATTCTTCGATGAAAATCCAGAGTTTATCTTACCTATTTCACGTAAAAATGAAATGATTAATAACTTTATTAAACCAGGCTTAGAAGATTTAGCTATTTCAAGAACAACATTTGATTGGGGTATTCAAGTGCCATCAAATCCTAAGCATGTTGTTTATGTATGGATAGATGCACTTGTGAACTATATTTCTGCTTTAGGATATTTATCAGATGATGATGAATTATTCAAGAAATATTGGCCAGCAGATGTTCATTTAATGGCTAAAGAAATCGTACGTTTCCATTCTATTATTTGGCCGATATTATTAATGGCGTTGGATTTACCGTTACCTAAACGTGAGTTCGCACATGGTTGGATACTTATGAAAGATGGGAAAATGAGTAAATCTAAAGGTAATGTAGTTGATCCGAATGTATTAATTGATAAATACGGATTAGATGCTACTAGATACTATTTAATGAGAGAGTTACCATTTGGTGCAGATGGTGTGTTTACGCCAGAAGCATTCGTTGACCGTACAAATTATGATTTAGCAAATGACTTAGGAAACTTAGTTAATCGTACGATAGCAATGATCAATAAATACTTTGGTGGTGTACTTCCTAAATATAAAGGTAAATTACACCCGTTAGATGAAGAAATTGAACAAATGGCAATCGACACGAAAGATAAATTCTATGCTGCAATGGAAAACATGCAGTTTTCAGTTGCCTTATCTGAAATATGGAAGTTAATAAGTCGTACGAACAAATATATTGATGAAACAACGCCATGGGTACTTGCTAAAGATGAAAATGAACGTGAAATGCTAGAAAATGTAATGATTCATTTAGTTGAAAACATTAGATTTGCAGCAGTGTTGTTACGTCCATTCTTAACTAATGCGCCTTATGAAATATTCCGCCAATTGAACTTAGAAAAAGGCGAATTAGACACATTTGAAAGCATTGAAACTTATGGTGCAATTGATAAAGATGTTAAAGTGATTGAAAAACCAGAACCAATATTCCCTAGACTCGATGTTGAGGAAGAAGTAGCTTTTATTAAAAACTCAATGCAAGGTGGCACTTCAGCTGATTCAGAAGAACAAGAAGCGGAAGTACCGGCGGGTAAACCTGAAATCACAATAGACCAATTTGATAAAGTAGAAATCAAAGCTGCGACAGTAATTGGTGCTGACTATGTTAAGAAATCTGATAAATTATTGAAAATCAAGGTCGATTTAGGTACTGAAAAACGACAAATTGTTTCTGGTATAGCTGCGTTTTACAAACCAGAAGATATTGTAGGCAAAAAAGTTGCAGTTGTTACGAACTTGAAGCCAGTAAAATTACGTGGTGAAATGTCTGAGGGCATGATTCTATCTGCAGAAAAAGATGGAACACTAACATTAGTAGGTTTACCAAATGCAATTCAAAATGGTTCTACAATTAAGTAACGATTAGAACGGAGGATATGAATGCTAATAGATACACATGTACATTTAAATGCTGATCAATACGATGATGATTTACAAGAGGTTATAGATAGAGCGTTAGAAGAAGGTATAGACAGAATGTTTGTCGTTGGTTTCGATACAAAAACAATTGAAAGAACGATGAAACTTATAGATCAATATGATTTTATTTATGGAATCATAGGATGGCATCCTGTTGACGCAATTGATTGTACAAATGAACGACTAGAATGGATAGAGAAGTTGTCAGCACATCCCAAAATCATTGGGATAGGTGAAATGGGCTTAGACTATCATTGGGATAAATCGCCAAAGGACGTTCAAAAGGAAGTATTTAGAAAGCAAATTGCATTGGCCAAACGTGTTCAATTGCCTATTATAATCCATAATAGAGAGGCAACCCAAGACTGCGTAGACATCTTAAGAGAAGAAGATGCAAGTGAAGTTGGTGGTATTATGCATAGTTTTAGTGGTTCCCCAGAGATTGCAGATGAAATATTAAAAATGAATTTCTATGTTTCATTAGGTGGACCAGTTACTTTTAAAAATGCAAAACAGCCTAAAGAAGTTGCGAAACACGTACCAATTGATCGTTTACTAGTTGAAACGGATGCACCATTTTTATCTCCTCATCCATATAGAGGTAAGAGAAATGAGCCTGCCCGTGTTAAATTAGTAGCTGAAGAAATTGCAGAATTAAGAGGTATGACCTACGAAGAGGTTTGTAAAGTCACTACTGAAAATGCAGAAAGATTATTTAAAATATAACAATAAGATGCCCCGAAACGATTGTTTTGGGGCATCTTTAAAGAAGGTAATAAGATGAAAATAAATGAATTTGTCGTAGTTGAAGGTAGAGATGATACTGTAAATGTAAAGCGTGCTGTAGATTGCGACACAATAGAAACAAATGGCTCTGCAATAACGAAAGAAACGCTGGAAGTGATTAAACAAGCTCATGAAAAACGTGGAGCAATCGTATTAACTGACCCAGATTTCCCGGGTGATAAAATTCGAAATACAATAAAACAATATATACCTACTATTAAACATGCATTTATACCGAGGGATAAAGCAAAAAACAAAAAAGGCAAAATAGGTGTTGAACATGCAAGTATTGAGGTAGTTAAAGAAGCATTAACGAATGTAAGCTCTCCTTTAGAAGCAGATATTGAGACAATTAATAAAGCAGTGTTAATTGATTTAGGGTTGATAATTGGACCTGAGGCAAGACAGAGAAGAAAAGTGCTTTGTAATAAATTGAATATCGGCCATTCAAATGGCAAACAACTATTAAATAAATTGAACGCTTTCGGTTATACTGAAAAAGATGTAAAAGAAGCGCTTGGATATAAAGAGGAGTGACATACATGAACGATAAAGATATTGCGACACCTAAAAGAACAAAAGCGTTGTTAGATCAATATGGATTTAAATTCAAAAAAAGTTTAGGTCAAAATTTCTTAATTGATACGAATATTATACAAAATATTATTTCTGCTAGTGATATAGATGAAAATACAGGAGTTATAGAAGTTGGACCGGGTATGGGATCTTTAACTGAACAGTTAGCTCGTTCAGCAAAAAAAGTTTTAGCATTTGAGATTGACCAGAGACTTATTCCTGTTCTGGAAGATACATTGAGTCCATATTCTAATGTACAAGTAGTAAATGAGGATATATTAAAGGCAAATGTAAAAGAAGAGATTGATAAACACCTTCAAGATTGTGACAAAATAATGCTTGTGGCAAATTTACCTTATTATATAACGACACCAATACTCATGAATCTATTAGAAAACAACTTGCCAATTGATGGATATGTAGTCATGATGCAAAAAGAAGTAGGCGAACGTCTTAATGCACAGGTAGGTAGTAAAAGTTATGGATCGCTTTCTATCGCATGCCAATATTATACTGAGACGGAACGTGTTTTAGTGGTCCCTAAGACGGTCTTTATGCCACCACCAAATGTTGATTCGATTGTTATAAAACTAACTAAACGTAAAGAACCAATAGTCGTAGTTGATGATGAGAAACTATTTTTTAAATTAACAAGAGGTGCTTTTCAACAACGCAGAAAAACGATTTTAAATAATTATATTAGTACAATTATCGAGGGCAAAATGCATAAGGAAGAAATTTTGGAGTGGTTAACGACGTCTAATATAGACCCTAAACGACGTGGGGAGACACTAACAATACAAGAATATGCACAACTTTGTAACAACTTGAAAAAATACCCGAATTTATCTGTATAAATATATTGACAATGCCTTCTCTAATTGATAAAATTTAAATTTTATTTGACAAAACCCCGTTGTAATAGTATAATTTTATACATAGCGAGGTGGGTCAATATGCCGAAGACTTTAGTAGACATTAAAAAAATATTAGATTGTCAATTAGGAAATCGCATTGTACTTAAAGCCAATGGAGGACGTAAGAAATTAATTGAGCGAAGTGGTGTGCTTAAAGAAACGTATCCTTCAGTGTTCGTGGTTGAATTAGATCAAGATAAACATAATTTTGAACGTGTATCTTATACATACACTGATGTACTAACTGAAAATGTTCAAGTAGCATTTATGAATGAACATAAAGAAATATTTGTTGTTCAATAAACATTAGCAATTTAATAAAAAACTCTACGCGATATGACTGTGATATGGCGTAGAGTTTTTTTATTGTGAAAAATTAAAATAAAGCTAATACTTTCTGTCTTTTATTTGTGGTAAAATCATAATAATAAGTTTTAGAGAGGGCAAGTATATGATTTATGAGACAGCACCAGCAAAAATTAATTTAACATTAGATACTTTATTTAAACGTGAAGATGGTTATCATGAAGTTGAAATGATTATGACTACTGTTGATTTAAATGATCGTTTAACATTTGAAAGTCGTAAAGATGGAAAAATCGTTATTAATGTAGAACATAATTTCGTACCAAGCGACCAAAGGAATTTAGCATATAAAGCAGCAAAGTTAATGAAAGATAAGTACCAAATCAAAGAAGGCGTTACAATCTCACTTGAAAAAAGCATACCTATTGCAGCCGGATTAGCAGGTGGTTCAAGTGATGCAGCGGCAACATTTAGAGGCTTGAATCAATTGTGGGAGATAAACGATACACTTGAGAATTTAAGTTCATTGGCAGCTGAGATTGGATCAGATATATCATTTTGTATATATGGTAAGACAGCGCTTTGTAAAGGTAGAGGAGAAGTATTGACACATCTACCAAAACCACCATCAGCATGGGTTGTCATTGCTAAACCAGACATCGGTGTGTCTACGCCAGAAATCTATGGTGCTTTGAACTTAAATAATAGACATCATATTCCAACAGAAGACTGTCAACGTGCATTAAATGATGGTGATTATGAATTGCTATGTAAATCTCTTGGAAACAGTTTGGAAGATGTAACGATGGGCTTGTACCCAGAAGTTGCAAAATTAAAAAACACTATGAAAAATAGCGGCGTAGATGCAACGCTAATGAGTGGAAGTGGTCCGACGGTATACGGATTAGTTCAGAAAGAAAGACAAGCTAAACAAGTGTACAATGCACTAATGGGTTGTTGTAATGAAGTGTTTGTCGTGAGGTTGCTTGGGTAACTTTGTAGAAACCGTACGATTATAGTATAATTGTGCTTAAAATACGGTATAGAGATTGGGGTTTTATAAATGAGGTTTAAACGAAGTGAAAGAATCGTTTATATGACACAATATTTATTGAAGCATCCGAATGAGTTAGTGCCATTAACTTATTTTGTAAATCATTTTGGTCAGGCTAAGTCATCAATAAGTGAAGATATACAAATCATTAAAGAGACTTTTCAAGCAGAAAGATTAGGTATTATAGAGACTACTGCAGGAGCAAGTGGTGGCGTTACTTATAGGCCAAAGATGTATAGGGAAGAAGCGGTTGAATTAATAGAACATTTGTGTGGATTATTAAAAGAAAAAGAAAGACTACTACCGGGCGGTTATTTGTTTATGTCAGATTTAGTAGGGAATCCAAAACTATTAAATCAAGTTGGAGAATTAATTGCAACGATGTACATGGACGAAGAACTCGATGCGATAGTTACGATAGCAACAAAAGGTATTTCATTGGCAAATGCAGTTGCGAAAGTATTGAATTTACCGGTAGTCGTTATTAGAAAAGATAACAAAGTAACAGAAGGATCAACTGTATCAATCAATTACGTCTCAGGTTCTTCACGAAAAATAGAAACAATGGTACTGTCAAAGCGAACTTTATCAGAGTATTCTAATGTTTTAATTGTTGATGATTTCATGAGAGCAGGCGGTTCAATTAACGGTGTAATCAATTTGATGAATGAGTTTAAAGCTACTGTAAAAGGGGTATCTGTATTAGTAGAATCGAAAGAAGTTAAACATCGATTGATTGAAGACTATACATCTTTAGTTAGATTATCTGACGTAGACGAATACAATCAACAATTTTCAGTAGAAGAAGGTAATTGTTTAAAAAGGTTTAATTAAGAGGAGAGGGTTATCATCATGAAAAGTATTAATGCAACAAATGCTCCAGAAGCACTAGGTCCATATTGTCACGCTGTAGTAGTAGATAGTTTAGTATTTACTTCGGGACAAATACCATTAAATCAAAAAGGCGAAATCGTATCAGAAGACGTGAAAGTACAAACTGAACAAGTATTAGAAAATTTGAAAGTTGTACTTGAAGAAAGTGGTGCTTCACTAAAAGATGTCGTAAAATCTATGATTTTTATTAAAGATATGAATGATTTCCAAGATATTAATTCTGTTTATGGGAAATATTTCAATGAACACTTGCCTGCTAGAAGTTGTGTAGAAGTTGCTCGGTTACCTAAAGATGTAAAAGTGGAAATTGAAATGATTGCTAAAATACAATAATTTACTTCAATTAATTTGATGCTGCTACTTTTAAAAAGAGAAAACAGGGGGCACACAAATCATGAATGTAACAGATGTGAGATTAAGAAAGATTCAGACAGACGGAAGAATGAAAGCTTTAGTTTCTATAACTTTGGACAATGCTTTTGTTATCCATGATTTAAGAGTAATTGAAGGAAATTCTGGATTATTTGTCGCAATGCCAAGTAAACGAACTCCTGATGGTGAATTTAGAGATATTGCTCATCCAATTAATTCTGAAATGAGACAAGAAATACAAGAAGCAGTTATGAAAGTTTATGAGGAAACTGATGAAGTTATCATTCCGAAATCTGCTCAAGAAAATTCAGAAACTACTTCTGAAGATGAATCTGAAAATCAAAATGAAGAATAATAGATTTAACGATACGGAATGCCGTATCGTTATTTTTTATGGAAATAAAAGGACGATAGGAACTCTTTCTTGATACTTGTGCGTACATTAAATTATAATAAGATTAAAGTGTCTATAAATGGAGGTATTATCATGCAAAAACATGCAGTCATATTAGCTGCTGGTAAAGGAACGAGGATGAAGTCTAAACTTTACAAAGTATTGCATCCTGTTGCTGGTCAAGCTATGGTTCAACATGTTATTGATAGCGTTAGAAATGCTGGTGTTGAAACAGTTGTTACTGTCGTGGGTCACGGCGCTGAAAAAGTACAAGAAACAATAGGTGATGCATCGCAGTTTGTACATCAACAAGAACAATTAGGTACAGCTCATGCAGTGAAAACTGCTAAAGATATACTGAGTAACAAAGAAGGTACAACACTTGTAGTCTGTGGTGATACACCGTTAATTAGTGAAGAAACAATTCAATCTTTAATATCATTCCATGAATCGGAAAAAGCAGCTGCAACGGTTTTATCAGCTGAATTAACTCATCCATATGGATATGGCAGAATTATTAGAGATGAAGTGAATGAAGTTTCAGCAATAGTTGAACAAAAAGATGCAACGAAAGAACAAAGTGAAGTTAAAGAAATAAGTTCAGGTATTTTTGCATTTGATAATAAGAAATTATTTGAAACTTTAGAAGAAGTGAAAAATGATAATGCTCAAGGTGAATATTATTTACCTGATGTTATTCATTTATTGAAACAAAAACAAGAAAAAGTATCAGCATACATAACTGATGATGTTGATGAAATTATGGGTGTAAATGATAGAGTTCAACTTGCACAAGCTGAACAAAAGATGAAAGAACGTATAAACTTAAAACATATGATAAATGGTGTTTCAATTATAGATCCCGCGACAACTTATATTGGAAAAAATGTCGTGATTGGCGAGGATACGGTAATTGAGCCTGGAACAAGATTAATGGGCCAAACGATTATTGGAAAAAATGTTACAATAGGAATGAATTCTGACATTAAAAATAGTACAATTGAAGATGACGCAACAATTAAACAATCAGTCATTACAGATTCATTCGTAGGGAAAGCATCTGCAGTTGGTCCATTTGCCCAACTTAGACCTGGATCTGAACTTGGTGAAGAAACTAAGATTGGTAATTTTGTAGAAGTTAAGAAAGCAGTATTAAAGAATGGTGCAAAAGTATCGCATCTCAGTTATATCGGTGATGCCGAAGTTGGTGAAAGAACAAATATTGGTTGCGGCTCGATAACTGTCAACTACGATGGAATGAATAAATTCCGAACTGTAATAGGAGATGATGCATTTATTGGTTGTAATTCAAATTTAGTTGCGCCAATTGAAATTGGAGATGGTGCGTTCGTAGCTGCGGGTTCAACAATTACAAATAATGTACCTGATGAAAGCTTAGCACTGGGTCGTGCTAGACAAACAACAAAAGAAGGATACTATAAATCGAAATAAAAGGAGCCGTCAAAAAATGAATCAAAATGATATCGGGGGAACAAAAATGTTGAACAATGAATATAAAAACTCTTCATTAAAGATTTTTTCGCTAGAAGGTAACCAACCTTTAGCACAAGAAGTTGCGAATTTAGTGGGTATTCCATTAGGTAAATCTACAGTAAAACGTTTTGCAGATGGAGAAGTACAAATCAACATTGAAGAAAGTATCCGTGGTTGTGATGTTTTTATTATCCAACCTACATCAAATCCGGTAAATGAACACTTGATGGAGTTATTGATTATGATTGATGCTTGTAAACGTGCATCAGCAGCAAATATTAATATTGTGATGCCTTATTATGGTTACGCAAGACAAGACCGTAAAGCTAGAAGTCGTGAACCAATTACAGCTAAGCTTGTAGCAAACATTATTGAAAAAGCTGGAGCAAGTAGAATGATTGCTTTAGATTTACATGCACCACAAATTCAAGGTTTCTTTGATATTCCGATTGATCATTTAATGGGTGTACCAATTTTATCTAATTACTTTTTAGAAAAAGGATTAGACCCAGATACAACAGTAGTAGTTTCACCAGACCATGGCGGCGTTACAAGAGCGCGTAAAATGGCTGATCGATTAAAAACACCAATTGCTATTATTGATAAGCGTAGACCAAAACCAAATGTTGCAGAAGTAATGAATATTGTTGGGGATATTGATGGTAAGACAGCAATCATTATCGATGACATCATTGATACAGCTGGTACAATCACTTTAGCAGCAGATGCATTAGTGAAAAAAGGTGCTAAAGAAGTGTATGCATGTTGTACACACCCAGTATTATCAGGTCCTGCACGTGAAAGAATTGAAAATTCACAAATAAAAGAATTAGTTGTGACAAATTCAATCCAATTACCTGAAGATAGAAAACCGTCAAATGTTAAAGAACTTTCAGTCGGTGAATTATTAGCACAAGCTATAGTACGTGTATATGAACAAGAATCAGTTAGTGTGCTATTTGATTAATATAAAACTTTAGTGTATAATAACAAACGGTTCATTTTTAAATGAACTAAATAACCACTTACAAGCAATATATATTATATTGATGGGTAAGTGTAGGAGCGCATAATGCGCGAGTATGAAAGGTGGAAAAGATAATGGCTTCATTAAAGTCAGTTATCCGTCAAGGTAAACAAACACGTTCTAGTTTACGTAAACTTAGAGCAACAGGTGTAATTCCTGCAGTAGTATATGGTTACGGTGCAAAAAATACATCTGTAAAAGTTGATGAAATTGAATTCATCAAAACAATCCGTGAAGTTGGTCGTAACGGTGTAATCGAATTAGCAGTTGGTTCTAAATCAATTAAAGTTATGGTTTCAGATTACCAATATGATTCACTTAAAAACCAAATCACGCATGTTGACTTCTTAGCAATCAACATGAAAGAAGAGTTGACTGTTGATGTACCAGTAGTATTAGTTGGTGAATCAGTTGGCGCTTCAGAAGGTGGAGTGGTTCAACAACCATTATTCAACTTACAAGTAACAACTACTCCAGATGCAATTCCTGAAAATATCGAAGTTGATATTACAGAATTAGCAATCGGTGACAGTTACTTAGTTGGTGATTTAGATGCAACTGATAAATATGCTATTGAAAACGACAAAGAAGAAGCAGTCGTAACAGTTGTACCACCAACAGAAGAACCTGCAGAAGATGCTGAAGAAGTAGCAGCTGAAGAAGCTGATGCAGTAGCAGAAGAAGAAGAATCAGAAGAGAAAAAAGAAGAAGAATAATTTTTCCTTCTTAACCCAACACAATCGTGTTGGGTTTTTTTGTATGAATGGATAGAAAAGCACAATGAATTTAATGTATATAACTAATAAATGTATACTAAAAATGCTATAATATACACTTAGTATTAATATGGAGGTTACAACATGAAATGTATTGTTGGGCTTGGAAATATAGGTAAGAAATACGATAGAACACGTCATAATATAGGGTTTGAAGTTGTAGATGAATTGATAGATCGTCATCAATTACAACTTGATAAACAGAAGTTTAAAGGTGCTTATACAATTGGACTTATAAACGGAGAAAAGGTTATGTTAATTGAACCGATGACGTTTATGAATCTTTCAGGTGAAGCAGTACGACCATTAATGGATTATTATAATGTGGACATAGAAGATTTAATAGTACTATACGATGATATGGACCAACCACAAGGTCATTTAAGGTTACGTCAGAAAGGAAGTGCTGGTGGGCACAATGGAATGAAGTCTTTAATTCAACATTTAGGAACAGATCGATTCAATAGAATTAGAATTGGTATCGATAGACCAACGAATGGCATGAGTGTTCCGAGCTACGTTCTTCAAAAGTTTTCGGAAGATGAAATGATCACGATGAAAAAGGTGATAGAACGTGCGGCTGATGCTTGTGAAGATTTAATTAAAGGCGAAACTTTTCCAAATGTTATGAACCAGTACAACGGTGAAACTAAATGAGACATGTTATTCATGACATTATCCAAGAGGACGAAAGATTTCAAGATTTAGAACGTATTTTTGGTGATAAGAATATATTAATAACAGGTTTGAACCAATCAAGTAAGGCATTATTAATACTTGAGCAATATTTGAAACATGATAAACAATTAGTTATTGTTACTAATAACTTATATCAAGCAGATAAGATAGAGTCAGACATCCTTCAATTATTACCAGCTGACGAAGTGTTTAAATTCCCAGTGCAAGATATTATGATTGAAGCATTTTCGACACAAAGCCCAGACTTAATGAGTGAGAGAATTCGAACGTTGACACAACTCGCTCAGAATAAGAAAGGGTTATTTATCGTGCCAATAAATGGGTTAAAAAAACAACTAACACCAAAATCAATTTGGCAAGATCATTATAAATCTATAAAGATTGGTGACGATATTGAATTAGAAGATTGGTCTAAGCAACTTGTGGATATGGGTTATAAACGAGAAACAGTTGTTTCTGCTATAGGTGAATTCTCCATTCGAGGGGGATTAATTGATATATATCCAGTAACAGGAGACCCGGTACGAATTGAGCTTTTTGATACAGAAGTTGATGGGATGAGAGTGTTTGATGTAGAAACACAACGTTCTTTAGAAAATATCGAACAAGTTGAAATTACAACTGCAAGTGATTATATCTTTACGAGTGAACAAATTAATCAATTAGAAGCACAAATGGCATCATCATATGAAAAAACACGCCTAAAATTACCGACAGAAATTCGACCTGATTTAAAAGAAACATATCAAAATATACTCATGCAAAGTGATGAATTAAAAGATCATCAAATATTGAGAAGAGTTATAGCATTTATGTACGACAAAGTTGAAACACTAGTTGATTATTTAGCTGATGATGCACTAATAGTCGTGGATGAATACAATAGAATTAAAGAAACTGAAAACGCACTTGATGTTGAAATTGAGGAATTTACACAATCACTCATTGAATCAGGTCAAGGATTTATAGGTCAACGATTTATTTCAGAAACAGCTTTCACTGATTTATTAAATCAACATAAAGTTGCATATTTTACATTGTTCACTGCGAATATGCCTGTTGAAATAGAGGAGATGGTCAAATTCTCATGTAAACCTGTTCAAAGGTTTTATGGTCAGTATGATATTATGCAATCTGAATTTGATCGATTTATGAATCAAGGATTTACAGTAGTGCTACTTGCAGAATCTGAAACAAGAAAGACTAGAATTCAAAGTATGTTAAGTGACATGAAAATTCCAACTGTAATTGATAGAGTGGACCAAGTAGCTGATCGAGGTCAAGCAATTGTGACAAGTGGGGCATTGTCTGAAGGCTTTGAATTACCATATATGAAACTCGTTGTTGTGACGGAAAAAGAGTTGTTTAAAGCGAGAGAACGTAAACAATCTAAAAGAAGCAGAAAGCTTTCTAATGCTGAAAAAATCAAGTCCTATCAAGAGTTGAACATTGGAGACTATGTTGTACATGTTCATCATGGTGTAGGTAAATATTTAGGTGTTGAAACGTTAGAAGTTTCTGGTATTCATAAAGATTATATAAAAATTCAATATAAAGGTACGGATCAGTTATTTGTACCAGTAGATCAAATGAATGATGTACAAAAATTCGTTGGTTCAGATGATAAAGAACCTAAGTTAAATAAACTTGGGGGAACTGAATGGAAAAAAACAAAAGCAAAAGTTCAAAAAAATGTCGAAGATATTGCGGATGAATTATTAAAGCTTTATCAAGAACGTGAACAAGTTGTAGGTTATCAGTTTGGTCCAGATACAGAAGAACAAATGACTTTTGAAATGGACTTCCCTTATGAACCAACACCTGACCAAGTTACTTCATTAGAAGAAATCAAAGGTGACATGGAAAAAAGTAAACCGATGGATAGATTGCTATGTGGTGATGTTGGGTACGGGAAGACTGAGGTTGCTATTAGAGCGGCTTTTAAAGCTGTATCAGAAGGTAAACAAGTTGCTATCTTAGTTCCAACTACAATATTAGCACAGCAACATTTTGAAACATTTACTGAACGTATGCAAGAGTATCCAGTTGAAATTCAAATGATGAGTCGTTTTAGAACACCGAAACAAATTAAAGAAACGAAGGAAGGTTTGAAGTCTGGATTTGTAGATATAGTAGTAGGCACGCATAAATTATTGAGTAAGGATGTAGTGTATAAAGATTTGGGATTACTTGTTGTTGACGAAGAACAACGTTTTGGTGTTAAGCACAAAGAGAGAATTAAAGCATTAAAGACAAATGTAGATGTATTAACTTTAACTGCGACACCTATTCCAAGAACACTTCATATGAGTTTGTTAGGTGTAAGAGATTTATCTGTTATTGAAACGCCTCCTGAAAATAGATTTCCAGTACAGACCTATGTATTAGAACAAAATATGAGTTTTGTGAAAGAAGCTTTAGAAAGAGAGTTATCTAGAGGTGGTCAAGCTTTCTATCTATATAATAGAGTTCAATCTATTTATCAAAAAAGTGAGCAACTTTCAATGCTTATGCCAAATGCAAGAATTGGCGTAGCACATGGACAAATGTCAGAACGTGAATTAGAAGAAACGATGTTAGGGTTTGTAGATGGTGAATACGATATTCTTGTGACGACTACAATTATTGAAACAGGTGTAGATGTACCGAATGCAAATACGCTTATTATTGAGGATGCCAATAGATTTGGGCTAAGTCAGCTTTATCAGTTGCGAGGAAGAGTGGGGCGTTCAAGTCGTATAGGATATGCTTATTTCTTACATGAACAAAATAAAGTATTAACAGAAGTTGCTGAACAAAGACTTCAAGCGATTAAAGAATTTACCGAACTAGGATCGGGCTTTAAAATTGCGATGCGTGACTTGAATATAAGAGGTGCGGGTAACTTACTTGGTAGTCAACAATCAGGATTTATTGATTCAGTAGGGTATGACCTATATTCTCAAATGTTAGAAGAGGCAGTAAATGAAAAACGAGGTCTAGAGCCAGAGTCTGAAGTTCCTCAATTAGAAGTAGATATTAAATTGGATGCATATATCCCTGCTGAGTACATTAGAAATGAACAAGCAAAAATCGAAATGTATAAAAAATTAAGAGGAATTTCTGCAATTACACAGTTGGAAGATATTCAAGATGAATTAATTGATCGTTTTGGGGAATATCCAGTCGAGGTAGAAAGGTTATTAGATATAGTAAGAATTAGATTAAATGGTATCCAGTTTGGTATAACTGAAATCAAAGAAGTAGCACGTGTCATTCAATTGACAGCTTCTGAATATACAACAAACAATTTGAAAGGTGACGTACTATTTAAGGTAACAGAACCTTTAGGAAGAAAACTTAAAATTGCAGTACAAAATAAACAAATGACTTTTCAATTACAGAAAACAAAACAATGGTTAGATGACTTGAAGTTCTTAACTGAAGTTATCAATGAAAGTTTGGTTGATGATGACACAATCTAAAAGCACGTTCAATAGTGTATTATTGCTTTCTGGAACAATGGTCATTGTAAAAATTTTAAGTGCAATATATAGAGTGCCTTACCAAAATGTACTTGGTGATGAAGGTCTGTATGCATATCAACAAGTTTATCCATTAGTTGCTATTGTTAGTGTTGTAAGTTTAAATGCACTTCCAAGTGTGATGAGTAGTTGGATGATAAATCGTAATCAAGATACAATCGCCGCACTGTTTTGGTGGTTACAGAGTATTTGTTTATCGGTAAGTATTATTTTATTTTTGTGTTCACATACAATAAGTGAACTTATGGGTGATGCGCAATTAGCTCCGATGATGCGCATGGCAAGTATTGCCTTAATTCCGCTTGTATTTATATCTATGACGCGTGGATATTATCAAATGAAGCATCAAATGAATACAATTGCGGTCTCTCAAGTAATAGACCAAGTATTGCGCGTTGTCGTGATCTTGATTGCTATATTTCTGTATGTGATTATGAATATTTCAATATATCAAGCTGGAACAATTGCTATTAGTGGATCTATTATTGGATTGAGTTGTGTTGTCATATACTTCTTAACAAAAAGTAAGCCACAATGGACATTAACCTTTGAAATAAGTGTTAAAGATGTTAAGAATGTGATGACCATGACGTTTTTATATGCCATTTCGTATTTAATTTTAATATTGTGGCAAGTAGTAGATTCTTTTACACTTATCCATTTGTTGCAAGACACTGGATATAATTTTCAAGAAAGTATTAAAGTTAAAGGGATATTTGATAGAGGAGCATCACTTATACAGATGGGATTAATCGTTACAACTACATTTAGTTTTGTGCTTATCCCATTACTAACAGAACAATTACAGAAGAAAAACCTTAAACTAGCAAATGAATATGCGAACACCTCTTTAAAGATAACCGTATTATTTAGTATGGCTGCTTCTATTGGGCTTATAAATTTGTTGCCAATATTAAATACGGTATTTTTCAAGACGAATGAACTTGTAGGAACGCTTAGTATATTTATGCTCTCGGTCATATTTGTGACGTTCATTATTATGTACACTGCGTTACTTCAAGTTAAAGCAAAACGTAAAATATTGTTTTTAGCATTGGTAGTAGGTCTTGCTTTAAAACTATTATGTAATTATATATTTGTTATAAAATTCGGCATATTAGGTGCAAGTATTTCGACTGTATTTTCACTGTCGATTTATACTTTAGTGCTACATTTAGCTGTTATTAAACAATATGATTTTCGAAATATGGGGAAATTCATTTTTAAAATCGTCATAACTTTAGCTGTTATGAGTTTATTTGTTCAATTAGTATTATTAATTCCAGCAAATTCGAGAGTGACAAGCCTAATTGTATTAGTTTTTGCGGGTATTATTGGCGTAATTGTCGTGGTGACGGGTATAATTAAACTAAAGATATTGAAAAACGAAGAAATGAAACATTTACCGCTAATGGATAAAATAATAAAGGAGTAACTTTAAATGGCTCAACAAATTACAGTTGTTGGCCTAGGGAATTTTAGTTTAGAAGAACTGCCCCTAGGTATATATAGAATGCTACAATCTGCGAATAAAGTTTATGCACGAACATTAGATCATCCAGTTATCGCTGAATTAACAGAGATTAACTGGGAAGGTTTAGATTATGTTTATGAAAAACACGATGATTTTATAAATGTATATAAAGAAATAGTGGATACATTAGTTCATTATTCTGATCAAGAAGATATTATTTATGCTGTTCCTGGAGATCCTATGGTTGCCGAAACGACTACGCAATTATTATTAGAATCAGGAAAAAATGTTAAAATATTAGGCGGTAAAAGTTTTCTTGATGATATGTTTAGGGCAATTAATATCGATCCCAATGATGGATTTACACTATTGGATGGTACAAGTTTGCATGAGTCACATCTTAATATAAGAACGAACACAATCATTACGCAAGTTTATGATCAAATGGTGGCATCAGATATCAAGATAACATTGATGGAGCGTTATCCAGATGAACACGAAGTAAGTATCGTTACAAATGCGAGACTTGGTGAAGCGGATGTTAAAACTTGTCCACTTTATGAAATGGATCACCATATTGAAGTGTCAAACTTAACAAGTGTTTATGTTCCAAAAATCTTAAATGAACAAGAAATATATGGGGATTTTCAGTATTTGGAAGAAACAATAGATACGCTTGTATCTGAGGATGGATGTCCTTGGGATAAAGTGCAAACGCATGAATCACTTAAACGTTATCTTATTGAAGAAACTTTTGAATTGATAGAAGCAATAGATGAAGAAGACATTGACCATATGATAGAAGAGTTGGGTGATGTTTTACTGCAGGTAATGTTGCATAGCGCTATAGGTAAAAAAGATGGATATTTTGATGCGAGAGAAGTTATTGAAAGTATTACGCGCAAAATGATCAGAAGACATCCACACGTATTTAGTGATGAAGAAGCAAATAATATAGACGATTTAAATCAAATTTGGCAAAAAGAAAAACTAAAAGAAGGAAAAGTAAATAAAGAAAAATTAGAAAAAATATTTGCTGATTACTTTTTGAAGTTGTATGATAAAACGAAATTAGACGGTCTAAATGAACAAGAGCTGAAAAATTATATTAATAGAGGGGATTTAAAACTGTGAGATTAGATAAATATTTGAAAGTATCGCGCCTAATTAAACGTCGCACTCTAGCTAAAGAAGTGAGTGATCAAGGCAGAGTTAAAATAAATGGCATAGCAGCTAAAGCAAGTACAAATGTGAATGTAGAAGACGAGTTAGAAATTAGACTTGGTAATCGTATAATAGTAGTGAAAGTAACAGGATTATCTGAACATGCCAATAAAGAGAATGCGAAATCGATGTTCGATGTAGTTAAAGAAGAAAGAATTCAAGATTCTATTTAAATAAGGAGGTACGATTATGGCGCAAAAAATAAAAAAATTAGACAATGAATTTACCCAGTCTCAAAACAAGAAGAAAAAAACAGTCAGTAAGACGCGCCAAGTAGTACGTAAGAGGTTAACCTTATTTGGTGGTATATTGGTCATTATTGTAATTGTGATGTTAATCATGTTGTTTATGCAGAAAAATAGAAACGAAGAATTAGCAAAAGAACGAAAAGAAAAAGCATTAACTTATGAACAATTACAAGATAAAGAAATAGATCTTAAAGAACAAATTAAACGTTTGAACGATAAAGAATATATAGAAAAACTTGCAAGAAGTGAATATTTCTTGAGTAATGACGGGGAAATTATATTCAAATTACCAGAAGACAAAAAACAATCAGAAAATAATAAATAATCATTATATGGCGTTGTATATTTTACTATAGAAGCATATAATAAGGTTAAAGTGAATTTATATCAGGAGGATACAGTAATAATATGTCAATTGAAGTAGGTAATAAAGTCAAAGGGAAAGTTACAGGTATTAAGAATTTTGGTGCGTTCGTTGAGTTACCTGAAGGGAAAAGTGGACTAGTTCATATCAGTGAAGTTGCTGATAATTATGTTGAGAATGTTAATGATCATTTAACAGTGGGCGATGAAGTAGAAGTTAAAGTATTAACTGTTGCAGATGACGGTAAAATTAGCTTATCTATAAAAAAAGCTAAAGAACGTCCGAAACGTCAAGCACCAAAGAAAGAGCCAAAGCCTGAGGACTTTGAAAAGAAATTATCAAACTTTCTAAAAGATAGTGAAGATAAGATGACATCTATTAAGAGACAAACTGAATCACGTCGTGGTGGTAAAGGCGCAAGACGATAATTGATTATAATTTAAAGAGGCTAATTTATTGAGCCTCTTTTTAATTTGAATTAATCAATGTAATATATAAACGATTGAGGTGTATAACGATGCTGAAAATAACATGGGACGAAGATGAAATAATTGCATTGGCTGTTTCAACGGGAATAGATAGTATGGCGTTATTACACATGTTAAATACGACCTATAGAAATACTTATCGAAAGTTGATATGTTTACATGTAAATCATGGGTTGAGAGAAGCGTCAAATGAAGAAGCGGCGTTTATTAAGAAGTATTGTGAAGAACATAATATTGAACTTTACATCAAGAACCTTGATTTATCTGAAATTGTGAAACAAAACAAAAGTATTCAAGAGGCTTCTAGAAAGTATAGATACGCATGGTTTGATGAAATGATGACTGAAACAAGTGGTGATGTACTACTTACTGCACATCATATAGATGACCAAAAAGAAACAATTGCTTATCGCTTGTTTTCAGGTAGAATTGGGCGTGCATCATTAGGGATTGAAGTTGAACAAACAAGACAATCGTATCGAATAGTGCGACCTTTGTTACATATATCTAAATCTGAAATAGCTCAATATCAACAAATAAGCGGGTTCGAGTACTATGAAGACGTAACGAATAAAGACACAAAGTATACGAGGAATTATATACGCAATGAAGTTTTGCCGACTATTCAAAAACGTGAAGAACTTTCTACGAACCATTTACTCGATTTAAATGACTGGGTGGATGATGCTAGAAAGTTAATCAAAGAACAAGCTTCACAGTTTATTAAAAACGAAGTGTTATTAGAAAATGAAGCTAATATTAAACGAGATGTATTCAATAATTTAAATCAACTCGTTAAAGTTCAAGTGTTAGACGAATTAGTTGATAAGTATGTTGGAAGGCGATTCAGCATGAAGGCATATCAAGAATGGCTGAGTATATTTGCAAACGATACAAAACAATCTGTCATTCCTGTGTCTGATAATTGGCAGTTTGTAGTCGCATATGATAAATTATTATTATGTGAAGAAATAGAGTTTGATATAAATTCGACATTTATTGAAGCTTTTGAACAATGTGTTTTTGATAAATGGTTAATTGAAACGAAAAATATAGATAAGTCCTTGCTCGTAAGAACAAGACTCACTGGTGATCGCATTCAATATTATAACCGGGGAAATAAACACCACAAAAAAGTTAACAGAATTATGATCGACAACAAACTAGATATACATAAGAGAGATACATGCCCCATCATTGTAAACGGGAAGGACATTATTGCAGTTGGGGACATATGGATGGATTCAAACTTTAAGAACTTATTAACTATTACTTATATTGGAGATGACTTTAATGAACGATTCGATTAAGTCAGTTGTATTAACTGAGGAACAGATTCAAGAAAGATGCAAAGCTTTAGGCAAACAAATTACAGAAGACTATAAAGGGAAAACACCAATTTGTGTTGGTATCCTTAAAGGTTCTATCATGTTTATGGCAGATTTAATTAAAAATATTGAAACACACGTAGAAATAGATTTTATGGATGTTTCTAGTTATCATGGTGGAACAGAGTCTACTGGTGAAGTAAAAATACTAAAAGACTTAAGTACGTCTGTCGACAATCGAGACGTTATTATCATTGAAGATATTTTAGAAACAGGTACAACATTGAATTCGATAGTAGATTTATTGAAATATAGAAATTGTAATTCTATAGAAATCGTTACGCTTTTAGACAAACCGATGAAACGTAAAGTAGATATTGAAGCTAAATATGTTGGAGAGAAAATTCCAGACGAATTTGTTGTTGGATATGGTTTGGATTTTGCAGAAAAGTATCGTAACTTACCATACATTGGAACGCTTAAACCTGAAATATATCAATAATAGTAAATAGCGAGTTTAATTACTAGCGTAAGAAAATATAAATATGGTAAAATTTTTGTTAGTTTTATTAATTGAGTAGGAGGACAAATTGAATGCAAAAAGCTTTTCGTAATATATTAATGATCGCGCTTTTAGCCATCGTCCTATTTGGTGTATTCCAGTTCATTAATGGTAATGGGCAGGCACCAAAACAGCTTACATATAATGAATTTATGACGAAGCTAGAAAAGGGCGATTTAAAAACGTTAACTATACAACCTGAACAAAATGTTTATATGGTTAGTGGTGAACTAAAAAAAGGCAAAGATAAATCATATACATCTTCAGTCTTATTTAATAATCAAGATGATTTGAAAAAAATAACAGAAACAGCTCAAAAACAAGATAACTTAAAATTTGAAGTTAAAGAAGAAGAGAAACAAAGTGTATTTGTTAGTGTATTAACAACACTTATTCCAGTCTTAGTTATAGCATTCTTATTTATATTCTTGTTAAGCCAAATGCAAGGTGGCGGCGGCGGTGGCGGCCGTGTCATGAACTTTGGTAAATCTAAGGCGAAACTTTACGACAATCAGAAAAAACGCGTGAGATTCTCTGACGTTGCGGGTGCTGATGAAGAGAAACAAGAATTAGTTGAAATTGTTGATTTCCTTAAAGATAATCGTAAATTCAAGAAAATGGGAGCACGTATACCTAAAGGTGTCTTACTTGTTGGTCCTCCTGGTACAGGTAAAACATTACTAGCAAGAGCAGTTGCAGGTGAAGCAGGAACACCATTCTTCTCTATCAGTGGTTCTGATTTCGTTGAGATGTTCGTTGGTGTAGGTGCGAGTCGTGTTCGTGATTTATTTGAGAATGCTAAGAAAAATGCACCATGTATTATTTTCATTGATGAAATTGATGCAGTAGGTCGTCAACGTGGTGCTGGTGTTGGTGGCGGACATGATGAACGTGAGCAAACACTTAACCAGTTATTAGTTGAAATGGATGGCTTCGGTGAAAACGAAGGTATTATCATGATCGCAGCAACAAACCGTCCTGATATTCTAGACCCAGCTTTATTACGTCCAGGTCGTTTCGACAGACAAATTCAAGTAGGTCGTCCTGATGTTAGAGGACGTGAAGCAGTTCTTAAAGTACATGCGCGTAATAAACCTTTAGATGAAACGGTTGACTTACAAGCAATTTCTCAAAGAACGCCTGGATTCTCAGGTGCAGATTTAGAAAACTTATTAAACGAAGCAGCATTAGTTGCAGCACGTACTAATAAAACTAAGATAGATATGCGCGATATCGAAGAAGCAACAGATAGAGTTATTGCAGGTCCAGCTAAGAAGACACGAATGATTTCTAAGAAAGAAAAAAATATCGTCGCTTTCCACGAAGCAGGACATACAATCATTGGTTGTGTACTAGATGAAGCGGAAATGGTTCATAAAGTTACCATTGTTCCACGTGGACAAGCTGGTGGTTATGCTATGATGCTTCCTAAAGAAGACCGTTACTTTATGACAGAGCCTGAACTTTTAGATAAGATTGTTGGTTTACTAGGTGGACGTGTATCTGAAGAAATTAATTTTGGAGAAGCGTCAACTGGTGCACATAACGATTTCCAACGTGCTACAAGTATTGCACGTAAGATGGTTACTGAATATGGTATGAGTAAGAAATTAGGTCCATTACAATTTGGTAGTTCAGATAGTGGACAAGTATTTTTAGGTAAAGATATGCAATCAGAGCCTAACTATTCTGACCAAATTGCTTATGAAATTGATTCAGAAGTTCAACGTATTATTAAAGAACAATATGAACGTTGTAAACAAATTCTTACAGAGCATAAAGAACAATTAACATTAATTGCCGAAACATTACTTGTTGAAGAAACGTTAGTTGCTGAACAAATTCAATCATTATTTAACGAAGGAAAATTACCTGAAGTTGAATATGATGATAGTTATTTAGAAGAACATAATGATTCTGATGAAGATAAATATAAAGGTGACTTAACTGAACAAGAAGGTACATTGGATGTTGATGACGATGAGGTTGGTAAATCTTATGATGAAGTCAAAGATGAAGTTTCTCATGATAAAGATCATGAATCAAATACATCTGACAATGAACATAAAGATGAGCCAGCACATGAAGATGAACCAAATATTGATGATTTAGGTGACAACAAGCCTACAGATCGTAAATGATAATTTTATAAATGAAGTTGAAGATTACATTTGACGACTTCGTAAAACAAGGGACAACCCTGATAAAATCAAATAGATTTTGATCAGGATTGTCCTTGTTTTTAATTAGAAGAGAATTCAGAAATAAATCATGAAACCATGACTAATTTATTAAAAGGGAGCAAGAAAAATGACACAAGATTATTTAGTACGCGGATTAGCATTCAATGATGAAGTGAGAGCATTCGCAGTAGATACAACAAATACAGTTCAAGAAGCACAAACAAGACATTACACATGGCCAACAGCATCTGCCGCAATGGGTAGATCAATGACAGCTGGTGTCATCATGGGCTCAATGCTAAAAAATGAAGAAAAACTAACAATAACAATTGATGGTGGCGGACCAATCGGTAAAATCATGGTAGATGCAAATGGTAAAGGTGAAGTAAGAGGCTATGTAGAAAACCCTCAAACACATTTCCCTTTAAATGACCAAGGTAAATTAGATGTAAGAAGAGCAGTTGGAACAGATGGTATGTTAAGTGTCGTAAAAGACATTGGCATGAAAGATTATTTCACTGGATCGACACCAATCGTTTCAGGTGAACTTGGTGAAGATTTTACGTATTATTTTGTTACGAGTGAACAAGTACCATCTGCAGTTGGTTTAGGGGTTTTAGTTAATCCTGATAATTCTATCAAGGCTGCAGGAGGATTTGTAATCCAATTAATGCCGGGTGCTTCTGAAGAAACTATTTCTGCAATAGAAGAAAAAATTCAACAAATGGATCCAGTATCTAAGTTGATAGATAGTGGACTTACACCAGAAGAAATATTAGAAACTGTTTTAGGTAAAGAAAATATAAGATTTATTGATAAGATGGAAGTAGAATTTAAGTGTAATTGTTCGAGAGAAAAATTCTTAAATGCTATAAAAGGTTTAGGTGAAGCAGAAATAGACGCTATGATTAAAGAAGACCATGGTGCTGAAGTGGAATGTCATTTTTGTAGAACGAAATACCAATTTTCAGAAGAAGATTTAAATACGCTTAAAGAAAATATTTAACAAGTATAAAGTAAATACTTTCACTATATTCAGACATTTGTTATAATTATTATATCCGATAAACAAACTAAGATATAAAAAACAAGGAGTGAAGTGCAATGGCTAAGAAAGTAAATAATATTGTTGAATTAATTGGGGATACACCTGTTGTGAAATTAAACAATGTAGTTGAAGAAGGTTCTGCAGACGTGTACGTTAAGTTAGAATATCAAAACCCAGGTAGTTCAGTTAAAGATAGAATTGGGTTAGCAATGATAGAAGCTGCTGAAAGAGATGGTAAAATTAAACCCGGCGATACGATTGTTGAACCAACATCTGGGAATACAGGTATCGGTTTAGCTATGGTTGCTGCTGCAAAAGGATATAAAGCAGTATTTGTAATGCCAGATACAATGAGTAGTGAACGTCGTTCATTATTAAGAGCATATGGTGCTGAATTAGTATTAACACCTGGTGCTGAAGGTATGAAAGGTGCAATCAAAAAAGCAAAAGAACTTAAAGAAGAAAAAGGCTATTTCGAACCACAACAATTTGAAAATCCTGCTAATCCTAAAGTACACGAACTAACAACTGGCCCAGAATTATTACAACAATTTGAAGGCGAACAAATCGACGCTTTCTTAGCTGGTGTAGGAACGGGTGGTACTTTAACTGGAGCAGGAAAAGTCCTTAAAGAAAAGTATCCTAATATTCAAATAGTAGCAATTGAACCTGAAGATTCTCCTATTTTAAGTGGTGGCAAACCTGGACCTCATAAATTACAAGGTCTTGGTGCAGGGTTTGTGCCTGGAACATTAGATACTAATGTTTACGATGATGTTGTTAAAGTAGGCAACGAAGAAGCAATGGAAATGTCTAGAAAAGTTGCTAAAGAAGAAGGAATTCTTGGTGGTATTTCATCTGGTGCTGCAATTGTAGCTGCATTGAAAAAAGCGAAAGAACTAGGTGAAGGTAAGACAGTTGTTACAGTGCTACCAAGTAATGGTGAACGTTACTTATCTACTCCTTTATATGCTTTTGATGATTAATAAGTTCAATTTAGAAAGTTAAAAATGTATGAAAATATACACACGCCTAAAACAGATAGCTTAAAAGTTATTTAGTTTAGGCGTGTTTTTTTATATTTGTTATAATATATTTAATTATATATTAGGAAGGAAGACTATTTTGAGTAAAACTAAAATTATGGGTATCTTAAATGTTACACCTGATTCTTTTTCAGATGGTGGGTCATATAATAATGTAGATAAAGCTAGAGCTCATGCTGAGAAATTAGTCGAAGATGGCGCGGATATTATCGATATAGGGGGAGTATCCACAAGACCAGGTCATTCAGAGGTCACGTTGGAAGAAGAACTTAACAGAGTATTACCAGTCGTTGAGGCGTTGAAAGACTTAAATGTTCAACTTTCTGTGGATACATATAGAAGTGAAGTTGCTTTTGAAGTGTTAAAGCGAGGCGTCACTATGATTAATGATCAATGGGCAGGATTATATGACGAAGAAATGTTTAATGTAGTTGCAAAATTCAATGCAGAAATTGTTCTGATGCATAATGGTGATGGTAATAGGACACAACCTGTTATGGAAGAGATGCTACTTACACTGTTAAAGCAAGCAAATAAAGCTGAAATGGCTGGTATTAAAGAAAGACATATATGGCTTGATCCAGGCATTGGTTTTGCTAAAACGAGAGAAGAAGAGCGCGTTGTGATGTCTCGCTTAGATGAATTAGTGGCAACAGGATATAATGTATTGTTAGCAACAAGTAGAAAACGTTTAATTAACGATTTATTAGGTAATAATGTAGCAGTAGATCAACGAGATGAAGCAACGGGTGCTACAACAGCGTTTGGAATAGAAAAAGGTATTCACGCTGTAAGAGTACATAACGTACAAATGAATAAACGAATTGCACAAACTATCGATGCGTTAAAGGAGATTTAAGATAATGGATAAAATCATACTAGAGGGCATGTCGTTCTATGCTTATCATGGTGCTTTAAAGGCAGAAAATGAAATAGGACAAATATTTTTAGTGGATTTAGAGCTTAGTTTGGATTTGTCTGAAGCGGGTGAATCTGACGACTTGAAAAAAACTGTGCATTACGGTGAGGTATTTGAAATCGTTAAAGAAATAATGGAAAATAAACCAGTACAATTAATTGAACATCTTGCTGAACGTATTGCAAAACAAATCTTTTCGAATTATAATCGAGTATTGGAAACGAAAGTTAAGATTACTAAAAACAATCCGCCAATACCAGGACATTATCAAGGTGTAGGTATTGAGATAGTGAGGACGAGATAATGCATATCGCATATTTAGGGTTAGGTAGTAATATAGGAGATAGAGAACTTCAACTTGAACAGGCGATTAAATCACTAAATGAAGTAGAAGGAATAAACGTTACAAAGCGATCCCCAATTTACGAAACAAAACCAGTAGGATATACAGATCAACCAGATTTTTTGAATATGTGTATCGAAATCTCAACGAAATTAGAATCTTTAGAGCTTTTGAATGCTTGTATGATGGTTGAACGTGAACTTCA
Source organism: Mammaliicoccus stepanovicii (assembly GCF_002902525.1). Classification (GTDB taxonomy): domain Bacteria; phylum Bacillota; class Bacilli; order Staphylococcales; family Staphylococcaceae; genus Mammaliicoccus; species Mammaliicoccus stepanovicii. The sequence goes on from NZ_PPQZ01000008.1 coordinate 33,397, forward strand.
TCGTGTAAGAGAAACGAGATGGGGCCCACGTACAATTGATATAGATATATTATTATATGATCAATCTGTTATTCAATCCCCAGACCTAGAAATACCACATCCGAGAATGACAGAAAGAGCGTTTGTGATGATACCACTAAACGATATTGCCTCAAGCGTTATTGAACCAATCACTAAAAAATATATTTGGGAACTAATGCCAAACGACAAACAAGTAGTAAAGCATAAGCGTGAAAGAGGTTAAGATATGTGGAAAATAGGAAATGTTGAGATGAATAACCGTGTCGTACTTGCTCCGATGGCCGGTGTTTGCAATGCTGCATTCAGATTAACAGTTAAAGAATTTGGTGCTGGATTAGTTTGTGCAGAAATGGTAAGTGACAAGGCAATACTTTTTAATAATGCTAGAACGATGAAAATGTTATATATTGATGAGAACGAAAGACCATTATCGTTACAAATATTTGGTGGAGAAAAAGAAACACTAGTTGAAGCTGCTAAATATGTTGATCAAAATACGACAGCAGATATTATAGATATTAATATGGGATGTCCAGTTTCAAAAATTATAAAATGTGAAGCTGGTGCTAGATGGCTATTAGACCCTGACAAAATATACGAAATGGTTTCTGCAGTAGTTGAGAACGTGTCTAAACCAGTGACAGTTAAGATGAGAATTGGTTGGGACTCAGAACATATTTATGCAGTTAAAAATGCCCAGATGATTGAAAAAGCAGGTGCATCTGCAATTGCAGTTCATGGCAGAACAAGACTACAAATGTATGAAGGTCATGCAGATTGGGATATAATTAAACAAGTTAAAGAAGCGGTAAGCATTCCTGTTATAGGTAATGGCGATGTAACATCTCCAGAACTAGCAAAGAAAATGATAGACGAAACGGGTGTAGATGCCGTTATGATTGGTAGGGAAGCTCTAGGTAATCCATGGATGATATACCGAACAGTTCATTACTTGGAAACAGGAGAACTAATGGAAGAGCCACCAGTTTCCGAAAAAATAAAAATTGCTATCTTGCACTTAGATCGTTTAATAGAACTAAAAGGCGAGAAAGTAGCTGTAATGGAAATGAGAAAACATGCTTCATGGTACTTAAAAGGAATAAAAGGTAATGGTAAAGTAAGAAAAGAAATTAATCAAACTGAAACACGAGACGAACTTGTAAATGTACTTGAAGAGTTTGTTGAAGACATTAGCGTGCAAGAAGAAGCGCATGCAATTTAAATAAGGAGTGGAATGTAATGTCAGAAGAAATGAATGACCAAATGTTGGTTCGTAGAGAGAAATTACAAGATTTAAGAGATTTAGGAATAGATCCGTTTGGTGAGAAATTTGAAAGAAGTGGAGATGCACAATCTTTACATAACGAATGGGATCAATTTAGTAAAGAAGAACTTCATGAAAAAGAAGAAGTTTCTTCAGTAGCAATTGCAGGTCGTTTAATGACAAAAAGAGGTAAAGGTAAAGCAGGATTTGCACATGTTAAAGATGTGACTGGTCAAATTCAAATTTATGTTCGTAAAGATCAAGTAGGAGACGAACAATTTGAAATTTGGAAACATGCAGATTTAGGTGACATTGTTGGAATTAAAGGTGTTATGTTTAAAACAAATACGGGTGAACTTTCAGTTAAAGCTAAAGAATTTATCGTTTTATCAAAATCTTTACGTCCTTTACCTGATAAACACCATGGTCTTCAAGACATCGAACAACGTTATCGTCAACGTTACTTAGATCTAATATCTAGTGAAGAATCGACAAAGACATTCATTACGCGAAGCCAAATTATTCAAGAAATGAGAAATTATTTAAATCAAAAAGGCTTCTTAGAAGTAGAAACACCAATGATGCACCAAATAGCTGGTGGCGCTTCAGCACGTCCATTCGTTACGCACCATAATGCTCTTGATGCGACATTATATATGCGAATTGCAATCGAATTACATTTAAAACGCCTAATTGTTGGTGGTTTAGAGAAAGTTTATGAAATCGGAAGAGTATTCCGAAATGAAGGTGTGTCTACAAGACATAACCCAGAATTTACAATGATTGAGTTATATGAAGCGTATGCTGATTATAATGACATCATGGATTTAACTGAATCAATGGTTGCTAGCATTGCAGAAAAAGTATTAGGAACTACAACAGTACAATATGGAGAAACTGAAATTGATTTAGCGCCAAAATGGAAAAGATGGCACATGGTAGATGCTGTTAAAGAATTTACAGGTGTAGACTTCTATGAAGTGAAATCTGATGAAGAGGCGCATGCCTTAGCAAAAGAACATAACATTAAAGTGGAAGATCGTATGACATACGGACATATCTTGAATGAATTCTTTGAACAAACGGTAGAGGAAAAATTAATCCAACCGACATTTATATACGGACATCCGATTGAAATTTCGCCATTAGCTAAGAAAAACCCAGAAGATGAACGATTCACTGATAGATTCGAGTTGTTTATTGTGGGTAGAGAGCATGCTAATGCATTTACAGAATTAAATGATCCAATAGATCAACGCGAAAGATTTGAAGCACAAATGAAAGAAAAAGACCAAGGCAACGATGAAGCACATGAAATGGATGAAGATTTCATTGAAGCATTAGAATATGGTATGCCTCCAACAGGTGGATTAGGTATTGGTATTGATCGACTTGTTATGCTATTAACTAATTCAGCATCTATAAGAGATGTATTATTATTCCCGTACATGAGACAAAAATAATAACAAGTAGTTTTTAATTTAAATAAAAGTATTGGAATTGTGTAAAAATAAAAGCATTTCGACAAAGACTTTTAAGTTTTTGGAGAAATGCTTTTGTTTATTTCTATAAAATAATAGCTAAATCATTTATATAAGTTGAAGATTAATTACACACATGAAGTAATATCATAACTATTGAGTAATCAGAATATCGATTTACAAACTTATTGAAAACCAATCAAAATAATTTGATGTAAAGTGTTGACGAACATGAAAATATTATGTATTATATAAAGGTCGCTGAAAACGAGACGCATATCAATTCGAGATGTATGTAAAGAAAGTTAAGAAGGTGTAAAATTTACTATTGAAAAGCCATTGAGACTTCTTTATAATATATAAGGTAAGACAAAAACAAAACAATATTATCTGGTGACGATAGCAAAGAGGTCACACCTGTTCCCATGCCGAACACAGAAGTTAAGCTCTTTAGCGCCGATGGTAGTTGGACTTACGTTCCGCGA
>NZ_PPQZ01000079.1 GCF_002902525.1 Mammaliicoccus stepanovicii
CTTACGTACTGTACGTTTAAATACTTTCTTTTTAAATTTCATAATAATTTCATACGAAATTGGTACGACCAGTAAAGTTAACAACGTAGACGATATAAGTCCACCTATTACTGTAATAGCTAATGCTTTTGAAATTAAGACAGAGCTTCCACCACCAAATAATAATGGTACTAATGCACCGATTGTTGCAATAGCCGTCATCAATATTGGTCGCAAACGCGTTCCGGCTGCTTCTAATAATGCTTCTCTAGTCGTCATACCCGCTTGTTCCATATTAATAACTCGATCAATTAATACAATTGCATTTGTAACAACAATACCAATTAACATGAGCATACCAATCATACTTGGTACAGAGATTGTCTCTTGTGTTACAAGTAAGCCTGCAATAACACCAATAATTGATACTGGTAATGAGAATAATATTGCAAATGGCGCAAGTCCACCTTTAAATGTTAATACGATTACAAGATATACAATTAATATTGCAGCTGCCATAGCTAACACTAATTGCTGAATTGCTTCATTAATATCATCATTTGTTCCGCCAACATTCACATCTACATCACTTGGCGCATCTACTTTTGATACTTTCTGATTTACATCAGTTGTAACTTTTGCGACATCATCTGCAGTAATTTTACCTGTCACTGAAACTGAAATTTTATCATTTTCTCTTGTAATTGTATCTGGAGATTTAGATTTTTCTAGTTTCGCAATATCGCTTAATTTAACTTCTTTACCCATTGGTGACGCCAATTTTGTATCTTTTAATTTTTCTTCTGTCCAATTATTTTTTTCTTGCTTAGTTAATTTCACATCAACCGACTTACCATTGTCATTTAATTTAGTCACTACTTTTTCTTGTGTCGTTTGACTAAGTGACATAGCAATTTGTCCTGCTGAAAGTCCTAATTTACTTGCTTTTTCTTGATCAACTTTAATGTCATATTGATCATATGATTTAGAAAGATTTGAACTTACGTTTTCAATTCCTTTTACTTTTTTCATTTCGGATTCTACATCATTAACAGTTCCTCTTATTGCATCTGTTGAAGAACCAGAAACTTTAACAGCTACTTCGTTAGATGTTCCACCAGTAGAAAAGTCTTGTTGTTTCCACTCACCTCTATGTTTCATTTTTCCAAGGTGATTCATCACTTCTTTGCCTACTGAATCCCATTTTGGTGTATCTTTATCATACTTAACCATTAAAGCCATATCATTTTTTGCTGATGGATTAAATGGGTTTTCTCCACCTACACTATACTGTACAAAATCTACATTCTTATCTTTAGATAAGTATTTTTCTGCTTTTTCACCTTGTTTAACGACATCTTCTTCTTTTTCCCCAGGAGATGGTTTGTAAGTTAAGGCAAGCATCTTATCTTCGCCAGTGTCTATAAATGATTTACCTATATATGGTGTAAATACTAAAGCGAAACTACCAATCACTAAGACTATGCTTAACACTATGACAATCCATTTATGATTTAAATTCCAATTTAGGAATCGTTTATATTTATTTGCTAACCAGTGACCTTTATCCTTCTTCTCTTTCTTAATTCCATTTCTAAAGAAGATATGAGAAAGCACAGGTACAATAGTTAACGCAATTAATAATGATGCTAATAAACTGAACGCAACTGCCATAGCAAATGGTCTAAACATTTCCCCAATTTGACCTGTAACAAATGCCAATGGTAAGAACACAACGATCGTAACAATTGTTGAGGACATAATTGGAATAAACATTTCTTTCGTTGCACTCGTAACTAATTCTGCACCTTTAAGTTTTTCAGTTTGATCCGACATCCTTCGATGAATATTCTCTATAACAACAATAGAATCGTCTATAACACGACCAATTGCTACGGTTAATGCACCTAATGTTAAAATATTCAGTGATACATCGAATGTTTTTAATCCAACGATTGCAATTAATAATGACATTGGTATCGATACAATTGAAATAAGTGTCGATCTAATATCTCTTAAGAAGAACATTATGATAATGACAGCAACTATAGATCCAATCAATGCTTTTTCGACCATAGTTGATACAGAATCTTTAATTGTAGATGCTGTTTCCATTAATTGTACTGATTTAATGTTCTTATGTTCATCTTTGTATGCTTCAACTTCTTTGTCTACTGCATCAACAACATCTACTAAATTGGCATCTTGTGATTTCGTGATTTGTAGAGCGAGTGCATCTTTACCGTTTGTTTTTGAAATTGATTCACGTGTTTTTTCTTTTTTGATATTGGCTATATCTGATAGTTTTACAGATTTAGGACCTTCTGAAGCCCCGTCACCACCTTGTGGTGAAGCTTGTTGACCGCCTTGCGGTGAGTCTTGTTGACCACCTTGTGAGGCACCAGTTATTGGTATTTGTAATTCATTTAATGCTTTTATGGATGTGAAACGACCATCTACGACAATTGATTTCAAATTATCTCCAAAAGTATATAACCCTAATGGTGATTCTTTCGTTGCACCATCTAGAAATTGCAATACTTGATCTTCAGTCAATCCACGTTTTGTAAGTTCTTTCTGCTTAAACTCCAAATTAACTTCGTTAAGTGTTTGCCCTGATAATGATGCACTTTGTACGCCGTCAACTTTTTCTAATTTAGGAATCAATCCTGATTTTATTTGTTTAGTTGCTTTTTCTAAGTCGTTGTTTTTATCTGAAATTGAATAACTAACTACTGGGAAGGTGTTCATAGACATGCGACTCATTTCGGGGTCTTGAGTTCCTTCAGGTAAATCAAGTTGATCTAATTGCTTTCTTAATTCTGTTTCTGCCTTGTCCATGTCTGTTTGATATGTATATTCTAATGTTATTGAAGAGGCATTTGCGAGTGACTGACTGGTTACATTTTTAACACCTTCAAGATTTTGAGTTTGTTTCTCGACCGGCTCAGTAACTTTTTCAAGTACATTCTCTGGTGTTGCACCAGGATATGGTGTTGTAACAGTGATGACTGGTGTTGTAACATCTGGTAATAATTCTAATTTCATTTTAAAAGCAGAGTAAATTCCTCCTAATAAAATGATGAGTGTCATTAACAGAATAGCGAACTTGTTATTCAGTGAAAACTTTATCATTTTTTGAACCACTAATCTTCCCCCTAATTTCCATTTATCTTTCTATTCTATATCAATTTGATAGATTATCCTATCTTTCTCGAAAAAAACACTAAAAATTTACGATTTTTAGTGTTTTTAAAGTTATGTTATTTCTTGATTTTCTTTTCAATTTTTCTCTTATATGCACTTACTGCTGGTTTTACCCTTTCAATTGCTGTATACAATGGTTTATTCATAACATAATCGAACTCGCCGATTTTTTCACTTAAATAAGTTCCCCATACACGTTTGAATGCCCATAAACCATAATGTTCATGATCTTGATCTGGATTATTGTCAGTTCCACCGAAATCAAACTTCGTGGCACCTTTCTCTTTAGCAAATCTCATCATCTCTATGATCATACGGTGGTTAGGTAAAAACTCACGATATTCATTTGAAGATGCACCATACAAGTAATATGATTTTTTACCAGAGAAAATTAAAATTCCTCCAGAAAGATAAACACCATCTGGATTTTTCTCTTTTAAATCTTCCATTTCTTGAATACGTTTTTCAAAGTTGCCTAATTTTTCGTCTGCATCTTTAATTTGATTGATAACTTTCTTTGTTTCACGTCTCTCTTTAAGTCTCGCTTTCTCATCTAGAAGCGCGTCTCTTTCTTTAAATAAATCTTTCAACACATGATCAGGTACTACTTTAACTAAAAATAGTTCACAATCACCATTTGGATGCAAGTGGTCATAAATATTTTCGAAATAAGATACATCTCTCGTTAAGAAATTATCTCTTTCACCCGTTTCTTCCATTATCTTAGAAAATATTTTCAAGTCATCACGGTTACCAATAATAAGTTCAGTACCTCGTTTTAAAGAGTTTCTGACACGTGAACGATTTCTTTTATCGAAACTTTGCATTAAATCTTCATCTGATTGATCAATTTTAGTAATCATAGTCATACGTGGTTGAATATATGATCGACTTAAACCATCTTCAAACCCTTTATGTTGAAATCCTAATCCAGTTAAAAATTCTAATACACCTTCAGATTCGTCAACTTCAATATCTGGATCAATTTTGATTGCATAACTTTTTTCTTTTCTAGCCATTTCTTTAGATAATTCAAATAGAACTTTAACTGATGTCTCATCTTTGTAATCTACTACAAAACCTCTAGAAATGTAACAAAGTGTGTAGGGTAATTTAGGAACTTTTTTAAATAGTAACTGAGCTACACCTGTAATTTCTTCACCATCACCTACAGCAATACGGCGAGAATACCAACCTGTAAGCTTTTTAGATTCTGCCCAACTTGTAAGCTGCAACATATCACCATTTGGATGTTGCTTTACAAATTCGTCATGTTGCTCATGCGTGATATTCATTTGTTTAATTGCCATTTATAAATCTCCTTTTAGTCAATTCGTTATTTAATTATACTATGAATCACTACTTAATTTCACGTAAAACCATAGCATTTGTTATACTTACTTTATAAATTCAAAACAGTTAGGATTGAAACATGTGAGACAAATACTACTTCTCTTATTTATTATAGTCAATGCAATCATGATAGGCATAAGCCTAAACGTAGATTTTGATACAAACTTCTTGAGTTATAGAATCATTCTTGTTGCCTTTACATTTTTATTAAGTATTGTTTTCATTTTAGAAAATGCAAAAAAATCAATTCTTATTTTGGCAGTGATTAGCACATTGTTCGCATTAGGACATCTTGGTTTTATCATAAAGAATATGTACTTAAATATTTATTAAACTTCACGTTCTAAAAACACGTTTATTAATTAAAAACAAAATAATTAATATTAAAGAAACCACAACTATTGTGATGATATACGGTAATACGTCATGTTCACCTTTTATACCTACTAAAGGTGAAACTAAACCACCAAAGGCAAATTGAGATAATCCTAATAAACTTGATGCACTCCCAATTCCGCCCTTGTTATGTGACATCGCAATTGAAAAACCTGTCGTTCCAATAGCTGCAACTGGACTCACTAATATAAAGAATCCAATCATTAATAACCATATTGGCCACAGATTAAGCAACGTAATAGAAACAATAATAACACCTAATATTTGTATCATTCCGAATACTCTCATCAACGTATGTTCATCATACTTATCAACTAATTTATTAATAAGTTGGCCAGAAAGGATTAAGCCTAAACCATTAAATGCAAACATCCAGCTAAACATTTGTGGTGAAATATGATAAATCGATTGCGTAATAAAAGGAGAAGCAGATATGTAACTAAATAGTAATGCATAAGTACATCCTTGTATAAATAGCGGTAATAAGAACTTTGGGCTTTTTAATAGTAATTTAAAATCTGATAAAATTTCACTTATTCTACCTGAGGATCGTCGATTTTCAGGTAGTGATTCCGACAATTTAAATAATGATAATCCAAACATAACCATCCCAAATATTGTTAATATAATGAACACCGTTTTCCAAGTTGAGAATGCTAAAATTGCACCTCCCATGACTGGAGCTAATATAGGTGCTAAACCATTAACAAGCATCAACACAGCTAAAAACTTAGTTAAAGCTTTTCCTTGATATAAATCGCTCGATATTGCCCGGGAAATAACAGCTCCCGCACCACCAGTAAAACCTTGAACAAACCTTAATGCCATTACAACATAAATATTCGGTGCAAACACACATAATATAGATGCAATCGCATAAATTGCTAATACGATGATAAGTGGTTTTTTTCTACCTACAAAATCTGATAGTGGTCCAATAAATACTTGTCCAATAGCTAACCCTATCATGAAAAGCGTTAACGTCAATTGCGTATTAGATGTTGTTGTACTATAGTCCTGACTAATTTGCGGTAATGCTGGCAAATACATATCAATCGATAATGGTCCAAATGCTGTTAATAACCCTAATATAATAATTAAAAATAATGATGGTTTAGCCATCTTTTGTTCAGTCATAAAGTTTGCTCCTTTTATTTCTCTTAAAAACAGTATATCAAAACTCTCAAAATTATAACTAAAAAACAAGAAGAAAAATAATTTGAATCAAACCAAGATTTTAACTTATTCATCGTCAAACTCAATAACTATATATAGTTATAAAAAGAGTTATTTCTTAATATCATTAATTTCAAATATTAATTCAATATTTAAATATACTGTTAAATAAATGTTAATTTTTACC
>NZ_PPQZ01000080.1 GCF_002902525.1 Mammaliicoccus stepanovicii
ATCAGATTCGTCTTTATTTGGAATACCATCATTATCCGCATCTTCGTCTCCATCTGGTGTACCATTTCCATCAGAATCAGGATTTGTTGGATCAGTGCCCGCAACTTCTTCATCTTTATTGTTGATACCATCGCCATCGATATCAGGATCTTGATCATCTGGAATGCCGTCGCCATCAGTGTCATTCACCTTAGGTGTCGTGATATCAGGTTTACCATCGTTATCTTTATCCGTTACCGTTGTGCCGTTCGGATCAGACTCGTCTTTGTTTGGAATACCATCATTATCGGCATCTTCATCACCATCTGGTGTACCATTACCATCAGAATCAGGATTTGTTGGATCAGTACCTGCA
>NZ_PPQZ01000081.1 GCF_002902525.1 Mammaliicoccus stepanovicii
ACCATCACAAATGAATATACACCAGGTAAGACAACGGCAACAGTAACAAAACAATGGGACGATAAAAACAACCAAGATGGTAAACGTCCAAAATCCATTGAAGTAGCATTATTAGCCGATGGCAAAGAAACAGGAAAGACAATTACATTAAATGAAAGTAACAATTGGACACATACGTGGACAGACTTAGCAGAAAAAGCTAAAGG
>NZ_PPQZ01000082.1 GCF_002902525.1 Mammaliicoccus stepanovicii
TGGGCATAAGATTGGCGAAGGTGAAGCTGATGATCAAGGTCACGCTACGATTACACCAACGCAACCTTTACCGGAAGGTAATGTCACAGCGAAGGCGACAGATAAGGCGGAACATCCTAATACTTCTGAAGCTTCTGAACCTGTAAAAGTAACAGATAATATGCCACCTTCTAAACCAGTAATCGACACAGATTTAACAGGTAAAGCAGGTACACAAGAGCCTATTAATGTAACAGCTGAACCAGGTTCTAAAGTTGAGTTATTCGATAAAGATGGGCATAAGATTGGTGAAGGCGAAGCTGATGATCAAGGTCACGCTACAATTACACCAACACAACCTTTACCGGAAGGTAATGTCACA
>NZ_PPQZ01000083.1 GCF_002902525.1 Mammaliicoccus stepanovicii
TGTTTTTGTTGGTTCGAAGCCTGCTGGTGTTTCAAATGTGATCTCATAAGTGCCATTTGGTAAATCTGGGAAATTATAATTTCCATTCTCATCTGTCTTCGTTGTGACCGTTGTTCCATCTGGCTTCGTTAACGTAACTGTTACATCTTTGATGCCTGGTTCATTATCATCTTGAATACCATCTTTATTTGTATCTTCCCATACTTTATCTCCGACATTATATGTTGGTGGTACTGGTGGCTCTGAT
>NZ_PPQZ01000084.1:0-2002 GCF_002902525.1 Mammaliicoccus stepanovicii
ATCATATTGTTAGCAATAACTCAGACCTATCGTTATACAATAAGGGATTGTATATTACTATTCTTAGTATATATAATCCCTTCTCTTGGTTTGTTTTTTATAGTCGGTGTGAATTCTATTATTTATTTAATTGGATTTCTTGCTGTATTTTTTTATAGAAAGTTTAAATTAATTGGAATTATTAATACATTATTAGTGATAATCATATGCGTTGTATCAGATTACTTATCTTCTTTACTGAATAGATTAATATTTGATACTGATCCGTTAGATTTATCTATACATGTATATTATTTCATTTTTCTTTCAATCATTTCAATTTCAATAGCAATATTAATAAGATTTTTAATGAATAGATTAAAATTGAGTCATTTGTACAATAATCGCGTTTATTTAATATTGGTAGCTGCATTTTTGGCAATATCATTTTTTGTATTTTACATATATATGCCAGACTCTTACAATTCTGAAAAAGATTTTGAATTTCAAACATTATTTTATGTTGTATATGTCTGTGTTGCTGCTATATTCTTAATATTAATCTCGTTCACGATAATAAGGGAAATGGCTTTACAACGTACTAAAAACGAAATTAAACACTACTATAAATATACTTTACAAATTGAACAAATCAACAATGAAATGCGTAAGTTCCGTCATGATTATGTCAATATTCTATCTACCCTTTCTGAGTTCATCAGACAAGAAGATATGGAAGGTTTAAGTAAATATTTTGATGAAAATATTGCACATCTTCATGATGATATGAAACTAAATGCAATTAAGATTAACGGTTTACAAAATCTGCACGTTAGAGAAATTAAAGGTCTACTAACAACAAAAGTAATACAATCTCAAGAACAAAATATTAATATTAGTGTTGAAATTACTGAACAAATCACGAAGATCAATATGAACATTATCGATTTAAGTCGTTGTATAGGTATTATTATGGATAATGCCATTGAAGCATCTGAATTTGTAGATAATCCATCAATACAAATTGCATTTATTAAAAACGAAAATTCGATACTGTTAGTATTTATGAATAAGTGTTCAAGTGATACACCAAAAGTTCATAAGTTATTTGAAAATCATTTCTCAACAAAGGGACGTAAGAGAGGAATTGGTTTGACAACTTTAAAAGAAATCACTGAGAAAACCGATAATGTTTTTCTTGATACTTACATTAACAATCAATTTTTCATTCAAAAATTAGAAATTTTTAATGATGACACTGAGGAAGTGATATGATGAAAATAATCATTTGCGAAGACGATCCTAAACAACTTGAACGTATGCAAACTATTATAAATAATTACATTATGATAGAAGAAAAAGAAATGTCTATAGAACTAGCAACAAGTGATCCTTATGAATTATTAGAACATGTCAAAACTACGAACGATATTGGTTGCTATTTTCTTGATATTCAATTAGATTCCGATATCAATGGTATTACAGTAGCCAGTGAAATTAGAAAATATGATCCAATAGGTAACATCATTTTTGTCACGAGCCATAGCGAACTCACTTACTTAACTTTTGTTTATAAAGTAGCAGCCATGGATTTCATTTTTAAAGATGACCCTGAACAATTAAAGACACGCGTTCTAGATTGTTTAGACACTGCTTATGTTAGATTAGGCATGTTATCTAAAAATACCAACGTTGAAAAAATCGAGCTAACTAGAGGAAGTAATTCTGTTTATGTTCAATATGATGATGTTATGTTTTTTGAATCATCATCAAAATCGCATCGCTTAATTGCTCATCTTGATAATAGACAAATCGAATTTTATGGCAGTTTAAAATCTTTATCTAATTTGGATGATCGTTTCTTCAGGTGTCATAATAGTTACGTAATCAATAGAAATAATGTTGAAAAAATCGATACAAAAGATCGAACAGTTTATTTTAAAAACGACGAACACTGTTATGCATCTGTTAGGAATATAAAGAAAATTTAATAATAACTAAAAAGAGACTGGAATCGTATTCC
>NZ_PPQZ01000084.1:2019-21692 GCF_002902525.1 Mammaliicoccus stepanovicii
ATGACTCTCTAAATGTTTCAATATTTTCAATATAATACTTAACTTCTCCACATGATAAGCATACTGCAGCTTTTGGAATAGCTATTGCCTTATTTAATATGTTATCTTGCTCATCCTCTTCTTTGACAAGCCTTACATCTACTAAAGTTCCTGGAACATTCACACGAAATTCATCTACCATTTCTTGATCACAGGTCACACATTTCATATGGTTCATCCCCTTTATAATATATGTATATTTATATTTTACCTTAAATTTATGTATACGCAAAATAAAAATGAACCAATAAAAGTAAATTTCGAGATGGTCAAATATTTTATAAAGTTTTTATATAATATGTATAGCATGTAAAACTTTTTTGTGGCATAATGTAATTATTCAATCGATTGAAATTTTTAAAGGGAGGAATCAAATGTTAAAATTCGCATCATATGTAGTTTATTTCGTATGTTTAATAACTGCTTTATTCTTTACAAACAATTTGGCTAAGGCTAACTCTGATACAACAACTATTGGACTTCAATTTGTTAATCCAGATAATTCACCTATTCCAAATGAGACATTTCAAATACAATTAAATAATGAATCTAAAACTTTAACGACCAAATCAGATGGTCTTGCTTTTATTCACATACCTAATACAAATTTGAAACCCAATTATGTGATTACGACGTCTAATCAGCAAACTTTCACGATCGAACCTAATAAATTATATAAGTTAACCGCTTCAACTATACAACAACGACAATCAGCCAATTTAAATAATCAAAGTGTATCTATTAATGTGATTTCAAATAAGTTTAAACCTTTAAATAATATGGACATTAAGTTAACTATAAATAATCAAGAATTTCTTGGTAAAACAAACGATTCAGGTTCAGCAATCATTAATATACCAGAAAGTATTCCTAAAGATTCTGCATTCAATGTTTTCATTCAAAATATCGACACACATTCTTCTATTCATTTAGGTGAAGATAAATATTATACATTTAACAATAACGACAAGACTGTAGCACCAAATGTTACAAATCAAGATACGAATACACAACCTCTTACAACTATTCCAAGTCAATCTAACTCACCTAATACAAGTCCATCAACTAATTCCAATTCAGACAATCAACAAAATAATACATTTAATTATCAACTATCAATCGTTAATGACAATTTAAATTCTGAACAAAAGCAAACTGCGGGCCATGATTCTAGCAAGAAGTCTGGCTCTAACAATAAGAAATTACCTGAAACTGGGGAGAAATCTTCTCATTATTTTAAATATATTGTCACTACATTAATTCTCTGTATATCATTTATACTCTTCTTCATTATTAAGAGAAAAAGAGTTCATAAAGCTAAATAAATTACTTTATCTTGATGAGTTTGCCATTCACAACTTTGCGATATTCACCATGAATATTGACGTTATTTATACCTTCAAAATATTTATTGCCAACCATATTAATCATAAGTTGTGATAATGAGGCGCTAGAACAGTATGTTTTATCGGCCATCCATACCTCTTCTCGATATAATCGTTTAATCATGCTACTAAATCCTAATTTCGAGCCAAGTATAATCCAAGCGTCAGGATTTTGTGACATAAATTGTTTAACATATTTTTTTGAAGAACCTACGCGATCTTTCCAAACAACTATATGGATATATATATCATATCCATTTATTTCATACCATCTAGATTCTAGTTGAGTTTTTAAAGCTTGAGCAATATTAATCATCGATTTATCATCACTTGTACCAATAGCTATGGAATTCAAGTATGGTTGATCATGTTCCAACATTTCAATTAATGCTTCCAATTCTCTGTAACTTGGTAAAGCTTCACTTAAATGACTTAATTGGTTTTTAGTAACTTGATCTAATCTTGGTGAAACTAAAATATTGCTCTCATAATACAATCATTTCAACCTCCTCGTTATGTAAATAAAAGGAGCAATCACATTATAACGTGATTGCTCCTTTAAATTTAATTATTAGATTCGATTTCTGCTACTATTTCTTTTGTTTTTTGTTCTAATTCTTCAAAATCCTTTTTAAACACGAATGCTAAAACAGCGATTCCTGCTCCAACAGCAACTGTTGTAATTGCGATTAAGATGAAAAAGAATTTAAAAATGCCTTTGATACAATCCATTGAAGTCACCTCTATCATCATTTTCTATCATATATATCATAACATAAGAAAGACAATACATAAAAGATATAACACTAGTTTAGAATTCAAAAATCAAATATATAACCAGTTTTTCGTGTAAATTAACACATAAAAATGATAGTTACGCTTTTATCGTTACTAAAAGAACATTATTTCACATTTGCTATTGAAAACAAGTCTGATTATTGATAATATTCAGTTTATTATACATTAAGAGGGTGTTATTATGCGTGCTATACAGAAGTTCAGTCAGTTTATTAATAAGACGTTTGTTATATGGATGTTAATTGCAGCTATATTAGGTTTTAGTTTTCCAAGTATCATTTCTCAAGTTGCGCCTTATATTCCATATTTATTAGGTATTGTAATGTTTGGTATGGGGATGACAATATCTACTAAAGATTTTAAAGAGGTATTTAAATCACCTAAAAGTGTTTTGATTGGCGTTATATTACAATATACCGTAATGCCAGTTACAGCATATTTAATAGCTAAAGGTTTCCATCTCAGTCCAGATGTTGCATTAGGGGTTATACTCGTTGGTTGTTGCCCTGGTGGAACAGCATCAAATGTAATAAGCTACTTAGCTAAAGCAAATACAGCACTATCGGTTTCAGTAACAACTGTTTCAACATTATTAGCCCCTATTGTAACACCGTCACTCATTTTCTTATTTGCTCGAGAGTGGTTACAAGTATCATTTAGCTCAATGTTTATTTCAGTCATACAAGTTGTACTTATCCCTATTATTTTAGGGATTATCGTTCAAAAATTCTTTAGACCAATTGCGGATAAATCTGTGGATATACTACCTATAATATCGGTGATTGCAATATCACTCATTTTATCAAGTGTTGTAGCTGGTAATAAAACTCAAATTATAGCGACTGGGTTATTATTATTTGGCGTAGTATTACTACATAATGTTAGTGGTTTAACTATTGGATACTTACTAGCTAAATTATTCAAACTTGATCGTCCTGATAAACGTGCAATATCTATAGAGGTAGGCATGCAAAATTCCGGACTTGCAGTATCACTAGCGACAGCGCATTTCAATCCATTATCTGCAGTACCAGGAGCAATATTTAGTTTTGTTCATTTATTAACTGGTCCATTAATCGCAATATTCTGGTCTAACCAAACAAAAAGAATGAATAAAGCTAAGTAACTTTACGCAATAAAAAATCCGAGACCTATATGTGCCTCGGATTTTTCTTTGTGTTTAATAGTTATTAAATTTTCAGTTATTTAATTAATATATTAAGCTTTTCATTATAAGAAAATAGCGAAGTTAATTATCTCCTGTACCATTCTTTCCATTTTCTTTTAACGTATATATATGTTTGATTCCACATTATACATACCTCCTAACATAGTTGTATAATAATGTAGTTTAAATATAACATGGTAAAAAATTACATAGGTTAAGCAATCATTACAATCTCTTTACCGATTTATTGCCAACATGTACTTATTAATCTGATTCGCGTGACAAATTCAAGTTTTTCTATCAAAATAGATTCATTAGGAGTGATATTAATGCAAGATGTAACGATGCAAACTTTCGAATTTAGAGGCAATCATTATGACCATGGTGTAGCACAAGCACAATGGTTACAAACTACAAAAATGTTAGAAAATCGAGAACATGAATGGAAAATTCGTAGACCACGCTTTGATATTAATATAAATGAAACAAAAGACATCTATCAAAAATTTGCACCCCAAATATGGGAAGAATTAATGGGCATTCAAGATACGTTAAAAATGCCACTCGATTTAATATTATTAAATTATGGCCATTATCGTGTTTATGCTAAAGATAGTGGCTGTTCGATATTTTTAGGTAGAGATTATATGGTGCGTAATTATGATTATAATCCTGCCACTTATGATGGTAGATTAAGTTTGTTCCAACCCACTGATGGTGGATATGCACAAATCGGCCCAACTTCAAGATTGACTGGAAGAATGGATGGTATGAACGAGCACGGTTTAGCAATGGGTTATAATTTTATGCATAGAAAAAAACCAGGAGATGGTTTTGTTTGTTATATGATTGGTAGATTAATTTT
Source organism: Mammaliicoccus stepanovicii (assembly GCF_002902525.1). Taxonomy (GTDB): domain Bacteria; phylum Bacillota; class Bacilli; order Staphylococcales; family Staphylococcaceae; genus Mammaliicoccus; species Mammaliicoccus stepanovicii. The sequence goes on from NZ_PPQZ01000084.1 coordinate 6,275, forward strand.
AGAAACATGTAAAAATATAGATGAAGCTGTAACTTTGTTAAAGGAAATTCCTCATCGAAGTTCATTTAGTTATATATTAATGGATGCTAATAATGAAAGTATCATAGTAGAAGCAACGCCTCGAGCTGTTATAACAAAACACAGTCAATTATGTACAAATCACTTTGAAGTATTAACACATGAAAATAGAAACTACATTAAAGAATCAGAAGAACGATTTGATAGAATAGAACAAATTACAAATTCAAATTTAGAATTAGATCAAGCTTTCCATTATTTTAATGATCCACAATATGAAATTTATAGTAAATTATTCAATAGTTGGTCTGGAACGATTCATACATCTGCATATATACCTAGTAAATTAGAAGTTCTATTTGCTTTAGGAGAAAATGGCCACATACATCATTTTGATTTTCAAAATTGGTTAAATGGTACACCACTTAACCATCACTCAATTTTTGGAAAGATTGACTCAGACATACAATTTTCAAGTGAATAATAAATAAATTCTTTAACCTTATAGAGTTAATAACCCAAAAAATCGTAAAATTTCTTAGTTAAGTACAGAAATTTTACGATTTTTTTGGTTGGTCAACTTAAATTAATTCGAATTCATGTTTTATTTTATATGTCTATTTTTAAAGTCTCTATTTTGCTAAATTCATCAGTTTGGTAATTTATTCTATCGTAATGTCTCCTTTATCTGTGTACCCTTCTATAACATGATTCCCTGGTCCGACTTTTTCATCACTAAATTCTTTATTAAGAATTCTTTTCTTTCCTGATTCTGCATGTAATTGCAGTAACGTATCTTTTGGTTTTTTCGCATACGATATCGTAAGATTTCCATCTTCAATAGATGACTTGATGTTGCATTCATTTTTCAAATCATCGACATCTATATTACCTATATTGGTTAATAGTTCGCTATTCACTAATCGACTATTCTCAACAAATATATTACCTGTGTCCAGCTCACCATTAAACTCTGTTAAATTTGATTGATTTACATGTATATTCCCTAAGTCCGACATAGCTTTAGCATGTTTCATATCAACATTATGATATGTAATTTTACCTGTTTCCGTAATCATATTACTATTATCACTGTTTACATCAGATAAAACTATATTCCCAGTATTCGTAGTAATATTAAACGCTTCATATTGTTTTTTAGGTAATGTGATCGTTAAAGTATTCTTCGTTTTTCGAAATGGTATGAAATTCGCATTAAAAGTAAATTTCTTATTATGTTCTGAAAAATGAAGTAATTTATTTTCTACGTTTGCATTTACGTCGTGATTTCCCTCATATTTCAGTTTGAGTGTGTTACCTTGTTTCACTTCAACATCGGTGTTTTGACCATTTACAATAATTTGATCAATTTGATTATTTTGAAATACCTTTTCAAAACTTTCTTGTTTTTCATATTTATTATTAACAGTAAACCATAAAAATGTGCCAGCTATACCGAATATTAAGAAGATGCTTAAGCCAATTAAAAATAATTTCTTCATCATTCAGCACTCCTTCTAATCAATCTAATACACCATCTTAAGTATTTCAGAACCCATTTGTAACTTACCTCAATTAATTTCAATCCTGCAATTAACAACATTAATCCAAATCCCAAAAATGAAATTGAGAAAATGATATTTGTTAAATCTACCCAGTGGAATCCATAAATAAATATATTAACAATACTTAGAATTGGACCGAGCATCATTAATGCACCAACTACGATTACAATAAGTAGAATAAGTGCCACTATTAAAAATGGGATAATGATAAAAAATATATTAAAGAAGCTAAGTCCTAATGTTGCCATTATGGCATGTAAAACATTTTTAAAGTTTGGCGCTGATTCAGCATCTTGAATCGCTAAATCTGCATAAACTTTTTTAGCGATTGATCTTGGTTCCCCTAATTCATGAATAAGCTCTGTGTCATCTTTATTTTCATTTTGAGCTTCAAAAAATTTAGTTTCATATTCGTACATGATTTTATCTCTTTCAACTTTTGGTAACCGAGATAATTCCCCCTCAAGATAATTAAGGAATGTTATTTTATCCATGGTAATGCCCCTTTATTATGAATTACATATATAGATATTATTTTATCATGATTTTTATAAACATCGTTATATTATCATTTGGAAATTGGGAATTCAAGTTAAAATGGTATGTTACAATTGTAACCATATAAACAAGGGGGTATTAATATGAACAAACTAATAAAGCCTGCCAAACTTTCACAAGGTGATACCGTTGCGATTGTATCACCTTCCTCTGGCCTTGCTGGAGAAGAAGATATGATTTGGAGAACAAAAGTAGGAATTGAAAGGTTAAAATCAGTTTTTGGTTTGAAAGTTAAAGTAATGCCAAATGCACTGAAAGGTAATGATTTTAATTACAATCATCCTAAAGAAAGAGTTGATGATTTACACGCTGCACTACTTGATCCAGAAGTTAAAGCAATCATATGCACTTTAGGTGGAGATGACTCAGTTAGGCTTTGGCCATACATAGACTTAAATATCATTAGAAACAATCCGAAAATTTTCACAGGATATTCTGATTCGACAGCCGTCCATTTCATGTTTTACCAAGCTGGTGTTTCAAGTTCTTATGGACCACTATTACTTACTGACTTTGCCGAAAATGTTGCTATGGATGATTATACAGTTAATTCTATTAAACAAACTTGGTTTCAAAATGAAGTAATAGGCAATATCCCTGCCTCATCGCATATTCGTAAATATGGATTAAAGTGGGACGAATCTAATAAGGACATCAATCGAGAATCATTTATTAGTAATGGATATGAAATATTAAATGGCAAAGGAAAAGCAACAGGTCATTTAATTGGTGGCTGTATGGAACTATTTCATTCACTAAAAGCAACAGATGTTTTTCCAGATAAAAATGTATTTGATGGTGCGATTTTATTCATAGAAACCGCTGAAGTCCATGCGCCACCTTGGTTAATGGAAGATTATGTACGTGCATTTGGCTCAATGGGGATTTTCGATAAAATTAATGGTGTTATCATAGGCCGCCCACATGATGATGTATATTATGAAGAATATAAAGAAGTATGGACACATATGTTAAAGGAATGGAATCAAGAAGATATGCCAGTATTTTATAATGCTAACTTTGGACATAGTGAACCAACATGCATTATACCTTATGGAATACAAGCAGAGTTAGATGCAGACAATGGCACTTTTTCAATTATTGAAAATGCTGTTCAATAAATAACAAATTAATACTACTTCTTTGCGATTTATTTCAGAATTATGATAATATTTAATATATATTAAAGGGGGATATTTAAAATGACAAAGCTAGTTACATATTATGAACAAGCACAACCGATTAAAGATTATGTAAATGAAATGACTACAAATAAAGAACAGTTACTTGATATTTATAATGCATTTAATTTACCTAAAGATGATGATCGCCTAGATAAAATTAAAAATAAAAACTATAAGGTTCTTGTAATTACGGAAGATTGGTGTGGCGATGCCATGATGAACATTCCAATTTTATTAAATATTGCTGACTATACCGGTATGGATATTAAAGCATTCCATAGAGATGAAGATACAGACCTTATTGATCAATACTTAACAAATGGTACAGCAAGATCCATACCTATTTTTGTATTTTTAAATGATAAGCATGAACAAGAACATGTTTGGGGTCCAAGAGCAATTACTGTTCAAAAATTTGTCGAAGAAACGCGTAAAGACTTACCTTCTAAAGATGATTCAACTTATCCGGAAAAAGAAAAAGACGTTCATCGCATTATTCATGAACAATATCAAGACAATACTCAGTTTTGGGATGACATATACGAATCAATCGTGAGTTTAATCGCATAAATATCCTTTATAAAATAATAGCGCACATAATTAGAATCTATATTCTAATTATGTGCGCTATTATTTTATGTAAGAAAAGTTAAATCTATACTTAAAAAATTGCAAGTGAAAAGCGCTCGTCCGGGAATTAACGAGCGCTTTTCGGGGAAGGGTTATTAATTAAGGAAACATGTATTTTTATAAAGCCGGGAAACCTTATAAAAATAGCTTGAATCATCTTATGATTCATTTCAACGTTACAATTACAGATAACTATCAGAACACGTTCTACACATAAAATTCTTATACTTAAAAACATATACGAAATAAGTTCTAGAAATAGAATGAATGTGCTTCGTGTTGTGTTATCTATGCTTAAAGTATATCAGCGGTGTCGGCATTTTTGTCTATTTGTTCTTAACTCAAATATATAATTACTTAACTGTTTCTTTATAATCTATTCATTACAGATAGGAATGCCTATCTGTAAAATATACAGTTATACCAACCAATTATTGGCAATTATACAACTATTTTATAATTCAAAATCAACAATTATTTGCTCAAAACAATAAGTTTCGCTATACTGACATAAATTAGACACAATTGGGGGTATATTATGAACAATAAAGTTAAAAACAGATGGCTAATTGCTTTAGCCGCTGTAGGAATACATATTTCTATTGGTTCCGTTTATTCATGGAGTGTATTCACCAAACATATTCAACATGATTTAGGTTTCAGTTTAAGTGAAGTATCAAGAACATTTAGTATTGCTATTTTATTTTTAGGTTTGTCCGCAGCATTCATGGGTCATTTTGTTGAAAAATTTGGCCCCCGTATTTCAGGACTCGTATCAACAATATTCTTTATTTCAGGATTAGTTTTATCTAGTTATGCAATATCTGTAGAAAGTTTACCGTTACTATATCTTGGTTACGGTGTACTATCAGGTATTGGATTAGGTATTGGTTATATCGCCCCTGTCTCTACCTTAGTTAAATGGTTCCCTGACAAGCGTGGACTTGCTACTGGTTTAGCTATAATGGGCTTCGGTTTTGCTTCAATGATAGCAAGCCCTGTAATCGAATTTTTAATCACTCATTTCAGTTTAACTGCAACGTTTATTGTTTTAGCAGCGGTTTATTTTGTAGTTATGGTTATTTCAAGCTTATATCTTTCAAGACCACCTGAAAACTATAAACCAAGAGGTATGAATCCTCATAAGGCTAGTAAGAAAAAGCCAGACTTAGTACAAATAACAGCAAATGAAGCGATCAAAACAAAGAGATTTTATTATTTATGGTTTATGTTATTTATAAACGTCACATGTGGTATTGCTATATTGTCAGTAGCGAGTCCTATGGGACAAGAAATTGTTAACTTAACTTCTGGGCAAGCAGCTACAATGGTTGGTATAATTGGTGTATTTAATGGGCTTGGTAGATTAATTTGGGCAAGTATTTCAGACTTTATAGGTAGAACGAATGTTTATACGGTATTCTTTATTATTCAAATCGTATTATTCCTTTGGTTACCTACAGTAGATAGTCCCGTATTATTCCAAATCATTTTATTTATTATTATTTCATGCTACGGAGGAGGATTCTCTTCTATACCAGCATACATTGGAGATATATTCGGTACAAAACAACTTGGTGCTATACATGGATATATACTAACGGCATGGGCTGCAGCAGGTTTAGTCGGTCCTGGTATTGCTTCAACTGTGAGAGAAGTTACTCAAAGCTATATGGCTACTCTATATATCTTTGCAGCATTCTTTATTGTTGCACTAGCAATCTCATTCTTAATTAGAGTTGATATTAAACGCATTAAAGATATGCAAACTTTCTAGACTTAAATAAAAATCGAATACATCGCTAGATTGATACCTAGTCATGCGTTCGATTTTTTATATTTATGGGCTATTAGCCTTTTAGTTTTTATATTCTTAATATATTTATCTTGTTAAGTTCATTATACAAATAAGCTAATAAATAATATAAAGATAATTCCTGAAACTGATATAACCGTTTCAAGTAATGTCCATGTTAAGAATGTTTCCTTCATCGTTAATCCAAAGTATTCTTTAAACATCCAGAATCCTGCATCATTAACGTGCGATGCGATTAAACTACCTGCACCAGTTGCTAATACGACTAATGCTAAGTTAGCATCTGAAGTCTCCAGTAATGGCATGACGATACCTACTGTTGAAATAGCAGCTACTGTAGCAGAACCTAGCGCTAATCTTAATACAGCTGCTACAATCCATGCTAATAATATAGGAGACATTGCCGTTCCAGTAAATAGTTGCTCAACTGTCTTACCAACGCCACCATCGATTAATATTTGCTTGAAGGCACCGCCCCCACCAATAATTAATAACATCATACCTATTGGATAAATTGCATTTGTTAATGAATCCATTACATCATTAACTTTCTTACCTCTAGAAATACCCATCGTAAAGATTGCAAAGACAACTGAAATTAACATAGCTGTTCCTGCTTCTCCTACAAAACTAATAAATCCTAAGATGCCTTTTGGATTTTCAGGTGAACCCGTTAATAAATCTACAACTGTTGAAATTAACATGATGAATACTGGTAATAATGCTGTTAAAGCTGAAATTAAAAATCCTGGTGTTTCTTCGATTTTAAATGATTTTTGTTTACCAAGTGAATCTAAATCACCTGTTTTCGTGAATCCTTCTGGTACAATCTTTTGGGCGAATCTTGTGAATATAGGTCCCGCAATGATCGTAACGGGTATAGCAACAATAAATCCAAATAACAATACTTGCCCAATGTCAGCACCAAATTCCTTGGCTATCATAACTGGCCCAGGATGTGGTGGCAAAAATCCATGCGTTACCGATAATGCTGCAGTCATTGGAATCCCTAAGTATAACGTTGAAACTTTCGATTCTTTTGCGATTGTAAATACAATTGGAATTAATAATACTAATCCTACTTCAAAGAATAAAGCAATACCGATAATAAATGACGCTGCAACTACCGCCCATTGAATACGTTTTTCCCCAAACTTATTAATCAATGTATTTGCTATTCTAGTAGCGCCGCCACCGTCTGCTAATAATTTCCCTAGCATAGCTCCTAAACCAAAGATTAATGCGATATGACCTAATGTAGAACCCATACCTGTTTCTATTGTCCCGATTATTTTACTTAATGGCATACCAAGCAAGATACCCGTGACCATGGCAGTAATAATAAGTGATACAAACGTATTAAGTTTTAACCACATAATAAGTCCTAATAACAATACAATGGCTACTACAACAATTAATAAAGGTGCTATTTCTGAAAACATGTGAACATCTCCCTATGAATGTTTTTTTTGAAAATCTGATATCAAATCATATTCTTCTGATAACTTACGACTTAAATTTATAAAAATTGGTATAAGCGATTGATAAACATCTACATTGTCTTTATTCGGTTCATGTTTATATGTATTACCTACCATATTATCTAACACATTAAAACTATCAATCTCACCTATTGCCTTTAAACCAAGCACACATGCGCCTAAACAAGAACTTTCATAACTTTCTGGTACTTCTACAGATGTATCAAAGATATCTGCCATCATCTGTCTCCACACTTCGCTTTTAGCAAAGCCACCTGTAGCTTTTATTTGTTCTGGAGAACTACCCATCACTTCAATTAAGGCAAGATACACTGTATAAAGATTCAGTAGTACACCTTCTAAGGCTGCTCTAATCATATGTTCTTTTTTATGTGTTAATGTTAACCCAAAGAAACTTCCTTTAGCATTTGCATTCCATAATGGCGCACGTTCACCTGCTAAATAAGGATGAAATATCAATCCATTTGCCCCGGGTTTAACTCGACTCGCAATTTTAGTTAAAACATCGTATGAATCTACTCCTAAACGTTTAGCAGTCTCTACCTCGCTAGCAAGTAGCTCATCTCTTAACCATCTCAAGACAACGCCACCATTATTTACTGGACCACCAATACAATAATGGTCTTCTGTCAGTACGTAACAGAAAATTCTACCTTTTTCATCTGTCTTAGGTTGGTCGATAATGGTTCTTATTGCACCACTTGTACCTATCGTAACGGCAACTTCGCCTTTTTTATAACTGTTTACACCTAAATTAGACAAAACGCCATCTGATGCACCGACAATAACGGGTGTGTTTTCACTAATCCCCATAAACTCTGCATATTTTTTCGAAATGTTTTTCATTATATGTGTTGTAGAAACTAATTCAGGTAATTGAGAGTCATCAATGCCTAATAAATTCATGACATCTTTATCCCAGCTTAATGTTTTTAAATTCATCATGCCTGTTGCTGATCCAATTGAATGATCCATTACGTATTCATTAAATAATTGATAGAACACATACGATTTAATATCTATCCAATATTTAGTCTCTTTAAATATCTCTGGATGTTCATTTTTTAACCAGTATATTTTAGACAATGGCGACATTGGATGAATGGGTGTCCCTGTTCTCTTATATATTTCTAAACCATCTTTGTTTTCCTTAATATCATCTGCGTATTTACTCGCTCTGTTATCAGCCCATGTTATACATTCAGTTAAAGGATTGTTGTCTTTATCCATAGCAATTAAGCTGTGCATAGCACTGCTAAAACTTATTAATTTGATTTGTTCTGGTTTTGCATTAGCCTCTCTTATTACTTTTTTCACTGTAAATAAAACAGCATCAAATATTTCTGCTGGATTTTCTTCTGCAACGCCAATTTCACTTGTTGTCATTGGATATTCTACATTGTGCTTATTTAAATAGTTACCTTCTTCATCATAAATAACAGATTTCGTACTTGTTGTCCCAATATCTATTCCAATCATGTATTTCATCGTAAATCCTACTTTCTATCAATATTAGTTTGTGAGTTCCAAAGTACGTCAATTTGTTCATCCACATCATCAAAATTTAAATGAAATGCTTCTTTCATCTTATTTCTGTCTTTCTTCTCTATTGCTTCTATATATGTTTTATGATTATCGATGACTCTTGCAAAATCTTCAGCATTTGTTTGCATTCTTGTTCTCATTGATATTAAAATCAAACATTCCATGACTGGCGTTAAATTATGCCAAATCATTTCGATATATTGATGTTGAATTGCTGTAATAATTGAATCATGAAATAGTAAATCTAATCTTGTAAATTCGTCAGCATCTTCAAATTCAACTGCAACTGTCATCATTTTTAATATTTTATTAAGTTCTTTAATTAATTGATCATTTTCGTTTCGTTGTAGTCTTTCAAATATAAACGACTCAAGCATTAATCTAATATCATAAATTTCTTTTTGATTTGTATTAGATAACCCTTTAACACGCGCACCCATTCTTTCTAAACAAATTAATCCATCTTGTTGTAATAGTTTTAATGCATCTCTCACTGGTGATCGACTCACTTCAAATTGTTGCGCGATACTATTTTCACTTAATTTATCTCCTTCAACTATCTCTTTACTAATGATTGCTAAACGTAGCTCACTTGCTACTTGCTCACCTGTTGAACGATGCTTTAACCATTCAGTTGGATAATGATAATGATATTTCATGATATCCTCCAATCTATTACGTATACTTGTATACAAGTTATTGTAACCGTTTACTATAGACTTGTAAACGGTTTCTTTAAAATTCGTTATTTTTTTAATGTAGAATATAAATTTTTTTGTAAAATAAATAAGCCTGAAAAATTTCAGGCTTATTTATTATGCTTTATTCAAACGGCTTAATACGATTTCACCTAATGCTTTACTTGCTACAAGCATGGCATCTTTGTTTACGACAAATTTTGGACTATGATTAAAGTAAGCTTCTTCTACTCCATATGGCTTACATCCAACGAAAAAGAATGATCCTGGTATTTTCATTAAATAGCTCGCAAAGTCTTCTGAACTAGTTAATGGGCCATGCTCTACTAAAGAATTAAAATATTCCCCTTGACTCGTAGCCAATGTATCAACAATATAATCAGTTTGTATGTCATGATTAATTAAAGGAATGCAATCAAGTTCATATTCAAAATTGCATCTCACATTAAAGGTTTCTTCAATTCCTTTAATCATATCGATTACTTCTTGATGAATTTTATGGCCGGTATGACTTTCCATATACCTGACATCTCCAGCAAGTTCAACATTTTCTTGGATAACATTAAGTGAACCTAATCCATTGAATGAGCTAATCGTAACAACACCCATTTCAAATGGATTTAATCTTCTAGATACAACAGTTTGTACATTTGTAACAAAAGTACTTGCAGCCATAATGGCATCATTGGCTAAATGAGGACTTGAACCATGACCGCCCTTTCCTTTGATATGGAGTTTAAATAAAGATCGTCCACCCATTGTAGGTCCTTTTCTATATGAAATAACATCTGGGGTATAATCAGGAAATAAATGAATACCATATATTTCATCAACATCATTTAATAGTCCTGAATCTAACATATCTATCGCACCACCTGGCGCAAGTTCTTCTGCATGTTGATGAATAATCACAACTTTACCAGGTAATGAATCTTTCATTTCTATAAGACATTCAGCTAGTACCATCAAATAAGCCGTGTGGGCATCATGTCCACACGCATGCATCCAGCCTTCATGTTTTGATTCAAATGGTAATCCCGTTTCTTCTTTAATATTTAAAGCATCAAAATCTGCTCTTAATGCAATTGTTCTGCCAGGCTTATTGCCTTCTATAACTGCAATTAATCCATATTGGCCACCAATTCTCGTATGTAACTGAACGTTTTTATTTCTATAAAATGATGCAACATATTGTGAAGTTTGTTTTTCTTCAAATGATGGTTCTGGATATTGATGTAAATGCTCGTAATGGGCAATCATTTCATGTTCTTTTTGTTCTAACTTTTTAAATAAGATGCTACGCAACATACTTTCACCTCAATTTATAAAAAGTAACTGCTACACATTTGTAGCAGTTACTTTTTATCTTTATGTTTATGTTTCTCTTTATCTGGATGGTCATCAATTTTGTCTTCTTTTTCAAATCTTGCCATGATTGCTGTAAGAAAGAATCCAAGTCCAGCACCAATCATTAATGACTTTGGTGTTCCTTCAAAAAAGAAACTCGCAACAATACAAATAATACCAATAATAATATAATGTTTTATAAATTTTTTACCCAAAAAATATCCCTCATTCTTATGTCTATTAATTTAAATTTAACATAATCATGAGAGATTAACCATTATATATTCTTATTTCTTATTAAGATGTTATTTATAACCACAAATATAATAATACATCCGATTGTAATCCATATTTGTGAAGGTTTCATTTCTAATAATCCTTGATTTAATATTTGAGGTAAAAATGCTAAAGGCGTATATCTCATTATTTCAGACAATTGTTCTCCGAATTTAGGAATGAATGCAACTGCATCAAATATTGTTGGTAAAAATGTAACACATAAGATTGCTATTGTATAAACAATGGCAGACTTTCCAGTAGCAATGCTAAGAATATTCATCAATGTAACATAGAAGAGCGTTATTAATAATAATTCACCAAACATCTTTAAAAAGTCTGTAAAAGCTAATTCCCCTGTTTCAACGAATAAAGTTGAAATTAAAGTAAATACTGTACCTATGATTGTAAATAATATCGTGATTGCAATGACAGATAATAATTTACTGCTTAAATATTTTGTTCTATTTAATTTAGAGTTTAAGAATAATTGTATTGTTCCATATTGCATATCTCTTACGATTGTTCGTAAACAGAACATAAGTAACACTAATCCACCAAATGCTAGGAACATTGACAGTATAACAGGTGCTTCAAATGGTGCATCTAAAGTCTTGACAGCTATAATCATACCTAATCCAGGTAATATTGATATTAAAAATCCTAAATAGCTTAAAGGACTTCTGAAAATTCTAGTTAAGTCAAATTTAACATGTTGTAATATATTCATTATGCTTCAGCTCCTTTATTAATATTAAAGTATTGATCTCTCAATGTAACTTTGTTGTTTTCAATAAATTTAGGATATACATCCTCTTTGCTTAGTTTTTTCAATATATCTTGGTAGTCTGCTAAAGCTTCTACTGAAATAATGCCATCTTGTTTATTACTAGATATCACTTTATAATTCATCGTTAATAAATTTAATGCACTATTAAATTGATCATTACTAAAACTAAACTTTGTTACATTTGTTGATGAATCATGCATATTATAATCTTCAACTATTGTTCCGTCTTTCATAAAAATGGTTCTATCACAAATAAGTTCAATATCTTCTAATTTATGACTTGAGATGAGTATTTTTATATTTAATTCTTTACTAAGCCTTTGTAATGTCTTTAATACATCAATTGAGCCATCAGGATCCATACCATTTGTAGGTTCATCTAATATTAAATATTGTGGTTTGTTCATTAAGGCAACTGCAATAGCTAATTTTTGCTTCATACCCATCGAATATTTGCGAACTTTCTTATTAATATATGGCTTAATACCAAATGCTTCAATAAGTTCATTAATATAAGCATCATCAACATTTGATCCTAATATTTTTCTAAATATATTCAAATTGTAATAACCTGTTTTATTCAAATACAGTTTAGGACTTTCAATCAAATAACCGATTTTTACATCATGTTCTAATGTGAAGGTTCCATTATATTTCACGATGTTTTCATTCATAATTTTCATTAAAGTTGTTTTTCCTACTCCATTTTTACCAATTAAACCAACGATTTGACTTTCACCAAATTCAAAGTCTATATCTTTTAACACTTGTTGCTTGCCATAGTACTTTTGTATATTTGTTATTTTCAAAATAAACACCTCTATTTTAAATTGTGATTTTGTTTTTATGTGCTTTAATAATTGCAATCATGTACGTTACGATAAATAAGAAAACGGACATGATTAAATAAATTGGAACATCAAATTTCGTAAATATGTTGCTTGATATTGATACGTAATTTAATAAGAAATCTAAATACTTAATGATATTTGGTAAGATAACAGCAACTATAAATATCCAAATGATTAACGGGATTTTTATAAACCTTTTAAATTCACCGAAAGGGAAAATCAAACTTACCGTTAATAAGTTTCCCGCCATGTTAACATACAAACCGGAGAAATCAAAAGTAGAATCTATTACATCTTGCTTAAATAATATCGCACTTAAACTATAAACAATTAACGTAACTTGAGACAACACGATTAATATTAATCCACTTAAATAGTGTGCATTAACTACTGTTGTTTGCTTAACTGGTAAACTTAAAAACGAATTACTCGCATTATTCTTGTCTATTCTTAAAAATATATAATAAGTCGTCGCCATAAATATGACGTTAATAAAAACACTTAACACACTTACGATTGCTACCTTTATAATATTATCCATTGGTATAATCATTAAAAGTGGAATGATAATCAAGGCAATCATTAACACTATTAAATATGGTCTTAGTAACATGAAGTTTCTATACAATATTGCTCTCATTTTACTCCCCCATATATTGTGACTTTATCCATCTTCGCTTTTTGGATTGCTTTTTTAAATGACATCATCCAAAATATCACCATCAATATTGTAAGTAACAAAGGAGAATAATCTAATGGTATTTTCCATGATAAATTTTCATAAAATGGAAAAGATCGATTCGAATAAATACCGAAATAAAACATCGCAATAAATGCGTAAATTCCTAACATAATCCACACCGCAAGGGTTGAATGATCTACATTCACTTGATATGGATATATCATTATCAATATAGATAAGTTCATACACACTATAAATAAAGCAGCCTGTAAATAAATGACATCTTGATTGAATATGGCGATTACTAATATTAGAACAAATGAAATCATGGTCAGCAGTAGATTATATAAATAATGTGATTTGACAATTTCTTCTTTCGAAACTGGTAAACTATTATAGAATATTTGACTCGATTGTTTCTTAATTAATACAGCATGATTATATATGTGCAGCGACATACATCCTATAAACCAGAATTTGACATAGGACAATAAATCATCCACTATATACGGTATCTTGAATGTTGATATGATTGACAAAGAAAATAAAATGAAATAACTTAAGTAGTACCATTTTTCATATTGAAAATTTCTATAAAATATTGCCTTCATTCACATCGCACCCTGTCAATTTCATTTTTCTCAATTCTCACCATAATTTCTTCAATACTTGGCGTTTCAATAACGACTGAATTCCCGAATAATTCCTTAAATGTTTGCGCATGTTTAGTTAAAGCTGAGAATCCTGTATTTGTTATTTTAAGGTTAATTAATAAATCTTTTAACTCATCATCAAGAATCGATTGATCACCTTTAATCACTTTATATTCATTTATCATTGTATCAACACTTTCGTTTATCCATATTGATCCTTCTTTTAAATAAACAATATAATCGGCAATTTTTTCTAAATCTGTAATAATATGCGTTGAAAAGAAGACTGTTTTGTTTTCATCAATTAATTCTCGTTGCAATATTTCCAAAACTTCATTTCTCACTACTGGATCAAGGCCTGCAGTTGGTTCATCTAAAATATATAACTCTGCATGATGACTAAGTGCAATGGCTAAAGATAATTTCATTTTCATACCTGTAGAAAATTGTTTGATTTTTTGTTTATAAGGTAATTTAAATTCTTTTAAATAATTAGTGAATAAATTGTGGTCCCATTCAATATAATATTTGCTTACAACTGACTCTATTGTTTTTACATTCCAATTTTCATACATGTATAATTCTGAGTATACAAATCCAATTTTGTTTTTAATTGTGACTGGGTCACTGGTTAATGACTTTCCAAAAATTTTTATATCTCCTGCTTCTTCTTTTAGAAGCCCCATTAATATTCTTATTATTGTTGTCTTCCCAGATCCATTTGCACCAATGAAACCAGTAATATATCCTTTTCTCACATTAAAGTTTACATCTTGTAGAGATAAATTTTTCACGTGATACGATAACTGATTTACTTCAATTACATTTTCCAATTTATTCACCTTCCTCATATATCAATGTTATGATTTCATTTAATTCTTTCAAATCCATACCAATTAATTTAGCCTGTTTCGTGATTTCTTTAGCTAAATCTTCAATGACTATAAATTGTTTTTCTTTCATTATTGAAGGATCTTGTGCCTTAACAAAGGTTCCTTTTCCTCTTATCGTTGTTACAAATTGTTCTTGCTCTAAATCAACATATGCTCTTTTCGTTGTAATAAGACTTACTCCTAATTCACTTGCTAATTCTCTCATTGACGGAAGCATATCCCCTTGTTTAACTTTACCTTGAAGTATATTAGATTTTATTTGATCTTTAATTTGTTCGTATATTGGAAGATTACTATTATTCTCAAGTAGAATTTTCATTTCATACCTCCTTTGCATACTGTGTATATACAATATATACAGTATATACACATTTGTCAATAATTTATTAATGAACAGATTGAGACATATA
>NZ_PPQZ01000085.1 GCF_002902525.1 Mammaliicoccus stepanovicii
ACATAATGGCTTTTCATATGTGAAATAATATAATAGTAAGTTTTCATTTTAAAATCAAAATTATTTTACTTAAATAAAAATTGTATTTCTTAAACTTGTTAAAATTTTGAAGATTATTATTCACAAATAGTTGTTTATAACATATAATGATATGAAAATATTAATATTGTAAAAGGTTAATATTTTTTGAAAGGTTATCATAAAATTAAGGGAGGATTAATTAAATATGGGAAAAAAATTAGTTGTGTTTTCAGTTTTTATGTTATTACTTAATTTGTTTTCGCCGTTTGTAAATGGTGAAAAAGTATTTGCGGAAGGACAAGATATTTCTGCAAGAAATGTCACAAATTTAACTGTGAATCCGGAAGTGATGAATGATGGTGCGAATGCAAAAGTGAGAGTTACTTTTGATGACACTGGAGGAAAAATAAAGAGTGGCGATTTTATAAAGGTAGATTGGCCATCTAATAATCAAGGTAAGATTGAAGGATTTAGTAAAACAATACCTCTAGAAATTAGGGGAAAGAAAGTCGGAGAAGTTGTAATTAATAAAGATGGTGCAACAATCACGTTTAGTGATAATATAGAAACTTTTGATGATGCTTCAGGATTTGCAGAATTTGAAATACAAGGGAGAAATTACACAGATACACAACAAGAAGATGATAAGAATGTGACAATTAAGTCGGGAAATACTTCAAAAGTTGTTACTATACACAAAGGTGAATCGGGAACTGAAAGTGTATTCTACGATAAAACTGGTGATATATTACCAGAAGACACTAGTCATGTAAGATGGTTTTTAAATATTAATAATGAACAGAAACCTGTTTCAAAAGAGATAAGAGTTAATGATCAAATTCAAGAAGGCCAACAATTAGAGCTTGAAAGTTTGAATATTAGAATTGATGGCACGCATAGTAATTATTTTTCTGGGCCTGATGCTATAGCGAAATTCCAAGAATATATTCCAGGCGCTGTCATTACAGCAGATCAAGATAAGAACACAATTGATGTTTATATACCTCAAGGCTATGCCTCAAATAATCAATTTACAATAGCCTATAAAACAAAAATCACAAATGAAAAACAAAAAGAATTTATAAATCGTTCACAAGCTTGGTATCAAGAACATGGAAAAGAAGAAGTGAATGGAAAATCATTTGATTACACTGTGCAAAATATTAGTGGTGATGCAGGAATAGAAGGAACAGAAAAAGGTGAATTGAAAATCTTCAAGAAGGATAAAGATACAAAATCGCCTATATCAAATGTTAAATTCAAATTAACTAGAGCTGATGGTAATGTAATTATTAATAACCAACAAGAAGTAGAAATCATTACAAATAATGAAGGAATTGCGAATATAAAAGGATTACCAAGTGGTAAATATATTGTCAAAGAAACAGAAGCGCCAGCCCCATATCAATTTGATAAGGATAAAACTTATGAGTTTGAATTGAAAGATGAGGATAATGTTGGTTACTTCTTAGAAGTAGATAATGAAAAGAAAGAAATCAAAACGAAAGATGTTACAGCTAAGAAAGTCTGGGAAGATGGTAAGACAAATCATCCAACAATATTCTTTAAATTATATCAAAAATCTTCAGACGGTTCTGTCGTACCTGTAGAGAATGCTGAAATAAAGAAATTGGAATCTGGTATAACTGAAGTGACATGGGAAAACGTTTTAGAAAGCGATCAAGAAGGAAATAAAATAGAATATGTCGCTCAGGAAGTCAATGAACAGGGTGAAAGTACAGTACCTAAAGGATATACGAAAAAAGAAGAAGGCTTAACGATCACGAATACAGAGAAGGAATTAGAAAAGACTAAAATTGCAGTTGAAAAAATCTGGGATGATAAAAACAACCAAGATGGTAAACGCGCAAAAGAAGTACAAGTACAATTATACAAAATCGTTGATAACAAGAAAGAATCAGTTGGAGAAGTAGTGTCGCTTTCAAGCGAAAACAATTGGTCTTATGAATGGCAAAATTTAGACAAACTGGATAGCAATGATAATGTCATTGACTATAAAGTAGAAGAGATAAATACTACAGGTGGATATGAATCAAGCATAAGTAAGGTAAATGATAATAGCTTTGCAATCACAAACACATATAAACCTGAATCTACAAAAGTATCAGGGGAAAAAGTATGGAAAGACCATGACAACCAAGATGGTAAACGCCCAGAGAAAGTAACAGTCAACTTATTAGCAAATGGTGAAAAAATAGATTCAGTAGAAGTCAGTGAACAAGATGGA
>NZ_PPQZ01000086.1 GCF_002902525.1 Mammaliicoccus stepanovicii
GCGCGATTATTAAGCTTGTTGAATTTCGTTAAAAATTCACTCGGTTTTTTGCTTGGTAAAATCTATTTGCTTACTTATCTAGTTTTCAATGTGCAATGTTTGAATGTTAAATAAACATTCAAAACTGAATACAATATGTCCACGCTATTCCATGACCTAATGGTCATTCCGTAATATCCTTAGAAAGGAGGTGATCCAGCCGCAC
>NZ_PPQZ01000087.1 GCF_002902525.1 Mammaliicoccus stepanovicii
AGATGTTGTCCCTTCTACCACTTGACCTGTTTCTTTATCCCCATCTTTTACTTTGGTGAAGATATATCGCTTACCATCTTTTTCTATTACTTTCAACTTATGATCCGTTGTATCATACGCTGTATCCACTTTTACGTTTGGTGTATCTTCTACAGTTCCTTTAATTGTGTTACCTGCTTCATCCACATAGTGCACCACAACCTTGCCTT
>NZ_PPQZ01000009.1 GCF_002902525.1 Mammaliicoccus stepanovicii
CTATAGATATACCTATTAACCCTACAATTTTTCCATTTTTTACTACTATACATAACTTATTACTTTCTTCTTTATAGTAAGTATATACTTCATTAATATTACTTATTTTTAACTCATTCTTAAAAAATTCTTTAATTCGAGAATTATTTTCTATGTTATCTATGGAAATAAACTTCATTAATAATACTCCCTTATACATAAAATGATAGTAGGAAATAATTGATTAGTCATACTATCATTACTTAACTGTTAATATATTTGAGGATCTAAATTGTTTATCAAATCATACTTCTTTCATATAACAAAGAGCTATAATTATTCCCACAATTAAATACATTAACGAAAATAATTTGCTATCTCTATAAGTAAAAATGGCAATTAGAAAATAAAATATAAACAATAATATTCCTATCACTTTATTGGTTAAACTTATAACCCCTATAAATGAACAGATAACAAATGAAAATAGTAAAATGGCAATTATTATTGTTATAATTTCATAAATTTTCCAATCCTTTTTCATTTTTCATCCAACTTTCTTAACATTTAAATGAATAAAATTCCCACATTCATAACTAATGAATTGCTTTTTAAATCATCCATACAATAGTTTTACATGTTTGTTTTTCCATTATATACCAAATATACATACATTTGTATGATTAACTTAAAAATCTAATCTAAGTATAAATGAATAATCGTTTTTACAAATTAAAAAACTAACATGTATAATATTGTAAAAAGGAGTGTTGGTTATGGAGAAAAGTAATAGAAAAAATTTATCAACTTATTATAGGTATATGCCTTTAACAGGATTAATCACCAGTATTTTAGTATTTATTATGTTCTATTTTATTTTCCAAATACAAGATAACATACTGGTAATTATGCTCTACTCATCATTGCCTTTCTTTATCTATAGTTTTATTTCAATTATCAATAAGATAGGAAAGTAATATCATTTAGAAATCTAATATTCAATAATAAAATGTTAAGTATCTATATAAAAATAAAGATAATAAATCACTATGTGGTCCAAAAACGGGAAATGCGGTCCAGATAATTGATTATGTGGTCCGAAAACGAGAAATGCGGTCCAGATAAATCGTTATGTGGTCCGAAAACATGAAATGCGGTCCAGATAATTGATTATGTGGTCCGAAAACGAGAAATGCGGTCCAGATAAATCGTTATGTGGTCCGCATTTATTTTATTAATTACGAATTAACCAAACTTTCGTCTATGTTATCTTATTCAAATGTTACATAAAAGAGCCCGGAACAAATTTGTCCCGGGCTCTTTTAGTATTAATATTGTTTCATGTACTGTTCTCTTTCCCATTCAGACACTTGGGTTCTATAGTAATCCCATTCTAGTGATTTTGATTGGATAAATTGACGGTAAATGTGGTTACCTAATGCGCTTTTTACGACGTCATTTTCTTTCATTGCTTTTACTGCTGTATAAAGAGTTGATGGTAAATCTAATACGCCTACCGCTTCTCTTTCTTCTCTATCCATTTCGTAGATATTTTGATCTACTGATTCTGGTGGATTTAATTTGTTCTTAATGCCATCTAAGCCTGCTTCTAAAATTGTAGCCAATGCTAAGTAAGGGTTTGCTGCAGGGTCAACTGAACGTATTTCAACTCTTGTTGATAATCCGCGTGATACTGGAATTCTTACAAGTGGTGAACGGTTTTGACCACTCCATGCTATATAACATGGTGCTTCATATCCTGGCACTAATCGTTTATATGAGTTTACTAATGGGTTACATACTGCTGTAAATCCACGTGCATTTTTCAAGATTCCTGCAATAAAGTGGTATGCATCATCTGTTAATTCCATTTCTCCATTTGGATCATAGAATGCATTTTCTTTACCTTTAAATAATGATACGTTAAAGTGCATACCGCTACCATTAACACCAAATAAAGGTTTTGGCATAAATGTTGCATGTAAATTATGTTTTCTTGCGATTGTTTTAACGACTAATTTGAATGTTTGAATGTTATCACATGCTGTAATTGCATCTGCATATTTAAAGTCAATTTCATGTTGTCCTGGTGCAACTTCATGGTGACTTGCTTCGATATCAAATCCCATGTCTTCTAATTCTAATACGATGTCACGACGACAGTTTTCACCTAAGTCTGTTGGAGCTAAGTCAAAATATCCACCATTATCATTTAATTCTAATGTTGGCTCGCCTTGCTCATCTAACTTGAATAAGAAGAATTCTGGTTCAGGTCCTAAATTGAAATCTGTATATCCTAAGTCTTCCATTTCTTTTAATACACGTTTTAAGTTTGTACGTGGATCTCCAGGGAATGGATTTCCGTCTGGACTGTAAATATCACAAATTAATCGTGCAACTTTACCTTTACCAGCTGTCCAAGGGAAAATAACCCATGTGTCTAAGTCAGGACATAAATACATATCCGATTCTTCAATTCGCACGAATCCTTCAATTGAAGAACCGTCAAACATCATTTCATTGTCTAAAACTTTCTCTAATTGTGCTATTGGTACCTCAACATTCTTGATTGTACCTAAAATATCAGTAAATTGTAATCTTAAATAACGTACGTTTTCTTCATCTGCAAAACGAAAAATATCCTCTTTAGTAAATGATTGTTTCGACATGTGTTTATCCTCCAGTTTTTATTTAAAAAATCTTGATAAATCTCCTCGATTAAGTGGTCCATCAGTTTTAGATGTTCCTCTAATGACCCGCTCTCTCATTTTCAGTTCTTCTTTAGAAAGGTCATTCTTTTCTTGTAACAGAATTTGTTTAATCCCTTTCATATTGAAGCCCTTTTCTATAAGTGCCTTAATCTCTAACAATCTTTCTAGATCATTTAAAGAAAATAATCTTTGATTGCCGTCCGTCCTCTTGGGCATCACAAGTTCGTTCTCTTCGTAATATCTTATTTGTCTTGCTGTGAGTTCAGTTAACTTAATGACAACGCCTATCGGGAACACGGCCATGTTTCTTCTAATGATATCTCTAGACAGCATGACCGCCTCCTTCAATAAAGAACTTAAACTAAATTTAGCATATAAATTTTCAGAAAACAAATAAATGTCAGGAAACCTTACATAGAATTTATAATGCGACTAATTGTTGCTTAATTAATGTTTCTACTGCTCTAATAACTGCAATTTTAACGTGTTCATACGTTAATCCACCTTGAATATAAGCTTCATATGGTTCTCTAATTGGCCCATCTGCCGTTAATTCAATTGATGACCCTTGTACAAACGTACCTGCCGCCATAATGACATCATCTTCATATCCTGGCATATAACTTGGCATTGGACTAAAATGTGCATTAATAGGCGAGGCATGTTGAATAGACTGACAAAATGCAATCATTTGTTCTTTAGTTTTAAACGTAACAGATTGAATTAAGTCGGTACGTTTCGCTGTGTAATGTGGTGTTGTTGTCATATTTAGTTTTTCCAATAATAATGATGTGAATAGTGCACCCTTTAAGCTTTGACTCACAACGTGTGGTGCTAAGAAAAATCCTTGGTACATTTCTGGCAAACTTCCTAAAGAAGCACCTGCTTCTTTACCAATTCCGGGAGCAGTTAATCGATAAGCACAGCGTTCTATCAAATCTTGTCTACCACATATATAACCACCTATTTTTGCTAAACCACCTCCTGGATTTTTGATTAAAGAACCTGCTATTAAATCTGCTCCTATTTCAATTGGTTCTTTGTCTTCAACAAATTCCCCATAGCAGTTATCTACAAATATAATGATATTAGGATAACGTTCTTTTATTTTGGTAATAGCATATTCTATTTGATCTATCGTTAGTGATGGACGTGAACTGTATCCTTTAGACCGTTGTATAGCGATTACTTTTGTTTTATTATTTATTTGATTTATAACGGATTCAATATCTATTTCGTCGTTGTTTAAGGCGACTTCCTTATATTGAATACCTTGTTCAATAAAGCTACCGATTCCATTTCCATTTACACCGATCACTTCTAATAATGTGTCATATGGTGAACCTGTAATATACATTAACTCGTCACCATATTGTAATTGACTGTTTAATGCAATTGTAATTGCATGCGTTCCTGAAATAATTTGTGGTCTTACTAGACTATCTTCTGATTTAAATACTTCACTATATACTTCTTCTAAATGATCTCTACCAATATCGTCATAGCCATATCCAGTTGTTCCAACTAAATCAGATTCTGTAATTTTAACTTTATGAAATGCATTTAATACATTTTCTTGCGCAATATAAGCATTGTGTTCCACCTCATCAAAGTAAGGTCTTAATGTAGTTTCTACCTCTTTAATTAATAATGCTAGTTTCGGTTCCATATTTATACCTCTTATGTTTGTTTATAACCTTTAATATGATACGTTTCATCTGATTCATCAAATTCAGAGGATTCAACTATTGTATGTACTTTTTGCCAATAAAGTTGATCTGCATTTGATGAAGGAATATCCATCTCATAATAAGTCATTGTTTCTTTTATCATATTTACTAAATGTTCTTTAAATACTTGTTTATCTGCTTTATTTTTTGTGGAAACAAAAATAGAATGTTCAGAAACTGCTAAATCTAAATCGGGAGCTTTATCCTTCTTGTTAAAGACAACAAGCATTGGAATATGTCCCATATCTAATTGATTGACTAACGCCATAACCGTTTCATATTGTTCCATATATCTTGGATGACTTGCATCTACTACATGTACAAGTAATTGTGCATATTTAGCTTCTTCAAGTGTAGATTTAAATGCAGCTATCAATGTTGTTGGTAACTTTTGAATAAATCCTACTGTATCCGACAGAATAACATTAAATCCATTATTGATTGTCAATGCTCTAGATTTTGGATCAAGTGTAGCAAACAATAAATCTTGCTCGAAAGTAGCATCATTTGTTAATTGATTAAACCAAGATGATTTACCTGCATTTGTATAACCGATAAGTGCTACTTGGTAGGCTTGATTATGTTGACGCCTTTCTCTATATCTAGACCGGTGAGAAACGATTGTTTCGAGTTGGTGTTTGATTTCATTCATTCTTGTACGAATATGTCTTCTGTCGGTTTCTAATTTTGTTTCACCTGGACCTTTCGTACCAATACCACCACCAAGTCGCGACAAGCTTTTACCGTGCCCAGAAAGTCTTGGTAATAAATAATCTAATTGAGCTAATTCAACTTGTAATTGTCCTTCACGACTCGATGCTCTTTGCGCAAAAATTTCTAGTATCAACTGTGTTCTATCAATAATCTTAGTATTGAATAACTCATCTAAATGTTTAGATTGTCCAGTTGTAAGTTCATCATTTGCAATAATAGCATCTACTTTCAAATCATTTAATTCAATATATTCAATAACTTCTTCAATCTTACCTTTACCAAAATAATATTGTTGGTCAGGTCTTTCTCTTTTTTGTGTAAAAATTTCTAGCACTTCTAAATTACTTGTCTTAGCTAATGATTTCAATTCTTCAATAGTCGATTGAAAAGTTGTTTCATCAACTTTCTTATCATGATAAGCAATTAAAATTACGCTTTCCGTTTCATTTTTAGTTGTTTTCAGTTCTTTTTTCATATTCTTCACGCTCACTTTAACTACATTTTAACATATAATCCAAAAAGCATATTAATATGACTTTGGATATTTTTTTATTATAATAGAAAGTAGATAAGGAGTGATGATACATGTCAATTTATGACTTTGAAGTTGCTAGAACAAATGGAGATAAATATTCATTATCAGAATATAAAGGTAAAGCTATATTAATTGTTAATACTGCAAGTGAATGTGGTTTCACTCCACAATTTGAAGGATTAGAAAAGCTATACCAAGAATATAAAGATAAAGGATTCGTTGTACTTGGATTTCCATGTAATCAATTTGGTAATCAAGAACCTGGTGATTCTAATGAAGCATATCAAAATTGCAAATTAAATTACGGTGTTACATTCCCAATGCATGAAAAAATAAAAGTAAACGGTCCAGAACAACATCCATTATATGACTATTTAACAACAGCTAAAAAAGGTATCTTAAATGGGAAAATTAAATGGAACTTTACGAAGTTTTTAATCAACAAAGATGGTGACGTTGTAAATCGATATTCACCTCAAAAAAGTCCAGATCAATTAAGAAATGACATTGAAGAACTATTATAAAAATCACAAAACTGCCTAGGACATCAATGATGATTCCTAGGCAGTTTTGTGTAACATATTATTCTTTGCCTGTTGCTTCTTCTGCTTCAACAAAAGTAGAAATAGCATGTTTGTAAATTAGATTTTCTTTCCCTTGAATATCTAATACTACAACTTTATCGTCGAAATTAACGATTTTCCCTTTCATTTGGAAACCATTCAACAAGAATACTGTTAACTCAGTTTCTTCAGATTTGAATTTCTCCAATTGAACTTCTTGAATATTTTCTTTCTCTGCCATATGACTTTCCCCTTCACTTGGATAATTGGATTACGTTGTCTGCGATTTCTTGTAGAGTCTGTTTATCCCGTTGAAACCAAGTTACATCCATCTTATTCTTGAACCATGTCATTTGACGTTTGGCATATCGTCTTGAATTTTGCTTGATTTGTTCTTTAGCAATCTCTATCTCTATATCACCTTTAACAACAGGTATCAATTCCTTATATCCAATTGCTTGCATACTTTGTGAATTTTCATACCCCTTATCAACAAGGTTAGAAACTTCCTGCAATAATCCTCGCTCCAACATCATGTCGACACGCATATTAATTCTTTCATATAATATTTCGCGCGACATTTCTATCCCAATTAATAATGTATCATATTTTCCAGAAAATGTCTGACTTTTCTTTCTTTCGCTTAAAGATTTTTTTGTTTTTAAGTAATACTCAATTGCTCTTTCAACTCTTACACGATTGTTTGGATGCACTGATGACGCGGTTTTCGGGTCTATTTTATATAAATAGTTGTGCAATTCAATATTATTTAATTTAGATAATTCTTCTATTTTATTATTCACTATTTCTAAATTTTTGACATCTTGATTTTCATTTTCTAACTGATAATCATATAAAACGGATTGAACATATAAGCCAGTTCCACCAACTAAAATCGGTATTTTCCCTCGGCTATGTATATCGCAAACCACTTTAGTAAAATCTTCTTTAAATTTATAAACTGAATAAGTTTCCTCTGGATGATATAAATCAATTAAATGGTGCTTAATACCTTCTTGTTCTTCTGTCGTGACTTTTGCAGTTCCAATATTTAATCCTTTATATATTTGGAATGCATCTCCATTGACGATTTCTCCATTGAGTGCTTTTGCTAATTTAATACTTAACTCTGTTTTCCCTACAGCTGTAGGGCCAACAATAGCAATTAAAGGTTTTCCAGACATATTAATGTTCCTCTTTTTCTAATTGTTTAAGCTGAGCAGTTAACCAATTGTATATATGTTCATATACTGCAAATTGATTCGTCTCGAATAGTACTTCATGTCGTTTATTCTTATACAATTGTACAGTTACATGTTTAATACCTGCACGTTTATATGCAGTTGCTAATCGTCTAATACCATTTCCAAATCCACCAAACTGATCTTCTTTTCCCGAAACAAGTAGAATTGGCATTTGTGGATTTTGTTTTTTGATATAACTTGGTTTAATAGCTTGATTTGAAGCTTTAACGATTTCTAAATAAACTTTATGCGAGACTAGAAAACCAGTGTATGGATCTCTTTCATATACTTTTCTATTTTCATCACTTTCACTTATCCATTGATTATCTTTATTAAAAGATTTATGTGCTCTATTTGGTGTTTTAAATGCCATATTATTAATTAATTTTGATTTCGTACGATTACCTAAAAATAAATTAGCAACTTTTAAGCCTAAATAGTTTAATTTCCCTTGTAAATTTGGATAAACAACTGTACCTGATAATATTAAGATATCTACATCATCAGGATAATCTCTAACATATTGTCTTGCGACTAAAGAGCCCATAGAATGACCAATTAAGATATATGGTAATGTTGGATTCAATTCTGCAATAAAAGTATCTCTAATTTCTTTATTGTCTTCAACCAACTCATCAAGTGAATTAAAATGACCTCGTGTCGATTCCTCAATTTCTTTACCATGCCCTCGATGATTATGTCTAATAACATGAAAGCCTCGTTTGCATAGGTACTCAGAAATAACATCATATCTATCTTTATGTTCTGCTACACCATGTAAGATATGTACAATCCCAACTGGCTGTTCATCTGTTTTATCAATTGTTACTTCTAATGTTTGTTCCGAAGCTAAAGTGATCTTATGATTCATTCTTCTCAAAGACAAACGCCTCCCTTTCAATCCATTATATCAAATTCATTCATAAATAAAAAAGTAACACTATTCATTTAGATATCTTATAATATTTCAAAATTTTATAAGTAAGAATAAGATAAAAAAAGCCATTTTGCAAATGACTTTCATAGGAAAGCTCATGCAAAATGGCTGTATAATTTTAAAAATCAAATATTATTTCAATACTGCTGGTTGATCATTTGGATTTACTGCTTCAGTAATAGCTTTTTCAAGGTCTTGTGCATATACTAATTTAGTATCAGCATCATAGTTAAGCATTTTAGCCATAACTTCGATGATTGCATCTTTATATTCTAATACATATTTAATATCGAAGTATAATCTTCCTGAACGGCGTACTAAGAAGTCAGTTGGTTTATGAACCATTTCTTTTTGAATACTGTAAACAACTTCTGCATAAACAGCAAGTGGTAAGTTTAAATCAGCAACTTGTGCAGCATGTGCTATTTCAAATACTTCATCAACGTTAGAACCATATTTTCTAGCTAAATAACGTGCATCTTCTTCTGATAAGTTATAGTTTTTAGCTTCTTTTACTTTTGATTCAACAAATGATTCATAGTTTTTGCTGCCACCGATGTTACCACCAGAAATATAAGTATCTTTCGTTTTACATGGTCCAAATGATAATTTATATTCTTCTTTAAGACGTTTGCTTAATAAATCTACAATATCTTGAGCCATATGACGATAACCTGTTAACTTACCTCCAGCAATTGTAAGTAAGCCAGAATCACCTTCCCAAATTTCATCTTTACGAGAAATTTCAGATGGGTCTTTACCTTTTTCGAATATTAGTGGTCTAACACCAGCCCATGTAGATTCGATATCTTTATCTTCTACATTAACTGTTGGGAACATATAGTGAATTGCATCAATTAAATATTGACGGTCTTCTTCCGTTACTTTTGGTGATGATTTATCATTATCATAAATCGTATCTGTTGTTCCTACATATGCTTTACCATCTCTAGGAATTGCAAAAATCATTCTTCCATCATTTTCAGTGTCAAAGTATACTGCTTGTTGTAATGGGAATATACTTTGATCAATTACAATATGAACACCTTTAGTTAATCTCAATTGTTTATTGTTAGTAGAGTAATCTTTACCTCTTACTTCATCTACCCAAGGTCCGGCAGCATTAATAACACGTTTACCTTTAATTTCAAATTTCTCATTGTGAAGTAAATCAGTTACATCAATACCTGACACTTTATTTTTCTTATTATATAAGAATTCATTCGCTTTAGCGTAATTGATAATATCTGCACCAAATTCACGCGCACGTTTCATAACTTCGATTGTTAAACGTGCATCATCAGTACGGTATTCTACGTAATATCCGCCACCTTTAAGACCATCTTGTTTAACTAGAGGTTCTTTCTTAATCGTTTCATCTCTATTTAACATTGAACGGCGTTCAGATTTTTTAACGCCTGCTAAGAAGTCATAAACTTTTAAGCCAATTGATGTAGTAAATGGTCCCATACTTCCACCTTTATGCATCGGTAATAACATCCATTCTGGCGTTGTTACATGTGGACCGTTTTCATATACAATTGCTCTTTCTTTACCTGTTTCCGCTACTACACCGACTTGCAGTTGTTTTAAATAACGTAAACCACCATGTACTAATTTAGTACTTCTTGAGCTAGTACCTTGGGCAAAGTCTTGCATTTCAACTAATGCGACTTTCATACCACGTTGTGAAGCATCTAATGCTATACCAGCACCAGTAATACCTCCACCAATAACGACTACATCATATTCTTTAGTTTTAAGTTGATCTTTAACTTGATTTCTATTTAACGCTGATAAATGTTGCATAACCATTTCCTCCTATTAATGTAAAAAAATAAGAGACTCATCCCTACAATAAATTGTATGAACAAAGCCTCTCACATCTCTACGAAATATTAACTTACATTAATGATAACACAACTTAGTCTAATTTAAAAGCTTGAGTGGCTTTTACTGCAGTTTTCCAACCTTTATATAGTTTTTCTCTTTCCTCTTCTTCTAATTCAGGTTTGAATTCTGTTTCTAATTTCCATCTTTGTTGTATTTCATCTTTAGATTTCCAGAACCCTACTGCTAGACCTGCTAAATATGCAGCTCCTAGAGCAGTCGTTTCATTTACTTCTGGTCTTTCTACTGGTGTATTTACAATATCAGCTTGGAATTGCATTAAGAAATTATTCTTAACTGCACCACCATCTACTCTTAATGTTTCAACTTCAATACCTGAATCTTTCTCCATCGCTTCAAGTACATCACGAGTTTGATAACATAATGATTCTAATGTTGCTCTAATAAAGTGTTCTTTCTCAGTACCACGTGTTAATCCAAAAATCGCACCTCTTGCTTCTGAATCCCAATAAGGTGTTCCTAAACCAACAAATGCTGGTACCACATACACGCCTTCTGTTGTTTTAACACGATTAGCATAATCTTCTGAGTCTGGAGCAGTTTTAATCATTCTTAAACCATCTCTTAACCATTGTATAGCTGATCCTGATACAAATATACTACCTTCTAATGCATAGTTTACTTTTCCATCAATACCATAAGCTAATGTAGTTAATAATCCACTTTCAGATTTTACTGCTTTTTCACCAGTGTTCATTAGCATAAATCCACCAGTGCCGTACGTATTCTTAACATCGCCTTTTTCAAAACATGCTTGACCAAATAGAGCGGCTTGTTGATCTCCTGCAACACCAGCGATTGCGATTTCTTCACCGAAGAAATGATGTTTTTGTGTATAACCGTATACTTCACTTGAAGGTTTAACTTCAGGTAACATTGAAGATGGAACTTCTAAATATTCTAGTAATTCATCATCCCATTTTAAGTCGTGAATATTATACATTAACGTACGACTTGCATTAGAATAATCTGTTACATGTACATCTCCTGTAAACTTCCAAATTAACCATGTATCAATAGTACCAAATAATAAATCGCCTTTTTCAGCTTTTTCTCTAGCACCATCAACATTATCTAATATCCATTTTACTTTTGTTCCTGAGAAATATGGATCAAGTAATAAACCAGTTTTCTCTCTAAATATTGGTTCTAAATCCTTAGATTTTAAGTCTGCACAAATATCTTGTGTTTGTCTTGATTGCCAAACAATTGCGTGATAAATAGGGCGTCCAGTGTTCTTATCCCAAACAACTGCAGTCTCTCTTTGATTTGTAATACCAATACCTTCAATTTGGCTTGGACTAACGTTATTTTCATTTAATACACTCGCGATAACAGCTAAAACTGATGTCCATATTTCATTTGCATCATGTTCTACCCATCCACCTTGAGGAAAATATTGTTTAAATTCTCGTTGACTTACGTGTTTGATATTCCCATTTTTATCAAACAAAATCGCTCTCGAACTTGTCGTACCTTGATCAATTGATAATATATACTTTTCCATATTAAACCCTCCTATAACATTGTGGATTAAAGAATTTCTGCAACTTCATCTTTAAGTATAGCTTTATTCAATGCGATACCTAATAAAACAACGACAATAGTAAAGATGATTGCAAAAATGATAAATCCATTGAAAATACCTTTAAATAAAATATTGTATAATGCTGCACCGAACATACCACCCGCAATAGGTCCTAATAATGGAACAATTGCATATTTCCAATTAGAGCTCCCTTTACCTGGTATCGGTAATAACATATGCATAATACGAGGACCGATATCACGTGCTGGGTTAATGGCATAACCTGTTGCACCACCTAAACTTAAACCAATTGCTACGATTAATAAACCAACAATAAGTGGATTTAATCCATCAGTAAATTTATTAGTCCCTATAAATAATAATCCCATAACAAGTATCATAGTTCCAATAATCTCACTCAAAAAGTTTGCCACATAGTTTGGATATGATGGACCAGTAGCAAATGTACCTAATTTTGCACCTTGATCTTCAGTTTTTTTCCAGTGTGGTAAATATGATGCCCATACAAGTGTTGCACCAATCATGGCACCTATAAATTGAGCAATAATAAACGGCACTACTTTTGACCATGGAAATGAACCATCAATTGCAAATCCAAGTGTAACTGCTGGATTTAAATGTGCACCTGATACATTACCTGCTGCATAAACACCTAACATAACAGCTAAACCCCACCCCATTGATATAACAATCCAATCAGCACCTTTCCCTAAAGTGCCTTTAAGATTGACGTTAGCACACACACCACCACCAAATAAAATCAAAATGGCGGTACCGACTATTTCTGCTAAAAATTCACTCATATTAAATAACCTCCTCATTATTATCTGCTAATACATAAAAATCCCCCTACAGAGGCCTAAACAAATTAATGCATAGGCCATGTTGTAGAGGGTCTCATTTACTCATCTCATATATTAACTTATTTAAAAGTATAATACTATATGAAAACGTTGTCAAATGGATTTACCAAATATTTAAATCACTTGTCGTAATGTATTTGGCGCCACTTTCTATCGCAAGTTCAATCTCTTCTTGCGTGTTTATAAGTCCACCAGCAATAATATCTTTACCCGTTTTTTCTCTTATTTCTTTAATTACTTTTGTAGCAACACCTGGTAGAACCTCAACTAAATCAGGATCTGCCTGTTTAATTAATTCTATACTTCTACTAAGTGCTGTACTATCTAATATAAATACTCTTAAGATTGTTAACGTATTTAGCTTTTTAGCACGTTTAATAATTTTTGATTTTGTTGAAAGGATGCCATTTGGTTTATATTGTTGTATAACATATTCAACCGCTGCTTCATCATTTGATAAGCCTTTTATTAAATCTATATGCAACATTACTTCCTTATTATGAGCTTTCATTTGTTCGAGTATGGCTTGTAAATGACCGATATGTGTATCAAGCAAGACACATTGCTTATAATCTAATTTAAAAAATTTTTCCATATCTTTCATCGATCGAATTGCTGGCAAAATATGCTGATTCATGGCAATTTATACCTCCTACATTACTCTTTTAAATAATTTTTCTAATTCGTAAGTCGTTAATTCAATAATAATTGGACGCCCATGCGGACAAGTAAATGGATCAGTTGTTTCTCTAAGCTCATCAATTAAATGGCTCATTTCATGCTGTCTTAAATAGTGGTTCGCTTTTATAGATTTCTTACAACTCATCATAATGGCAGCATCTTCTCTTAATTTTCTAATATCTACCTTTTCATGCTTTAAGACGTAATCAATCATATCTTTAATAATGTCTTCAGCTTCTACTACAGGTAACCAGACCGGGTATTCACTCACCATATAATCATGGTGTCCTATCGGTTCTAGAAAAATCCCCGCTTCTTCTAGAGGTTGTAAATATTTATTAATAATCATATGTTCATCTTTAGAGAAATTAAATGTTAATGGTAATAACAAGCTTTGTGTTTCGTTTGTAACTTCACCAATTTTCTCTTTAAAAAACTCATATTTAATTCTCTCTTGAGCTGCATGTTGATCAATCATAAACATGCCTGTATCATTTTGAGCAATGATATATGTGCCATGAACTTGACCAACGACTTCCATGTAAGGTACACGAGGCTTTTCAATATTTGGTTGAACATATTCGTTATGGTTTGATGATTGCACAAACTGTTCTTCTTGATCAGTACTTTGTTGAACTGGTTCTGAAGATGATATTTGCTGAATATCATCTTTCTGTTCTCCTACACTGTCATGTGTGTATTGTGTTTCTTCATGAATGAATGATTGATACTCTTTCGGTTTGAAATGCCATTGCTGTGTAGAAGGGCTAGGTTGTTCTTTCTGAATAGAATGTCGATTATCTTGGTTTTCATCATGATTATCTGGATTTGAAGATTGTTCTTTATCGTAGTTTGCTCGTGATGAATTTGTGTTTCTTC
Source organism: Mammaliicoccus stepanovicii (assembly GCF_002902525.1). Classification (GTDB taxonomy): domain Bacteria; phylum Bacillota; class Bacilli; order Staphylococcales; family Staphylococcaceae; genus Mammaliicoccus; species Mammaliicoccus stepanovicii. Next base: position 14,297 of record NZ_PPQZ01000009.1, read on the forward strand.
TCTCTTCAAAATCCAACCGTTGCTGTTCGAAAATTTCTTTTTGTGACTTTTTAGGTTCTTTATCTATACTTGTATTTGGTATTAACGACATGCCACGAAAAGCTTCTTTAATCTTTCGGCTAATGAGATCATATAACAGCTGTTCTTTAGAAAGTCTGACTTCCAATTTTGTTGGATGCACGTTAACGTCAACTAGAATAGGATCCATTTCAATGTTTATATAAACGATAGGATATCGACCAATCGGCAACAAAGTATGATAACCTTCAATAATTGCTTTATTCAATGCATAATTTTTAATATATCTACCATTGATAAATATTGAAATATAATGGCGATTACTCCTCGTATGTTCAGGCTTACAAATAAACCCATTCATCACGTAGTCATCTGTCTCTCCATTAATTTCTACTAGATCCTTCGCGATTTTCATGCCATATATTTCTGCCATAACTTCATTTGTTCTACCTGATCCATTTGTTGCTAATATTGTTTTATCATCAGATACTAAACTGAACGATATATGCGGGTGACTCATTGCCATTCTATTTACGATATCTGTTATTTTGCCTAGTTCTGTATACAAGCTTTTTACATATTTCAAACGTGCAGGTGTATTATAAAATAATTCTTTAACAAGAATATCAGTTCCTTGTTTAGCTTTTGCTGGTTGTTGTTTTATAATTTCTCCGTTTTCGACTTGAACCTCATGTCCAAGCATGTCATCTGTACAAGTTTTCATTGTTACTTTACTTACAGAAGATATACTTGCTAACGCTTCACCTCGAAAACCTAGCGTTCGGATATGAAACAAATCATAATCATTATCAATCTTACTTGTTGCATGTCTTCCGAACGCTTTTGCTATATCATCTTCTTCGATACCAGTACCATTATCTACAACTCTAATAGATTGAATACCTGATTCTCGAATCGTTATATCAATTTGTGTCGCTTGCGCATCTATTGCATTTTCCAATAATTCTTTAACAACTGATGCAGGTCTTTCGACTACTTCACCGGCAGCTATTTTATTGGCTAAAGAAAGTTCTAGTTCTTTAATTTTCCCCAATGCATTCACACTTTCTATTTAATTTGATTTTGAATCTCTTGCAGTTTTGTTAATGCTTCTATTGGTGTCATATTCATAATATCCATAGATTTTATTTTATTTTCAATTTCTGAAGGTTTAGTTTCTTCAAATAATTGGAATGATGGTTGTTCATAAGCATCACGCTGTTTTTCAGGTCTTGAGTTACGTTCCAACTCTTGTAATATCGTATTAGCTCTTTCGATAATTTCATCAGGTAAGTCTGTTAATTTTGCTACATGTATACCATAACTTTGGTCAACTGCGCCTTCTTTAACTTTATGTAAGAATATCAGTTCACCTTGATATTCTTTAGCAGCTACATGTATGTTTTTTAATCCTGTTAAAGTTTCATCTAAATGCGTTAGCTCATGATAATGTGTAGAAAACAACGTTTTTGCTTTTGTGTGATGATGTACATATTCTATCATTGACTGTGCCAAGGCTAATCCATCAAAAGTTGAAGTACCACGACCAATTTCATCAAATATAATAAGGCTATCTTCCGTAGCACCAACCATTGCTTTCTCTGCTTCTAACATTTCTACCATAAATGTACTTTTCCCTGAAACTAAATCATCAGCAGCACCAATCCTTGTAAAGATTTGATCAAATATTGGCAATTGAGCGTAATCGGCAGGAACATACGCACCCATTTGAGCCATTATACTAATAATTGCAATTTGTCTCATGTATGTACTCTTACCTGACATATTTGGTCCAGTAATTAAGTAGATAAACTCTTCTTGGTTTAAGTAACAATCATTCGGAACATAATCATTATGATCCATAACGCGTTCTACCACTGGATGTCTTGATGCCTTTAAAGACAACGTCTTATCTTCACTAAAGACAGGTCTCGTATAATGATATTTTTGGGCAATTTCAGCAAAACTTTGTAAACAGTCTATTTCAGCAAGAAGCTTTGCTTGATATTGAAGTTGTTCAGTAAATGTTTTAACCTTTTGTCTTAATTCAAGAAATAATTGGTATTCTAACTCAATTGCCTTATCTTCTGCACCTAATATGATAGCTTCTTTTTCTTTGAGTTCTTCAGTTATATAACGTTCTGCATTAGATAACGTCTGTTTTCGTTGATACCCCAATGCATCCGTATCTATATGTTGTAAATTCGCTTTCGTAATTTCGATATAATAACCAAACACTTTGTTAAAACTAACTTTTAACGACTTCACGCCAGTTCTTTGACGCTCTTTAAGTTGAAGTTCAGCTAGCCACTGCTTGCCGTTTGTTGAAGCATCTTTATATTCATCTAACTTTTCATGATATCCTTGTTTAAAAATCCCACCCTCTTTAATAGATAGAGGTGGATCTTCTACCAAACTATCTTCAAGTAATGCTTCTAATTCTAAAAGTGGCTCAAGTGCTTTAAATCGTTCTACCGAATTAGAATCTAGACGTTCGATTATTTCTTTAATAAATGGAATTTGTTTTATAGAATAATTCAATTGCACGAGGTCTTTCGCGTTAACATTTCCATAACTAACTCGACCTACTAATCGTTCGATATCATAAACCATGTTCAAATAACTACGCAATTCATCTCTTTCAATAAATCCATTTACTAATTGTTCAACAGCATCTAGACGTTCTTTAATATCATGAGGATTAATGAGTGGACGATCAATCCATTGTTTTAATCTTCTTGCTCCCATTGGTGTTTTCGTATCATCCATCAACCATAATAGTGTACCCTTTTTAGACTTTAACCTTATACTTTCAGTTAACTCAAGATTCCTCTTTGCATAAAAGTCCATCTTCATATAATCTAATGCACGATATACGACAACATCTTCTATATGAGGCATGTCTCGTTTTCCATTATCATGTATATAATTTAATAAATATGTTAATGCCATTGTTTGTGCATTGGATGTTCCTTTAATCACTTCGTAATCCCTAGATTCATAACTGTCAATGACCGTAATCGTTTCAGTTATGAGCTGAATTTGTTTATATAGATTATCATGTAACGTTTTATTAACAATAATTTCATTAGGGTGAATCGTTGTAATTTCATTCATTAACGTAGATTCATCTTCAAATGAAGTAACTTTTAATTCACCTGTCGTTACATCACAATAACTTAAATGATATTCACCATTTTCTTTAATGAAACTTAAAATATAGTTATTGGATTTTTCATCCATACCTTTTTGGTCCATAACGGTACCAGGTGTAATAACTTGAACAACTTCTCGACGAACCATACCTTTAGTTTGTGTTGGGTCTTCCATTTGCTCACATATCGCAACTTTATACCCTTTGGAGATTAGTTTTTCAATATATCCTGCTGCTGAATGATATGGTACGCCACACATTGGAATGGGATCTTTCTTAGCATCACGTCTAGTCAACGTAATTTCTAACACTCTTGACGCTTCAATTGCATCATCATAAAACATTTCATAAAAATCACCTAATCTAAAGAATAATAATGTATCTTGATATTGTGATTTAATTTTTAAATATTGTGCCATCATAGGCGTTGGTTTAGACATGTTTTTCACGTTCCTTCTTTATTATTTTCGATTTATCTATTTTATCAAAAATATTCAAAATAAACGAGTAACGTATAATTAAATCAAAAAATCTCTTCAAAGAACATACTTTTACGTTGCAACTTTAAAGAGATATCTATACCCATATTCAGAATTAAATTGTAGTTATTACTTTAACGTATATAATGCTTCAGTATTCCTCTTCTTTCAAAAGATATCAATATGATATAACTTGCAATTGCTCCAAATAAACTACTAAGTAAAAACGATATAAATAGTGGCCAGAATGCAAGATTACCAAATCCAAGTAACCAAGAAATCGGAATACAAACTATACTTCCAATTACACCTGTACCTACTACTTCACCTAAAGATGCTAAATATAATTTACGTCGATATTTGTACAATAAACTTGCTAATAATACACCTATCATACTTCCTGGAAAGGCAAATATTGTCCCAATCCCAAGTATATTTCTAACAGTTGATGATAATAATGCTTGTAATAAACCGTACCACGGCCCCAATATAACTGCACATATCACATTGATTAGATGCTGCATAGGCATTGCTTTTATTGGACCAATCGGTATTGTGATAAATGTGCTTAATGTAACATTTATAGCTGTTAAAAGTGCTGTCAAAGTCATTAATTTCGTTTTATTCATCGTTTCCTCCCAAAAATAGAGCCTAGGACATAAATAATTAGTCCTAGGCTCTATACATATACATATTAATGTTTAGTTACACATCTTTACGCCAGCATTACCTGGATCAAATATACACGTATTTCTCAGCCCAAAAAGACACCGTGAGTGCAAAATTCTATTTAATTAATGTGAGCAACCACTTGTATTTGGTGCATTTTCAATTGCAGCACCTGTTTCACCTGTTAACTGATTCCCACCTGTTGATTCTATAATTTCATTTGTTACTGTATTACTAATCGAATTTGAAACCATTTGTAACAATTCATTTACTTCACCTTGTGCTTCTTTGAATTCACTTACAATAGGCATTTCATCTAATTCTTCTTCAACTTTTTTGATTTTTTCTTCTACCATTGATAAGGCTTTTTCTTTACCATAGTTTTGGAAGTTTACAGCTTGCTTTTGTAAAGATTTTAAGCTTGCCATCTTTTCTCTTACCGTTTGATTTTCATGAATTTGTGCTTCAGCACGTTTGAAGAAGTCAACCTCTTCAGTTTCTGCCATCATCTTTCCGAGTTTTCGTGCTTGATTTAATATATCATCTTTTGTATACATTTAATGTGCCACCTTTTCTTTGGATACAATCTCAATAAATTCACCATTTAATGAATATTGTTTTGCTTCTGTTATTTTTACTTTTACAATTTTACCTATCACATCTTGAGATGCCTTAAAGTTTACTAATTTATTTTTTTCAGTGTATCCAGCAAGTACTTCGTCATCTCTTTTACTTGTACCTTCACAAAGAACGAATACTTCTTGCCCTTCATAAGGTTTTAATGATTTAGCAGCATATTCACCAACAACTTTGTTTAATCTTTGAAGTCGCTGTTTTTTTTCTTTTTCAGGTACATTATCTTTCATCTTAGCTGCTGGCGTACCTTCCCTTGGCGAATACACGTAAGTATATGCATGTTCAAAACCAACTTCATGATATAAATCAATTGTTTCTAAAAATTGAGCTTCTGTTTCATTAGGATATCCAACAATTATATCAGTTGTCAATGCAACATCAGGTATCGCAGTTTTAATTTTTCGGACTAGTTCTAAATAACTTTCACGCGTGTATTTACGCCCCATTATTTTAAGAACGTTATTATTACCCGACTGTACTGGTAAATGTACATGAGGCACAATATTATTATCTTCAGCAATTGCATTAATTAAACGATCGTCGAAATCCCATGGGTGACTTGTTGTAAACCTTACTCTTGGAATATCTATTTTATTTATATCTTTCAGTAAATCACCTAAGCCATATTCCAAACCATCTATATCTTTACCATATGCATTGACATTTTGTCCGAGTAAACAAATTTCTTGATACCCTTGTCTCGCTAAATCTCTGACTTCAGCTATGATTTCAGCAGGCATACGACTACGTTCTTTACCACGTGTAAATGGAACTATGCAATATGTACAGAATTTATCACACCCATACATAATATTAACCCACGCTTTAATTCGGCCATTTCTAACTTTAGGTAAATTCTCAATAACGTCGCCTTCTTTAGACCAAACTTCAACGACCATCGCTTTAGACATGTATGCTTCTTCTAATATATCTGGTAATCTATGAATATTATGTGTACCAAAAATCATATCTACATTTTGGTATGACTTAAGTATCTTATTGACTACTGATTCCTCTTGTGACATACATCCACAAACACCTATTATACAATCTGGTCTTTCTTGTTTAAGATGTTTTAAATTTCCTATTTCACTAAACACTTTGTTTTCAGCATTTTCCCTAATTGCACAAGTATTTAATAAGATAACATCCGCATCATCTACAGTATTTGTTGGCGTAAATCCTAACGCTTGAAAAATTCCAGCCATCACTTCAGTATCATGTTCATTCATTTGACAACCATATGTTCTAATGTAAAATTTACGACCTTTCCCCATTCCTCTATGTCGTTCATCTATTTTAAAATCATCATGATATTCTACTTCAGATTTCCCTCTCGTTTTAGCCTCTTTTAAATTTGGAGGTTGATAAACGTGCTCGAAGTATTTACTATAATCTTTTTCTAAATTAGGTTCTGTCTTCGCATTAGCACCATATTTTCTTTGCTCTTCATTCAATTTCAAAACCCTTTCTTCCCATATTTATTCATCTTTATATTATATTAGAGTTCAACATAAAGTGCAAAGAAGTTTAAGTGCTTACAAGTCGTATATATTTATACTTACTCATATTAATTTAATCCAATATCTTCTAGTTATACTATTTTCCTTTGAAATATGAGGATCAGCCTCTACGCCACCATTCTTTTCAATTACTTTTGCACTTCCCAGATTGTCATCATCACATGTTATAAGTGCTTCATGTACGTTTTCTTTTCGCAGTTCTTTTAAGGCGAAACCTAATAATTTTGTTGCAAAGCCTTTCCCTCTTTGACTCAATCTAACTCCATAACCTACGTGACCGCCTTTTTCTTCTAAAAAAGCATTAAGTTCATATCTAATATTGACGGCACCTTTTATTTCATTATCTTCAATTAAGACAAATGTTTTAGCAGGAACAAACGCTTCATTAACAGGGTTTATAGCTTCTTTATACATTTTTAACATTTCATTAAATCCACCGTGTTTTTTTACGTCTGTTGCCCAGGGAACAACAACTTCATCGTTTTGATACCATTCTGAAATATATTCAGTAAACAACGTTTCTATGTCATGATCAATTTGTCTAAATTCCATTTAATCCCTCCACTAATGTAATTCTTTTATTTGATCTTCATCGGAAGCATTTAACATATGATAATATATACCTTTTTTGTTAATTAAATCTTGTTGTGTACCAGATTCTATCATTTCTCCATGAGACAATACATATACTAAGTCTGCTTTTTTCACAGTGTTTAATCTGTGCGCAATGATAATACTTGTTCTACCAACCATAAGTGTTTCAAGTGCTTCTTGAATTTTAATTTCAGTAACAGTATCTATACTACTCGTAGCTTCATCTAATAATAATATTTTCGGGTCTTCTAATAAACATCTTGCAATAGAAATCAGTTGTCTCTCACCTTGAGATAGTGATCCAGATTCACCTTTAAGCACTGTTTCGTAGCCATCTTCAAGTTTACTGATGAATTCATGTGCGTTTGCTTTCTTCGCCGCTTCTACTACTTGTTCGTATGTCGCGTTTGGCGTTCCATACATAATATTATCTTTAATAGTACCATCAAATAAATATGGATCTTGTAAGACTACACCAATATTATGTCTTAATGATTGTCTTGTCATATTATTAATGGGTATTCCGTCAATTAATATTTCACCTGAGTTAATATCGTAGTAATGTAATATCAGCTGAACAATTGTCGTCTTACCTGCACCTGTAGCACCAACTAATGCAACCGACTCACCGCTTTTTATCTTAAAAGAAAGTTGTTTGATTGTCGGGTTCTGTTGCTCTGGGTCATATTTGAACGTTACATCTTTAAATTCGATTTCACCTTTAATATGTTGTTTATCGATAGCATCCGGTAAATCTTGTTCAACCGGTTCTTTCATGATATCAAACACACGTTCAGCACCTGCTATTGCAGATAAAACAGTATTAAATTGATTTGCTAAATCTGATAAAGGTCTAGTAAATTGTCTTGCATATTCAGCGAAAATAACAATCACACCAACTGTAACACCAGCTGAATGATTTAATGCGAGTATCCCACCGATACCAGCAACAATAGCAAAGCTTAAATTGTTTAAATAGTTCATCACTTTAGGAATTAAACCACCAAATGTAATAGCCCAAAAACTGTATTCCTTTACATTGTCAGCTTTTTTATTAAACGTTTCCATAACATACTTTTCTTGAGAAAATGCTTTTACAATAGTTTGACCATTCACTATTTCTTCAATATATCCATTCATAATTCCAAATTGTTTTTGTCTTAGTCCATATAATACACCTGTTCGAGATGTTATCCACCTCATGCTCATGAACATAATAGGTATGATAATGATGGTTAATAAGGTCAATAAGGGGCTTAAATATAACATAATTGAAAGTGTACCAATTAATGTTACAACGCTTGATGTAAATTGTATAAAAGATGAGTTCAATACTTGAGATACATTTTCAATGTCATTTTGCATCCTACTCATCAATTCACCGTGTTGTTTCTTATCAAAATAAGAAACCGGTAATTTTTGAAAATGTTGAAACAGTTGATCTCTTAGTAAATATACTGTACGTTGAGCTATGCTCACCATTAGAAATGATCCCATGTAAGCAGTAATGGATAACATGACATACACGCATAATAAAATAATAATATATTGCCCTAACCCATTTAATTCTTTAGGGATAATCTTTTCATCTATCATTTTCCCAATTACAAATGGACCGATTAAACTTAATATTGATGAACATATAATCATGAAAATAACGAAGATAAGTTGTAGCCGTTTTTCATCAATTAATTTCCAAATGTTTAATAACGTACCTTTTGTATCTTTTGCTCTTTTTTTCTTTTTCGGATTCTTGTTTGTTATGTCATCTGTAGCCAGAACAGTTTGATGACCATAAGGATTTTTCAAACTCATTATGCAATCACCGCACTTTCTTGACTATTTGCTATTTCTTGATAAAGTTTTGATTCTTTAAGTAAACTTTCATGAGTTCCAATAGCCTCAATTTCACCATCAACTAATAACATAATTCGATCTGCAGTTTTTGCAGTTGTTATTTTTTGGGTGACGATTAATTTAGTTGTATCTTCATGTTCTAGTGCATCCCATAGAGCAGATTCAGTTTTGATATCTAATGCTGAAGTTGAGTCATCCAAAATTAAAATACCCGGCTTACGAACGAGCGCTCTCGCAATTGAAAGCCTTTGTTTTTGTCCACCTGATAACGTCACACCTTGTTGGCCAATTAAAGTTTGATACTCATGATCAAATCCTTTAATTGAATGATGAATTTGAGCTTTCTCCGATGACATTTCTAACATTTCATTATCAGCAACTGGATCTCCGAATTTCAGATTTTCAATTATTGTTCCTGAAAATAATAAAGCAGTTTGTGGGACATAACCTATTGCATCTCTTAATTCTTCTATTTTCCAATCGTCAACATTTTTATTATTTATAAGTATTTCTCCATCTTTTGTTTGATACATTTTTGGTATAAGACTTAGTAAAGTAGACTTACCAGAACCTGTTGATCCCATAATTGCAAACTTCTCTTTTGGTTGAACTTTAAATGATATATTCTTCAGTACTGTCTTTGTGGCGTTAGGATAAGTAAAACTCACGTTTTTAAACTCAACGCCATATGCTTGATTTGATTTAGGTGTAGGTTCTTTATCAATGACTTCTTCATCAGAATTTGTAGTTAATACTTCTTCGATTCTTTCGCTTGAAGCCTTCATTCTACTTAATGTCATAATTAAAAAAGCTAACATCCCAAATCCACCTTGCATTCTCATACCGTAATTTAATATCGCAACCAGTTTACCTACTTCTAGTGTAGATTGATTGACCATATCAGAACCGAACCAAATTACTGCAAGAATACTTCCATTAATAATGAACAATAATGATGGATTAATAAATTCCATCAATCTTAGTGCATATGTATAATTATGTCTAATGTCTTTAATTTTATTTTTAAATTGATTAATTTCTTGTTCACTCGTCTGACTTGCTTTAATCAGTCTTACCGCTTCTAAATTTTGTTGGAAAAATCGGTTCATTTCATCAAATTTCCGTTGTATTTTCCCAAATAATTTAGCGCCAATTCTAGCTATAACAAAGATAATAACAAATATAATCGGTGTTCCAATAACTAAATAGACAGCTAACCTCGGTTCTACAACAAAACTCATAATGATGCTACCAATAATCATAAGTGGTGCTCTAAGCATGATTCGAATAGACATATAAACTGCTTGATCACAGTTATTTACATCACTTGTTAATCTTGTTATTAAACTTGATGTTTTGAATTTTTGTAATGTATCAAGTGAAAAAGTCTGTATCTTTTTAAATTGTGTCGTTCTTAAATCATATGCAAATGCCTGAGAAACATGTCCTGCAACAAAGCTATTCCAAATTCCAGATGCTAGTGCAACAAGACCCGTGGCTAACATAATAAATAAGAATAAATAGACATGATTTAAATCATTTTTCAAAATACCATTATCTATAATTTCAGAAATGAAAATTGGCTGAATAAGTTCAACTGCCAATTCTACCAACATTAATATTAATCCTAATATAAATAAGCCTCTATAAGGTCTTAAAAATTTAAGTACAGTTCTCACATATTACTCCCCCTTTGTTCACCATTCGTTATATGTTTACAACACAATTTAATTTTTCAATTTAATATTTTTCTGTTAACGTCTCCATCGTAATACCTTCAGGAACATGATAAAACTTAACTTGTGAGATAATACTGTCACATTCTAGTTCAACCATACGCTCATTAATTTGTTCAATTAAAATTAAACAAGAATTCATATCTCCTTCTACCGTAGTATCTAATGGATGAACCTCATATTTCAAACCAGACTGATCTATGATGCTTATCGCTTCATCTACAAGTGGAATAACCCCAGTTGTATGATGTTTCGGTATAATTTGAATGCTCATTAATGTATTTGTCATAATCTTTCCCCTTTACGTCTTATTATATGTAAAAATGAGCAAGTTCGTTCAAAATCTATTGATTTTAACTTACTTGCTCATTTATATATGCTTTCACATTATTTAAATTGTGATACGAGATCTTCAAATTGATTTTTTTCTAGTTTTAATGATTTTTTAACGAGTGGTTGCTCATCAAATTGCTCAATTTGAGATTCATAAGAAGGTGTTTCTTTATCTTGATAAATAATTCCTGTTAACATTGATTCTTTTTCAAGTACTGTTTGCATTGCTTGCGACTTATTAGAAGCATCATAATCTTCAATATCTGCTAGTTTTATTAAGTTTTCTTTAAACCAGTCATAAGTATTCACTTTGTTATACGTTACACATGGTGAAAATACATTAACAAATGAGAATCCTTTATGATTTATCGCTTCTTCTATTATATTTGTAAGTTCTTTAATATCACTTGAAAAACTTTGAGCTACAAACGTTGCACCAGATGAAATAGCTAACTCTAATGGCGCTACGTTTTGTTCAATGTTACCTTTTGGTGTAGATTTAGTAACGAATCCTTTAGCTGAACTTGGAGAAGTTTGACCTTTAGTTAAACCATAAATTTGATTATCCATCACGATATATGTCATGTCCATATTTCTTCTTAATGCATGAATTGTATGACCCATACCTATCGCAAATCCATCTCCATCTCCACCTGAAGCGATAACAGTTAAATCTTTGTTTGCCATTTTAACGCCTTGCGCTAATGGTAGAGAACGACCATGAATTGAATGGACACCATATGAGTTAACGTAACCACTTAAGCGACCTGAACAACCAATTCCTGTTATAATAGCTACTTCTTCTGGTTCAAGACCTACATTTGCAGCAGCTTTTTGAATTGCAGCTTGCACTGAGAAATCTCCACAACCAGGACACCAGTTTGGTTTAACATTATTTCTAAAATCTTTAAATGTTGCCAATTAAATCAACTCCTTCAAGTTACTTGCTATTTCCAATGCTTTATCTTCTATTTCATGTGGCAAGAACGGTGTTCCATCATATTTTGTTTGATTTATAATTTTATTTTCATGATTAACATTCATCTTAATGATGTTTGATAATTGCCCTTGATAATTATGCTCAGCTACGACAACTTTTTTAGCTTTATTAAATGCTTGTTGAACAACATCAGATGGGAATGGATGAAGTTGTCTTATTTGTATGTGATTTACTTTCACATCTTGTTTATCTAGTCTTGTAATTGCTTCTTCGATTGCACCTGCTGTAGAAATAAAACCAACATATAATATATCTGCTTCTTCGTATCTTTCATTTGATTCAACAGGTTCATCTATTAACAATTGAGCTGTTTTTCTCATACGCTTATCCATTTGCTGTTGTCTATTATCAGCACCTTCAGAAGGTTTTCCTTCTTCGTTATGCTCAACACCCGTAACATGATGGATGCCGCCTTTAGTTCCTGGTAAGACACGTGGTGAAATACCTGTATCTGTTAAGGCATATCGTTTAAAGTACGCTTTGTCTTCAGGTGTTTCTAAATCACCTTCAACTAATGCACCTCTTCTTATTTCGATTTTGTCATAATCTAATGATTCTACAGTTTGTTTACCTAACGATAATTGTAAATCTGAAAGTAATATAACTGGGCATTGATATTCTTCAGCTAAATTAAATGCTTCTATCGTTAAATAAAATGCATCACTTGCACTTGTCGGTGCTAGTACAATCTTAGGAATGTCCCCATGTGTACCATAAATCATTTGCATTAAATCTGATTGTTCTTGTTTAGTTGGTAAACCTGTCGATGGACCACCACGTTGTGTATTCACAATCACTAATGGTGTTTCGGTCATCCCAGATAATCCAATTGATTCCATCATTAATGATAAACCTGGACCTGCTGAAGATGTGAACGAACGTACACCTGCATAATTTGATCCAATTGCCATCGTACATGCTGCAATCTCATCTTCTGTTTGAATAACTGCTCCACCTAAGTCCGGGAGTCTATCTATCATATATTCCATTATTTCAGATGCTGGTGTAATTGGATATGCTGCCATAAATCTAACACCCGCTGAAACTGCACCTAAACCTATTGCATCATTACCTATCATGAATAAATGACCTTCAGAATCTGTAGGTTCAAGTTTATGTTCAGTTTCCAAATTAGACATTTCGTCTTTCATTTGTTTATAACCTTCATTCAGCGCTTGTATATTAAGATCTACGACATTCTGTCCTTTTCTACTAAATAAATCGTTAATTAAAGATTCAAACACTTTCGTATCTAAATCCATAACTGCACATGTTGCACCTACTGCAACCATGTTTTTCATTAAAGCTGTGCCAAGTTCTTTAGCAATTGCAGTAAATGGCAAACTAACGAGTTGTGCTTTACTATCTTCTGGACTCTCTGGTTTAGCTTTTGCATCCGCAATAATGATACTGCCTTCATGCATTTCATGATAGTTAACATCTATTGTCTCTTGGTCAAACGCTATTAATATATCTAAGTCATCACTAATCGCTCTTACTGGCGTAGTTGAAACTCTTATTTTATTGTTTGTGTGACCGCCTTTAATTCTACTTGAAAAATGACGGTATCCGTATAAATAATATCCTTGACGGTTCATAGCAGTTGCGAATATTTCACCTGTTGATTCAATACCTTCGCCTTGCTGTCCGCCAACTTTCCATGAAATTTGTGATTTCATCTTATGGCCTCCCCATATAATATCTCAATTCACATCATACCAAAAAAAGCCCTTTAATCCTATGAAATTAAAGGGTTTTACTAAAAATCAGTCTAATGGACTATGTTATTCAAAAGGATGATCATCGTTAATTAATACTCTTTGAATCTTCTTAGCTGTTCCATCTTGTTTTAAATCAATAATGACACCAGATAACACCTTTCTACCTTCATCCGGCACATTATGCCTTTGAGGTAAACTCGTAATAAATCGCTCTATTACTTCATCTTTCTTAATGCCAAGAATACCATCGTAATACCCAGTCATGCCTACATCTGTTATATATGCTGTTCCATGACTTAACACGCGTTCATCAGAAGTTTGGATGTGTGTATGCGTGCCAACTACTGCACTAACTCTACCATTTAAATACCAACCCATGGCATTTTTTTCAGAAGTTGTTTCAGCATGAAAATCAACAAATATATAAGGTGTAATCTTAGATGCTTCTTCAATTAATTCATCTACTTTTTTAAATGGACAGTCAATAGCCGTCATAAATGAACGACCTTGCAAGTTTATAATCGCGACATCTTTATCATTAACTTTAATAATTCTCATACCAATGCCTGGTGCTTCATCAGGAAAATTAGCAGGTCGAACCATTCTATTTGCTTGTCCAATAAAATCATAAATTTCTCTTTGACCATAAGTATGGTTACCCATTGTCATAAAATCAGCGCCCATACGCAAAATGTCTTTATATATTTTTTCAGTTATACCTTTACCATGTGCAGCATTTTCTCCATTAACGATAGTTAATGTTGGTTTATATGTTGCTTTCATCTTCGGTAAATAGTTTTCTAATTGTTCTCTTCCAAGCTTGCCAACGATATCTCCAATAAATAAAATTCTCAAGATTGTCATCCTCTCTATATTTATATATTTTAAGTCATATTAAATATTTTTGAAAGAGATGATTAACATTTTTTAAAAAGGGTATATAATCTATCGAGCGTTGTATTCTTATTGCAACGTTACAAAATCTTATAGGAGTGTTTATTTAAACATGGGAATTGAAATAGAACCAGAAAAGTTTGCAGAACTAGTGGTTACAGCAAATCCATCCGTAAAAGAAAATGCAGAAGACATCGCGAAAGATAGTCTAGAACTATATATCACAGCATTTAAATTAGCTGAGAAATATGGAAACTGCTCAATTAATGCACGTGAAACATCTGATGTATTAAAAGAAGCTCTAGAACTCGAACTTAATTTAACAAGTTAACATATAACAAATTAATCCAATGAGTATTGAAATCATTCGATTATTTAAATAAAAAAGTCTTTTAAAACTTCCACTCTTACAGTGATTGTTTTAAAAGGCTTTTTTATATTTACACTTACATCTATTTCTAATATAATGAGTAAGGCTCATGAGTTGAGGTGGTTATGTGAGCTTTTATGAATTTATACAAACTTTTTCTGATGATGATACACCTTTAGGAGAATTAGCAAACTGGTTAATCCAAGATGCCCATTTCCCTGTAGATGTAAATTCTGACGATGAAATTTTGTCATATTTTCACAAATCAAATATTAGAGATAACGGCAGATTGGAATTATTAAAAAGAGCTATCTTTTTATACCATCAATATGCTAACTCCTAATATGTAACCACATCAATGTAGTTAAAGAATCACGTTATGAGATGATACATCTCTTAATGTGATTCTTTTTTTAATTATGTGTTTCACTCGTACTATCCTTACTATCTATACCTTCAAACGAATTTTCTTTTATACATTATTATACTTATTAAGCAATATTCTTTTCTTATGTTTTGCTTAATTGATATTTTTAATATATAATAATGAATTAATTGGGAGGTGGAAATTATGGTAAAAAATGTATTTTTCATGATTAATTCTGTAGATATTAATCGTGGTGGTTTAACGAAAGCTTGTCTTCAGCAAGCAAACATCAGTGCTGATTTAGGATATAATACGTCAATTCTAACTTTTAACTACAATGGAGAATATAGTTTATTAGTTGATAAAATATATAATGATTACGGTTTAAATAGAAATATTCCGATTATAAACATGTACGAGTATTTTCAAAATGAACAATCTATTACGAAACAAGTATACAAGATTTCAGATGTTGTTTCGGATCATGACATATTAGAGAAAGTCCCATCTAAGAATGCATACAGGGTTTATCAAGATGGTATTTACAAACAATATTTCACTTATCGAAGCGATCAAACGATTAAAGGTATTGATCACTTTAATGATATGAGATATAGAGTGAGAAATGAAGTTTACACACCTGATGGTTACACCGGTAAAGTTACTTATATGGATATAGTATTAAATAAGCCAAGACAAATGGTATTTAAAAATAGTAAAAACAATGTTTATTTATCTAAATGGGTTAATCCTGAAAATAGCACCGCCCATCGCGTCATGTTATTTTCACAAGATGAAATCACACATGTCTTTAAAAATGACCAAGAACTCAAATCATATTTTGTAGAATGTGTCATTCGTGATGTTGATAATCCTATTTTGATTTCTGATAGCCGAAATACTGATGACGTATTGACTAAAGTAAATCATAAACAAGCCTATAAAATCATTAGATTGCACAGTAACCATATTAAGGCCCCATTTAATAAGGATACTTCTGATATTGCAACTACTGTTCAATTTGCTATTCAAAACTTAAATCATATAGATTGCTTACTTGTATTAACTGATAGACAACGTAAAGATATTGTCGAAAGATTTGGTCATGAAGATAAAGTACAAGTCATACCACATGGTATTGAAGCGACTAAATTTAAATCACTCAAGTTTTTCAAACCTATAGAAGCCGTTATCATTTCTAGATTAGTAGCACTTAAGCAAATTAGTCACGCAATAGATGCCACTAAAGTTGTTATTCAAAAGTTCCCTAACTTTAAATTAAAAATTTATGGATCAGGAACTGATGAAGCCAATTTAAAAAACAAAGTGAAAGAATTAAAGTTAGAAGATCATGTTGAATTTATGGGTTACACGACGAATGCGCCTTCTATTTATAAAAAGGCATCATTTTCAATTGTCACTTCAAGAACAGAAGGATTTTCACTCGCCATATTAGAAAGTTTAGCAAATGGTTGTCCGGTCGTGAGTTATAATTTCAATTATGGACCGGCTGACATTATTACTGATGGAGAAGATGGATTCATAGTTGAAAGAAACAATATTGATGAACTTGCTCAAAAAATGGAATATCTTATAGATAATCCAAAAATATTAAATCAAATGAGTAAGCATGCTTTGAAAAATGTAAAATCAAAATTCGATAAACACAATATTACTAAAGAATGGCAACAATTTTTTGAATCAATATAATACTATGCAGATAAATAGAAATACGCTATCTTGCTATATATACAATAAAGAACAAAGTTAAGATCCTTAGATTGCCCTGAGTTACTAAAAATTTCGTACAAAAAACCCTCTAACCATTGCGGTTAAAGGGTTTATGTTTTGAGCATAACTATTTAGCGTATTCTGTTGCTCTCATCTCTCGGACAACTGTCACTTTAATGTGCCCTGGATATTGTAATTCGCCTTCTATTTGGTCTTTAATATCTCTTGCTATTCTATGTGCTTTTAAGTCATCAATATCTTCAGGAGATACGATTACACGAATCTCTCTACCCGCTTGTATTGCAAATGCCTTTTCTACACCTTGATAACCTTCTGATATTTCTTCCAATCTTTCTAAACGTTTAACATAGTTTTCTAATGTTTCACGTCTAGCTCCAGGTCTCGCTGCACTTAAAGCATCCGCAGCAGCTACTAATATCGAAATAACTGTTGTTGGTTCTACATCCCCATGATGTGAGTGTATAGCATTTAAAACAGTATCATGTTCATGATATTTCTTAGCTAGCTCTACTCCAATTTCTACATGACTACCTTCAACCTCATGATCGATGGCTTTACCTATATCATGTAATAAACCTGCACGTTTTGCTAAAGTAACGTCTTCACCTAATTCGGCTGCTAACATTCCTGAAAGTTGTGCAACCTCTATTGAGTGTTTTAGTACACTTTGACCATAACTTGTACGATATTTCATTCTACCTAAAATCTTAATTAATTCTGGATGCAAATTATGAATACCCAATTCAAATGTTGCTTGTTCCCCTGATTCTCTCATCAGTTCGTCAACTTCTCTTCTCGCTTTTTCAACCATTTCTTCAATTCGTCCCGGATGAATACGTCCATCCGACACTAAATTCGTTAATGCTGTTTTAGCGATTTCTCTTCGAATTGGATCAAATCCAGATAAAATCACCGCTTCTGGTGTATCGTCTATAATTAAATCTATACCTGTCAATGTTTCTAGAGTTCGTATATTTCGGCCTTCACGACCTATAATACGTCCTTTCATTTCATCATTAGGTAAGTTAACAACTGATACCGTTGATTCAGAAGTGTGATCTGCAGCTAGTCTTTGTACTGTCGTAGCTAGTAATTCTTTTGCTTTTTTATCAACATTTGATTTTAGTTCACGTTGTTTTTCTCTTACAAGTACAGTAATATCATGTGACAGTTCTTCTTCAACTTGTGAAAATTGCTCTTTTCGAGCTTCTTCACGTGTTAGTCCGGAGATGCGTTCTAATTCTTGTTCATGTTTCATTATTATTTCTTGAACATTACTCTCTTTTGCATCTACCTGTTGTTGTCGCTCTTCAATTTTAGCTTCTTTGTTTTCTAGAATTTCATCTTTTTTGTCTAAAAGTTCTGACTTACGTTCTAAGTTTTCTTCTTTTTGAAGTAATCTTGTTTCTTGCTTTTGTAGGTCACTTCTTCTCTCTCGAATTTCACTATCAAGATGATCTCTAATTTGTTGATTTTCTTCTTTAGCTTCAATCAACTTTTCCTTTTTAAGACTTTCGGCCTCTTTGTTGGCCTCACTTAAAATATAATGCGCTGATTGTCTAGCTTGATCTTGTTTTTTCATTAAGCTATTGTGCGCGAAAAAGTATCCTACAACAACACCTAGAATAACTCCAAGCAAAATGAGTAAGAGGGTTAATAATTCCACATAAACACCTCCTTCTATCTAGGTTTTACGTCTTATATATACAAAAATATGATTAAATGGAACTTTGGAATCATACAAGTCAATTGTACGTTTAAAATTGTGTGAGTGTCAAGGACATCACCTTCTTTTTTGAAACAGTTTATATAAAAAACGTTCTATAATTCAACTTGTCAAAAAGTGAATTATAGAACGTCTTACAATATGATTTAATTTAAATCAATCTAATAGTGAAGCTTGTTCATCTTTATCATCAGATTTACTCTCTTTAGTGGCTTCTTCTTTCTTACCATTAAACCCTAATTGATCTCTTAATAGTTTATCAATTTCTTCAATAATCTTCGGATTATCTTTCAAATAAGATTTAACATTTTCTTTACCTTGACCCATTCTTTCACCATTATATGAGTACCATGCTCCAGATTTATCAACAAGGTCGAACTCAACAGCTAAGTCAATAAGTTCTCCTTCACGAGATATACCTTCACCGTACATAATATCCACTTCAGCGACTCTAAAAGGAGGTGCTACTTTATTCTTAACTACTTTAATCTTAGTACGGTTACCGACAATGTCTTGTCCTTGTTTCAATTGCTCAGCACGACGAACTTCTAAACGTACAGAACTATAGAATTTCAATGCACGACCACCAGGTGTGATTTCAGGGTTACCGAACATAACGCCTACTTTTTCACGAATTTGGTTAATAAATATTGCCGTTGTATTTGATTTAGAAATAGCTGCTGATAATTTACGTAAAGCTTGACTCATAAGTCTCGCTTGTAAACCAACATGTGTATCTCCCATTTCACCTTCAATTTCTGCTTTAGGTGTTAATGCAGCAACAGAGTCAATGATTACGATATCTACTGCGCCACTACGAACAAAGGCTTCTGCAATCTCTAAACCTTGTTCACCGTGATCTGGTTGTGATAAATAAAGGTTATCTATATCTACTCCAAGATTTTTAGCGTAAACAGGATCCAAAGCATGTTCAGCATCAATAAATGCAGCTACGCCGCCTTGACGTTGAGATTCTGCAATAGCATGTAAAGCTACTGTCGTCTTACCAGAACTTTCTGGTCCATATATTTCAATAATACGTCCTTTAGGATACCCACCTACACCTAATGCTTTATCAAGTGTAATTGATCCACTAGAAACTGCTGATACTTCTCTGCTTGTGTTATCTCCAAGCTTCATGACAGCTCCTTTACCAAAGGATTTTTCCATATTCTTAATTACTGTATCGAGTGCTTTCTGACGTTCGCTCACGCGATAACCTCCTATATAAATAAATTGAATTTATTTGTTTGTTTTATTAGCTTATTATTACTATAAATTATTTCATTTCAAAATGCAAGCATAAAGCGAATATTTGTTCGTGTTAAATGATGCAATTTTTAACAAAACGCGAACATAAGTGCCGTATTTTTGAATTTATTACTCATCTCGTAAAAAGTTCAAGAAGTCTATAAGTACTTGATTACTGATTCTATCACGTTTTCCAACGTATGATTGGCTTAATGTTGAATTAAATTTTTTGTCTTTTTGCATATTGGTAATATATACAATCGAATGTTCAGTTCTTTGCAATATGACAACAACAATATCAACATTGAATCTTTCTTTTAATTTTTTACTAATGACTTCTTCATCATCTTGCTCAGAAATGTTCAGTAATGTATGGATCCAATCATCATTATTTAAATATGCTTTTAAGTAATGATTACAGTTCGGATGTTTTTTTAATCTCGATAGTAAAATACCATCTGTTATTTCATCGTAAACAACAAATGTTTGATTAAGGTTATCAAATACAGCCTCTTCCATCGACTTATCATCACTTCCATAATAGAATGTTCCAATTCTATTAAGAATTTCTTGTTTAACGGGTTTAATCAGTTCATATGCTTCTTGTTTAGACTTAGCATTTGCAGTAATTCTCAATGATACTTCATGTTGTCCTGCTAACGGTGCAATCGTTGGATTTGTTTGATTATCGATTAAGTCCATCAATTGTGTTTCAAGACTTGACTCACCTATACCGGCAAATTTTAAAGACTCAGATTGAATAACACTTTCTTCATTCATGAAATAAGGCAATAAATATTGTTTCACCATTGGATGCAATTCTTTAGGAGGTCCTGGTAATAGAACAATTTGTTTGTGCTCATGCTCTAAATACATTCCAGGAGCCATACCGACATCATTTTTTAATATGGCACTTCCTTCGATGACTAATGCTTGTTGTTTATTGTTCGGTGTCATTTCTCTATTTTCATTCTTAAAATAATTTTCTATAAATTCCATAGCCTGGCCATTCATTTCTAAACCTTTACCAAGTACTTGTGCTACAGTTTGCTTCGTTAAATCATCTTTAGTTGGACCTAATCCTCCAGTAAGGATAACAACATCATGGGCATCAAGCTCTTCTTTGAACGCACTTTCTAGCCTTTTCGGATTATCTCCTACAGCAACATGTCGAACAACACTTGCCCCTAGTTCATTTAATTCTTTAGAAATAAACTGTGCATTTGTATTCGCAATTTGCCCTAATAGTATTTCTGTACCTACACTTAATATACTTACTCTCATATTACATCCTCCTATAGATAAGAAAGACAAACCTAAATAAAATCTTTTGGATTTTTTAGGTTTGTCCGTCTTCATATGAATACTAAACATAATTGCTTAGATTCTTATATTATTATTTTGATCCTTTAAATACGTCTCTACCGTGATAGAAATATTCAACACCGCTTAATATCGTGAAGAACGTTGCAATGTACATCAGCCATTGCCCTAAATTTATTTGCCAAAGTGTTGAGAATGGTTCCTGAAGTAAAATAAATATAATTGCTACCATTGTTACTGCTGTTTTGATTTTACCAAGTTGACCAGCAGCACTTACGAATCCTTGTTCAATTTGTAATAGTCTTAATCCTGTAACAGCGAACTCTCTTGCAATAATAATGATTGCAACTACAGAAGACACTTTATCTAATTCTACTAATGCAATGAGTGCACTTGCAACTAGTAATTTATCTGCTAAAGGATCCAAGAACTTGCCCATGTTCGTAACAAGTTCCCATTTTCTAGCTAAATAACCATCAAACCAATCCGTAACAGATGCCAGAATAAAGATAATACCTGCTATAAACTGTTCAATTCTCATTTCTTGGCCAAACAAAAAGGACATCTTGCCCATATTAAAATCAACCAATAAAAACAATACAAAAATAGGTATTAATATAACGCGTAATACCGTTAATTGATTCGGAATGTTCATAATCTTTCTCCTTTTTACATACAATCGTATATTACTTCTATTATAAAACAACCATTCTTATATTTAAATGATAATAATTAATAATATCCAAATAACTAAACACAAACCAAAAAATGTAACCATCTGTGTGATAAGTTTTGCAACCATTTTATTCTCTGATATATCTGTATGACTTCTTTTTTCTTGAGTTAATTGTCTAAATGCTTCTTTTGCAGAAGGTGAAGTTTTTGGTAATTCACTTTGGTGCTTTTCTATTAATTCCGTTGGATTAATATTTATAGAAGATGCATATTTAGTAATAAATCCTCTCGTGTAATCAGGATTAGGTAATTCTTCAAAGTCATTGCGTTCTATCATGACTAAAAACTGACGTTGTATTTTAGTCTTTTCTTCTAATTCTACTAATGTCATACCTAATTGTTCTCGTTTATTTTTCAAAATTTCACCAATATTATTCAAGCTTCATTCACCTCTACAAAATTATTCAAAGAAACCAAAGCCATCACCAAATGTCATACTATCATTAGTAAATAAATCATTCTTATTTAATTGTTCGTATGTAATTTCTTGATCTTCTTTTTCTCTTAATTCAATAATATAATCAAAGTCATCAAGACTATATTCAGATCGTTGCACGAATAAATCAGGATGTTCAACTACTTTAATTGTTGGAAGATTCATGACTTCACGTACTAATTGTTTATGTTTTTCGTCAGTTTGCTTGGATGTAACTGCACCATCAATGATATATACGTTCTTGTCACTATATTCTCCTTTCAAAAGAGAACTTCTTACAGTTTGTTTTATTAATGTTGAACTTATAAACAACCATTTTTTGTGCGCACAAACGCTTGCAGCAACAACTGATTCTGTCTTCCCAACTCTAGGCATACCTCTTACGCCAATTAACTTATGTCTATCTTCTTTAAATAATTCAGCCATAAAATCAACTAAAATACCTAAGTCTTTTCTTTCAAATCGAAATGTTTTTTTGTCGTCTACATCTCGTTTAATATACCGACCATGTCTCACAGCTAGCCTATCTCTTAAACCTGGTGTACGTAGTTTTTTTATGGTTATATCATCAATTTCTCTCACGATGTTTTCGAAGCGCTTTACTTTATTCATATTATCCGTTTTAATGAGTAGTCCTCTTCGTCCTTGATCAACACCATTAATCGTAATAATATTAATACCTAAAATACCTAATAAACTTGATATATCTCCTAATAATCCTGCTCTATTTACTTGAATATCGTATTCTAAGTACCATTCTTTTTTAATTACTTCTTCCATAATATCCACCCCAATATTAAATATACCATCCACCATTTACTCTTAATACTTGTCCAGTTACGCTTTGTGATAAAGGATTTAATAAGTACAGAACACTCGTACTTACTTCATTTGTTGTAACGAATCGCCCTTGAGGTATATCATTTTTCAATTCTTGTTGCGTTAAAGTATCTAGTTCATCTGTCATTTTACCATGAACTACACCTGGAGTTATAGCATTAACTGTAACGGTCGTTAATGCTAGTTCTTTAGCTAAAGATTTCACAAAACCAAGCTGTGCAGATTTCATAGTTGAGTATACCGTTTCATAACTTGCGCCAGTCTCCCCCCAAATAGATGAAATAACAACAATTCTACCATTGTGGCTTTTCCTCAAATCATCAATAAACAATTGCACTATTTTAATGAGACTATATACGTTTATACGGTATTGTTCATCAATATCTGCATTTGTCACATCTTGTATTGCACCAAATTGAGATTTACCTGCTGCAAATATAAGATGATCGATATGACCTAATTCTGTTAATGTATCGAGTTCATGACTATTCATTAAATCTAATTGTAAAAATGACACAGGTCTACCTTCAAAACGCGTTCTTAGTTGTTCAATATTTGATTGATTATATTGTAGGATAACTTCATATCCATGAGATAAGCAATCTTCAGCAATCGAAAGTCCAATATCTCCGCTTCCACCTATAATTAATGTCCTAGTCATTTAATCTAACCAATCTACTCTCAACTACATGGTCAAAGTTTATTAAAGATTCTAAAGTTTCACGTACACTTTCAACCGTTATCGTCTCTAATATATTAATAATATTGAACAATTCTACACCTTCGAAATAAAACTTTGTATATTGATTTGCTATATATTCAGGTGAATTTAAACTTGATATCATTTCACCTAACGTTTGCTTTCTCACTCTATGTAAATCCGCTTCATCAAAGCCTTCTTTAATGAACTTACTTAGTTCTGATTTAATTGCATCTACAAATGTTTGATGCTCATCAGTTGTTACAGCAAATAACAGATAACTATATGTCATTTCATTTGCAAATTGATAACCAAAAGTATCATCTAGAACGCCTTTTTCTAACAACGTTTGATAAAATTCTGTTTGTTCACCAAATATTAAATCCAGTGCAATCATCATTTCGATGTCTTTTTTTACTCTAACATCATCTGAGATTGTATTCGGTTTAAATTTGAACGCAATCATCGTTTTTTCTTGTACGATGTCCATCTTCGTCTCAACATAGTGCTGACAAACACTTTCTGGTTCATCTACACGTTTACGTGTGATTGGTGGCATTTCTTCCATTTCACGCTTATCTTCGTGATTACGTATTAATTGAATTGTTTCTTCAGGGTCTACATCTCCCACAACGATAACGACCATGTTTGCAGGATGATAGAATGTTTCATAAGATAAATATAAGTCATCTGCAGTAATTTTATAAATACTTTCAACAGAACCAGCAATATCAATTTGGACGGGATGATGATGATATAAAGCAGCTAGTGTTTGAAACATTAATTTATAGTTAGGTTGCTCTTTATACATTTTAATTTCTTCTGCAATAATCCCTTTTTCTTTCTCGACTGTTTTTTCAGTAAAATAAGGACTTTCTATCATTTTTAATAGACGTAAAATATTATCATTTACTTTGTCTGTTGCACTAAATAAATAACTTGTTCTGTCAAATGTAGTAAATGCATTCACTTGCGCATCATGCTCTGCAAAGCTTGTAAAGATATCGCCCTCTTCTTTTTCAAATAGTTTGTGTTCTAAGAAATGTGCAACGCCATCTGGAACTGTCACAAATTCATCTTGGCCATGAGGCTTAAATGTATTATCAAGTGATCCGAATTGAGTTGTGTAAGTCACAAATGTTTTGTAGAAACCTTTTTTGGGGATTACTACGATTTTCAATCCATTGTTTAATGTTTCTTCAAATACTGTTTCATCTATTTGTTTGTAATAATTACTATTCATGTTTTTCACCTTCAGTCAGTATATATATAGTATCTAATTGTCCAAGATGCGCAATGTTTTTAATATCTTCAACTGTAATCGCTTCTACTTCTTTAATCCATTCCTCATGATCGTATGATGAATGATATCTAGCATGTGTATGAAGTAAATCTATCATTTGTCTTTGTTTATCAAACATTTCTCTACCATTAGATACAAGTACTTTTTTAGCTAATTGTAATTTACTTTCTTCAAAGTTACCTTCTTTTAAATCTTGATATATGTTTAAAATGGTTTCTTTGGCAACTTGTACTTTGTCTTTAGAAATACCACCGACGATATACAAGAATCCATTTCTAGGATCAATTTGAGAATGTATAGAATAAGCTAAACTTTGTTTCTCTCTAACTTCACTAAATAAAATAGACGAAGCATCTCCACCTAATAACATGTTTAGTACAAGGAATGAATAGTATTCTTTAGAATGAAACGTAATTGGGAATCGGTAGCCCATATTTAATTTGGCTTGATCAATTTCTGTGTAATCCACAATCTCTTTAACGTGTTCTATTTCTTTAAATGTAGATGTCTCTATCTCTAAATTACTATTATGTTTAAAGCTAAAATATTGTTCACATAATTCTTTTATGTTATTTAATTCGACATTACCTATTATGTATGTAGAAATCGCATTTTGATGAATTAAGTCGTGATATGTATCAACTAACGACGTTGCATTTATGTCATCGATATCTTCTAATCGACCTGCTGCTAAATATTTATAAGGCTCTTCTTCGAACATATGATTCATAAACTGTAAGTATGCTCGTTGTGATTTATTATCTTCCATTGCTGTGAGTTTCTTTTTTAATAATGACTTTTCTTGGTTTGTAAATTTTTCGTTAAATTCATCTTCTATTATGTATGGATTAAAAATGACTTCATGTAATAATTGAATTGCTTGTTCTAGAATCGGTGTTTCACTTTGTAAGTATTTTTCATTAACAATTTCAATACCGATTGTCATGATATGATTATTTGCTTGTTTATTAACGTAACTATACAAATGTGCACCGTATAATTCTGCCAGAACATTATTCATTTCTTTATCCGTTCGATATTTGTTTGTTACTCTTGTCATTAATTTACTTAAAATTGATCGTGACGTAATCGTGTTACTGTCTAATGGTGCGACAAATTTAAAAACGATAGTTGTTGTTTTGAATTTTTTAGTTGGTATCACATAAATATCATTTGATGCCAATTGAATATGTTCAGTAGTTATCATATTAGGTACCTCACTTATATTAGTATGTATAGACAGAAACAAAGTAACATAAGTTACTTTGTTTCTGTCATTGTTCTTATTATATCCTATTTCTTTTAATTCGAAACTTTACAAGACTGCTTTTAAAATAGTTCAATGAATACAGTATCGGAACACCTTCATTATTATAGTGTGTTTGAGTTAATAACATCATGGCATCATCTGGATCAGAATTCAGTATTTCACTTATATATGGTTCATAACTAATTGATTCGATTGATGTATCAGCATGTGTGATTTTAAATTCAACGTTGTTTTCAATCGCTGAAAGTAATGATAAATCTGAATTATAATCACTACATGGAAATAGGTCAGTTGAGATTTTATCTAAACAATATACAACTGGCTCTCCGTCTGCTGTTCTCACTCTTTCAATTACTGAGATTAAAGCATTTTCATCCAAATTTAATATTGTCATTTCTTGATTCGTCACAACTTCTTCATCTAAACTGATGAACTCTGTCCCAGCTACTTGTCCATTTTTTTCAATCATTTTAGTGATACTTACAAGTTCATCTAGTGGATAATAATACGGTTGTTTAGGTTTAACAATCGCACCTTCTCCAGATTTTTGGGACAATACTTGCTCGGTGACAAGCTCATGTATAGCTTTTTCAATTTCATCATGATTTATATTAAGTAATTTTTTGATATCAAATTCTGACGGAATACATTCACCTTCTGATAGTTCACCTGATTCTATTTGTTCTAAAATCCAATTTTTAACTAAGTTTGTTGCTGCACTCGTAGACATAATATCCCCCTATTCATCTTGATAAAGATCTACTAAAACTTGTCTAGGTTTACTACCTGATTGTGGTCCAATGACTCCATTACCTTCTAAATCGTCCATTAACCTAGAAGCTCTATTATAACCTATTCTAAACCTTCTTTGTAACAAACTTGCACTCGCTTTTTGTTCTTCTACTACAAATAAATATGCTTCTTTGTATAATTCATCTTCACTTTCCATTTCACTTGATTCAGTAGGCTCATCTGGTTCCATTTCTTTAATGTAGTTAGCCGTTTGTTCACCAATAACATGCTGCACAACTTGTTCAACTTCATTGTCTGAAAGAAATGCACCTTGTATTCTTGTTGGTTTGGATGAATCTCTTGATAAGAATAACATGTCGCCTCGTCCAAGTAATTTTTCAGCACCGCCACCATCTAGAATCGTTCTTGAATCTGTAGCAGAACTTACAGCAAAAGCAATTCGAGAAGGTATGTTCGCTTTAATACTACCTGTAATGACATCAACTGATGGTCTTTGTGTCGCAATAATTAAATGAATACCTGCTGCTCTAGCAAGCTGTGCGATTCTCATGATTGATGATTCTACATCTTTGCCTGCGACCATCATTAAATCGGCTAATTCATCTACGATAACAACAATATAAGGAAGTTGCGCTTGCTTTTCATCCATTTCTTGGTTTGTACGTTCAATAAATGCATTGTAACCTTCAATGTTTCTTGCGCCAACATGTTGAAATAAGTCATATCTCTTTTCCATTTCTGATACTACTTTTTGTAAAGCTTGATTAGCTTTTTGTGGATTTGTTACAACTGGTGTTAACAGATGGGGAACACCATTATAAACATTTAATTCAACCATTTTCGGGTCTATTAACATCATTTTCACTTCATGAGGCTTCGCATTCATTAAGATACTCGTGATAATGCCATTGATACAGACTGACTTACCACTACCTGTTGCACCTGCAACTAGTAAATGAGGTAATTTATTTAGTTCTGCAGTAATAGGTTCACCAGATATATCTCTTCCTAGAGCTACTTCAAGTTTATTCGTCGTTGGTTTAGCCTCATTCAACACTTCTTTCAACGTAACCATTGATATATGTTCATTCGGCACTTCGATTCCCACTGCAGATTTACCTGGAATCGGCGCTTCAATTCTTATATCTTTTGCCGCTAAATTTAACGCAATATCATTACTTAAATTTACTATCTTATTGACTTTAACGCCTTGTGCAGGTTGTACCTCATATTGAGTAACAGCTGGTCCAATTCTAATTTGTGTCACTTTTGCATCAACATTAAAGTTTCTTAACGTTGCTTCTAACAGCTTCCCTTTTTCTTGAACTGTTTTTTTAGATACAGTTTGAGATTTAGGTGGATCTGCTAATATATTAAGTGGTGGCAGCTTATAATTTAAATTCTCTGTTTCATCAATTGTAACGGTTGATTCTTTTTGTTCTTCTTCGTTAGATTGTGGTTTTTCCGAAATGTGATTTACACTTGATTTACTATTTTTCATTTGTTTTTCTTTTGATTCAAAAATCGGAATTTCTTCTTGCTCTGTAACTCCTTTATCTATTGCCTGTCGACTATTGTCTTCTATAGGTTTAACTTCTTCTAAATTTGAAACGTCTTTCGGTTTTTCTTTCTCACGTTTTTCTTTTTCTAGTTGTTTCGCTCTTGCTTTTTCTTCTCTTTTCTTTTCTAAATTCGTCATTTTTGATTTTGTTTTACTTTGTGTTACTTCAAATAATGATTTTGTAATATCGCGATGTCTTTTCTTCATAATTAATATAATGCTAGATATGAGTACGAGTACCGTTAGTAATCCATAACCAAATACTGAAATGAGTTTACTTAATGTATTAAAGGCTTGATAACCTATGTAGCCTCCACCATTGAAGTAAAAACTGTTTTTCTCTAATGCAGAATATGTTTCACTTAATGTTGTCTCAAAAGCATTAAAAGTTTTGTCTTTAAAGTAAAAAATAATTTGCATTACAAATATTAATGCAATTTGAAAGATCATTAAACCAGTCATTCTTCTAGTAAATTTTAGTTTACCGTTTAATGTGATCAGCATTGATACAATTGCGATAAGAATATATGTAAAGTATTTAGAATATCCGAATAGAAAATGGAAGAAACTATCGATCATTAATCCTATAAAACCTAATTGAAATACCCCAAGTACAATTAAAAACAAAACAATCATTTGTAAGACATACTTTAATGTCGTATCATTTTGTTTTTTCTTTCCACGTGTTGTTTTTCCTTTTCTTGCAGCTGGCTTTTTTCTTTGTGCCATTATAAGTAACCTCCTTATCTATAATGCAAAAAATAAGCCCAATTTTGGGCTTATTTGACTGTACAATCGTTAGTAAACGAATAACATTAGATTTCAGAAATAATTGGTATAATCATTGGACGACGTTTAGTTTGTTCATATAAATATTTACCTAATTTATCTCGCATGTTTTGTTTCATTTCTGACCATTCAATTTTCTTTTGAAGTAAACCTTCTTCTACAATTTCACGTACTTTTTCGGATGATTCTGTCAGTAACTCTTCACTTTCTCGTACGTAAACAAATCCACGTGATTGTATTTCTGGTCCACCGACAATTTTTCTGTTTTTAGGGTCAAGTGTGACAACTGCGATAAATATGCCATCTTCCGCTAATAAGTGTCTATCTCTTAAAACGATATTACCTACATCGCCTACGCCAATTCCATCAATTAATACGTTACCTGCAGTTACTTTTTCATTAGCTACCATTGCTTTGCCATCAAAATTAACAACATCGCCTTTTTCTAATAAGAAAATTTTCTCAGGGTCTACTCCTGTTTCAGCCGCTAACTTTGCGTGCGCAATTTGCATTTTAAACTCACCTTGAACAGGGATAAAGTATTCTGGTTTCATTAAATTAAGCATTAATTTTAATTCTTCCATATAACCATGACTTGATGCATGAATTTTCTTGTTATTAGGCATGATATTAGCACCAGCTTTAACAAGTTCATTCATTGTTTGTCCGATGATAACTTCCATATTCGCAGAAGTTGTTGTTGATATATAAACATTATCGCCTTCAAGGATGTTTAAGATAGGATGTCTTTGTTGTGCCATTTGGCCTAATGCTTCAATTGGTTCACCTTGCATACCTGTTGCGATGATGATCATTTCGTTTTTCGGATATTTACTTACATCATGTACTGGAACTAATAAATTTTCAGGTATATCAAAATATCCTAACTTACGCGCAACATTAAATGAACTCTCTAATGAGCGTCCTAAGAATGATACTTTACGATTTAATTTACTTGCAGCATTCAACACTTGTTGAATACGAATAAAGTTTGAAGCATAGCAAGATACGATTATTCTGCCATTTGCTTTCGCAAATTCATCCACAATATGACTTTGAATTACATTCTCTGGCACATTATATCCATGCTTTTCAGCTTCGGTTGAATCACTAATTAAAGCGAACACACCATTTTGCCCAATTTCAGTCATCTTTGCGATATCTGGTGCATATGCACCTTGTAAACTTTGATCAAATTTAAATTCGCCAGTATAAACAACTGCTCCATAAGATGTATGGATACAAATTCCTAAACTATCAGGAATAGAATGAGATGTGTTAAAGAATGTCACGTTTACATTTTTGAATCTCATGACTGAATCTTTATTCACAGTGTAGTATCTAATTTTTTTGTTTACTTTTCTTATCTTCATTTGGTCTTTTACTAAAGCAATCGTTAATCTTGAACCGTAAACTGGTGCATCTACTTTTTCAAGTATATAACTTACTGCACCAATTGAATCTTCGTGTCCATGTGATAAGAAGATTCCTTTTAGTTTTTCTTTATTTTCAATGACGTATTGTATATCTGGTATAACAACGTCCACACCTAACATTTCATCTTCTGGAAACATTAAGCCTGCGTCTAACATGAACATTTCTTCATCCACTTCAACGATATACATATTTTTTGCTATTTCTCCAACTCCACCAAGTGGTATGATACGAATTTTATCATTTTTCTTTTTTATTAAACTCAAAATTGTTCCTCCTAAATGTAGTCCCGTCCACAATATATTTATTTAATCATACCATTTATTTGTCGGATTATACAAGCACATACAACACACTTAAGTATATTTAAAAAGCTTTTCAAGTATTCTAATTATATTATGATGTTTTAATCATTATATTTTTTATTTTTCAGTCAAAATAAATTCAGAATACGGTGCTTGTAATAAGAATTGAGTCGCTTTCTTTATATCTTCTAATTGTACATTATTGACTTTACTTTCAAATTTTTCATTTGTTATTAACTCATCGTGAAACATCATTGATCTAGCATTTCGTGTCATCTTATTCTGATTAGACTCTGACGCCATAAGAAAACTTGTAATAATATGGCTTTTAGCATCATCAAGTTCTTCTTGTGAAATACCATTTTCCAGTAGACTTTTCAGTACTTCAGTTATTAATTTGCTTGACGGTTCTACATTTTCTTTATCTGTAGCTACATATATTGTTAAAAGCCCATTTTCCTGAAAACTTTGAAAATCAGAATAAACATTGTAACAAAGTGCATGTTCTTCACGTAACACTTGAAATAGTTTAGAACTCATCGTTTCACCTAGTATGGTATTTAATATATTAGTTGCATAATAATATGTGTCATTATAACTTGGTGCCGCATAACTTCTCATGAAATGCGTTTGTTCTAATTCATTTTTATAGTAAGTTTGTTTCGTTTCTGTAAAAGTCATTTTCTGATCAATTTCATTGATTGCTTCATTTTGATTATCATTTAATTGACTCATAATTTCTTCTTTCAGCGCTTCACTAAATGAACCCGCAACAGATACGACGAGTCGATTACTTTGATAATGTGACTTATGAAATGCTGTTAACGTTTCTTTATTAATTTTGTTCAAGCTTTCCGGACTACCTAATATCATTCTTCCTAGTGGTTGATCCTTATAGATTTCATTCTCCAATTTATCCATTAACCATTCTTCTGGCGTATCTTCTATCATTTTTATTTCTTCTAGAATCACTTTTTTCTCACGCGCAATTTCTTCTTCTAGGAACAATGGATTTTTCACCATATCTAATAATAAATCTGTTGCTTTTCTTTCAAATCTCTTTAATGTTTTGCAAAAATAGCATGTATACATCTTAGTTGTGTATGCATTATTATATCCGCCAATTTTATCAAACTCAGTTGATAATTGCTGTCTCGTATATTTCGAACTGCCTTTAAATAGCATATGTTCTACAAAATGTGCAATTCCTTCTGGATATTCTCCTTCTGTTGCTGTTCCTGTTTTGACATACACACCTATACTTACTGTTTCACTTTTGGGAACTTCTTCAAAAATCACTGTCGTTCCATTATTTAAAATTTTCAATTCATCCATGGTTACACCTCTCAATAAAAAGAGGGACACGTGAATGTCCCTTCTTCATAAATATTCTATTTAATTATATTATTTTTGTTCGTTATCATCATTTAGTAATACTTTTCTTGATGCATTTACGCGACCTTGACGGTCGATTTCTGTTACTTTTACTAAAAATTGATCGCCCATTTTGATGACATCTTCAACTTTGTTAACGCGTTCATTAGCAAGTTGTGAAATGTGTACTAATGCATCTTTACCTGGGAATATTTCAACGAATGCCCCAAATTTTTCGATGCGTTTTACAGTTGCCATATAGATTGCGTCTACTTCTGCTTCACGTGTAATATCCTCAATAATTTGACGTGCTCTGTCTATCATTTCTTTATCTTTCGAACCAATAAATACTGTACCATCTTGCTCGATATCTAGTTTCACGCCAGTTTCATCAATAATTTCATTGATTTTCTTACCACCTGGTCCAATTACATCTCTAATTTTTTCAGATTTGATATGCATGATTTCAATTTTCGGTGCATGTTGGCTTAATTCTTCTCTTGGTTCTCCTAATGTTTCTAACATATGGTTTAAGATATGAAGACGACCGATTCTAGCTTGTTCAAGCGCTTCTTTAAGGATTTGCTCGTTCAAACCGTCAATTTTGATATCCATTTGAATAGCAGTTATTCCTTTTTCAGTACCTGCGACTTTAAAGTCCATATCTCCAAGTGCATCTTCCATACCTTGAATATCAGATAAAATTGTATAATTTTCATCTTTAGTAATTAATCCCATAGCGATACCTGCTACCGGTGCTTTAATTGGAACACCAGCATCCATTAGTGCTAATGTAGAACCACAAATTGATGCTTGTGATGATGAACCATTTGATTCAAGTACTTCTGATACAACTCTTATTGTATAAGGAAATTCTTTCTCATCAGGTATAACTTGTAACAATGCGCGTTCACCTAATGCACCGTGTCCAATTTCACGACGACCTGGTGCTCTTACTGGTCCAGTTTCACCAACTGAGAAATTAGGGAAATTATAATGATGCATATAACGTTTTTGGTCTTCTGTCCCTAATCCATCGATAATTTGGTGTTCACCTAATGCACCTAATGTTGCAACAGAAAATGCTTGTGTTTGTCCACGTGTAAACAAACCTGAACCATGTGCTCTTGGTAGTAATCCTACTTCTGAATCTAATGGTCTGATTTCTTCTGGATTACGTCCATCTGGTCTAATCTTGTCTTCAGTAATTAAACGACGCACTTCATCTTTAACAAGTGTATCTAATACTTTGCTGACATTTTTTAATACTTCTTCATTGTCAGGATCTTCTTCATTTACAAAGCCATTCAATACTTCTTCTTTAACGGCTGTAATGTTAATATCTCTTTGTTGTTTCTCTTCTGTTCTTATTGCAGCATTTAAATCTAATGCTTCAGCTTTTCCACGAACAGACTCTTCAAGCGTTTGTTCAATTTCAACTGGAATAAATTCAGCTTTAACTGGTTGAATTTCATCAATAATCGCTTCTTGGAATTCAACTAATCTTTGAATTTCTTTATGTCCGAATAAAATACCATTTAACATTGTTTCTTCAGTCACTTCTTTAGCGCCCGCTTCAACCATGTTAATTGCATCTTTATGTCCCGCAACTTGTAAGTCTAATAATGATTTTTCTTTCGCTTCAACATCTGGATTTATAACGTACTCACCATCTACTAATCCAACGTTTACGCCTGCAATCGGACGTTCAAACGGAATATCAGATACAGATAATGCCATTGATGAACCAATCATTGCAGCCATTTCAGGTGAACAATTTGAATCAACACTCATAACAATATTAATGACTTGTACATCATTTCTATACCCTTTAGGGAAAAGTGGTCTAATTGGTCTATCAATTAAACGACTTGTTAATGTAGCATCCTCACCAGGTCTACCTTCACGTTTATTAAAGCCACCAGGAATTTTACCTGCAGCGTACATTTTTTCTTCATAATTTACCATAAGGGGGAAGAAATCTACGTTTCTTGGTTCTTTAGAAGCTGTAGCCGTTGATAATACAACTGTTTCCCCATATCTAACTAACACTGCACCATTTGCTTGTTTTGCTAATTGACCTGTTTCTATTATTAATGGACTTCCTGCCCATTCCGTCTTAAAGACTTTCTTTTCTTGAGACATTTATGAATCTCCTCTCATTACAATTAATCCATTATATCATACCACATTACTACATTCATATACCACAACACACTATACGAATTTTGAAAATTATTAGCGTCATTATATCATTTATCACTTTACAAAACCGAACACTTGTTCGTATAATAGATTTAAGGAGTTGAACATAATGTCCAAAATGATTAATTCAAATATGCCAGATGAATATAAAAACGAACCAGATTTCAGGAATATACCTCGAGAGTATTTGAATCCGAGAATTCCTAAAGGCCGTGGCATGATTAAATGGGCGCCATTTGCAACAATGCCAGAACAATATGAAATTATTAAAAATCATATTGAGCAACAAAACAAAGTGGATAAACCTACTTTAGACGATATGGCATTAAGTGAACTCAACAATGTCTTAGCTGAAAAACTCTTTTATAACCCACACGCATATATTATTTATTGGGACAATGGATATTATCAATCTATAACATGTACAATTAATAAATTAGACATCTTGAAAAATGTATTGGAAGTTAAACAAGGTCAAGACGTAGTTCGATTATCTTTAAACACGATAATCAATATTACGTAAATTGAATCTCACTTTCATTTCAAATGTAATCGATACAGAAATCTAATGCTGTATACGTAACATCTACTAACAACATATTAAGAGCCTAGGACTAATGATTATGTCCCAGGCTCTTAAATTCTATTCATGTAATCTATTACTATTTATTTAAACCTTTAATTTCAACTTCAACTTTTTCTTTTGTAATATCGTGTTGATCAGTTTTTACTCTTAAGAACGATTGACCCATATCTTTACCTATCTTAGAAAGGTATGAATTCGTAGTATATTTGTTGTCTACGTAATAAACATTCGTTCCTTTTTTAAATTCTTCTAAACTGTCGACTGCTTTAAGTTTCTGTGGTTTTCCTTTAGATTTTACAGTAACTGATTTCGGTGTAGACTCTGTTTTAATGTTTAATTCTGTATCGCGTTTTTTAACCATACCATCATAAGCGCCTTTCATTTTATCTATTTTCACTGAAAGTTTGTTTTTATTTTCTTTTGTTGAAATGTTTGAAGACGCTTTTTCGCCTTTTTTGTATTTATCACTTAATCCATCATCCTCATAAATTTTGAATTCACTATTTTTGCCAGGGAATATTTCAAATTTACGGTGTGTATTATCAATTTCTGTTGGATTATTATTAGGATTTGTTATCGGTAATATTGAACCTTTTTTAACAAAAACAGGTAATTTCCAGATTGGTGCATCAAAATTATTTAGTACTTGTCCACCTTTATATTCTTTACCAGTATAATAATCAACCCAAATTTCTTCTTTATTTGGTAAGTAAATACCGTTTCTTACATCATTACCTGCTTTATCAGACTTTGTATCTTGATAAATTGGGGCAACTAACATATTATCTCCCCACATATATTCATACTTAGCATTTTCAGAATAAGATTCCGGAACATCTGCTTCTTCCATAGATAATGCTCTTATCATTGGCTTACCATCAAATGTTGAAGCGGCAGCAGTTGAATAAATGTATGGCATTAGCATAGATTTTTGTTTCAAATAGGCTCTATTAATGTCTGTTGTTTTCTTATCAAATGCATATGGATTTTTAGGATTCGTTCCCCAGCCATCCATATTTAATTGAATTGGAGTGAATGCTTTCCATTGATAATCTCGTGTATTAATCACCGGATTACTTCCTTTAAAAATACCATCCATGTCAGATGCTGCATTTGGATTACCGGACATACCTTGGCCAATATAAGTTGGAATATGGAATCTTATATACTCCCATTCACCACCACTTTGATCCCCAGACCAAATCGCTGCGTTTCGTTGCGTACCTGCCCAACCATCTAAACTTATGATAAACGGTCTGATACTATCGCCTTTTTCTTCTTGCAGCATCTTCACTGCCTTATCGATACCATCTAAACCGAATGAATAACCTTCTCCTACCCAAGCAACATCAGTTTTAAGTGCAGTAACACCCGCATCGACTTCTTTAGCAAAATCTCTTTCGTTCTTTTTAGGGTTATTAGGATCTTTAGGTTTTAAATTCTCTTGAGTCCATAACCCTGTTTTTATGCCTTTTTTATTAGCGTAATCTGCGAATTCTTTTAAATTTTTAATATTGCCATCTAAAGTTTTTTCTTGTCCATATCCTGCACCATATCCATCGTTTGGTAAGAACCATCCTAATGGCATATCGTGCTTTTCATATTCATCAATTACATTTCTAGCACTGAATATATAATTATCTTTCTCTCCATTTAATGATTCGAGTGTTCCTTTTCTATCTTTCGGTAAGTCTTCTGGTAAATATTCTTTATAATATTTGCCATCGGACATCTTGATTGCGCCTTTTTCATCTTTAGATGATTTAACCCAATAATCGCGATTATATGCATTTAAATGTGCTTCATAAAATCCATACATAGGCGTCAATGCTGGTTCTCCTGTTAATTCATGATAATCCTTAATTAACTCATTTGGCTTATCGTCAAAGAAGTAGAATGCATCAAATCGATTTTCATCATGAGAAGTCGCTACAGTCCCAGGAGATTGTTTATTAAAATCATATGTTCCTTTTTTGAAAGTATTTCTTACAACCCCATACCCTTTATCTGACCAATAAAATGGATTAGGTGATGTCACATCTCCATCATCCCATTTATTTGTATTCTCTATTTTAATAGTTTCGTTATTAAGTGTGACTTTTCCATTTTGCGTACCACCACCATAAAAATGGCTTGTTTGGTCATCTGCTAAATATTGAGTAGATTTGCCCTTAGTCGTGGTAATAGGTTTTGTTTCTTCTAATATTGTTTCTTCACCATTGTTAGTTGGTTTCGTTACATTAAATGTGCCGTTCTTTTTATTAAAATTAATATGTATATCTTTCGTCTTAATACGCCATCCATCTTTCGTACTTGTTACTTTAGATTCTTTAAACGCTTTTGTAGAGTATTCATCTAAAGGTTTATCTAAAATTTTGGCATTTAAATCTTTTGCTGATTGTTCTGGTTCACTAAATTTATTTGATGGATCTAAATAATATCTAAATAATTTATCTGATAAATTATACACTCTTGCTTTTGTTCCATTATTATATTCAACTTGATAATACTTATCCTTCTTATCGATTGATTTAATACCTGCTTCTTCACTTGTTTGTTCAGTGTTCGTTTGATTAGCATTTTCATCAGCAAATGCATCGTGACCAACCCCAAAGACTAATGCAGTACCAATCAAGAAAGATCCAACCCCTAATTTCACTTTCTTAATCGTAAACTTTTGAAATTGACGTTCATTTTCTAAACCTATTTTTCTCATATTGTAGACCCCTTTATTATGTAATAAGTATTATAAAACTAAAGTTATACAGTGTAATAATACCATACTCATAAAATTAATCAACATTTAAGAACAAATATGAACATTTAAGAACAATAAATAGTTTTATATTTTATATGACATTTCTCAAATTTTTCCCATAAAAAAATCGAAAGAAATCTGAACGATTTCTTTCGATTGATATAGTAATTAACGACGTAATCCAAGTGATTTAATTAAATCACGATAACGTTGAACATCATTGTCACGTAAGTAAGTTAATAAGTGCTTACGACGTCCAACCATTTTTAATAATCCACGACGTGAATGGTGGTCTTTTTTGTGAGTACGTAAATGCTCGTTTAAAGCAGTGATTTCTGCTGTTAAAACTGCGATTTGTACTTCTGGAGAACCAGTATCAGTTTCGTGTACGCGGTATTGTTCGATTAATTCATTTTTTCTTTCTTGTGAAATTGCCATAGTCAATTTCCTCCTATTCATATTATTCACCGTAAACCTGAGCAAATCGTCGGAGTGTCGATTAGCCAAGGATTAGGCACTTAAACAATTATACATAATCTTTTATCCATTTTCAAGTGACAATAATCGTTTCGCTTCTTCTTTATCCTTTGAAATTTGTTTAACTAATGAATCTATGCCATCAAATTTTTGTTCTGGCCTAATGAAGTGATACCAATAAACTTCTACTTTTTCACCATAAATACTTTCTTCAAAATCAAATATATTAACTTCAATACTGATTTGGTAAGCTTCAGGATCATGGAATGTTGGTTTAACACCTACATTACAAACACCATCGTACATTTTATTTTTAGATTTAATGAGTAATTTAACTGCATAGACGCCTTTTCTTGGTAAGACATAATCATCACTTGGCTGAACGTTAGCAGTTGGGAATCCAATCGTTCTGCCGCGTTTCTCACCTTGGACAATCATACCTTTAATAGAATATGGTCTACCTAAAGCTAGATTACATGATTCAATATCACCTAATTCCAAACATGAACGAATATCAGTTGTCGAAATTTTAGCATGATCTTGATGTAAAGTTTGCTTTGAAACGACATGAACACTAAATGGATAATCGTTTTCTTTTAAAGAAGTCATGTTCCCTTTACCATATTTACCAAAACTGAAATCATAACCTGCTATTACTGCTTTAACATGATTTTGAATAAAATATTGATTTATAAATTCATCTGCCGTTACATCTGCAAATGTTGAAGAAAAATTAACTACAAAACAATAATCAATATTTAATTTTTCGATTGCGTCAATTTTGTCTGATATCGGTGTCAAATAAGTCGTGCGCTTTTTTTCTGGATTTAACACAACAGAAGGATGTGGATCAAATGTCATGACTGCTTTTTTTAGATGTTTTTCTTTAGCAACATCTTTCATTTTATGTAGTACTTCTTGGTGACCAATATGTATGCCATCAAAAAATCCAATTGCAAGTGCAATATCCTCTTCTACAAACTGTGATGATTTAATAGGGTGTGTAATTTCTATAACTTCCATCAAAATACTCCTTTAAAGAAAGACTTTTTTAGGTTTATATAATTCATTGTTTTTATCATAAGTATCCATAATAGCAATTGCTTTATCGTCATACCACACAACAAATTCCTGAATGTGTTCATTTTCGAAATGATGTTTTGCAATTTTTTGACCGTTTTGGATTCGTTTAACAATCTCTTGCTCAAAGATTATTTCTTTGTCTAAACCATTCAATCCATATTCTAATGGAAGAAGCACTTCCTGTAACCTATCTTGCTCAACAATATCTCTAAGTTCATCTAATTTAATTGCTTGTTCCAATGAGAAACCGCCACTATTTGTACGTATTAAATGGGACATGTGTGCAGGATAATGTAATAATTCGCCAATTTGAGTAGCTAGTGTCCTTATATACGTACCTTTACCACAATCTATTTCAACTTTAAATTTACACTGATTATCTTCATATGTAATGTCAGTTAACAAGTCTATATTTTTTATAAAAACTTTACGAACCGGCCTCTCAACTTCAATATTTTGTCTTGCATATTCATATAATTTTTTTCCGTTCACTTTAACCGCTGAATACATTGGAGGAATTTGTTCTATTTCACCAATTAATTGTGTTAAAGCCGCTTCAATATCTCTTTTATTCCATTTGTTATCTTCGACATCTTTAGTAGAAACGACTTCACCTGTTTGATCTTCAGTTGTTGTACTCTTTCCTATAGATACTTCAGCTACATATTTCTTACCACTTTCCATGACATAGTCACTTACACGTGTCGCTTTACCTATACAAATCGGTAAGACACCACTAACTTCAGGATCTAAAGTACCAGTATGACCAACCTTTTTAGTTTTTAATATTTTTCTAAGTTTGAATACTACGTCGTGACTTGTCATACCTACTTCTTTATGAATTGCTAATATGCCATCCAAAATTACGACCTCCACTTTTAATTTCATTAACTATATTTTAACATTTAAAAGTCTATATTTACGAAACTTAACGAAAAAAACTGTCGACAAAAATCATAAGACATTGTCAACAGTTTAGTATAGAACATGTTTCAAACGACGTGAATTATTTATCGTTTCGATTTAAATCTTGTATCATTCGTTCAATCTTATTACCATAATCAATTGATTCATCATATTCAAAATGTAGCTCAGGTAAGATGCGTAATTTCATACGATTTCCAAGTTCTAACTTTATAAATCCTTTAGCTTTTTCTAAACCTTTAAAAGTATCTTCTTTTTCTTGCTTAGATCCTAGCACTGTTAAATAAACAGTAGCATGAGATAAATCGCCTGGTAACTCAACATCTGTAATAGTCAAAAATCCAATTCTTGGGTCTTTAAGCTTATTATTTATAATATCCATTAATTCTTTTTTCATTTGTTCGCCAACGCGTTCAGAACGAATACTCATTACTTTCACCTCTTAATCATTCATTTCTCTATTTATACATTATTATATTATACCACAGGAAGTAAAGCTTAAAAAGATAATCATATTAAGCTTTTTCACATTTCATAACAGCAAAGATAATGATTTAATTTTCACGCTTATCAAACATTAAAATCGTATGATGAAGTATTTTTTTAACTGTTTTCGCTTCTTCTATTGGATACAACGGAAATGCATGATTTTGATTAACAAATTCATGATATTCAACTTTACCATTACATAATTGTAATTTTTTATTAAATAATCGAATATCAGGTAACAGAATTTCGCGTGTTCCTACAAAAATCGAAATCGGCGGTAAATGCTGCAAATCTCCATATGTTGGTGATAATAAATAATGCTTCTTATCAACATGCCCACTCCACAATTCTCCAGAAAATTTAAGAGATTCAATATTTAGCATTGGATCATCATCTTGTAATTGAGGTGTTATTTGTTCATTTTCCATCGTAATATCTACCCACGGAGAAATGAGAAATGTGTGAATAGGCTGTTTAACATTCTGTTCTTTGATGAGTTGCATTAATCCTACAGCTAATCCACCTCCTGCAGAATCACCTATAATCATCACTGAATCATATTCCTCTACCATTCTATGATACAAATCAATAATAAGTTCATATGATCTAACAAATATATCATTCGGTGCTTTAGGATAAATAGGCATTTCAACTGTTACACCTGTTGTTTGAACCAATTCATCAATAAAGCGATAATGAAAAATTGATGGTTGATGAATATATGCACCACCGTGCAAGTATAATATACCTATATCATCATCAAGATTTCGAGAAAATTTAAAAACAGGCATCTCATCAATTTGATATCTCTCTAACTTTGATTTTTCTTTAAACAATTTAGGAAGCTCGTAGCGTTTAGCATTCACTTCATATAATTCATTTACGTAATCATATTTTGATTCGAAATCATCAAATTTTGGACTACGATTCAGAGTTTCTATCATCCATTCTAAAACTTGGCTTTTCATTGTTCTATTAGAAACTTTTTTAATTACAAATTGACTGGCTACAACTGTCCCACCAATTGCGACAGCACTTTTTATCCATTTTTTCATAATATCTACCCCAAACATCATTATGCTTTATTATTCCCGTTATACAATGACCAACACATTTAATCTAAATCTAACGACCAATCCGGATTCCAAGCAACTTCCCAAAGATGACCATCTAAATCCATGAAATGTCCTGAATATCCACCATATAAAGTTTCATGAGGGGAATCAGTAATTTTTGCTCCTGCTAATTCAGCTTCTTTCAAAACTTCATCAACTTCTGATTTACTAGAAACATTATGACCAATTGTAAATTCAGTATGACTGGTTTGCGTGCGATCAACCTGAGCTTGTTTGGATATACTATCTTTCGGCCATAAGCCTAATTTCATACCATTTTCCAAATCAAAAAATGCAACTGCCCCATCCTCAAATTCTGTTCCAATAATACCTTCAGTTTTCAAACCAAGTCCATTTTTATAAAATTCAACTGACTTTTCTAAATCTTCAACGCCTAATGTAAGTACAGTAATTCTCGGTTTCACATTAATCCTCTCCTCCTCAATCATTAAGCTATTACTTTAATTCTGATGCCAAGAGTCCGTACATTAAAGTATCAGTCCATTTGCCTTTATTCCAATAATCTTTAATGAAATGCCCTTCTTTTCTCATTCCAATTCGCTCACATAAATTTGCAGAACTCAAATTGTTCGCATCTAACATCGTTTGAATTCTATGCAAATCATATTCCTTAAATAAAAATTGTTTAAATGCTTCTACTGCTTCTGTAGCAT
Source organism: Mammaliicoccus stepanovicii (assembly GCF_002902525.1). Taxonomy (GTDB): domain Bacteria; phylum Bacillota; class Bacilli; order Staphylococcales; family Staphylococcaceae; genus Mammaliicoccus; species Mammaliicoccus stepanovicii. Next base: position 57,511 of record NZ_PPQZ01000009.1, read on the forward strand.
AACCTTTATTACTAAAAGCCTTATTAAATACATATCCTATTTCAACTGTATCTTTCATATCTGTATACCATGCAACAACATCACCAATTAATTTATCATTAAGCATAACGGCTAAGTGGCATTTCTCTCCACTATTCAAATTAAATTCAATCAACCTCTTCTTAAAATTCTCATCTTTATTAGTTTCAGTCCACGGATCATGCGGCAAAAATTGACACGTTTCATCATTACTTAATATTTCATAAATATCATCTAAATGTTTTACTTGAAATGGCACTAATACAAGTCTTTCCGTTTGAATCATGGGACACGCTCCTATTCTATATTGAATGATTAAATTCATAATAACCAATTTATACTTTCATATATTATCTTATTCAATACAATAGAAATTGTAAAATTTAAAATGTCCTTACAACTAATGATCAATAAATAATTTAACATAAAAAATAGGAGCCCCTTAAAAGGACTCCTAAAGTGAATAATATTATGTATCTAGAGTAGTATATTTAACAACCTATAATATAATCTCTATAATATTTTTCAATATAATACACGCTACGACGACTATAATGACACTAGAAAATTTATTCAAATAAACAATATACTTACCCGTTTTATCTACTGTTCCTAGTGCCTTACCTAATATTGCAAGTAAGATAAACCATAACCATGACACGGAAATAGTAGAAGCAGTAAAAATAATTTTATCGATACCTTCATAAACAGTTGCGTTTGTACCGATTACACCTATCGTATCCATGATGGCATGTGGATTTAATAAAGATACTGACAGTGCAAATCCGATTTGCTTTTTGGCAGTCATTGAACTTGTCTTCTCCATTTGTTGTGGTTTTTCTTTCCACAAACTAATAGCCATATAGGTAAGAAATATAAATCCAATAATATACACAATTAGTTGTAATGTAGGTAATGAAAGTAAAATAAGAGAAACACCTAAAATAGCAAGTAATATTAATATTGAATCACATATTCCTGCTGTTATTACTGCTGGTAATACTTTTTTAAATTGTTTATGGTTAGCACCTTGATTAAAAATAAATACATTTTGCGCACCTAGTGGCAAAATCAATCCGAGTGCTAATAAAAAACCATGAAGTAATGCAGTCATGTGATACCATCTCCTTAAAACTTAGCATCATACTTTAATTAGAAACGAAAAGTTTAGTATGAATCTTATTTTACTATTTAATTCCTATGAATGATATTGGAAAATTAATTTTTTTGATTATATTAATACTATAAATCACTAACTTAAAATAAAAGGATCGATTCATTAGAAATACATCCAATGAAACGATCCTTTATCATACTATCACTTTTTACCACTTAATAAATATTCATTATTTTTGTTTTGTTTTATCTTGAACAGTACCTTTAATAGAAGAAAGTGTTTTATTAGTTACTTTTCCACTTATACTGTTTTTATCAGATTGTGTCATAAATTAACCTCCAAAAATTTATTTTGATTCGTTTTTCTTACGACGACTTCTGAACATAAACAACGCACCTAATCCAGCTAACAATGAACCGATAAGTGTTGTATTAACATTATCATTAATACCAGTATCCGGTAATTGTTTTAATTTCTGATTTGAATTATTATTTTGTTCGTTTGATACTTTCTGTCCTGTCATACCAACTTTATGTGAATCCATTTTATCTCCAGAAATCTGAGGTGTACTTGTTACTGGTTCTTCAGATGTGCCTGGTGTTGGTGGTTCTGGCATTGGATTATCCGGTGTACTTGGTGTCGGTGGTTCTGGCATTGGATTATCCGGTGTATCTGGTGTTGGTGGTGCTGGTGTTGGATTATCCGGTGTATCTGGTGTCGGTGGTTCTGGTGTTGGATTATCCGGTGTATCTGGTGTCGGTGGTTCTGGTATTGGATTATCCGGCGTATCTGGTGTCGGTGGTTCTGGTGTTGGTTCTTCAACTGGTTTATGGAATCCTGAATCAATTGTCATATCATCTTTATTGTTGACGACAACTGTTACTTTTTGACCATCTGAATCTTTATCGTCTGTTCCAACATTTGTTTTTGTT
>NZ_PPQZ01000088.1 GCF_002902525.1 Mammaliicoccus stepanovicii
AGTCTTGCCTTTTAATTTTTATGATATATAGATATATGTTTCAAATATAATTTGTAAATTTTTAGGTAATGAATTTAATACATAAAAGTATCTATTTAGAAGAAAAAGATAAGTATAGATTATTTTTTATTTTATGCGCTATAAACTAATGAGTTTAAAATTAATACTGTAAATTATTATTCGAAAAAGTATTTAAAATAAATAAGCTATATTTTATCTTTAATTGCAGTTAATTTAAATGGAATGATTTTTAAGATATTATTTAATTTATAAAAAAGCATTTACAATCTTGTGATATTTTATTAAAATATATTCGAAAATTTCAATTCAAGAATGGAGAGATGCAAATGAATATTTTTAAACGGGGGGAAGAGAGGCAACGATTCTCAATCAAAAAATATCATTTCGGTGCTGCAAGTGTTTTAATAGGAGCAATAATTTTTGCTAGTGGTACACAAGAAGCATCAGCTAATGAATTTAAAGGGGATTTATCGTCAACAGTTGTTGGAGAATCAACATCTTCAAGTGAACAAACTGAAATAACGAATAACCCAATTACTATTCCAGAAGCAGAAAGTCCTACAATAGAAGTATCAAACCCTACAGACAAAAAGAAAGATACCTCGAAATCAGAAAGTTCTACAACAGAAGTATCAAACCCTACAGATAACAAGGAAGACACCTTGAAATCAGAAAGTTCTACAACAGAAGTGTCAAACCCTACAGATAACAAGGAAGATACCTCAAAATCAGAAAGTCACACAACAGAAGTGTCAAACCCTACAGATAACAAGAAAGATACTTCAAAAGAAGTTCGTGAAAAAACAGATGATTTAAGTCATAAATCATTGACGCTTAGCAAAAATAATCAAAAACAGGAAAGAAACCATACACCTAAAAGGCGTTCTAAAAGGTCTATTGTTAACAAAGAACAACCACCTGTTGATGGTTATGATGTTAATCTAGAATTTTCGCCTAAAGATGATGGATTATCATATAAAATAAATAAAGTTACTGATCCTAAACATTATACATTCGAAGTAATAAGCAAGGGTGAGGATGGATCTAAACAATATACCATATCTGTTAGAAAAGAAGATTTAAATCAAGAAGGCACGCTTGATAGGTTTTTTATAACGACGTTTGATAACGGAATAAGGATTTCAAGAAGAGAGATAGACAAAGCTAGAATTAGAGGTGGTGAGCAAATAAAAATTGATGACCTGACACTTTTGTCTGTCACTAAGAAAGGTGATGAATATGCTTTCAGATTTCAAAAGATTACTGATTCTGTTGGGGATAACTATAAACCAGTTTATGGACCAAACATTGAAAAAATAACTAGTCCAGTTGTATCTTATCCACTAATACTACCAGTTTGGAAAGCACAAACAACACATTATTATGATGAAGATGGGAATGAAATTGCACCATCTTATACTCAATATGGATGGACTAAGAGTAAATACACAACTGAACCCCCTGAAATTAAAGGGTATGACTTGGACTATACGAAAATACCTTTCAATAAAAATGGTATTATTAATAAATCGAATGCAAAATTTGAGGGAAATATAAGATATGGAACGTCTACTGTTAGCCGTGGAACAATATTTCGCAAAGATACAGTTCTTGATAATCAGAGTACTATAAAGACAGAGGTATGGTTTACTTATGCTAAAAGACCTAATACATTTGACCCTGTAGATGGAACAATTAGAGATAGAGGTCGAGTTGCTTCGAATAATCTTCCTGATGCAAATTATGATTTTATGAAGAATACTGAAGGCTATGAGATAAGAGAAAGACTTGGAACTGCTGAAGAAGAGAAGAAATATGAAAGATTAGGAATGAATGGTCAAGTTGTTTTCCAAAAGTTTCGCTTTCAAAAAAATGGATTACCATCAAAAGATGCAGTGTCAGAAGCTGAATATGACGGGGGAGATGCAACATCTAGTACATCAGTTGTTCTAAAAAAAGGAGAGGTAAGTAATTCTAGATATGATATCGGTAGAACATTTGACTTTTCAAATGTATTTGAATATCCAGACACTGTAGAATATTACTATATCACTCATAAAGGCAAGGTTGTGGTGCACTATGTGGATGAAGCAGGTAACACAATTAAAGGAACTGTAGAAGATACACCAAACGTAAAAGTGGATACAGCGTATG
>NZ_PPQZ01000089.1 GCF_002902525.1 Mammaliicoccus stepanovicii
CAGGCACACCAGAGGTTCAGACAGAAGAAGTACCATTTGAAACAAAACGTGAATTCAACCCAAATCTTGAGCCAGGTACAGAACAAGTTAAACAAAAAGGTAAACCAGGTGAGAAAACAATCACAACGCCAATAACAGTGAACCCAATTACAGGTGAAAAAGTAGGCGAAGGTGAACCAACGGTTGAAGTAACAACACCACCAGTAGATGAAATCATTGAATATGGCGGTGAGAAAATACCACAAGGTCATAAAGATGAATTCGATCCAAACTTACCAGTGGATACAACAGAAGAAAAACCAGGTAAGCCAGGTGTTAAGAATCCAGATACAGGTGAAGTAGTTGTCCCACCAGTAGACGATGTAACAAAAGTTGGTCCAAAGACAGGCACACCAGAGGTT
>NZ_PPQZ01000090.1 GCF_002902525.1 Mammaliicoccus stepanovicii
CTATTGATTAAAGTGCATCTATTAGATATAATTATTCTTGTGTTGAAAATGTCCTGGTAGCTCAGCTGGATAGAGCAACGGCCTTCTAAGCCGTCGGTCGGGGGTTCGAATCCCTCCCAGGACGTAAATTACCAATATCCCGTTGTAGAAACGTTCAAACGTTGATACAACGGGATTTTTTTGTAAATTGATATAATTCGTTATATATGGTGATTAATCTTTTACGCAAACGAAATTATAAAATTTTTAATGCATGTATTGCTTTCTTATTCTCTTCGTAAAAAATTTCTTATAATTGATGTGAATATACATCTAAAGTACTTGAAATACCTTCATGACAAGGTCATTTACATATATATCCGATAGGTATTGATTTGCGATGTAGGTAGGATGTATGTGTATGCCCTTGCCGCTATGGTTAGTGCATTTTTTATGCAAAAATTATAGAAGTTTGATAATCATGATTAATTGTGATTAACTAATGTATCAAGTAAAGAGGGAACAAGATGTTAGATAATAAAGCCGATAAGGAATACAGGCATCCCTTATCAAACCGTACAAGATCTAAGGAATGGAAAAACATCAATAGAATCTGCAATGTTTAAAACGGCTAGAAAATTATACGCATACATAATAGCCCACCTAAATGAATAGGTGGGTTAATTTTAAAAGCTAATTTAAGATAAAATACTGGAAATCGAAACAAAAAAGTTATTTAAAAAATGTATTAAGATTGGTACCTCTATCCTTCTAGTTTTTAAATAAGCAAAACCAAATATTAAGCCAGAAAGAAAATATGGTAGATACCCAATCAATGTATCAGAGTCATGGACCGCTGCAAAGGCTAAACTAGATACAATAAGACCAATCAATAAATGATTTCTAAAAACGACCCTTAAAATAAAGATTCGAAAAATAATCTCTTCTATTATTGCAGGTATAATAGCTATACTAACTATTGATATCCAAATTGGTAAGCTATTAGTACTATTTTCAAGTAATTCCTCGTTGGTTGGTAACGGATAAAAGTGTAAGTAAATAGTGTCCAATAAGTACATTAGTATATAGCCACCTAATATATATACAAAATGTATGAACATTAACT
>NZ_PPQZ01000091.1 GCF_002902525.1 Mammaliicoccus stepanovicii
GAACCACTTAATGATGTTGATTCACTTTCAGATCCTGATGTGCTCGTTGATAACGATGTGCTTTCGGATTCTGATGTACTCGCCGATAATGATGTGCTTTCGCTCTCGGAGCTACTCAATGATGTTGATTCACTTTCAGAACCTGATGTACTCGTCGATAACGACGTGCTTTCACTCTCTGAGCCACTTAGTGATGTTGATTCACTTTCAGAACCTGATGTACTCGTTGATAACGACGTGCTTTCGCTCTCTGAACCACTTAATGACTCTGATGTGCTTTCACTTGTAGATTCTGATGTACTCGTTGATAACGATGTA
>NZ_PPQZ01000092.1 GCF_002902525.1 Mammaliicoccus stepanovicii
TGTTAATGTAACCGTTACATCTTTGATGCCTGGTTCATTATCATCTTGAATACCATCTTTATTTGTATCTTCCCATACTTTGTCTCCAACATTATAGACTGTTTGAACTAAACCTAAGTCTAAACTCATATCATCGGCACCATTTATTTGCACATCAATATCTGTTCCGTTGGAATCTAAATTATTATCCGTACCAGCATTAGAATTTGTAATTTTATAACCATCTGGAACTTCAAAATTAATTTTATATTTTTCTCCGTCTAATAAACCACCAAATTCATAATGTCCATTAGCATCTGTACGAACACCTTTAGTTGAACCATCTGGATACGTAATTGTAACCAATACATTAGGCACACCAGTGTTTGCTTCATTTTGGATACCATCTTTATTGGTATCTAACCAAACGTAGTCACCAATTTTATATCTTTTCGGAATTTCATTCCCGCTTCCATCTGCAGTATCACTATTTTTAACAATCATGTTAGAATAATATGCATTATAATAAGAACCAGTATTATCAGCAGCGTCCATTGTTATTCTTTGTGAAGCCGGACCTGTTTTAGTCTTATCTATATAACTAACAACTCTAACAACATATACATCGCTTATATTACCTAATCTAAATTCAGCAGTGTTATTAGAATAGTAACTAATTTGTGGATTTATTTTTGTTAACGCACTGAAATCTTGAATTTTCATACTGCCAGGTAGCATATCTCTGTTTGGCACTTTATATACTTCTATTAAAGTATTTCTGTCAATAACTGCGCTACTATTAGAACCATTACGGCCAACTCTTATTGTAGTATTGTAAGCATTTAAGGCTTTAGGATTAATATATCCAATTTGTTCTAATCTCCCAGTCTCCGGATCAAAGCTAGTGTAGGTTGTTTGGATGTTTGCTGGTCCATTAACTTCAGGATCTAAATATGTAACTGAATAATTCTCAGTTACAGTCGTATCACCTATAGTAAATGTTACAGGTATGCTATTCGTATTATTAAGTACAACATTTCTATCAATATAATGTTCTAAATGTAATACTGCTTTCACATTTTCATATCTGTCTACATAATCAGTAAAAGTATATGTTGTTTCTTTTGTTGTCTCATCATATGATCCAGTAGCAATAACTTCTCCAGAGCGATCAACAATATCAATCGGTTTATATACTTCATTAGGTGCTGGCAAATCATCTGTAGTCATATTTTCCGAATGTTTTAGTGTGAATGTATCGCCTGATTTGGCTGAATTGTCTACATTAAATGATACATTTATCGAAATAGCTTCCCCGTCTGTAGGATATACCTTATGATCGTTGACACTACTTGGAATTAAATTACCATTAAAATCATAATGACCCAAGTCACCAAGTGTGATATTAATGTTTTTTAGGGCTTGATTTGGTGCTAATAATGTATTAGCCATTCTTTTATTTCTAGTTAATAATTTATCAGGTTCTACACTTCTATTTGCTGGTGTTGTAGAAACTGGTGTTGCTAACATCTTCTCTTTTTCTCGTTTTTCAGAAACTGCCTTTAAAATCGCTTGATCAATTTCTTTCATATCTAAATTAGAATAATCTAAGTTTAAAGAATCTAAGTTTGATTTAACTTCTTCTGCTGTTAGTCCAGTTTCTGAAGTATAGTGATTTAATAACATATTTTCTTTTTCTTTACTAGATTGTAAAGAATTTATATTATCAACCTTCAAATTAGATGAACTGTTTAATGCTTCTTCTGGTGTTGCTTCTTTAGGTTGTTCTTCTGTACTTGCTTCTTCTGATGTTGCTTCTTTAGGTTGTTCTTCTGTACTTGCTTCTTCTGGTGTTGCTTCTTTAGGTTGTTCTTCTGTACTTGCTTCTTCTGGTGTTGCTTCTTTAGGTTGTTCTTCTGTACTTGCTTTTTCTGGTGTTGCTTCTTTAGGTTGTTCTTCTGTACTTGCTTCTTCTGGTGTTGCTTCTTTAAGTTGTTCTTCTGTACTTGCTTCTTCTGGTGTTGCTTCTTTAGGTTGTTCTTCTGTACTTGCTTCTTCTGGTGTTGCTTCTTTAGGTTGTTCTTCTGTACTTGCTTTTTCTGGTGTTATTTCTTCAGATTGTAATTTCCCGTTTGTCATTTCAATATCTTTTTCTTGTGCTCTTATAGTTTCCTCAGTCGTTGTTGATGACTGCTCTTCTGCTTTAACTACATTATCAGCTGAAAATGCTAAAAATACACCTAAAAGTATTGAACCCGTTCCCACTGAATATTTTCTGATTGAAAAACTTTGTCTAACTCTTTTGTTCAAATCTATCTCTCCCTATTTACATTTCTAGTAATATAAAACACAAATTACCATTATAAGGATTATATACCAACATCAAAATTAAATCAATAATGTATTTATATTATATTAGTGTTTTTAAACAATAGGTTTTGTAATTACAAATTTATTGTTAAGTATTTGTTGATTAAATGTTTTGATAGTTCTAAATATTTTGAATAATAGATTTTTAGTGATTATAATAC
>NZ_PPQZ01000093.1 GCF_002902525.1 Mammaliicoccus stepanovicii
GATATCAGGTTTACCATCATTATCTTTATCTGTTACCGTTGTGCCGTTCGGATCAGATTCGTCTTTATTTGGAATACCATCATTATCCGCATCTTCATCTCCATCTGGTGTACCATTACCGTCAGAATCAGGATTTGTTGGATCTGTACCTGTAGCTTCTTCATCTTTATTATTGATACCATCACCATCGATATCAGGATCTTGGTCATCAGGAATGCCGTCGCCATCAGTGTCATTCACCTTAGGTGT
>NZ_PPQZ01000094.1 GCF_002902525.1 Mammaliicoccus stepanovicii
GGAAATGGTACACCAGACGGGGATGAAGATGCGGATAATGATGGTATTCCAAATAAAGAAGAATCTGATCCAAACGGCACAATGGTAACGGATAAAAATAACGATGGAAAGCCTGATATCACGACACCTAAGAAAGATAATACACCTAAGGTGACAGACACTGATGGCGACGGCATTCCAGATGATCAAGATCCTGATATCGATGGCGATGGTATCAATAATAAAGATGAAGAAGTT
>NZ_PPQZ01000095.1 GCF_002902525.1 Mammaliicoccus stepanovicii
AGGTTGCGTTGGTGTAATCGTAGCGTGACCTTGATCATCAGCTTCACCTTCGCCAATCTTATGCCCATCTTTATCGAATAGTTCGACTTTAGAACCAGGTTCAGCTGTAACTGTGATTGGATCAGTAGATCCAGCTTTACCTGTTAAATCTGTGTCAATTACTGGTTTAGAAGGTGGCGTATTATCTGTTGCTTTCTTAGGCTCAGATGATTCAGAAGTATTAGGATGTTCCGCCTTATCTGT
>NZ_PPQZ01000096.1 GCF_002902525.1 Mammaliicoccus stepanovicii
ATCTGTGTCAATTACTGGTTTAGAAGGTGGCGTATTATCTGTTGCTTTCTTAGGCTCAGATGATTCAGAAGTATTAGGATGTTCCGCCTTATCTGTTGCTTTCGCTGTGACATTACCTTCCGGTAAAGGTTGTGTTGGTGTAATTGTAGCGTGACCTTGATCATCAGCTTCGCCTTCACCAATCTTATGCCCATCTTTATC
>NZ_PPQZ01000097.1 GCF_002902525.1 Mammaliicoccus stepanovicii
GGTCACACCTGTTCCCATGCCGAACACAGAAGTTAAGCTCTTTAGCGCCGATGGTAGTTGGACTTACGTTCCGCGAGAGTAGGACGTTGCCGGGCAGTATTGTTAATGGAGAATTAGCTCAGCTGGGAGAGCATCTGCCTTACAAGCAGAGGGTCGGCGGTTCGAACCCGTCATTCTCCACCATTTTTTTGCCGGCCTAGCTCAACTGGTAGAGCAACTGACTTGTAATCAGTAGGTTGGGGGTTCAAGTCCTCTGGCCGGCACCATTATTTAGAGCCATTAGCTCAGTTGGTAGAGCATCTGACTTTTAATCAGAGGGTCAGAGGTTCGAATCCTCTATGGCTCACCATTATTTATAAATTATAAAAATAATTATTTAGCGGAAGTAGTTCAGCGGTAGAATACAACCTTGCCAAGGTTGGGGTCGCGGGTTCGAATCCCGTCTTCCGCTCCATTATTATTTTTTTCTTGCCGGGGTGGCGGAACTGGCAGACGCACAGGACTTAAAATCCTGCGGTAAGTGATTACCGTACCGGTTCGATTCCGGTCCTCGGCACCATTTTTTAGCGCCCGTAGCTCAATTGGATAGAGCGTTTGACTACGGATCAAGAGGCTAGGGGTTCGACTCCTCTCGGGCGCGCCATTTTAAATAACGGGAAGTAGCTCAGCTTGGTAGAGCACTTGGTTTGGGACCAAGGGGTCGCAGGTTCGAATCCTGTCTTCCCGACTTCTATTAATACGTATGGGGGCTTAGCTCAGATGGGAGAGCGCCTGCTTTGCACGCAGGAGGTCAGCGGTTCGATCCCGCTAGTCTCCACCATTTATTAAATTAGATAATGAACATTGAAAACTGAATGACAATATGTCAACGTTAATTCCAATAATTTTGAAGTACTAATAGTACTTCAAAGAGTGATTGGCTTAACCAATCAAAAGATGAGCTAATCAAGCTTACTTCTATTATGGAGAGTTTGATCCTGGCTCAG